>UBTA01000008.1 GCA_900468065.1 Hyphomicrobiales bacterium | reverse complement strand
TGCGTACCAGCCTTTAGCGCATCATCGACCACCAGCGTCTTCAGCTTTTCGGTCAGTGCTGCGACGAACTTGTCGTGAATGCCTTCGGTGACGATCAGGCGCGACGAGGCGGTGCAGCGCTGGCCGGTCGAAAAGAAGCCGGAATTGGCAGCGGCTTCGACGGCAACCGTCAGGTCGGCATCATCCAGCACGACCATCGGGTTCTTGCCGCCCATTTCCAGCTGGAACTTGCGGTTATGCTCGATGGAGGCGGCAGCGACACGTTTTCCCGTACCCGTCGAGCCGGTGAAGGTGATGCCCGCCAGATCGGGGCTGTCAAGCATGGCCTGGCCGACGACCGAGCCCTTGCCCATGACGAGGTTCAAGACGCCCTTCGGCAGGCCGGCGCGGTGCAGGATATCGGCGATCGCCCACGAGCAGCCCGGCACCAGTTCGGCCGGCTTGAAGACGATGGTATTACCATAGCAGAGTGCCGGCGCAATCTTCCAGGCCGGGATGGCGATCGGGAAATTCCATGGCGTGATGATGCCGATGACGCCGATCGGCTCGCGGGTGATTTCGACGCCGATGTTCGGGCGAACCGACGGCAGCACTTCGCCAGCCAGACGCAGGGCTTCGCCAGCAAAGAAATCAAAGATCTGGGCGGCACGGATGGTCTCGCCGATCGCTTCCGGCAGGGTCTTGCCTTCTTCGCGGGCGAGCAGCTTGCCGAGCTCGTCCTTGCGGGCAAGAATTTCGTCGGCGGTCTTTTTCAGGATCGCATGACGCTCCAGAATGCCGGAGCGCGACCAGGCCGGAAACGCGGCCTTTGCGGCGGCAATCGCCGTCTTTGCATCATCGGCGCTGGCACTGGCGTAAAGACCGACGACTTCCTTGGTGTTCGACGGGTTGATGTTTTCAACGCCGTTGCTGCCGACCCATTCGCCGGCGATCAGGTTGTGATGGAGTGTCATGGGCTTAAAGCCTCCTTGGTTTCAGCGAGCGCCCTGAGATCGGCGCCCGCAGTCAAATGCATGAACGGATCAAAGCTGACCGATCGTGATCTCGTCTTCGCCGGCGATCGCCAGCGTGTTGCGCAGCGGCAGGCCGAATTCGGACGCCTCGATTTCGAAGATGTCGCCCGCTTCGGTCTTGATGCCGTCACCGAAGGACAGCGTCGCCGTCCCGAACATATGGACATGCACGTCGCCCGGCGCTCGGAAAATTCCATATTTGAAGTGGTGATACTCCAGATTGGCGAATGTATGGGACATGTTGGCTTCGCCCGACAGGAACGGCTTTTCCCAGAAGACAGCGCCGTCGCGGATGATGCGCGACGTACCGCGAATGTCGCTGGGGGCTTCGCCGACCCGAATTTCCGGGCCGAAGCTTGCAGGCCGCAGCTTGGAATGGGCGAGATAGAGATAGTTGACGCGCTCGGTGACATGATCGGAGAACTCGTTGGCGACAGCAAAGCCGATGCGGAACGGCGCACCCTTGTCGGAGATAATATAAATGCCGGCCATTTCCGGCTCTTCGCCGCCATCTTGGGCAAAGGAGGGCGAGACCAGTTCGCCGCCCGGGGCAACCGTTTGGCTGCCGTTGCCCTTGTAGAACCATTCCGGCTGCACGCCCTTTTCGCCAGGCTTGGGCTTACCACCTTCAAGACCCATCTTGAACATCTTCATCGTGTCGGTGGCACCCTCCTCCACCTTGGAGACGGCGGCATGCATGGCATCCCGCGTCGATGCGGAGCCGAGATGCGTCAGGCCGGTGCCGGTCAGATGCAGATGCGCGTCATCCGGATGGGTGATCGGCGGCAGGAAATTGCCTTTGGCATAGGCGTCCTGAAGATCGACTTCACCGTCGAGACCATGTGTCTCGACCACAGCCTTCAGGCTCTGGCCCGAATTGGCCGCTTCCATCGCCAGTGCGTAGACGCTTGACGCGTTCTTCACAGCGCGCGCGGCTTGCCCCGCTTCGCGGACGGCGACCGTGATCGAGCCGTCATTGTTCTTCACCTGGGAAATCAGCACAGCACTATCCTTTTCTCAATCCGGGCTGTCTTTTCGGCGTCCAGCGGCTGGCTTTCGGCAACAACAACCCGTTGGGAGACATGCCACATGCTCCCGTTGGTGGCGGCAAGGCCGCCGTTCTCGTTATGATGCGTGGGCCGGAGCATCTCGCCAAATGTCAGCGCAAGACACGCTCCGGCACCAATTTAAGCCGCCGGGCAAAGCCCCGGCGCGCGGGACCGACCGGAACCGGTCAGCCCTTGTTCTTGTTGTAGACGTCGAAGAACACGGCAGCGAGAAGCACGAGGCCCTTGACCAGCTGCTGGTAATCGATGCCGAGGCCCATGATAGACATGCCGTTGTTCATCACGCCCATGATCAGGGCGCCGATGACAGCACCGGTGATCTTGCCCACGCCGCCCGATGCCGAGGCACCGCCGATGAAGCAGGCCGCGATGACGTCGAGTTCGAAGCCGACGCCGGCTTTCGGGGTTGCCGAGTTCAAGCGGGCGGCGATGATCATGCCGGCAAGAGCCGCAAGCACACCCATGTTGACGAATGTGTAGAAGGTCAGGCGTTCGGTGTTGATACCGGAGAGCTTTGCCGCCTTCTCGTTGCCGCCCATCGCATAGATGCGGCGGCCAATCGTCGAGCGTGTGGTGACGAAGGTGTAGAGCGCGATCAACAGTCCCATCACGATCAGGACGTTGGGGAAGCCCTTGTAGGTCGAGAGCTGGAAGCCGAGGAAAATAGCCACACCGGCAATGATCGCCATCTGCCCGGCAAAGAATGCAAAGGGTTCGTTTTCCGTGCCGTGTTTATCGTTATTCCGGCGATCGCGCAGACCGTAATAGATGGCCAAGGCAACCAGCGCCACAATGACGACCAGCGAGAAGAAGTTTGTGATTGTGCCCGGCAGCGGATTGAGGAAGTACAGGAAGTCAGGGACGAAGCCGGTCGACAGCGACTGGAAATCCTTCGGGAATGGGCCGATCGGCCGGTTCTGCAGGATGAGGTAGGTGAGGCCACGGAAGACGAGCATGCCGGCCAGCGTCACGATGAAGGCCGGGATCTTCTGGTAGGCGACCCAGTACCCCTGTGCCGCGCCGACGAGACCGCCGAGGATGAGGCAAACCGGCACCACGATGGAGTAATGAATACCCCATTTCACCAGCATGATTGCCGACAGGCCGCCGGTGAAGGCAACGATCGATCCAACCGACAGATCGATGTGACCAGCGACGATGATCAGAAGCATACCCAACGCCATGATGACGATGAAGGAGTTCTGCAGGATCAGGTTGGTGATGTTGACAGGACGGAACAACACGCCGCCGGTCATGAACTGGAAGAACAGCATGATGACAACGAGGGCGATGAGCAGGCCGTATTCGCGGATATTGCTTTTGAAGTAATCGCCAAGGGATGGTGTGGTTTTCTGAGCGCTTTTGTCGGCGGCCATTAGTGTTTCTCCCCGGAGCGCATGATGGCGCGCATGATGGATTCTTGGCTTGCTTCCGCTTTCGAAAGCTCGGCGACGATGCGTCCTTCGTTCATGACGTAGACACGGTCGCAGGTTCCGAGCAGTTCCGGCATTTCCGACGAGATCATCAGAATGCCTTTCCCTTCGGCAGCAAGCTGGTTGATGATGGAGTAGATTTCATATTTCGCCCCGACGTCGATGCCGCGCGTCGGTTCGTCGAGGATCAGGACCTCCGGATTGGTGAACAACCACTTCGACAGGACGACCTTCTGCTGGTTGCCGCCGGAAAGATTGACGGCCTCCTGATAGATCGAATGGGAACGGATGCGCAGCTTGGTGCGGTAGTCGGTGGCGACCTTGGCTTCCCTGTGCCCATCGATGACGCCGCCGCTGGCCACGGCATTGAGGTTCGCCAGCGTCGTGTTGTGCATGATGTTGTTGTTGAGCACCAGGCCGAGATGCTTGCGGTCCTCGGTCACATAGGCAAGCCCGGCATCGATGGCGCGCGGAATGGTGCTGACGTCGACAGGCTTGCCGTGCATCAACACCTCGCCGGTGATCTTGTGACCCCAGGACTTGCCGAAAACGCTCATCGCCGTTTCCGTGCGCCCGGCACCCATCAGGCCGGCAATACCGACGACTTCGCCGGCGCGCACATTGAAATTGATATCGTGCAGGAACTGCCGGTCACGATGGTGCTGGTGGAAGACGTTCCAGTTTTTCACTTCCAGCAGCGTCTCGCCGATCTTGGGCTCGCGCGCCGGGTATCGGTCTTCCATATCGCGGCCGACCATGCCCTTGATGATCCGGTCTTCGCTGATATCTTCGTTATGACAGTCGAGCGTTTCGACTGTTCCGCCGTCACGGATGATGGTGATCTTGTCGGCGACCTTCTTGATCTCGTTCAGCTTGTGCGAAATGATGATCGAGGTCATGCCCTGCTTGCGGAACTCCATCAGGAGCTTCAACAGCGCGTCGGAATCGGTTTCATTGAGCGATGCGGTCGGCTCGTCGAGGATCAGCAGCCGGACTTTCTTCGACAGTGCCTTGGCGATTTCGACCAGCTGCTGCTTGCCGATGCCGATATCGGTGATGCGCGCCGTCGGCGGCTCCCGCAGGCCCACCTTGTCGAGCAGTTCCTGGGTGCGCGAAAACGTCTGCTTCCAATCGATGACGCCATTGGTGGCGAGTTCGTTGCCGAGGAAGATGTTTTCGGCAATCGACAGAAGCGGGACAAGCGCCAGCTCCTGGTGAATGATGATGATGCCGAGATGCTCACTGTCGGAAATCGTCGAGAAGTTGCGAACTTCGTTATCGTAGTGAATCTCACCGTCATAGGTTCCGGCGGGATAGACGCCGCTCAGCACCTTCATCAGGGTTGATTTTCCCGCGCCGTTTTCGCCGACAAGTGCGTGAATTTCACCTTCGCGGACCTTGAGGTTGACGTTGTCCAGGGCCTTTACGCCCGGAAACGTCTTGGTAATGCCCCGCATTTCGAGAATGATGTTGTCCATGTTCAGGTATTCCTGCGGCAGTCCGTGGATGATGAGGCCAGACACAGCGACAATACAAGTCTCTCATCAAGATAAAAGGGCCCGCAAGTGATCGCGGGCCCCGGATGGAAAAGACGGGATCAGTTGTTGATCTGGTCTTCCGTGTAGTAACCGGCGCCGACCAGGACTTCCTTGACGTTGGTCTTGTCAACAGCGACCGGCTTCAGGAGGTAAGACGGGATAACCTTGACGCCGTTGTCGTAGGTCTTGGTGTCGTTGATTTCCGGCTCCTTGCCGCCAATGATGGCGTCCGTCATCGAGACGGCAACCTTGGCAAGCTCGCGGGTATCCTTGAAGATCGAGGAATACTGTTCGCCAGCGAGGATCGACTTGACCGACGGAAGCTCAGCATCCTGGCCGGTAACGATCGGCATCGGCATGTCGCCGGAACCGTAGCCAACACCCTTCAAAGCAGAAATGATGCCGATGGAGAGACCATCGTAAGGCGACAGGACGCCGTCAACCTTGGCATCGGTATAGGTCGAGGACAGGAGGTTCTCCATGCGGGCCTGTGCAACAGCACCGTCCCAACGCAGCGTACCGACCTTTTCCATGCCGGTCTGGCCGGACTTGATGACGATCTTCTTGGCGTCGATCAGCGGCTGCAGAACCGACATTGCGCCATCGTAGAAGAAGAAGGCGTTGTTATCGTCCGGCGAACCGCCGAACAGTTCAACATTCTTCGGCTCGGTCGCGCCGTCGAGCTTGAGGCCCTGTACGAGCGTCGTTGCCTGCAGAACACCAACCTGGAAGTTGTCGAACGTTGCGTAATAGTCGACATTGCCGGAATCGCGGATCAGACGGTCGTAAGCGATGACCTTGACGCCTGCTTCGTGAGCTTTGGCCAGGATGTCGGAGAGCGTCGTGCCGTCAATGGCGCCGATGATCAGAACCTTGGCACCCTTGGTGACCATGTTCTCGATCTGGGCCAGCTGGTTCGGAATGTCGTCGTCAGCAAACTGCAGGTCCGCCGTATAGCCGGCTTCCTTAAACAGCTTTTCCATCGTCTCGCCGTCGGAAATCCAACGGGTTGAGGTCTTGGTCGGCATCGAGATACCAACGGTGCCTTTGTCCTGGGCAATCGCCGGAACGACGAAAGACGCCACGCTGAGCGCTGCGGCGGCGAGAAGCGAAGTAACTAATCTCATGTATCTCTCCCTGAGTGTTGATCCAGGCGGCGATCGGCCGGCCTTGATATGTGCAGCGCGTCGCGTAGCCGAGAGATCAAATAATCTCTTGGCGGAGGGTTAAGGGGTGAAAGAAAGCCCTCCCAGGCCTTACACGCTCCCGAGCACGCTGGCGCACATGGTTGCAAACTGGAATCAAACGCCATAACTGTCAAATACAATATAGGTGTATAATTATAACATTTTCGGTATAATACACCTCAACAGTGTGATTTTTTGCCGATGCGAAGGTATTTTTCTCGGAAGGTGGGTTAAATATGGACGATTCTTTACCGGTCTCATCCGTTCCGGTGGATTATTCCGAACGAGGAATTTTTCGCTTAGGCTTAAAAATGAGTCATTTGCAGCTGATTCTGGCCATCGAAGAGCATGGTCAGATCAGCGCAGCCGCTGATTCTCTCAGCATTTCGCAGCCGGCCGCTTCACGTATGCTGGGTGAGATCGAGACCATTCTGAAGGCGCCGCTCTGTATCCGCGTCGCCCGCGGCGTCGAGTTGACGCAATATGGCCGGGCCTTGGCGCGGCGCGCCCGCACGATCTTCCTGGAACTGCGGGAGACGACACGCGAGATCAACGAACTGAAGACAGGAAGCGGCGGCTCGGTCTCGCTGGGCTCCGTCACTGGCCCTGCCCTCAATCTTGCTGTTCCTGCCATCCGGCAGGTTTCGACGGCCTATCCCGGCATCGAAATCAACATCCAGATCGAGAACAGCAACGTGCTCGTGCGCGAACTGTTGGCAGCCCGGCACGACTTCGTCATCGGCCGGATACCGGACGACTTGGATCCGCGGCAGTTCAATCTGATCGAACTTGGAGAGGAAGATGTCTGCCTGATCGTCCGGACGGGGCACCCGTTGCTCGACAAGGACATCGTCAGCTCAGCCGATCTGCCCGGCTACGACTGGGTCTTCCAGCCATCCGGAACGCTGTTACGGCGTGCGGTTGAGGACAGTTTTCTGTCGGCCGGTACGCCCTTGCCCGCAACCATCATCAACACGTCGTCCACAATATTGACGGTTTCCATCGTCCGCCACACCAATGCCGTGGCTCCCGTTGCCCGCGACGTAGCCACATTGATCGCCGGAAGTGGCAGCCAGGCGGGCGAAATCCGCGTTCTTCCAACAGACTTCGACATCAAGATCCGCCCCTACAGCCTGATCACCGCACGCGGCCGCGCCCTGCCACCAAGCGCCAAGCTGCTCTACGACCTGATCCTGAAGCAGAGTTCCGCCTGATCAGGCCCGCAAAACCTTGATGTGCTCTATGACCGGCAAAGCGGAGAGAAAGATGTTCGGAATGTCGGTGTTCCAGTCGGTGCTGGAGAGGTTGAAAGCGGAAGAAGGCGAAGACACGGCTCCCGAAGAGGAAAGACCGCCCGCCGGCATCCGTGGCTTCAACGGTGGCTTCGTCGGCAATACAGAAACATCCGCAATGGCCGGTAGCGGCGCGGTTCACCGCGCCTATTTCGATACAGCCAGTGACGAGATGCTTGCCCCCGCCAAACCTGTGCCCAAACCGGTCATGCCCGAGCATCTTCGCAGGATCCGTCCCGAACAGATTGCCGCCGACCTGGCGCTCACGGACACGGAAACGCAGCCGACACTGGCGGACAAACGCCGCCGCTTTGCCGCCGACAACCACCCCGATCGCCATGACCCGGATTACCGGACCAATGCGACGCTGCGCATGAAGATCGCCAACATGCTGATCGACGAGGCGCAACGGCGGTTGCGCCTGATGCAGCGGCGGTAATGATCAGACCGGATCGTCCGTCTTTGCTTCTTCCACAACCTCGGCCTTCGGCTTGAAGAAGATGATCAGCACGCAGGCCGTATAGGCGGAGACTGCAAGGAAGATCATGCCCCAGGTATTGGCTCCGTTCCAGAACTCGACGGCAGTCCACGCAGAACACAGCACCACGATCACAAGCCGAACCCAAAGTGGCTTGTAGAACGGATGATCCGGATCGATGAGCTTTATCATGCAAATTGTCCTTGGGGATTTGCCCGGCAATACGGCCCGCGCAACAAAGACCACAGCCTTATGTCCAAAAGGACATTTGCCGCAAGGGGCCAAAGGCTTTAACAGCTTGACGGCGCGGCCCGAAATAGAATAAATATTCTGAAAACTAACATTGTTACGTTTTTATTCCGATTTTCACATGTGCCGGAGGAGATATACGGCACGCTTATCGGCATGAAAGGAAACAGGGAGAGAGATTGCGCCTGCCCGCCACGCGCGACCGGCAGGCGCCTGAGACCGTCTTCACAAGCATCAGCGCGGATCTGTCTTCCGCAACGCCTGTCCGGAGTGAGCGTCATCACCCCGTCCCTTCGCGGCGCTTTGCCGCTTGTCAAAAAGAGATGAACATGACCGTCAGATTTGGTCTTCTCGGCGCCGGCCGTATCGGCAAGGTTCACGCAAAAGCTGTCAGCGCCAACCCGGATGCCGTCCTCGTTGCCGTCGCCGACGCCTTTCCCGAGGCAGCCAACGCGATCGCCAAGCAATATGGCTGCGCTGTGCGCACGATCGAAGAGATCGAAAAATCAGCGGATATCGACGCCGTCGTCATCTGCACCCCGACGGACACCCATGCCGACCTGATCGAGCGTTTTGCGCGCGCCGGCAAGGCGATCTTCTGCGAAAAGCCGATCGATCTCGACGTCGGCCGCGTACGTGAATGCATGAAGGTTGTCGAAGAAACCAAGGGCAAGCTGATGGTCGGCTTCAACCGCCGTTTCGACCCGCATTTCATGGCTGTCCGCAAGGCGATCGACGACGGCAAGATCGGCGATGTCGAGATGGTCACGATCATCTCGCGCGATCCGGGCGCGCCGTCGGTCGATTACATCAAGCGTTCGGGCGGCATCTTCCGCGACATGACCATCCATGATTTCGACATGGCCCGGTTCCTGCTCGGCGAAGAGCCGGTTGTCGTCACGGCTCATGCCGCCGTTCTCGTCGATCCGGAAATCGGCAAGGCCGGCGACTATGACAGCGTCTCGGTCATTCTCGAGACGGCGTCCGGCAAGCAGGCGATCATCTCCAACTCCCGCCGCGCCACCTATGGCTACGACCAGCGCATCGAGGTGCACGGCTCGAAGGGCGTGGTTTCGGCCGAGAACCAGCGCGCCGTCTCGATCGAGATCGCCAATGGCGATGGTTATACCCGCCCGCCGCTGCATGATTTCTTCATGACGCGCTACACCGAAGCCTATGCCAACGAAATCGCCGGCTTCATTTCGGCGATCGAAAAGGGCACCAAGATCACGCCATCCGGCTCCGATGGCCTGGCAGCCTTGGCACTGGCGGACGCGGCCGTGAAGTCAGTCGCTGAAAAGCGCCAGATCCGCGTCGGCGAATAACCGATAAGCTCAATGACAAAAGGCCGGGTTCGCCCGGCCTTTCTTCTATCAAGTCTGCTCTACCGACGGAGGCAGCTGCCTGAAGGCGGCGATGTCATGATCCATATCGGTCAAGGCCCGATCCAGATGACCATCGAAAACCAGTCTCTGTTCATCGAAGATCACCGAAATCTCCGGCTTGCCCTGAAGCCGGACCTCATGCGATTGCTCCAGCCCCTCATCGATGCCGCGCTGCAGAAGATCGAAATAGCGCGTTCCTGGTCCGGTGATGGAGATCGGCATGCGATCGTAAAGGCTGAGCAACCGGGAAAGACCATTGCCCAGCGCAATGCCCGCTTGCCTGAAAGCATAACCCGCCATGCGGTTTCCCTGGCGCGCACTTGCGGCGATCTTGTCCATTTCCGCCAGCGGCACGAACTTGGCCGGGATCGTATCGGGCGGCACTTCAAAGGCGGTGCGCAGAATTCCATAGAACCCAGCAGATGCCTCGATGCAGCCGAAGGAGCCGCACCGGCACAGGCAGCCATTGGCAGCATGCAGCATATGGCCGAAATTGGGAGCCGTCACCTCCAGCTCGCCGAACCTATCTTTGCGGGCAACGCCAAGCCCGATGCTGTGGCCAAGCGACAGGGCGGCAAGCGCGCGGAAAGAACCGGGATGGCTTGCATCCGCCTTCATGCCCAGCGCCTGCGCGACCAGCAAAGTCTCGTTGTTCAGCGTGACTTTAGCCCGCCACTCCGGCTGCAGCAGCGCAACGAAATCGATCTGCTCGCCGCCAAAGACCGGCGACCACAACAGCCGCTTGCCATCGGCATCGACGGTGCCCTTGCTGGAGATCGAGACGGCAAGGATTTGTGTCTTGTCCAGTTGCGAGCGGTGAATGAGGCGGGCCAGCGCATCCAGGAAACCCTCGGCAAATGGCTGCGTTCCCACGACCTTGTGATTGCGCGGCTCCTCGAAACGGTCGATCAGCCGCCCGGAATAGTCCACCAGCGAATATTGCACGATATCCGAGGAGATCCGCACGGCGATCAGAAAGCCGCTGTCGCGGCGCTGCGCAAACAACACGCGCGGCCGCCCGCGCCCCGAAGGCGCCTGCTGTTCCGCCTTCCCGATAACCCCTGCCCTCTCCAGTTCAGCGGTGATCGCCGAAACCGTCGCAGACGCCAAACCGGTATGTTCGGATATGTCGGTATGGGAGAGAGGCCCAAGACGCCGCAAGGTCGCAAGCACAAGCGCGCTGTTTTGCTGACGCACCAGTTCGGTGCTCGATTTGCTCAGCATTGCGCATCCCTGTGATTCACGAATTCCACAAACACATGCTCCTCCCAAAGCATCTGCCCGATGTCAAACGACCTTGTCCAAAGCGTTGTTGACAGCCCCGAAAAACTCTGACATCTATTTTCTCGACTGTCGAGAAAAAACTCTTTTGGAGTTGGCGACAGGCAAATTTGCTGGCCGGGGGCCGTGCGGGAGGTTCGCGCGGACGGTCAGCGGTCACTTGGGAGGACTTCATGAAATCAGTTTTGACACTGATGGCAGGCGCTGCCATCATCGTATCCCTGCACACTGCAGCCATGGCCAAGGATCTGGTCGTCGGCGTTTCCTGGTCGAACTTCCAGGAAGAACGCTGGAAGACCGACGAAGCCGCCATCAAGGCAGCACTCGAAGCATCCGGCGACAAGTACATCTCCGCTGACGCTCAGGCATCCGCAGCCAAGCAGCTGACCGACATCGAATCGCTGATCGCACAGGGCGCCAACGCCATCATCGTTCTGGCGCAGGATTCTGAAGCCATCGGCCCGGCCATCGAAAAGGCCGCCGCTGAAGGCATTCCTGTCGTCGGCTACGACCGCCTGATCGAAAATCCGGCCGCTTACTACATCACCTTCGACAACAAGGAAGTCGGCCGCATGCAGGCTGCCGAGGTGTTCAAGGTCAAGCCGGAAGGCAATTACGTCTTCATCAAGGGTGCATCGACCGATCCGAATGCGGACTTCCTGTTCTCCGGCCAAATGGAAGTGCTCAAAGCTGCCATGGACGCAGGCAAGATCAAGAATGTTGGCGAAGCCTATACGGACGGCTGGAAGCCGGAAGCTGCCCAAAAGAACATGGAGCAGTTCCTGACCGCCAACGACAACAAGGTCGACGGTGTCGTCTCCTCGAATGATGGCATGGCCGGCGGCGTTGTCGCAGCACTCGAAGCACAGGGCCTTGCAGGCTCGGTTCCGGTTTCGGGCCAGGACGGCGACAAGGCCGCTCTGAACCGTGTTGCCCTTGGCACCCAGACCGTATCCGTCTGGAAGGATAGCCGCGAACTCGGCAAGAAGGCCGGCGAAATCGCCGTAGCGCTTGCCGGCGGTGCCTCCATGGATGCGATCCCCGGCACGGTCAAGTTTGCCGGCGGACCGAAGGGCGTCGAGATGCAGTCGTTCTTCATCGCACCGCAGCCGATCACCAAGGACAATCTGAACGTCGTCATCGACGCCGGCTGGATTTCCAAGGAAGAAACCTGCCAGGGCGTAAAGGCCGGAACCGTTGCTGTCTGCAACTGATCCGATCCTGACCATGGGCAGATAAAGTCCCGTCACGAGCGCCGCAGCGACCACGTTGCGGCGCTTCTCCGATGTGCGGTACTTTAAGATAGAATAAAAGGGGGAGTAATCCGGAAATGGCAAATACCACCATTGCCACGCCTTCCAGCAGCGTGCGCCAGACTCAAGGGAGCGCCTTGCAGCGCTTCTTGCAGGCGACCGAGATCGATACCCGGCTGCTCGGGATGATCGCAGCCCTGCTGTGTATCTGGCTCGGCTTTCAATATTTTACCGGCGGGCTTTTCCTGACGCCACGCAACCTGTGGAACCTGACAGTCCAGGCGGCGTCGGTCTCGGTCATGGCAACGGGCATGGTGCTCGTCATCGTCACCCGCAATATCGACCTCTCGGTCGGCTCGATCCTCGGCTTCGTCGGCATGATCATGGCGATTACGCAGGCCAAAATCCTGCCGCCGCTAATCGGCTTCGACAATCCGGCCACCTGGATCATCGCGCTGACGGTCGGCATCGTACTTGGAACCGCCATCGGCGCATTTCAGGGCGTCATCATCGCTTTTCTCAATGTTCCCGCCTTCATCGTCACCCTCGGCGGCCTGCTGATCTGGCGCGCAGCAGCCTTCCTGGTCATCAGCGGCGCAACTGTCGCCCCGATGGACACGACATTCCGCCTGATGGGCGGTGGTGCAGAGGGATCGATCGGTGCCACGGCAAGCTGGGTTGTCGGCATTATCGCCTGCCTCATCATCGTCGCCTCCATCATCAATTCACGCAAGCAGCGCAAGCGCTTCGGCTTTCCGCTGCGGCCGATGTGGGCGGAATATTTCCTCTCGCTGGTTGGTTGCGTCACGGTGATGATCGCCGTCTGGGTGCTCAACAGCTACTATATGCCGGTCAACCTCGCCAAGAAATATGCCGAGGCTCACAATATCCCCTGGCCAGAGGGTGGCTTGCAAATCCCGCTCGGCATCGCCATCCCGGTACTGATGGCCGTCGGCATCGCCATCGCCATGAGCTTCCTCACCACCCGCACCCGCTTCGGCCGCTATGTCTTTGCGATCGGCGGCAACCCGGAAGCAGCCGAGCTCGCCGGCATCAAGACCCGCTGGGTGACGGTGCGTATCTTCGCGCTGATGGGGGCGCTCTGCGCCATCGCTGCAGCCATTTCGACGGCTCGCCTGAACGCCGCCACAAATGCACAGGGCACGCTCGACGAACTGTATACCATCGCTGCCGCTGTCATCGGCGGCACCTCGCTTGCCGGTGGCATGGGCACGATCTCCGGTGCGGTTCTCGGTGCGATCGTCATGCAATCGCTGCAGTCCGGCATGGTGCTGTTGCGCATCGACACGCCGCTGCAAAGCATCGTCATCGGCATCGTGCTGGTCATGGCCGTCTGGCTGGATACCGTTTATCGCGGCCGGGCCAAGTAAGAGGAGTACGACAATGACGGAACAACGCGCTCCCCTGGTGGAAATGAAGAACATTTCCATCTCCTTCGGCGGCATCCACGCCGTCGACAATGCCTCTGTCGATCTATATCCGGGCGAAGTCGTCGCATTGCTCGGCCATAACGGCGCCGGCAAGTCGACGCTGATCAAGATCCTGTCGGGCGCCTACAAGCGCGACGCCGGCGAAATCCTGATCAACGGCGCACCAGTGCAGATCAGCAATCCGCGCGACGCCAAGGGTTACGGTATCGAGACGATCTACCAGACGCTCGCCGTCGCCGACAATGTCGACGCCGCCGCCAACCTCTATCTCGGCCGCGAACTGCGTACCCCCTGGGGCACGCTCGACGACGTGGCAATGGAAGCCAAGGCCCGCGAAGTCATGGGGCGGCTCAACCCGAACTTCCGGCGCTTCAAGGAGCCGGTCAAGGCACTCTCGGGCGGCCAGCGCCAGTCTGTGGCAATCGCCCGTGCCATCCTGTTCGACGCCCGCATCCTAATCATGGACGAGCCGACGGCTGCACTTGGCCCCCAGGAAACCGCACAGGTCGGCGAACTGATCAAGCAGCTGAAGCGCGAAGGCATCGGCATCTTCCTGATCAGCCACGATATCCACGACGTCTTCGACCTCGCTGACCGGGTGTCAGTGATGAAGAATGGCCAGGTCGTCGGCCACGCCCGCACCGAGGACGTGACCAAGGACGAGGTTCTGGGCATGATCATTCTCGGCAAGGTCCCGCCCAAGGCGATCCCCGGCCCCGGCGCAATGCAGACGGCGTAACCTGCCGAATGCCTGAAAAATCCGATGCCGCGCTCCCGGAGCGCGGCATTTTTTGTGTCCGCTCATCGCGCCGGGTGCCCTCCCTCGCACCCTGCAAACGACGGCGGAACGCAAGGCTTTCAATGAATGGGATTTTCCTGCCGCTGGGGCGCTTTCACCATTGATGCGGCGCCTGTCCTAGGCTATGAACCGGTCACAGCCTGCTTCGACGCCTTGCCGTCGCGGATGCACCCGTAGCTCAGCTGGATAGAGTACTGCCCTCCGAAGGCAGGGGTCACTGGTTCGAATCCAGTCGGGTGCACCAAAATTCCGCCAATCCAGAATAAAGCTGGGCAGTAGGGCCCCTAACGCGCCTTCAATGATGTAGCAGCGCCCGGTTTCATCCTGCCCGGTGCACCGTATTCCAGATCAACGCGGAAGAGCAGATTAAAGCCCATGTGATCCATGTGCGGTCATGAAGAGCTTTTACGCCGACCGTAACAGTAACGTGCTTCCAGCGGCCTAAGAAGGCCGTCATGATATGGAACTCGACTCATCCTGCGTCTTCGGGTGATGCACTCACATGTTTGGAGCGGCTGAATACAAGGTGCGTATTCGAGATGGGCGGCGATGGTGGCGATCATCATCCTTACAAGCTTCCCCGCCATGGCCGAGGACGACGCCGATGAACTGGCCCGCAAGGTGTCCAATCCAGCTTCGTTCATGATCAGCGTCCCTGTCCATTCAGATTTCGACTTCGGCCGCTGGGAGGGCGGCGACCTGTTCTCCGGCTCTCTGGACATCGAACCCGTCATTCCCTTCTCCCTTACTGCCGACTGGAACGTGATCTCCCATACCGACTTCCCGCTTTTATACAGCGATCCGGTCGGTCCGGGCGGGCGCGAATTCGGCCTCGGCGACATATCGCAGAACCTGTCCATCACCCCGAGCACGCACGGGCCGCTCATTTGGGCATTTGGGCCACAGTTCTCGCTGCCGACCGCGACGCGGGACGAGTTCGGATCCGGCAAGCTTTCGATCGGACCATCCGGGCTATTGCTGCTGCAGACAAAGTCGATGTCGATCGGTGCGTCCGCAAGCCACATGTGGTCCGTGCTCGGCGACGGCAGCCGCCCGGATGTCAGCCAGAGCGAGATACAGCCGTTTATCGCCTGGCATATCGGCGAAGGCCGGACGATTT
The DNA here is from genome assembly GCA_900468065.1 of Hyphomicrobiales bacterium. Lineage (GTDB taxonomy): Bacteria > Pseudomonadota > Alphaproteobacteria > Rhizobiales > Rhizobiaceae > Pararhizobium. Next base: position 186,288 of record UBTA01000008.1, on the reverse strand, counting down.
CCGCGAACCTCGACTATAGTTATGACTGGGTCGCCGATGACTGGAGCCTACCAGCGTCGCTATCATTCTCGAAGATCGTCAAGCTTGGCGAGCAGACGATGAGTCTTTCGATAGGCGGCAAATACTGGATCGATGCACCCAAGAACGGACCTGAATGGGGCATCAAGGCGGGGGTGACTTTTCTGTTCCCGCAGCCCGCGCCACCACGTTGACTGCGTTGGATGGTCATTCTGCCGGGCTCGCGCAGAGGTCACGTCCGGTGATGTGCGATAGCACCGCTAACCTTGCTGAACCAAAGCCCGGTGTCGAATGACCTCGGCATTGGCGATGCAGCAAACGCACGATTCTACGAGTGTGTAACATCAGAATTCCCGCCTTGTTACCGTAACGTACTTCCGCCCATGCGTTTTTCCGGCAAACTCCCGCCGTCAAAGCGACATCCACGTCAGGGCGGATTCCGGCCTGTCCGACCAGAAGGAGAGCGTAATGTGCAATGACTTTACACGCCGCCCAGGGAGAACACCGTCATGAGTACCACCCTTTCGCGCCGGCTGCTTGGCGCCACAGCTGCGGTTGCGCTGACGCTGGCCATGCCGTTCGCAGCCGCCCCAGCATTGGCGCAGGACGCCGCCAAGCCGAACATCCTCGTCATCTTCGGGGATGATATCGGCCAGACCAATATATCGGCCTACTCGATGGGGGTCATCGGTTACAAGACACCGAATATCGACCGCATCGCCAAGGAAGGCATGATGTTCACGGACTATTACGCCGAGAACAGCTGCACCGCGGGCCGCTCGACGTTCATCACGGGTCAGACCTGCCTTCGGACAGGGCTTTGCAAGGTCGGAGCACCCGGCGTCACAGTTGGTTTGCAGGCGGGTGACATGACCATCGCGCAGGCGCTGAAGCCGCTTGGCTATGCGACGGGCCAATTCGGCAAGAACCATCTCGGCGACCGCGATGAGTACCTGCCGACCAAGCACGGCTTCGACGAGTTCTTCGGCAACCTCTACCATCTGAACGCCGAGGAAGAGCCGGAAGCCGCGAACTGGCCGAAGGACGATGCCGAGTTTCTCAAGGCATACAATCCTCGCGGCGTCATAAAGGCTTCGGCCGACGGAAAGGTAGAAGACACCGGACCGCTGACGACGAAGCGCATGGAAACGATCGATGACGAGACGACGGCTGCTGCAATCGACTTTATCGATCGTCAGGCCAAGGCGAAGAAGCCCTTCTTCACCTGGATGAATACGACGCGCATGCATGTGTTCACGCACGTTCGCGAATCGATGCGCGGGCAGAGCGGCATGCCGGGCAACGAATATGGCGATGGCATGATCGAGCATGACGGCGACGTTGGCAAACTGCTGAACAAGCTCGATGAGCTCGGCATCGCCGACAACACGATCGTCGTCTATGCAACCGACAACGGCCCCAACCAGTTCTCCTGGCCGGACGCCGCGACGACGCCGTTCCGCAGCGAGAAGGACACCAACTGGGAAGGCGCTTTCCGCGTTCCCGCAATTATTCGCTGGCCCGGCCATGTGAAGCCTGGGCAGGTCTCCAACGGCATGGTGTCCGGTCTCGACTGGTTCCCGACCCTGCTGGCGGCAGCCGGCGACCCCGATGTGAAAAACCGCCTTCTGACCGGTTGGAAGCCTGAAGGAAGCGACACGAGCTTCAAGAACCATCTCGATGGCTTCAACCAGCTCGACTATATCACCGGAAAATCGGACAAGAGCGCTCGCAACGAGTTCTACTACTTCGATGACGACGGCGACCTTGTCGGCATTCGCTTTGACGATTGGAAGGTCGTGTTCAAGGAACAGCCTGCACCAGGCGGCTTCGCGGTCTGGCAGACCCCGCTCATCACGTGGCGTCTTCCAAAGCTCTTCAACCTTCGGATGGACCCCTATGAACGGGCCGATACCGTTTCCGATCAATACAATGATTGGCTGGTCAGAAACGACTTTCTCCTCGTCAAGGGACAGTTGAAAAGTGCTGCCTTCCTCGAAACCTTCGTGAAGTACCCGCCAAGCCAGCGTGTCGCCAGCTTCAACATCGAAGGGGTTCGTGAACAGGTCGACAAGGCAATTGACCAATCCTTCAAAGACCGCGGTATCGAGAAGTAGTTCCTGCGACAACTCCTATGACAATGACCTCCGGACGCACCTTCACCCGTGCGTCCGGTTCACATGAACGGAGTTCGGCATGACGGCACGCGACGATATTCTGGCGCTCGGCAAGAGGATCGGCCAATCCATCATCGGCCAGGAGGAAATGGTCGAGCGTCTCTTGCTCGGCCTGCTCGCCAATGGCCACCTGTTGGTCGAAGGCCTTCCGGGTCTGGCAAAGACCAGGGCAATCAAGAGCCTGGCAAAAAATTTGAATGCGGAACTGTCGCGCGTTCAATTCACCCCTGATCTACTTCCGGCCGATATCACCGGCTCGGAAATCTACTTCAGCGAAGGTGGCAAGGGTGAATTCAAGTTCCAGCAGGGGCCGATTTTCGCCAACCTGATCCTCGCCGACGAGATCAACCGCGCACCCGCCAAGGTGCAGTCGGCGCTTCTCGAAGCAATGGAGGAGCGGCAGGTCACGGTCGGCGGCAAAAGCTATCCGCTACCGGAACTGTTCATGGTGATGGCGACGCAGAACCCGATCGAGCAGGAAGGCACCTATCCGCTGCCGGAGGCGCAGCTCGACCGTTTCCTCATGCATGTCGAGGTCGGCTATCCCGACGAAGCCTCCGAGGCCGCCATCATGCGGCTGGTGCGCAGCGAAGAGAACAACGCTGAGCAGAAAGCCAAGTCCGTGACCTCCGAAAGGCTGGATCCGCAGGCGGTCTTCGATGCCCGAAGCGAGATTGGCACTGTGACCGTGTCGGAGCCTGTCGAAAAATATATCGTCGCCCTGGTCTTCGCCACACGCTATCCGGAACGCTACGACAAGGACCTTGCCAAGCTTCTTCAGGTCGGCGTCAGCCCCCGCGGCGTGATTGGGCTCGACAAAGTGTCGCGCTCCTATGCCTGGCTGAACGGCCGCGACTACGTCACACCGGACGACATCAAGGCGATCGTCCACGACGTCTTCCGCCACAGGCTGATCCTGTCCTACGAGGCGCATGCGTCGAACACGACACCGGACAAGGTCATCGACCGGATCATCGAACTCGTGGCGGTTTCCTGAGGGCGTGAAATGGCCGCAGCCGAAAATCTTCAGGGCGTCTATATTTCGACCGACCAGCTCGTGGCCCTGGAGGCGCGCGCCCGCGACCTGAGCTTCGTGCAGAAATCGCCGAGCCACCAGCAGCTCGCCGGCCGCATGCACTCGTCGATGCGCGGGCGGGGCCTGACCTTCGAAGAGCTCCGGGACTATCTGCCCGGCGACGACATCCGGTCGATCGACTGGCGGGTGACGGCGCGAACGAACAAGCCCGTCGTGCGCGTCTATAGTGAAGAGAAGGAGCGTCCTGCCCTCATCGTCGTCGATCAGCGCATCAACATGTTCTTCGGCAGCCGGCGTGCCATGAAGTCGGTGACCGCAGCGGAGGTGGCAATGCTGTGCGCATGGCGCATTCTCGGCTCCGGCGACCGGGTCGGCGGTTGGGTCTTCAATAATTCAGATATCGACGAATTGCGTCCACATCGCAGTCGCGAGGCCGTCATCACCTTTGCAGACACGATCGCCAGGCAAAACGGCAGCCTCAGCGCGGCATTTTCAGGTGCACCGTCGCCCTCCTCTCTGGATGCGGTGGTCGAGCGGATCGCCGGCATTGCCCACCACGATCACCTCGTCGTGGTGATCAGCGATTTCGACGGCCATAGCGACAAGACCCGCAACACCCTGCTCAGGCTTTCTGACCGCAACGACGTCATCTGCATCCTCGTTTATGATCCTTTTCTTCTCGACCTGCCCACAACCAGCAGCATGGTCGTCAGCGCCGGCGGGCTGCAGGCCGAACTGCCGCTGCGACGGGCCGATGTCCGGCACGCCATCGACAGCTTCGCGCGCGACCGGGGCCGTGAACTGCGAGCCTGGCAGCGCGAGCTGGGGCTGCCGATGCTTCCGGTGTCGGCTGCGGAAGAGACCGCACCGCAGCTGCGACGGCTCCTTGAGCAGGCCGCATGGCGGCAACGGAGGCGCTGATGGCATCACAACAGGCCGCGCCCGATCCCCTGACAGAAGCCGCACTTCGGTCGCTCAAGGACATCGCCATTCCTGAGCCGGTCTCATGGATGCCGCAGACATGGGGCTGGGCGCTGCTCGCGATCCTGCTGCTGACGGCAGCGGTGGCGGCATTCCTCCTCTGGCTCCGGCGCTACCGGGCCAACGCCTATCGGCGCGAGGCGCTTGAGCTGCTCGATGCCATCGAGCAGGATCTGCAGAGCCCTGCGACACGCGACCGGGCAATCCGGCAACTCACCGAAGTCCTCAAACGTGCTGCTCTTGCCGGTTGGGGCCGCAAAGAGGTCGCTTCCCTTTCCGGCGCGGCGTGGGTCGGCTTTCTCGAAGACCACGGCGGCGGCGGCGCGGGGCGTGCCCTGAGCACTCTCCTGGATGACGTGGAATATCAAAGCAATGGTCACGTCGAAGCGTTGGCAGCAACCGGGCTCGTATCGTCCGCGCGAACATGGATCAGGCGTCATCATGTATCAGCTTGACCATCCGTGGCTGCTGCTCCTGGTGCCAGCGCCGCTGCTCATCTGGTGGCTGCTACCAGCCCATCGCGAGACGGCTGCATCCATCCGTCTTCCCTTCTTCGCGCAGGTGGCGGATGCGGCTGGCATACGCCCGACGGAAGGATCGGTCATCGCCCGCAGGACATGGCCGCAGTTCGTTTGTGAAACGCTGGCCTGGTGCCTCATCGTTCTCGCCCTCGCCCGGCCGCAATTCGTCGAGCCGCCGCTCGAGAAGATCGAGCCGCAGCGCGACCTCATGCTGGCGATCGACCTGTCGCAATCGATGGATACCAAGGATTTCCGTTCATCCAGCGAAACTGTTGAGGCTCGTGTGGAAGCCGTTCGTAAAGTCGTCGCCGACTTTGTCGCGAAACGTCCGGGCGATCGCATCGGGCTGATCGCGTTCGGCGACGCGCCTTATCCGCTGGTGCCTTTCACCATGGATCACAAGACCGTCCAGGCCGTGATTGCCGACACGCTGCCGGGAATTGCCGGGCCGCGTACATCGCTCGGTGATGCCATCGGGCTTGCCATCAAAATGTTCGAAAAGACCACCGTGCCAGAACGGGTCCTGATCGTCCTGACCGATGGCAACGACACGGCCAGCAAAATGCCACCAGCCAAGGCGGCGCAGATCGCAAAGCTGAAGAAGGTCGTGATCCACACGGTCGGCATCGGCGATCCTACAGCGACTGGCGAGGACAAGCTGGATACAGCCGCCCTGCAGCAAATCGCGACGGAAACGGGAGGCCGGTATTTCTTCGGCGGCGACCAGACCCAGCTCGAAGCGATCTACGGTACCCTGGACAAGATCACGCCGCACGATCAGAAGAACCTCTCCTGGAGGCCGAGGATCGAATTGTTCCACTGGCCGCTTGGGGCGGCGATAGGGTTGCTCTCGGTCTTCTATGTCTTCAGCGGTTTGCTGGGCCTTGTCCGTCGGAGAGCTGCGGCATGATGGAACAGTTCCATTTCCTCCGGCCCTTCTGGTTGCTGGCGCTCTTCGCTCCGGTTGCGGTTATCTGGTTGTCGTCGCGTGCGACAGATGTCCGAAATCAGTGGAAGGGCATGATCGAGCCGCATCTGCTCGATAGGCTGCTCGTCGACGGTACGGCCGGTTCTCGCCTTCGCCCGTCATGGGGGCTTGCGGCAGCGCTGTTTCTGTCGATTATCGCAGCATCCGGCCCGACCTGGCAGCGGGAATCGCCACCCTTCGTGGAAGACACCGCACCGCTCGTGATCGCAGTGGATCTGTCGCCGACGATGGACGCGATAGATGTCAGTCCTTCGCGGCTCGAGCGGGCAAAGCTGAAAATCAAGGATATCATTGCGGATCGTACGGACGGTCGCACAGCCGTGATCGCCTATGCCGGCTCTGCCCACCTCGTCCTGCCATTGACCGAGGATGCGGCGCTGATCGAGACTTACGTGGATGCGCTCGCCACACGGATCATGCCGATTGCGGGCAAGGATACGGCCAAGGCGCTGCAGCTTGCCGAACTTACACTGGCTGGAGAGGACATATCAGGGACGATCGTGTTTCTCACCGATGGCATCGAGCAGAGGGCATTCGATGTTTTCAAGCGGAACACGAAACATGGCATCGTCGTGCTCGGCTTCGGCACGCCAGAGGGAGGGCCTGTAAAAACAGCGGATGGCGGCTTTCTGACCGCTGCGGATGGTAGCCGTGTTTTTGCCAAGCAGGACCTGGAAGGATTGAGGAACTTGCATGCGCTGACCGGCGCTGACGTCGCGACGGCGACCGACGATGACACCGATGCGCGATGGGTTGTGCAAAGGATCCGCACCAACTTCGCGCAGAAGCAGGCGAGCGAAGGCGAACGCTGGCGGGATATGGGCTGGTGGGCAATCCTGCCTCTTGTCATCGTCTTTGCACTGTCTTTCAGGAAGGGCTGGGTTGTCCGGACCGGAATGGTTCTCCTGGCCTGCCGGCTGGTTTTACCGGCGGAGGCTCGGGCGGCCGACTTTGCGGACATGTGGCTCACACCCGATCAACAGGGCCGGATCGCCTATGAAAAGGGTGATTTCGACGGGGCTGCCGCGCATTTCATCGATCCCATGTGGAAGGGCACCTCTCTCTACAGAGCCGGGAAATACCAGGAGGCCATCGACGCCTTCGCCGCCGTCGATACGCCGCAAAGCTGGTACGATCAGGGAAACGCCCTCCTCCACACCGGGAAGCTGGACGAGGCGGTCGCGGCATACAGGAAGGCGCTTGAGAAGCGGCCGAATTGGCCGGAAGCAACGGCAAACCTGGCAATCGCGGAAAAACTCGCCAGGCAGAAGAAGGACGACGAACAGGAACAACAGCAGGATCCGAACCAGCCGCCGGATCAAATCCAGTTCGACGACAAGGGCAAGCAGGGTAAGGCCGGCCAGATGAACATCGCCGAACAAACGTCGGAGCTGTGGATGAAGAATATCCAGGTCAGCCCGGCCGACCTGATGGCGCGCAAGTTTGCCATCGAAGCCAGAGGGAAGAAGCCATGATGATGCTCCGCGCTGTCATCGCATTCTGGCTGATACTCGGTTCGATGGCCTATGCTGCGGAGCCGTTCACACGCGCCGCCATCGAAGACAAAGGCAAGATCGTGCCCGGCCAACAGGTCCAGATCACGGTCGATATCTTCGTGCCGGACTTTTTCACATCCCCGCCGCAGTTTCCTCTCTTCGACTTGCCCAATGCGATCGTGACCCTGTCCGATAATCGCGCGCAGAACATGGTCGAGACGGTCGACGGTGTGCAATATGCCGGGATCCGGCGGACCTATGCGGTTATTCCCGAAGCAGCAGGAACGTTCACGCTTCCGCCTGCGGTGATCACGCTTGGCTATTCGCAGGAAGGCAAGGCCGTCCCAGGCCAGGCAACTTTGCAGACGCTGAGCTTCACTGTCGCAGATCCTCCCGGCGGGCCAGCTTCCACCCCGACGTTCGCAGCGCGTGGTGTGACCATAACCCAGTCCTTCGATCGCGATCCATCGAAGATGAAGGTCGGAGAAGCGGTGGTCCGGACGATTACGGTTTATGCCGAAGACACGCAGTCGATGCTGATCCCGGCCATCCCGGTCGTCGCCGCCAAAGGCATGAAACAGTATTCGAAATCTCCACAGATCGCTGATGGTGTGGAAGCAGAAGACCGGACGACGGGAAGCACCCGGACGGAAACGATCACCTATGTCGCCGAGACGGCGGGAACGGTCGAGATCCCCGCCATTTCCTATCCCTGGTTTGACGTCGATGCGCAGGCCAATGCAATGGCCACGCTTCCAGCGACCACGGTCAACGTGACAGTGCCCGTTTCGGCGCACACCGGCCTGTCGCCTCAACTCGAGCAGGACGTTCACAACGGTGCACGCGCCTGGGTGACAAGAAAAGTCCTTTTGGTGATGGCTGCCGCCGCCATCAGTTTGGGGGCGGCAGGCTATCTTCTCGTACGGCTACTACCGTGGATGACAGGGAAATTGCGAACGCGCAGGAATGCACGCCGCAATTCCGAGCCCCGCAAATTCGCGAATCTGGTCGCGTCCATCCGATCAGGGGATCCTGTCACCATCTACCGTGACCTTGCAATCTGGACACGCTCTACAGGTTACAAATCGATCGCGGATTGGGTTTCGCAATGCGGGGAGCACGATGTCGCCAGGGAGACGCGCAAGCTCGAGCGTGAATTGTTCGGTGCAGATCGCAATCGTCCCGATCTCGACAGGGCGGCGTTGAGGCAGGCTGTCAAGGCTTGGCGCAGGGCTCAGAAGCCGGTTCAAACCAGGCATGCTTCCACTTTGCCGGGACTGAACCCCATCGGTTGATCTCCGGCAGCAACTTCCGCAGTCCGCGCCCGCTGAAATGGTCTCGATCACGCCGCGAGACGGGAAGGACATTACGGTAACAGACGCAGCTTCGGACGTGGCCCGTACGGACGGTGGCACTGTTACATTGCCTGTTACCGTAACGTACTCCCGTGCCTGCCATTTTCGTGCTCGGATATCATTACGAGGGTTATGGAACGCGCGATGATGCCATTTGACCCCACCGGGCCATGCAAAGCCGGGCGCTTCACACGCGTCGAGGAGAAATGAATGAGATTTGTAAATCTGACGATCGCCGCAGCTTTGTCTGTTCAATGCGCCTTATCATTTCCAATCGCGGGCTTCGCTCAGGACGCAAAGAAGCCAATCTCGAACGATGACCTGAATGATACGAACAACCCGCTTAACCCTGCCGTCACCCTCAACCTCCACAACTTCTATATTCCGGATCTCGGTGGCCCCTTGGAGCGGGACGCCAACGCCTTCTTCCTACGCGGGCTTTTCCCATTTCTGATCGGGGACACGCCGAACCTCGTCCGTTTCTCCATCCCATTCATTACCGAACCCACGCTTCTTGATCATGGACACACGACTGGCTGGGGCGACCTGGTCGTCTTCGACATTGCGGTGTTCGAGCAGGAAGGCTGGGCCTGGGGTGTCGGCCCGGTCCTCGGGGCACCGACTGCCAGCGAAGACCGGTTCGGAAATGGCAAGTGGACTGCGGGTCTAGCCGGCGGGATCGTCGTACCGACTGACTGGGGATTGGCCGGAGGACTGGCGACTTATCAAAAATCCTTTGCCGGCGATGACGACCGGAAAGATGTTGCGACACTGGAATTCCAACCCATCATTTTTTACAATCTCGATCAGGGTTTTTATCTGCAATCGACGGCAAGCATGTTTTTCAATCTTGAGAACGACACCTGGTCAGTCCCCGTCGGCCTGGGCTTGGGCAAGATGTGGCACCTGAATGAAGACATCAAGATGAACGCCTTCATCGAGCCGCAATATACGGTGGCAAGCAGCGGCTCAGGCCCGGACTGGCGCATCTTTGCAGGCGTCAACTTCTCCTACAGCCTGGAGAAGTTCATCAAGAACCACGGCAAGTGAGGCCCTCAAGACGCCAGTCTGGCGGTCTTCACTCCGGAGAGCTTTTCTTCGGGCTGTTCAGCGGCAAGGCAATGGTCAGGAATACGGAATCGCCTTCTGCGCGGTTTTCGACGCCGAATTCATGGAAATATTTGATGCGGGCTGAAACGGGCTGGTTCGCCACCTCGAAGTTCCAGCCGATTGTCGCACCAACCGCATAGGCCTTGCCCTTGAACGGTCGTGGTGCACCGTCGCCGCTGTCACCCGTCGTTTGATGATAGGCGTAGCCGACCAGACCGAGGTCCCATGTCTGCCCGAAATGCTTCAACGCAGCCCATTCGAAATGCAGCTCGTTGCCGGACTTGTAGTTTGTTGCCGGGTTCTCCGCATTGAAGGTCATGCCAAGCGCGCCGGACAATTCGTAGCCGCTCGCCGGGTCCAACCAGGTCAGCGCGCCATTGACGTCCGCGCCCCAGTGATGGAAGGCGATGTTGGAAATCTCGCCGTCCTGATAATCGCCGATCGGAACGTTGATGATAGTGCCGACCTGCCAGTGCAGGTTTCCCGTATCCCAGCCAAGGCTGGCGCTAACCAGCGGGTCACCGACCGTGAACACCGTGTCGGTGACCGCGCCGGTCGCTGTTCCACCGAGTGGGCCGGCGATCGTCACATCCGCATTCGTCTTCATCCAGCCATACGGAACGGTCAATCCCAGACCGAGACGGCCATCCAGAACTTCTTCCTCCGGCACCCAGAGCAAGGTCGGCGCGGCAAGCACGGCCTGTCCCTCGACACCGACCGCAAGCTTGCCACCCGTTGGCAACTGTTTGCCTCCCCCGAGACTGCCGTCGTAGAGATAGATGTCATTTTGGAAATACAGGCCTGGCGGCGGTGCGATACCGGCGGCTGGACCTTTGCTGCCGAGCAGATAGAAGCCTGCACCGCGTTCCGCCGCCATGCCGGAATTCGCCGAGAGCAGCGTAGTGGCGATCGCCAGGGCTCCCATCGATACTTTTCTATTCACGGCAGCTCTCCCCCAAATGACAAGCATCAAATGACAAGCATCAGAATCGTCGTGATAATTCACGCCACCAATATTGGCACGATGCGTATTGACTGCGAATGCCCACAAGCACGAGTAGGCGGCCACGTGGCGTCAGGAGATCGAGGAGTGTGTCCATTCTGCCGCACACCCAGGGCTTTGACAAATCCTGTCTGGCCCCCGCTTGGGAAACGTGCTGGACTGCATCGGCAATGAATCACGAAGGTGTATCCATGATGTTCCGTATCACAGCAGCGAGCCTTGTTCTTGGAACCCTGGCCATGAATTCCGCAGCCGCCCAGGAAATTCACCATGACGCCGTCAATGAGGCCAACAACCCGCTGACGCCGAAGATCACAATCAATCTCCAAGATTATTACATCCCGAGTTTCAACGACATCCCAGGGAGCGATCCCCATGCCAACCAGTTCCTGCTGCGCGGCCTTATACCGTCGGACGCCTTCGGACTGCCACAACTTATGCGCTTCACGTTGCCCATAGCCACGTCACCGGACCCGGCGGGAGGCTACGTCACGGGTCTCGGTGATCTGACACTGATGGACCTCTTCATCCTTCCCAAGGTGGGAGAAACCACCTTGGGCATCGGCCCGATGCTCGTCATACCCACAGCGACCGACGAATCGCTGGGCGCGGGAAAATGGCAGGTCGGTGCGGCGGGCGTCGTGGTTTCACCGCAGTCCTGGGGCCTGCTTGGAGGGCTGGTCACATATCAGACATCCTTTGCCGGTCAGGACGACCGCGAGGATGTTTCCCTACTGACCGCTCAGCCCATCCTCAACATCAATCTCGACGATGGCTTTTATCTTCGATCATCGGCTACCTGGAATTTCGACCTCCATGACGGAGACTGGTACATTCCCGTGGGGTTCGGCTTAGGCAAAGTGTTCGCCCTCGAAAATGGTGCTACCATGAATGCATTCATCGAGCCCCAGTACACCGTGTTCAAGGACGGTCCCGGAAGTCCGAGATGGCAGATCTTCGCCGGTGTGAACTTCCAGCTTCCGATCGGGAAGTGAGGCTATTGGCTAGCCATGTTTTTGAAGGCATGCCTTCCACGCTTCGCATAGGCCGATTATATGTCGCGAAGGCGCAAGCTCCCGGCGCAGCGACATCCCTCAACTGACCTAACCCGCTTCCCCTCCCGGCTTCACATTCTGGTTCATGCGGAACAGATTGTCCGGGTCATAACGCCGCTTGATCTCACCGAGCCGCTGATAGTTGCCGGCATAGGCCGCCTCGACGCGGTCGCCCTCGTCTTCCGGCATGAAATTGATATAGGCCGTTCCGACGGCATAAGGTTTCGCAGCCTCGAAAAGCTGGCGCGCCCAGCCGATGCAGGCCGCGTCCATCGCCGGTTCACGCCAGCGGGCGTGCACATTCATGACAAAATGCGAACTCCGTTGCGGAAAGGCGGTGGCACCGGCTGCGATGCGGCCCGCAGCGCCACCGACATGAGCAATGAATATCTCACATTCCGGACTTGGAAGGTTGCGGACAGCATCCAACAGGATTGTGATCGTCGCATCGGAAAGCGCCATGAAATCGTGGCTCTTCCAGTAATTGCGCGCGCCGGGCGTCAGCAGCGGATCGAATGCCTGCTGCCAGCCAGCAAAGGGGCTGGGGCCGACGACATCGGCGATCGGCTTACCGATCGCACGCAGCCCGGCCGTCGCTTTTTCTGCCGACGCGGCATCACCGCAGTAGCACATGGCAAGAACCAGCACTTCCTTGCCGTGCCACTCCTGCGGCAGAAACGGCAACGGTGGCGCCTGCCGCATCACCGCCCAGCAGGTCAGCTCGTCCGGCGCGGTTTCAAGCGCCTGCCGGTATTGTTCGAGCACTGCTTTGGCATCCGCGAACGGATGGACGACGAGCCCGGCGGTAACCTGCGGACCGAGATCATGCAGCTTGAATTCGAACGCCGTGACGATACCGAAATTGCCGCCGCCGCCTCTCAGCGCCCAGAACAGATCGCTGTTTTCTGTTTCGCTTGCCCGCAGCAGATTGCCGTCCGCGGTCACCACGTCAGCGGACACGAGACTGTCGATCGTCAGACCGAACTTGCGCGTGATCCAGCCGAAGCCGCCACCCAGCGTCAGGCCGGCGATACCCGTCGTGGAATTGATCCCGGTCGGCAGCACAAGCCCGAAGGATTGGGTTTCGCTATCGACATCAGCAAGCGTTGCGCCTGGCTCGATCCAAGCCCGTTTTGCCGCGGCATCGACACGCACGGACGTCATCGGCGACAGATCGATCATCAGGCCACCGTCACAAACAGCATTGCCGGCAATGTTGTGCCCGCCGCCGCGCACCGCGACAAGCAGCCGGTTATCGCGGGCAAACCGCACGGCTCGAACAACGTCCGCGGCACCGGCGCATCGCACGATCAGCGCCGGCTTGCGGTCGATCATGCCATTCCAGATGGCGCGCACTTCGTCATAGGATACGTCGCTGGCATCGAGCACGTCTCCGCGCTGTTGCCACGCGAAAGCCTCAATGGCCGCCGCGCTCACGGTCGTCTTTCCTGCTTGCAGGTTCATGAGGCTCATGTCGTTCATGATCCGCTTCTCCCAAGGTGAACCGTGCCCCAGCAGAATGAATATTGCGCCTTTCTAATGTACGATGCAAGGCGGGTTTGGCTGAGCGCATTAGGTGCCGCTGTTGGTACGCAGAAGCCGCAGGCGAACCGGCGCATCAGGCGCCGGAGCCAGCCTCAAGCCATGCTTGCGGCCCGCACGAACCCCTTGCTCGCCACCATCAGGTTCTTGGTATAATCCTCCTTGAGGCGGCCCGCCACGAGATCGGCTGACGACAGCCGCTCGACCACCTTGCCGTTCTTCATCACCGCCAAACGTTCGCACATATGCGTGACAACGCCGAGGTCGTGGCTGACCATGATATAGGTGAGTTTGCGGTCGCGCCGGACCTGTTCCAGGAGGTTGAGGACTTCGGCCTGGACCGAGGCATCCAGAGCCGAGGTCGGCTCGTCGAGCAGCATGATCTGCGGCTCGATGATCAGCGCCCTTGCAATGGCAATGCGCTGGCGCTGGCCGCCCGACAGCTGGTGTGAATAGCGGAAGCGGAAGGAGGAGCCGAGACCGACTTCGTCCAGCGCCCGCAGAATGCGGCGTTCGGCATCCTGGACACCATGAATGGCAAGCGGCTCCTGCAGCAGCCGGTCGACGGTCTGGCGGGGATGCAGCGAACCATAGGGATCCTGGAATACCATCTGCACCTGGCGATAGAATGCCTTGTCGCGATGCTTGACATCCAGAGGCTTGCCATCGAGCACGATCCTGCCGCCGGTAACGGGTGACAGACCAGCAATGGCGCGCAGCAGCGTCGATTTTCCAGACCCGGATTCGCCGACGAGCCCGAAGGATTCCCCCGGCGCAACATCGATGCTGACAGCGTCCAGCGCCAGGAAATCGTCATAGGCAACAGTGAGATTTTCAGCAGAAACAATTGCGGTCATAGCGCCCACTCCGGCTGGCGGTCGAGCACCGGCAGCGGATGCCGGTTGGTGCCGAGCGTCGGCATGCAGTTGAGCAGGCCTTGCGTATAGGGATGTTTGGCATTGCCAAGATCAGACGCTGCCAGTTCCTCGACGATCTTGCCGGCATACATGACGATAACGCGGTCGCAGAAGGACGAGACCAGCCGCAGGTCATGCGAGATGAAGATCAGGCCCATGCCACGGTCGGCGACAAGCTTGTCGAGAATACCGAGCACCTCGAGCTGCACCGTGACGTCGAGCGCCGATGTCGGCTCGTCGGCGACCAGCAGTTCGGGTCCGGCAATCAGCATCATGGCGATCATCGCCCGCTGGCCCATGCCGCCGGAGACCTCGTGCGGATGCAGATCGAAGACCCGGCCGGCATCGCGGATCTGCACAGCCTCAAGCATGGAAATGGCACGGTCGCGCGCCTCGCGTTTGCTGACATTCTCATGCGTGCGCAGCGTCTCGACGATCTGGCGGCCGATGCTCATCACCGGATTGAGCGAATATTTCGGGTCCTGCAGGATCATCGCGATCCGGCTGCCGCGCAAGGATCGCCTGACCTTGGCCGGCGCCGTCAAAAGATCGATACCGTCGAAATTCAAGGTCTTGGCCGAAATCTTCGCATGCGCCGGTGTGAGGCCCATAATCGCCCTGCCCGTCTGCGATTTGCCCGAGCCGCTTTCACCGACAATCCCCAGCCGTTCGCGGCCAAGCGTGAAGGAGACGCCGCGCACCGCCTCGATCAGGCCGCTGCGGGTCGGAAACGAGACCCTGAGATCATCGACCGTCAGCATCGTGCTCATTGGCCGCTCTCCCGTGGATCGAGCGCATCGCGCAGGCCGTCGCCCAAGAGGTTGAAACCGAGGCTGACGATCAGGATGGCGATGCCGGGCATGGTGGCGACCCACCACTGGTCGAGAATGAAGCGGCGGCCCGATGCGATCATCGCGCCCCATTCCGGCAGCGGCGGCTGTGCGCCGAGACCGAGGAAGCCGAGGCCAGCGGCCGTCAGGATGATGCCGGCCATATCGAGCGTGACGCGGACGATCAGCGACGACATGCACATCGGCATGACATGCCGAAGCACGATGCGGAACGGCGAAGCGCCCATCAGCCGCACCGCAGCGATGTAATCGGAATTGCGCACGCTCAGCGTTTCGGCACGGGCGATTCGGGCATAGGGCGGCCAGGAGGTGATGGCGATGGCGATGATCGCATTCTGGATGCCCGGCCCCATGGCGGCAACGAAGGCGAGCGCCAGAACGAGCTTCGGGAATGCGAGGAAGATATCGGTGATGCGCATCAGCACCGCATCGACCCAGCCACCGGCATAGCCGGAGATGGCACCGACCAGCAGGCCGATCGGAGCTGCGATGATCGCTACAAGAACGATAACCAGCAGCGTCAGCCGTGAGCCATGCAGCAGACGCGACAGGATGTCCCTGCCCTGATCATCGGTGCCGAGCAGATAGCCCGGGCTTCCGGGCGGCAGAAGGCGCGCGCCGCCGAGATTGCCGATGACAGGCGAATGCGGTGCGAGCACATCGGCAAAAATCGCAATCAGGATCAGCAGCAGGATGATGCAGAGACCGGCAACGGCCAGCTTGTTGGCGGAAAACCGCTGCCAGGTCATGTAGGCACGGCCGAGACGCGCCTGCAGGCGTGACTGCGGCCTGTCGGACATCAGCCATTGGCGGCGGGTCATGGGAGTGGTTTGAAGGGTGGACTGGCTCATCGCGCGCGCGTCCTTGGGTCAAGTGTCCGGTAGAGAAGATCGGACAGGATATTGATGGCGATGAAGACGGAACCGATGACAATGGTGCCGCCCAGAACCGCGTTCATGTCGGCGTTCTGCAGCGAGTTGGTGATGTAGAGCCCCAGCCCCGGCCAGGCAAAGACGGTCTCCGTCAGAACGGAGCCTTCGAGAAGCCCGGCATAGGACAGCGCAATCACCGTCACCAGCGGCACGGCGGCATTGCGCAGGGCATGCCCCCAGATGATCCGCGTTTCCGACAGACCCTTGGCACGCGCCGCGACAATATATTCCTGGCCGAGTTCATTGAGCATGAAGCTGCGGGTCATGCGGCTGATATAGGCGAGCGAAAAATAGCCGAGCAGCCCAGCAGGCAGGATGATGTGGCGGAAGACATCGCGAAAAACATCCCACTGCCCCTGCCAGAGCGAATCCAGCAGATAAAGGCCGGTGATCGGCGTGAAACTGTATTCGTAGACGATATCGATGCGGCCGGGATAGGCGACCCAGCGCAGCTTGGCATAGAAGAACAACAGCGACAGCAGAGCCAGCCAGAAGATCGGTACGGAATAGCCGACGAGCCCGACGACGCGGACGATCTGGTCGGCGATCGAGCCGCGTTTGACGGCTGCGAGCACGCCGAGCGGCACGCCGATCAGGCTGCCGATGATCGTGCCGAGCGTTGCAAGCTCCAGCGTGGCGGGGAAGACGCGCCGGATATCGCTCATGACGGGATTGGTCGTCAGCACCGAGGTGCCGAAATTGCCCGTCAGCGCATCGCGCACATAGATATAGAACTGCTCATAGAGCGGCTTGTTGAAGCCCATCAGCTCGCGTGTTCGCTCGACGACATGCGCCGGCGCCCGGTCGCCGAGAACGGCAAGCACCGGATCGATCGGAATGACGCGGCCAATGAAGAAGGTCACGGCCAGAAGACCGAGATAGGTCGTGACGATGATGACCAGGAAGCGCAGGATGCTCTTTGCCCAGCCGTTGGCACGGGCGCGTGAGCGCCCGGCCGTTGGTACTGTTTCGGGAATGCTCACCGGCTATCTCCGGCTCAATCCTTGGAAACCGTGAAAACGTAGTTGGTATCGAAGCTCGGACCGAGCTTGAAGCCCTTCACATTGCCGCGGAGACCTGCAACTTCGGTCTGCTGGAAGATGACCACGAACGGGCTCTTCTCAAGCACCTTCTTCTGCAGGTCCTTGTACATCTCTGCGCGCTTGGTGGCATCCTTCTCCAGAAGAGCAGCCTTGCTCTCTTCGGTCCATTCCTTCGGAACGTCCCAGGTATTGCGCCAAGCGAGCGTCTTGTTCTTGCCTTCGTCGGAATTGTCCGGGTTGACGGTGAAGGTTTCGGCATTCGAGTTCGGATCGAAGTAATCCTGACCCCACTGGCCGATATAGATATCATGCGTGCGGTTGCGGTACTTGGTCAGCGTCTGCTTGCCGTCGCCGGGGATGATTTCCATCTTGATGTTGGCCTGGGCCAGCGTCTGCTGAATGGATTCAGCAATACCCGTGATCGGCTGGGTGTTGCGCACGTCCATGGTTACCGAGAAACCATCGGCAAGACCTGCCTTGGCCAGCAGTTCCTTGGCCTTGGCAACGTCCATCTTGTAGGGGTTTTCCGGCAGTTCGCCCAGAACGCCCTTCGGCAGGAAGGTCTGGTGGATTTCGCCGATGCCCTTGATCAGGGTCGAGCCGATCGCATCGTAATCGACAAGATACTTGAAGGCTTCGGCCACTTCCGGCTTTGCCAGGTTGGCGTTCTTCTGGTTGAGGCTGAAGTAATAGACCGTGCCCTTCGGCGCATTGGTGGTGGCAAGCTCTGCATTCTTCGAAACCGCGTCGAAATCGCCCGGCTCGAGATTGCGCGCCACGTCGATGTCACCGGCTTCCAGAGCCAAGCGCTGGCCGGAGCTTTCCTTCATGTGGCGATAGATGACGCGGGCGAGCGGCGTCTTTTCGCCGTAGTAATTGTCGTTGCGTTCCATCACGACGACTTCGTTGGCGCGCCATTCGCGCAGCTTGAAGGCACCCGAGCCGGCGTAACCGGTCTTCAGCCATTCGTTGCCGAAATCGTTGTCGTACTTGTATTCGGCCGATGGCGTGACCGCAGCCACATGTTCAAGCACCAGCTTCTTGTCGACGACGGCGCCGACCGTTGCGGTGAGGCAGTTGAGAACGAAGCTCGGCGCATAAGCCTTGTCGACGGTGAAGGTGAACGTGCCGGCATCCGTCGCCTTGGCCTTTTCCGTGACGTTGTCGCCGGTCAGGCCGAACTGCGTGAGGATGAAGGCCGGGCTCTTGTCGAGCTTGACGACGCGCTCGATGGAGTAAGCGACATCTTCGGCCGTCACGGGATTGCCGGAGGCAAATTTGGTGTCGGGCTTCATCTTGAACGTGTAGGTCAGGCCGTCGTCGGAAACGGTCCAGCTTTCGGCGAGATCGCCGACGACCTTGGAGGTGTCATTGATATCGAGACGAACGAGATAGCTATAGGTATTGGCGGTGACTTCGGCCGTGGACAGCTCGAAGGCTTCGCCCGGATCCATGGTGATGATGTCGTCGATCGCCCAGCCTTCGACCAGCGTATCGGCCGGCGTTTCGGCGAATGCCGGTGCTGCCGCCATCAAGATCAGCGACATGGCGGCGCCAGCCGTCAACATGCGGACATGCTTGTTCAGTGAATGCATCATCTCTCTGTTCCCTTTTTTAAGCCCGCGATGGGCCTTCTCTTTTTGGTTCAAGCGGCTTCGTGCCAGGCCTGCGCCAAAACCCTCAGCCAGTTTTCCCGGCATATTTTTGTCAATTCGGCATCACCATATCCGGCGTCCCGCAGGGCAGCAATCAGGCTCTGGTTGCCGGCTGCGTCGGTTATGCCTTCCGGAATGGTTGCGCCATCGAAATCGGATCCGAGCGCCACGCAATCGACGCCCATGCGCTCGACCATGTAGTCGATGTGACGGACCATGTCGGAGATCGGCGTATGGGCGTTTTCCAGCCCGTCCGGACGCAGCATCGTCGTCGCATAGTTCAACCCGGCCAGCCCCTTGCTGTCGCGGATCGCATCCAGCTGGCGATCGGTCAGGTTGCGGGCGACCGCGGTCAGGGAATGGGCATTTGAATGGCTGGCGATCAGCGGCTGGTCAGTGGTTTTCGCCACGTCCCAGAAGCCTTTTTCGGTGATATGGGCGAGATCGATGAGAATACCGAGACGGTTGCATTCACGCACCAGATCGAAACCGGCGTCAGTCAGGCCCGGGCCGGTATCCGGTCCCATCGGAAAGGCAAAAGGTACGCCGTGGCCAAAAATATTGTTGCGGCTCCAGACGGGACCGAGCGATCGCAAGCCGGCGGCGTGGAATGTTTCAAGCGCGGTGAGATCCGCACCGATCGCCTCGCAGCCTTCCATGTGCAGCACAGCGGCAAAGATATCGTTTTCCATCGCCGCACGAATATCGGCGGTCGAACGGCAAAGCTTCCAGGCCCCGGCGCGATCGAGCCGGAGGGCGATGGCGGTGAATTCCAGCGCGATATCGAGAGATGGCTGCCGCTCCAGCGGCTCGGACAATTGCGTCGCATAGTGGCCATTCTCGTCAGGCGTCTTCAGGACGAGATGATCGGATGGGATGTAGATCGCCGACAGTCCGCCGATGAGACCGCCCTTCCTGGCACGGGGGCCATCGATATGGCCTTCGGTTGTACCTACAGAAAACTCAATAACCGGGTCAGCGCCATTTTTGGCATTGCTCCACAGTCTTAGCAACACATCGTTGTGGCCGTCGAAAACCGCCTGCATTCAAAAAAATCCTGTCCTGCCTGGATCGTCTCATCGGCGTCAGCCAATTTTTGTCCGATTGGTCAAGAACGCGATGCTAGTCAATCATATGACAAATAACAATGCGGCTTCTGCAAATTTCAACACCCGAAAAAACAATGGTGGTATAACGGCTTAACTGCTCGTCTGCCGCCAGGTTTGGACCTGCAGTACAGGAAGAGCGTGAACATCTGTCTGTTTGAAAAATGCAGGAAACCGAAAATTCAAATGTCCTCTCGCTGGAAAATCTGGCATTGCAGGCGGGTGAAACCAAGGAGGCCTGCATGGGCATGGAACCACGCCAAGAGCTTGCAACGCAGGCTTCCATGATGGTCACTGATCGATGAGCGAGCCTGTTGAACGCCGCCGCTTTCACGTCCTCGGCATCATCATAAGGGTGCTATCGGCGCTTGCCATTCTTGGCTTTGCAGTCTGGGGGGCGATGGCACTTTTCTATCAGGCACCTGGCCCGGCCGCCGTCAAGATCTTGCTCGCAGCGCTCTGGGCCATCCTCTCTCTTATTGCGCTCTATGCCTATCTGCGCTGGCACTCGCGCATCGCGGCCCTGCTCTATCCCTTGATGATGGCTGCCTTGTTGTTCTGGTGGAACGCCATACCGGCAAGCAACAATCGCGACTGGGCGGACGAGGTCGCGCATATCGTCGCAGGCGTCGTCAACGGCCCGGAAGTCACGCTCGCCAATGTCCGCAATTTCGACTGGCGGTCACCGACGGACTATACGGTACGTTGGGAAAACCGCACTTACGATCTCGACAAGCTCGCCTCGGCCGATCTGCTCTTGTCCTATTGGTCAGGCCCGGCGATTGCGCACACGCTGGTTTCCTTCGGTTTCGATGATGGCCAGTTCGTCACCTTCTCGGTGGAAATCCGCAAGGAGCGAACTGAGAGCTTTTCGGAAATCGGCGGGTTCTTCAAGCAATTCGAGATGAGCGTCATTGCCGCCGACGAGCGCGATATCGTCAGGGTGCGCACCAATATCCGCAAGGAAGATGTCTATCTTTATCGCCTCAACATTCCAAAGCCAGCGATGCGCTCGCTTTTCCTGTCCTATGTCGATACGGCGAACAGCCTCGCCGAGACGCCGCAATATTACAATACGGTCACGGCCAACTGCACGACGATCGTTTTCGCCATGATCAACCAGATCGTTTCCGGTGCCTTGCCGCTGGATTACCGGCTGATTCTGTCAGGCTACCTGCCCTCCTACATCATCGGCGTGAACGGCTTCACGCCCGGCTTTACGCTGGAGCAGCTGCAAAGCGGCGGCGCCATCAGCGCGCGGGCACAGGCAGCCGGCGATGCGCCGGATTTCTCCCGCCGCATTCGCGAGGGCGTGCCGGGCATATCCCCTTTGACGCAACCCTAAAGCCGCTTACACTGAGACGACAGACAACAGGAAATTCCGCATGAACCTCAAGGAGTTCGCAAACCGGCTCGAGCTGTCGCAGACGACGGTGAGTCGCGCCTTGAGCGGCTATCCGGAGGTCAAGCAGGCGACCCGCGAGCGGGTGCTCAAGGCAGCGCTCGAATATGGCTACCGGCCAAACACCAGCGCACTCGGGCTTGCGACCGGCCGGGTCGGCGCCATCGGCATCGTGCTGAAGGGCGGCGGCGAATTCGGACCGCATACCAGCGAATTCATGGGTGGGCTCGGCGGGCGGTTGCAGCAGGAGGAAATCGACATCCTCGTCTCGACGGTGGATTCGCAGGAAGCCGAATTGTCCACTTACCGGCGTCTTGCCGCCAGCAAGCGCGTCGATGCCGTCATCCTGCATTCGCCCTTTCTCGACGATCCGCGCATCGCGCTGCTCAATTCGCTACGCCTGCCCTTCATCGTCCATGGACGCACCAATTCGGACGGCAATTTCGGCTGGCTGGACATCGACAATTTCGGCGCGGTGCGGCAATCGACCAGCCATCTGCTCGATCTCGGCCATCGCCGCATCGCCCTGCTCAACGGTTATCGCGGCCGGATTTTTGCCGAACACCGCCAAGACGGCTACCAGACGGCACTCAACGAACGCGGTGTCGCCATTGATCCCGCGCTCTGCGGACATGGCGAGTTCACCGACGAGATGGGCTTCCGGCTGATGCAGGGCTTTCTGAAGCTTGAAAACCGGCCAACCGCCGTCGTCGCCGGATCGATGATGTCGGCGCTGGGCGCCATGCGGGCGATCCGCATTGCCGGCCTGACCGTCGGCGAGCATATCTCGCTGATCGCCCATGACGACGTCTTTCCCTATATCAGCCCGGACCATCTCTCGCCGACGCTCTCGACAACACGATCCTCGATCCGCGCGGCAGGCGCGCGGATCGGCGAAATGGTGCTGGAAATGCTGCAGGGAACACCGGCCGAAAACCTGCGCGAGGTCTGGCCGGTGGAACTGGTCATCCGCAACTCGACGGCTGCGGTAAAGAGGCTTTAAACCGAAAGTTCGCGGCGTTCCTTCTCGGTGACCATGGCCAGATCGAGAACCTTCTGCAGGTCGGCGGCATGGCGAAAGCCCGGCTCGACCGTCTTGCCGGCCCGGACCGCATCGATGAAGCGCTGGTAGTTGGTCAGCACGGTTCCCGCATCGATGTCTTTCCAAATGCCCTTTTCGATGTCGTCGCCCAGACAAGCCTTGAGTGTCGAACCATCAGGCGTGTGGATAACCTCGATCGCACCCTTGTCGCCATGCATGCGCAGGCGCAGTTCGTTGAGATGTCCGACGGCCCAGCGGCTGGCGTGAATGACGCCCATGGCGCCGTTGTCGAATTCGGCAGTCATGGTAAAGCTGTCATTGGCATCGAGATCGTACTCGCCGATCCTGTTGCCGGGCGCCTTGTCGAAGGTCTTCAGCCGGGCGAAAATATGCTCGACGTCGGTTGCCGCGCCATAACCGGCGAAATCGAGGATATGAATGCCGACATCGCCGAGCACGCCGTTCGAGCCATGTTTGGTCGACAGCCGCCAGAGCCATTGCGATTCCGTTGCCCAATCACCCCAGGCCTTGGAGACCAGCCAGCTCTGCAGATAGGACGCCTCAATATGGCGGACCTTGCCGATCTCGCCGGCCAGAACCATCTGCCGTGCCTTCTGTACCTCAGCGACATTGCGGTAGGTGAGGTTGACCATCGTCACCAGACCGGACTTTTCCGCAGCCGTCGCCATCTCGTCGGCCTTGGCATAATCCTCGGCCAGCGGCTTTTCGCAGAGCACGTGCTTGCCAGCGGCCAGCAATTTGAGTGTTGTCGGATAGTGGATCTTGTCCGGCGTCACATTGGTGACGGCATCGAATTCGCCCCAGGAAATCGCCTCATCAAGCGAGGTGAATGTCTTGGCGATATCATGACGCAGCGCAAAGGACTGCACCCGGACTTGATCGACATCGACTGCCGCCACGAGTTCGACGCCAGCAATCGTGGCAAAGTTCATCGCATGGGTATTGGCCATGCCACCGGTGCCGAGAACGAGGAGACGGACGGGCTTCATCACTTGTACCCCTCCTCACCGGCCTGATGCAGTTTTGGGCCACGCTCGACGATCGGCTCCAGTGCCTTTTCGACCGGTACGTTCGGCGCATCATGGATGGCGCTGTAGGTGCCCTGTGGATTGTAGGCCCACTTCACCGAGTTGCGCAGAACCTTGTGCACATTGGCGTCATGATAGGTCGGATAGGTCTCGTGGCCGGGGCGGAAGTAGAAGATATTGCCTGCACCGCGGCGCCAGGTGAGACCGGAGCGGAACACCTCGCCGCCGGCAAACCAGGAGATGAACACCGTTTCCAGCGGCTCCGGCACGGAAAACTGCTCGCCGTACATTTCCTCGTTTTCCAGCACGAAATTCTCGTCCAGGCCTTCGGCGATCGGGTGGCGTGGGTTGATCACCCACAGCCGTTCGCGTTCGCCCGCCTCGCGCCACTTCAGCGCACAGGGCGTGCCCATCAGCCGCTTGAACGGCTTGGAGAAATGGCCGGAATGCAGCACGATCAACCCCATGCCTTCCCAGACGCGCTTGGCGACACGCTCGACGATTTCATCCGACACCGCGCCATGATCCTTGTGGCCCCACCAGAGCAAAACGTCGGTCTTGGCCAGGCGTTCCACGCTCAAGCCGTGCTCCGGCTCCTGCAATGTCGCAGTCGTGGCTTCGATCGAAGGGTCCGTGTTCAGCGCTGCAGCAATCGTGTTGTGCATGCCGTTCGGATAAATGCTCCGGACGACCTCGTTGGTTTGTTCATGGATATTCTCGCCCCAGACAACTGCCTTGATTGTCATGACCAATCCTTCTTTCGACGCTGCATTCATCAGCATCCGATAAAATTGAAACCGCTTTCAATTTCCAGCGATAGAATCCGGCAAAGGCTTTTGCAAGTGAAAATCTGACGACAGGATCGGTTTAGTGAAAGGTGGATTTCGAGAAGACGTTGAGCACGACGACGCCGCCAATGATCAATCCGAGCCCGAGAATGGCAGCCAAATCAAGCTTCTGTCCAAAGACGAAATAGCCGACCAGCGAAATCAGCACGATACCGAGACCACTCCAGATCGCGTAGGCGATGCCGACAGGAATAACCCGCAACGTATAGGACAGGAAGTAGAAGGCGATCGCATAGCAGACCACCATGATCAGCGTCGGCACCAGCTTGGTAAAGTGCTGGGCGGCCTGCATGGCCGATGTGCCGAGCACCTCGAAAACGATGGCGAGCACGAGCACGGCGTAGAGCATTGCAGGGTTCATGTAAGGCTCCGACGGCCGATTATTGAAGGGAAAGCGCGAGCATCTGGGCCCGCATCGCCTGGCGTGTGGGCTGATTGACATCGTGGCTCTTGAGGATATCCGCAAGCCACAGGCCATCGGCCGCAAACCGCGCCAGCAGGCATCCGGCCGAGGAATCGGTGCCGACGAATTCGTCCGCATGATCCGCCACCCACAGGCGCCAGCGATCGCGCAATTGCGGTTCGGACAGGAGCGCAACAGTCAGGACCTGCCAGCCCTGCGCATCCACATCCTCTTCCAGCGCAAAGACCACGGACAAATAGGCGCGGGTGAAGCGGCCATGAGAAATCGGGTCGTTGCGCATTTCCTCTTCGATCGCCCGGTCGAGTTTTCCGGTGAGGTCATCGAAGAGGCCGTTGAGAAGCGCCATCTTGTTGGGAAAATGATGCAGCAGCCCGCCCTTGCTGACGCCAGCAGCCTGCGACACCGCATCGAGCGTTACCCCGGCAGCACCCTGCTCCAGCGACAGGCGCGCGGCTACCTCCAGCAATTGCTGGCGGACCAATTCCGGTTGCTTGCGGCGGTGGTGAGCAATAGACATAGACGCATTAAGATACCGTCTGGACGGTTTGTCAAGGCGATATGTGTCTTCTGGCAGTCGACGCGGTCAATCGACGCAACCCGGTCCGGCCGATGAAAAACGGTTGGAACGGCAACGCGCGACACGCTAGAACGACCACCAAGCAGGGACACGACGATGACGGACGGTCAGACGGAAACACTTTACAACGCCATCGGCGGCGATACGGCCGTGCGGGCGCTCACCCACCGCTTCTACGAATTGATGGATACGCTGCCGCAAGCCGCCCGCTGCCGGGCGATCCATCCGGCCGATCTTTCCGGCAGCGAAGAGAAATTCTACGAATACCTGACCGGCTGGCTGGGCGGACCGCCGCTCTATACCGACAAACGCGGCCATCCCCGCCTTCGAAGCCGCCATTTCGGTGCCGCGATCGGCGCTGAGGAACGCGACGAGTGGCTGCTGTGTTTTACGCAGGCGCTGGAAGAAACCGTGCCGCATCCGCAATTGCGGTCGATCATTCTGGAGCCGGTGACACGGCTTGCCCATCACATGCAGAACAAGGACGAATAGACATGCAGAGCGGGCAGTTCCGGCCGGTTACCCTTTTCATCGCTGGCCTGATGGGTCTGTTCGGCATCATCAGCGCCGCGGCCGCATCACATGGCGCCGATCCGCGTCTGCTCGGCGGCGCCTCGGCGATGTGCCTGGCGCACGCCCCTGCCCTGATTGCGCTCTATGCCGCCTGGCCGGTCATGCGGACTGCGGCGATTGCGGCGCTGCTCATGTCAGCGGGAACGGCCCTGTTTTCGGCCGACCTGACCGCACGGCATTTTCTTGGCCACGGACTGTTCCCGATGTCGGCACCGGCAGGCGGTGTATTGATGATGCTCGGATGGCTTTCCGTCGCTGCCGGTGCATTCTTCATGCGCAGGGAAAGCTAAGCGCCCTCGACGACCGAGAACCCTTCGAATTTTGGTGGCCCGAGATACATCGCCCGGTTTTCACCAGCGCTTTTGTGGGCAGCCCGAAAATTCTCGGACTTCGTCCAAGCGGAGAAAGCATCGCGGCTTTCCCAGATCGAACTCGACACGAACAAAGTGTAGCCTTCGTCGGCGATAGTATCGCCGCGCAAAAGCTTGAAGTCCTTGAAGCCGGGATTGTCCGCAAGGCTGGAATCGCGGTTCTTCCAGACGTCTTCGAACGCCGTTTCGTGGCCGATCGCAATCCGGAACCTGTTCATGGCAAAAAACATGCTGCTAACCCTCAAGCTTGATTTTTGATCTGTACGGCAACTGCGGCCGGGAACGGAAGGATATTGTCTCTCGACTGGGGTGCAAGCCCCAATGCCGGGCGGCCCGGCAGGCGGGCCTGCCACGCCGGAAATTCCGTGACATTCGGATTGTCTTCGACCATGCGGGCACGGAGCGATAAAAGCTCGTATAGCTCGGGAACCAGCCCGTCGCCGAATTGCGAGGCCAGCTTATGCAGTCCGATCATCATGAATTGATCGGGACGCTCATTGCTCATTGCATTATCTCCAAGGAAAACGGGCACTTGGGAATGCACCCGGACATAGAACCGGACAGCAGATCAACCGGCGTTGCTGCGGCTTGCCTTCAGGTCCAGGAAGGCGCGTTCTAGGCTGGACTTGCTGCCGTTGCGCAAGGGCACGAAGGCCTTGCCCCACTTCTTGCAGCCAGTCTTGACCCGAAGGCAGGCATCATGGCTGATACAGTCGATCGGGCAGAAAACGCAGTCGACCGAGGGAAGGATATTGTCGATGCGGGACACCGCCTCGCGCAGGCCGCCATCGTGATGGATCAGTTCGGCGCCATGGGAGCTGGCGATCTGGCGCAGATGCGCCACCTGGCAATCGCGGCCGCCGACATAGAGGAAACTGCGGCCTTCCAGCCTGGATTCTTGCGTCTTGGTGGAAACAGACGCATTGCGTGTTTCTGCCTCCCGGCTCTGCTTGTGCTTCGGCTTGAGCTGCTGCCGCTTGTCACCCATGTCAGTCTCCGCGTGTTTCGGAATCGGTCGTCCGGCTGATCGTGCGGGAACCCTATTTAACTTGATAAAAAGAGTAAAGTATAAACTTGAGTTTTTTCATCATATTATATGTGGACGTTTCGCCGCACGGATCCATGATGCAGCGCAAGCCCGTTTGTAACCGGAAAACGGACTTGTGCTTCGTTATCGGCTGAACTGGAGCGGGATCACAAAAGGCCAGCTGCTACGATTGGCACCCTCGGGGATTTTGGGAAAAGGCTCCGCTCGCTGGACCGCATTCACAGCGGCCTCATCGAGAGCCGGTGATCCAGATCCCCTGACAATCCTCACGCCGGAGACGCCGCCATTGGCAGATACGGTGAAACTCACCGTCACCGTTCCGCCCAGACCTGCACGGTCAGCTGATTTGGGAAAGCGGAAATACCGCTGCACTCTTGAACGCACCTTGCCCTTGTAATTGCTCTCAGCCGCGTTTCCGAAAGCTTGGGCGAATTTGCCGGTCTTGCCGGTGCTCGTGCTGGCAACAGCACCTTCGACACCGTCAGCCTGACCTTTTGTCACGGTCTCCAGCTGCTTGCCCTCATCACCGGCCTTTTTCTTGACCGGCTTTTTCTTCGGTTTTTCCTTTTCAGGCTTTTTCTTTGGCTCCGGCTTCTTCTCCGGTTCGGCTTTGACGATCTCTTCTGGCTTCGGCTTCTCTTCCGGAATGACCGTTTCCACCGGCGCGACGGAGGCGGTGAATTCGGGTTCATCGGCAGCCACGGGAGAAATGTCTTCCGCCGGCAGGATGACGTCGGCGTCAGTCGGGACGATATCTGTCTGCTCCTCGGCCGTAATCTCGGATTGAACCGGCGTCACCTCAGCCACTTCCTCGACCGGCTGCGGATCGACTTCCTCCGGCTCGATCTCTTCCGGTTCAATCGCTTCGTCCGGATCACCCGACAGGATCGTCTCCTCGAACGCATTGCCAAGGACGGCGACTTCCATAGCCTCGCCCCCGGCAACCATCTCCTGCTCGGGCGGCTTTTCACCCGGCTGTGATAACGCAAGCGCCATGCCGTGTGCCAAAAGCGAAAGGACGACAGCCCCGGTCCATTTGATCGTATTGTTCATCACAGATACCGATGCGTGATCCGCATCAGCCCTTCAACTCGACATCCGACTTGGAACCGGTCTTCAACGCCTTCATGCAGGCATCCTTGGCCACACCCTCACCTTCGCAGGCCGGAGCATCGTTGATCAGCAGGCTTTTGACGGCGTCGCACTGCGTTCCCGCCAGGGTAAACTGGCGAACCTTGGTCTTGCCGGCCGGCAGATCGCGGAAATCGAACACCGCCATCCGCTCGACCAGCCCCTTCTGATCAAAAAGCACGAATTCGAAGGAAGCCTTTGTCAGCGATTGCGGCAAGCTGTTTCCAGCAACGAATGTCAGCTTGCAGCCCTTTTCCGATTGCGCCAGATCATTCATCTCGATCGACAGAACGCCGGGCGTCCCAGCATCCTGGGCCAAAGCAGCGGTTCCCGGATAAAAGGCAGCCAAGAATGCCAGGGGCAGTAATCGATCGAATTTCATCATGGTCTATCCATTCTCAGAGACTGTGGAGCGCGGCTGCATAAACAGCCGCCCGGAACGCTGGACCGCCGCGCCTTACGGCCCGGCAATTAAACTTGACAACAAAAATCCTGTATTGCGTCCATAATAAAAGATGAGTAATGAAGTCAAGATACTATTCGCAATGACCCGGCTTGATAAGGGGCTCAATTCCCCGTTTTCGGCTGCCAAGACCAGGACCTTTCGCCTGTGACACTGAACGAACACGATGCAGGAACGGCCGTGAAGCCCGTCAGCCAAACGCAGCGCATCCTTGAGAGTCGCGACCTGTTCCGTGGCCAGAGCGAAATCCTGATCTCGCATGAAGGCGCCATCTACCGCATGAAGATTACCCGCCAGGGCAAACTTATTCTGAACAAATAGGCAGCAGACACATGACCCAAACGACCCGCCCCACTCCATCCGAAATCCGCGCTTACCGGGTAGCAAACCCGAAGATGCGTGAACGCGATATCGCCGCCCAACTCAACATTTCGGAAGCAGCCCTCGTTGCCGCGGAATGTGGCCTGACTGCCATTCGTATCGATGGCAGCGCCAATCGTTTCCTGGAACGTGCCGCCGAACTCGGCGAAGTGATGGCGCTGACCCGCAACGAAAGTGCCGTTCATGAAAAGATCGGCGTGTTCGAGAAAATCACGCCCGGCAAACATGCGTCGATCGTGCTCGGCGAAAATATCGACCTGCGCATCTTCCCCGGCGCTTGGGCGCACGGTTTTGCCGTGACCAAGACCGATGGCGAAGACGTACGTCGCAGCCTGCAGTTTTTCGACAAGCAGGGAACCGCCGTTCACAAGGTGCACCTGCGTCCGGCTTCGAACCTTAATGCCTATAACAGCATCGTTGAGGCGTTCCGTCTGGATGACCAGTCGCAGGATTTTGTCGCGGAAGCCAAGGTCGAGAACATTGCCGATGGTGACGCTGTTCCTGTCGACGTGGCAGCGCTGCGCGACGAGTGGAGCAGGATGACGGACACCCATCAGTTCCACGGAATACTGCGCAAGTTGAAGGTCGGCCGTCGCGAGGCGTTGCAGTCCGTCGGTGAAGACTATGCCTGGAAGCTGCAACCCGAAGCCGTCGAGAAAATGCTGCACGATTCGGTGAAATCCGGCCTGCCGATCATGTGTTTTGTCGGCAACCACGGCATCATCCAGATTCATTCCGGCCCTGTCGCCAACATCCAGACGATGGGACCGTGGCTCAACATCCTGGACGCCACCCTCCACATGCATCTGCGCAGCGATCACCTCGCCGAAGTCTGGGCCGTACGCAAGCCGACCGCCGATGGTCACGTCACTTCGCTCGAAGCGCTTGATGCGAAGGGCGAAATGGTCATCCAGTTCTTCGGTAAGCGCAAGGAAGGTTTTGCGGAACGCGAGGAATGGCGCGCCATCATGGAAAACCTCGCACGGCTCGATATCACCGAAGCAGCCTGAAGGATCAGATCATGAAGACGTCCTATGATTTCCGCCGACTGCGTTCGTGGGAACTGGCGTTGGCGATCTTTGCGGTTTCCACGCCCTTCATCCTGCCGGCCGCATTGCCGGACGGTGCATCCTTCATCCGCACGGCCGTCGCGCAGGAAATGCAGAAGGCCGACACGTCCCGGCTCGTTTCCGTCGGTGGCGACGTGACCGAGATCATCTACGCGCTCGGCGAAGAAGGCAGGCTTGTCGGCCGCGACTCGACCAGCCTCTATCCGGAAGCAGCGACCAGGCTGCCTGACGTCGGCTATATGCGGCAATTGTCGCCGGAAGGCGTCATCGGCATCAACCCGACCGCCATCCTCGCTGTCGAAGGCAGTGGCCCTCCGGAGACGCTCGCCGTTCTGAAGAACGCCGGCATCCCGTTCCAGACGGTTCCGGAAAAGTTTGACCGGGACGGAATTCTCGTAAAAATCCGCAATGTCGGCGATTTTCTCGGAGTACCGGAAAAGGCGACTTCCCTTGCCGGTCAGGTCAAGGCCGATCTCGATGCGGCCGTGGCTGAAACGGCCAAGCGTCCGGAAAGCGAACGCAAACGAGTGATGTTCATCCTCAGCACCCAAGGCGGCAAGATCATGGCATCCGGCAGCGGCACCGCAGCGGACGGCATCATTGCGCTCTCGGGCGCCGTCAATGCGACGGGCGGTTTCCAGGGTTACAAACCGCTGACCGACGAGGCGATCATTGAAGCCAAGCCGGATGTCGTGCTAATGATGACCCGCCGCGGCAGCCATGCGGCCAGCGACAGCGAACTCTTCGCGCATCCCGCCCTCAGCCTGACACCGGCAGCCAAAAACAAGACGGTCATCCGCATGGACGGCCTGCATCTGCTCGGCTTCGGCCCTCGCACGGCGAGCGCTGTGCGCGAATTGACGGGCGCCATCTATGGAAAACCGAATGCATCCCAGTGACATGACGGCGGGTGACGGCCGGTCGCGGTCCTATGCGGCACGCTTGATATCCGACTGGCATATGGGCGACCGGTCAAGGCTCGCCCAGCTGTTGATCATTGTCCTCGTCGTGATCGCCGCGCTGATGTTTTCAGCCTCGATCATGACGGGGGCTGCCGATGCCTCGCTTGGTAACGTATTGCGCTGGCTGCTGGGTATGGAAGGCGCCGAGCAGGTCTTGAGTGTCCGCGACCGCATCATTATCCTCGACATCCGGCTGCCGCGCGCTGTGCTTGGCATGCTGGTCGGTGCCTCGCTCGCCGTTTCCGGCGCAGTCATGCAAGGTTTGTTCCGCAATCCGCTGGCAGACCCCGGCCTCGTCGGCGTTTCCTCCGGCGCGAGCCTCGGCGCCGTGCTGCTGATCGTCCTCGGCAGCACTTTTTTCGGACCGCTCTTTGCCGTTTTCGGCTTTTATGCCCTGCCGGTTGCGGCCTTTTCCGGCGGTCTTGTGACGACGTTGCTGCTCTACAAAATCGCCACCCGCAGCGGCCAGACCTCCGTCGCCACCATGCTGCTCGCCGGCATCGCGCTTGGCGCCCTTGCAGGTGCCGTCACCGGCGTGCTCATCTTCATGGCCGATGACAAGCAACTACGTGACCTGACCTTCTGGGGTCTGGGTTCGCTCGCTGGTGCCAACTGGATGAAAATCCTGTCGGCCGGACCGATCATCCTTGTATCGCTCGCCGTCGTTCCGTTTCTGGCACGCGGGCTGAATGCGCTGACGCTTGGAGAAGCGGCAGCGTTTCACATGGGCATCCCCGTACAACGGCTGAAGAACATCGCCATCGTTAGCGTTGCAGCCTCTACCGGCGCCTCGGTCGCCGTCAGTGGCGGCATCGGCTTCGTCGGCATCGTCGTTCCGCATGTTCTTCGGATGCTGATCGGCCCGGACCATCGCTATCTGCTGCCAGCGTCTGCCCTTCTCGGTGGCACGCTGCTGATCTTTGCCGATATGATCGCCCGCACCATAGTTCCACCAGCGGAACTGCCGATCGGCATCATTACCGCCTTCGCCGGCGCGCCGTTCTTCCTGTGGATCCTGCTGCGTGGGCGCTCCCACATGGGGCTTTGAGGACCATGATCAAGGCCACAAATCTATCTGTCAGGCTTTCCGGCAAGCCGGTCCTGCACGGCGTCAGCATCGAGGCCGAAGCCGGGCAATTGACGGCCATCGTCGGCCCCAACGGCTCGGGCAAGACCACCAGCTTGAAGGCGATTGCCGGCGAACTGCCCTATGACGGCACCGTCAGCATCAACGGCCACAATATTGTGACGCTAAAGCCATGGGAGCTGGCGCTGAAGCGTGCGGTGCTGCCACAGTCCACCGTCATCTCCTTTCCCTTCACCGTCCGCGAAATCGTGCGCATGGGCCTCTCGGTCGGAGCAAAGGCAGATGCTGGGGAAACGGATCGGATCGCCCGCGACGCGCTAGAGGCGGTCGACCTGTCGGGTTTTGCCGGCCGCTTCTACCAGGAGCTTTCCGGCGGCGAGCAGCAGCGCGTGCAGCTTGCCCGCGCCCTGTGTCAGATCTGGGAGCCGGTGCAGCACGGCGAGCCTGCCTTCCTGCTGCTCGACGAGCCCGTATCAAGCCTCGACATCCGCCACCAGCTGACAATCATGCGGCTCGCCCGCAATTTCTGCGAACGCGGCGGTGGCGTCATCGCCATCATGCACGACCTCAACCTCACGGCAATGTTTGCCGACCGGATGATCATGATGAAGGCCGGGCGTGTCCATGCAACGGGGCATCCGAACGACGTGATGACAGATGCGGTGATGGAAGCGGTGTTCGGCTGCGCCATGCGGGTCAACACTACCCCCGTGAGCAACACGCCCTTCGTCCTGCCGCACACGGCCGCCCATTAGGTTATGCCGTCTGCGATGGAACCAAACCCGTCCTTGAGCGTTGATGTGGTGAACCGCTGACACGGTGATGATCTCACGTGTCGGTACGACCGCACTCCGGGACGGGCATTGGCCCCGCTTCCGCCGCATGAAGGAGCTTTCTCCATGGCTACAGGTCTCTTTTCCGGCTCGAGCGCAAAGAAGCGCAATGGCAGCCTGCTCGACGCACCGATCGAAGATCAGATCAGCGACATCCGCGACGAGATCGCAGCGCTCGCAAAACTCCTTTCACAGCGCGGAGCAGAAGCATCGAAAGATGTGCGCGCAAGAGCCTCTGACGCATCCAGAGATGTGCGTGAGCGTGCCCACGATGCACGCGATCAGGCCGAAGCTGGTCTGCAGGACCTTCTGGAAAATGGCGAAGCGCTGTTTGCCGAACTGCGCAGCCGCTACTCCGTAACGGAGAAGCAGGTTCGCCGCACGGTTCGTGATCATCCCGTTGCTACCCTTGGCGCCGCCGCGGCGCTTGGCCTTCTCGTCGCGGCCCTCATCCGCCGCTAGAAGCAGGATTGACGGGGCGGCAGCCGGTAGCGGTTGCCACCTCATAAAAGGCTGGCGAATGCAACATCGTTGACGGCCAGCCTTTCCCTTATCTGCTTCTGCCATCTGGAGAAAAAAATGGGTCCCTTGGCCGCAATGCTCTCGGCTCTCGTGGTGACGGATGTCGGCGTCACAGTATCACGCTACAAGCGAAACGGAGCAATGTGGCTCGTTGCATCGCTGTTTTTCCTGACAGCTTATATTTTCGCAGCGGTGGCCGGCGCTATCTATCTGAGTGCCGTTTATACGCCCGTTCTGGCGACGATTATTCTTGGCGCCGTTTCCCTGGTGATCGGACTCGTCATCGTTGGCATCATGTATGCTCTTAATGCACGCGACCAGCGCATTGCCGCCGACAAGCGCCGCCGGTCGCAGGCGCAGACCACCTTTGCCATTGCCACGGCGCTCACCCTTTTCCGGAGACAACCGCTCCTGGCCGCCGGTCTCGCAGTCGGTGCCGGCACTATTTTAGGATTGATGCGGAAGTCCGGCGACAAGGATCATGGCTGAACGGGAAACGGACAAAGCCCTCAAAGAGGAAGGCGGACAATCGCCGTCAACCCAGCGGGCAGATACTCGACCTTGACCGAGCTTCCCATCACCTTGTCCAGGCTTCGCTCGATCAGGATCGAACCAAACCCGCGGCGCGTTGGTTCTTGAACCGGCGGGCCGCCGACCTCTGTCCATGTCAAATGCAGGATGCGGCGACCGTCTTCATCGACACTGCGCGCGGTAAGCACCACCTTGCCTCGCGCAACTGAAAGCGATCCATATTTAGCGGCATTGGTTGCCAACTCATGCAGGACAAGCCCGAGCCCGACGGCCTGGTCCGGCCCAAGCAAAATCTCGTCCTTATGAATTTCAATCTGCGTTTCATAGTCGCGTACATGCGGTGCCAATTGTTTGGCCAAGAGCGCCGAAAGACGGATTGCACCCCATTCATGATCCGACAACAACCCATGCGCCTCGGAAATCGCCTGCAACCTTCCAGCAAATGCCGTCATGAATTCCTGCGGATCGCTGGTCTGGCGCAGCGTCTGGCGCGCCAGAGATTGCAGCATAGCCAGCGTGTTCTTCACCCGATGATTTAGCTCGCGCAGCAGAAGCCGGGTTCGCTGCGTCGATCCCTGCTCTTCAGTGACATCTATATTGATGCCGAGAAAACGTGTTGGCTTACCATTGGCGTCACGTTCATGGACGCGGCCGCGTCCAAGCAGCCAGCGCCCGCTTTGAGCAACCCGGAACGTTCCATCATATTCGTCATCCTGCGCCATCGCCGCGCGCAGCTTTGACAGCGTTGCAATGCGGTCTTCGGGATGAATGGCTCCAAAGATATCCCTGGCCTGGACAGTTTTGCCCGGCCTCATGCCAAACATGCGCAACATCGGTTCATTGCAGGAAACATTGCCGGAGCGGATATCCCACAGCCAACTGCCGACATTGGCAGCATCGAGCGCCATCGCGTGCCGCTGCTCTTCGCGCGACAGTGCCGCTTCCTTCAACGCCCGTTGATGCGCTTCGTGCTTCAATTTGAACAAGGAAGACGCGACATGGGACAATCGTTGCAGTTGAACTATGAGTTGCGGCTGCATTTCCTGACGCGGCTTGACATCGAAAACGCAGATCGTTCCCACGGGCTGATCGTCGATGAGAAGCGGAACACCGGCATAGAATCGTAGAAATGGCGCGGCAACCACACGCGGCTGGCTGGAAAAACGCGGATCGGTCGCCGCATCCGCAACGATCAAGGCACCGTCGGCAGGTCCTGCGATCGTGTGTAGGCAAAACGAGTCGGCGGCAGGCGCCTGCATCTCATCGGTACCGACGGCAGCCTTGAACCACTGATCTGTGGCACCGATCAGACTTATCAACGCTACCGGCGCGTCGAAAAGACCGGCAGCAATCTCCGCCAGGCTTCTAAAATCAGCGTCCGGTTTATCCATATCTGGGATAACGTTCTTCAGGACCTCGAGTCTCTGGGTGGAGGTCAAGACGGTCGTTACCGCAACCTGATCATCGTTTGGTTGGTTCATGAATTTCCACACCCAGCCGGAGGCGCCGTTTGTGCCGACTTTGCCAATCCTCCGCAGCGCCCTCGTCCAGTGTCTGCACGATTGTGGCGCGCGACGCAATCATGCCGTTCGTCACGATTGCGTCACGCAAAGATCGTCATCCGAATATTGAGAAAAAAGACATCCGGAAAGCGGCGCATTCGCTGTCAAGAAACGAATGCCCTGGAGGTGATCGGCGCCGAGGTGGCGTCCGGGCCATATTCGTTTTCACCCGTCACCTGAAGAATATCCTGAAGACGCTGGCGGGCGCGGTTGACACGGCTCTTGATCGTCCCGAGCGCGCAGCCGCAGATTTCCGCTGCTTCCTCATAGGAAAACCCGGAAGCGCCGACGAGAATGATGGCCTCACGCTGATCCGGCGGCAGCGTTTCGAGAGCACGCTTGAAATCCTGAAGATCCAGCGATCCATATTGCGCCGGGTGCTGGGCCAGCGACTCGGTGAAATAACCATCGCTGTCCTGCACTTCGCGGCCGCGCTTGCGCATCTGGCTGTAGAGTTCGTTGCGAAGGATCGTGAAAAGCCACGCCTTCATATTGGTCCCCATCTCGAAGTGGTCCTGCTTGGCCCACGCCTTCATGATGGTATCTTGAACCAAATCGTCGGCGCGGTCATGCCGGCCGATCAGCGACATGGCAAAGGCGCGCAAGCTCGGAAGGGCTGCGAGCATTTCACGCTTGAAACTGGGTTTTTCTTCCGTCATTCCGCCACTCATTCTGCCACATCCGGCATCGATTGACGCTCGACTGCATCGAGTTTCTCAAGCAGATCGAGGAACCTGTCCGGAACAGCCTCTTCCTGAACGGAAAGATAAAGCGCGCGGAGCTTTGTAGCGATCTGCGCGTTTGGATTGTCGGTACGCGCAGACATCGTCGTCTCGCGCCCTGCCCCAGTTTTGTAGGTCATAAAGTCAAAATACCTTCACCAGTTCATCTGGCAATAGAATGCGCCGGGAAAAAATTTGTTCCGCCGGAAGGAACCTTTTTTTTCAGGTCGCGTTTCTTGTCTGTCATGGCCAGAACCACGGCCAGATTGAGGGAGTTATTATATGTCACTTTCCACCCGGATCGCTCCGTTTCTGCCCTATTTGCGCCGGTACTCCCGCGCATTGACTGGATCGCAGACTTCGGGCGACGCCTATGTCGCAGCCGTTCTGGAAGCGCTGATTGCAGATGTCACCATATTTCCTGAGGCAAGCAATGACAGGGTTGCTCTCTTTCAGCTGTATACCAAGTTGTTCGGCTCATCCTCTGTCTTGATCCCGGAACCAGTTTCGCCGTTTGCCTGGGAAAAACGGGCATCGATCAATCTCGCATCCGTTTCACCACTCGCCCGGCAAGCGTTTCTGCTCGTTTCGGTCGAAGGCTTCCGTACCAGCGAGGCGGCCGAAGTTTTGAGCATCACCGAGAGCGGTATGAACCAGCTGCTTGAACGGGCCTCCGAGGAAATTTCGCGTCAGGTCGCGACCGACATTATGATCATCGAGGACGAGCCGCTGATTGCGATCGACATCGAACAGATGGTCGAGAGCCTCGGGCATAAGGTCACCGGCATTGCGCGTACCCGTGACGAGGCGGTGGCCCTGTTCAACGCGACGCGGCCAAGCATGGTGCTTGCCGATATCCAGCTGGCCGACGGTAGCTCCGGTATCGACGCTGTCAACGACATCTTGAAGAACACGGCCATTCCAGTGATTTTCATCACCGCATTCCCGGAACGCCTTCTGACCGGTGAACGGCCTGAACCGACGTTCCTCGTCACCAAGCCGTTTAACCCGGATATGGTCAAGGCGCTGATCAGCCAGGCGCTATTCTTCAACGAATCCACCAAGGCGGCGGCCTGACGTGCATTGCATCAGCCTTTCCGCATCAGCCGTCTCGCCGGTTGACGCGGAAGGCAAGATGCAACGCACGCATAACGAAGCACCTCGATATCTATGCCCGGCCCTGTCCGCTCGGAACACCGGACGGACGGGGGCGTGTTTTCGTTGCCGCAGAACCTGCGGCAAGTAACCGAGCAGAGAATGGAAGGCGCATCGCGTGGGCAATGCAGGCAGTTCGGCCCCCTTCACGACCGGCCCGGAGATAAGCCTGGTCCTGATGGAGCTGGTTTTGAAGAAATCAGGCTTGGGCTATCTTTATCAATCGGATGACCTCAACACTGTACTGTCCGGGAACCTGCCTGATGCGTTGCAACGGCTGGCAACGGCACCGGCGGCAGATGAAGACGTCTTTGGTGCGGAAAATGGTGCCCGGCTAGCCAATCTGAAGCGGGAAGTAACCGAAAATGATACGTCCGCGTCGACGGAGATCGACCTGCCACATGACGCCGGCATCCTGACCTACAGGATAGACATCGAGCGGATCGACACGCCGCCGATGAGTGGCATTCTCAGCGTCTTCACCGACATATCCGAGAGCCGCCATCGGGAACGCATTCTGAAAACCCTGTTGCGTGAACTGAGCCACCGGTCGAAGAACCTGCTTGCCATTATTCAGGGGATTGCAACACAGACCGCGCGTCAGGCTTTATCCCTGGACTATTTTCTCACCAAATTCCGCGGCCGCATCCAATCGCTCGCCTATTCCCAGGATCTCGTCACCGATTCCAGCTGGCGCGGCGCCTATCTGTTTGCTCTGACCGAACGGCAGTTCAGTGCCTATTGGCCTGACTCGGAAACCCCGATTTCCATCAAGGGCATCAATGCGCATCTATCGCCGAATGCGACCTTGCACATCGGGCTGGCTCTTCATGAGCTCATCGTAAATTCCGCCTCTTACGGCGCGATTTCTGCGGGTGTAAACTCCCTGTCGATCGATTGTTTCGAAACGATTCTGGATGACAGCAGCGCCATCGAACTGGCCTGGATCGAACATCTGCCGCCGGCAGCTACGACGCGTGAGGCGGATGAGCATACCTTTGCACGCACCGTCCTTGAGCGTGTCGTGCCGGTGGCAATCGGCGGCAGGGCCATCTATCTGACGGCCCCCGACCGGATAGAATATCACCTGACAATCCCCTCACGGGAATACGAAATCCTCCCTAGCATCGATAAATGATCCCGAACGCCGGCGACGCGGGGGCGAGAGTACTCATCAACATCTTGGGACACGCAAAAAACAGCCAGCGCCTGGGGGAGGCACTGGCTGATATTCGCAACTCACCGAGGGGGCGTGTGAGTTGGATGCTGGATCGTAGTTGGGGCTTTTGCATTGGGGGCGATGCAAAGGCGATCCAGACATCGGATAAACGGGCCTGCCGGAAAAAAGTTCCGGCGCGGTTTCAATTTTTTTTGACAGCCTCCAAACGCTGACGTTCAGAGCGCATCCAACTCGGCACGATGCCGGCAAAGGCTGAGGAACTTGCGGTAATCGCGATCGTAAACGTCGCGCAGGCCGGGGTTGGGATAACGCGCATGTCCGCCAGGAGACATGGCCGGCCCTGCAGCTCCAAGGTCCGGATAGAGACCGCCTGCCACCGACGCGACCATAGCGGTTCCGAGCAGCACAGCGTCATTGGTTTCTGGCACAACGACCATGCAGCCCGTTACATCCGAATAAAGCTCCATCAGTAGCGCGTTGCGGACATGACCGCCCGTCACATGCAGCGTATCGAGGTCGTAGCCCGCCTCTTTCATCATTTCGAGAATGTGGCGGATACCGAGCGCTATCGCGACGCAGGTTCGCCAATACAAACGGCAGAGCGCATCGAACGAGCTATCCAGCGTCAGGCCGCTGATGACACCAAGCGCATGCGGATCGGCAAGCGGCGAACGGTTCCCATGAAAATCGGGCAGAACGTGCAGGCGTGCTGCAAACTCGCTGCCGTAAGCTGCGCGCAGTTCCTGGATGCGAAGA
Source organism: Hyphomicrobiales bacterium (assembly GCA_900468065.1). Classification (GTDB taxonomy): domain Bacteria; phylum Pseudomonadota; class Alphaproteobacteria; order Rhizobiales; family Rhizobiaceae; genus Pararhizobium. The sequence continues at coordinate 146,813 of UBTA01000008.1, read as the reverse complement.
ACAATCCGCGCGTGAACCTCGGCATCCGGCTCGCCACCGGCGCTGTGGCTACGCACCACATGATCAAGCAGCGCGCCGGTTGCCGATTGCCCGCCCTCGATCAGCCAGCAATCCGGAAAAGCCGCCTCGAAATAAGGCCCCCACATGCCGAAGCCCGGCTTCATTTCCTTGGAAAAGGCGACGATGCAACTGGAGGTTCCGGCAATCAGGGCAAGCTGCCGCTCAAGCCTATCCGGCTCTCCCGCAAATTCCCCGAGCACACCAATCGCGCCAGCATAGGCGTCAATAAGTCCCGTTGCCACCCTGCAGCTTTCAAGCAGGCCGAGTTCAGCTGCAGCCGCAGCCGTCAAATGCCCAACCGATTGTCCGACGGGTACCGTCTTTGCCGGCAACCCGCCGCGCTCGCGCAGATCCTCAAGCCCGATCCTTTGCAGAAACTCATCCTGCCAGCCGTTTTCCTTATGAGACAGATAGTTCCACTTTGCCGTCAGCGTGCAACGCGAACGGGCCGCATTTCCGGCCGCCCGCCAGGACAGGAAATCAGCCAGATCGAAGAAATATCCTGCCTTTTCCCACTGTTGCGGAAGATTCTGCTTCAGCCACATGAGCTTCGGCATTTCCATTTCAGGCGACATGACCCGGCCGGAATGATCAAGCACCGGGTGCCGGGTGGCCGTGCAGAAATCGGCCTGTTTCAACGCCCGATGATCGAGCCAGACGATCGTGTCCCAGCGCGGATCGCCTTTGCGATTGACGGACAGAGGAGCGCCATCCTTGTCCCGCACGACCAGCGAGCATGTCGCATCGAAGCCGATCGCGGCGATAGCTTCGGCAGGCACCCCAGCCTTGGCACGGGCCGTCTTGACGGCGATGCAGACGGCAGACCAGATATTCTCTGAATCATGCTCGGCGTGATTTTCCTCAGGCCGGTTCATCGCGATCGGATAGTCCGCGCGGGCCAGCTGCTTGCCATGCCTATCGAAAATGCCAGCGCGAGCGCTGCCGGTTCCGACATCCACAGCAACAATCAAGTCAGCCATCAGAGCCCTGCGTTCCCATCCCTTTGTTCTTGACGGACAAAATGGATCAATTCCCGCATGTCGTCAAACAGCACGTCAGGCGAAAGCCGCCGCAATGATTCCAGATGCCGCTCGGACTTTGCATGCGAAGCACCGGCGAAGGCAAAAACCCGCATGCCCGCAGCTTTGGCCGCCTCGATCCCGGCAGGGCTATCTTCAACGACAATACAGTTTTCCGGTGGCGTCGCCATTTCGGCAGCGGCATGCAGGAAGAGATCGGGCGCCGGTTTACCGTGCTTCACCATGCTCGAACTGAACAGATAGGGCTCAAGCTTGTCGATCAGTCCGGTGATAGTCAACGAAAGCCGGATACGCTCCATCTGGCTTGACGAGGCGACGCATCTGGGAAGATCGAGTTGATCAAGCGCCGTAGCGATACCGGCCACCGGCTGCAATTCCTGACGGAACCGCTGGTAGAGATCGAGGCGCATCTCCTCCAGAAAATGGTCGTCCACTGCAAGACCGTAATCCTCATGCAGGATATCCGACATGGTCTGCAGGCTCTTGCCCAGGAACCGCTCGGTTGCCTCCTCGGCATCCATGTCGACACCCGCATTGCGCAGCACGCGAACCAGCACGTCGAGCGACAACGGTTCACTATCGACCAGAACCCCGTCGCAATCGAAAATCACCAGCTTTGGCGGATGCGTATTCATGTCCGTCAGACCGCCACTTGCGTGCCCAAGCGGTCGCAAACTGCGATCGCGGTGTAACGCGAGGGCTGGGGCGTCATAACATCATTCTCCAAGTTTTCCGTCGAGATAGAGCTGCAGCGTTGCCCGCGTGCCCTTGTCCCAGAGTGTGCGCAGCGCATGTGCGAACCGTTTCTGGAACAGCGTTGATTGCGCAACATCGCCGAAGATGTCCGAAAGCGCAAGAAAGGCCTGTGGATCATCCTTGGCTTTTATCGCCGCCGCATGAAGCCGGTCAGCGCTGGCATCGTTGAAGGTGATCGCCCGACCGCTATCGGTGGTCCCGGCAAAATACCGGCACCAGAGCGCCGACACCAGCGACAGGCCGACAACATCCTCGCCACGCCGCAGCCGGTCGGCCGTCGTCGGCAGGATGAATTTCGGCTGCCGGTTGGAACCGTCCTGCGCCAGGCGCGGAATGGTGTCGGCGATCTTCGGGTTGAAGAGCCGCGACTCAACCTTCTTGAAATAGGCATTCAGATCGGTGTTCGGCACCGGCGGGATGACCGGGATGATCTCGTCCTCTTCCAGCTTGGCCAGGAAGGCGCAGACCGTCTTGTCCTCCATCGCCTGATGGACGAAATGGATGTCGAGAAGCGCTGCCGGATAGGCGATCGCCGCATGGCCACCATTGAGGATGCGGATCTTCATGTGCTCGTAAGGGCCGACATCCGGCACGAACTGGACACCAACCTTTTCAAGCGCCGGGCGGCCAGCGGGGAAATGATCCTCCAGCACCCACTGCTTGAACTCCTCGCAGAAGACCGGCCAGTTGTCGTCAATACCGTAATCGTCGGCAACGATGCCGACTTCGCGCGGGCCTGTCGCCGGTGTGATACGATCGACCATGCCGTTCGGAAACGCCACATTGGCCTCGATCCATTCGGCGAACGCCGGATCAGACAGGCGTGCAAGACCGGAAACGGCGGCGTGCGTCACCTCCCCATTCCCCGGGATGTTGTCGCAGGACATCACCGTGAACGGCACGATGCCCTTGTCCCTGCGGGCTTTCAACCCGGCAATGATCAGGCCGAACACGGTCTTCGGATCGCTTGGGTTCTGGCTGTCGGCGACGATGGCCGGGTGTTTGGGATTGAACACGCCCGATGCCGGATCGATGAAATAGCCGCCCTCGGTAATCGTCAGCGACACGATGCGGATCGCCGGATCGGCGAGCACGGCAATCGTCGCTGCCGCATTGCCGGGCCGCAGATAGTCGATCATCGGCGCGGTGACACGTGCCGCGCTCTTGTTGTTGTCCTGCTCGACCACCGTCGTCAGGAAATTCTGCTCTTCAAGCTTCGCCCGCATCGCTTCATCAGACGGCAGAACCCCTGCCCCGACGATCGCCCAGTCGTGATCGCTGCCGGTATTGAACAGGTCGTCGAGATAGATCGCCTGATGGGCACGGTGGAAATTGCCGACACCGAAATGGACGATACCAGCCTTGAGCGCCGAGCGTTCATAGGCCGGGATCGCGGCGGTCGCCTTGATGGCGGTAAAATTGGCGAGCGAGAGTTTGGTCGTCATGTTCATTCCTTTCGACGAGCTGTGAGCTCAGCTCATCCAGTTGCCGCCGTCGACATTATAGGTCTGCGAAACGACATAGTTGCTGTCTGCGGAGGCAAGGAAGACCGCCATGCCTGTCAAATCTTCGGCTGTGCCCATGCGTCCGAACGGAACTTCGGCACCGACAAGCTTCTTTTTCTCGCCAAGCGGACGGTTTTCGTACTTGGCAAACATCGCATCGACCCCATCCCAATGCTCGCCATCGACGACGCCGGGCGCGATCGCATTGACGTTGATCCCGTGCTTGATGAGGTCAAGCCCTGCCGATTGGGTCAGGCTGATGACGGCCGCTTTGGTGGCGCAATAAACGCCGACGAGAGCTTCGCCCCGCCGCCCCGCTTGGCTGGCCATATTGATGATCTTGCCGCCGCGGCCCTGGGCGATCATCTGCTTTGCCGCGGCCTGCATGGTGAACAGCGTGCCGGAGACATTGATCGTAAAGAGCCTGTCATAGCTTTCCCGCGTGATTTCAACGATCGGGGCAAGATCGAACAGGGCAGCATTGTTAACCAGGATATCGAGACCACCGGCCTTTTCAACGACGGCAGCAATCGCTGCATCGATCGACGCCTGGCTGGTCACGTCCATCTGGACCGCGTAGGCCGAAGGCCCAAGCTCGCGGGCCGTTATGGTGGCGCGCTCGAGGTTGATATCGGCAATCGCCACGGTCGCCCCTTCGCGGATATAGGCCTCCGCAAAAGCGCGTCCAATGCCGCGCGCCGATCCCGTGATCAGTGCGCTTTTTCCCGTAAGCCGTGTCATCGAATTGCCAGTCCCTTGTCGTTGAATTTGTGCACGCGGCCTTCTTCCGGGGTGAGGAAGACCTTGTCGCCATGCTTGACTGCAAAATCGCCACCGACCCTGGCCGTCACCAGCCCGATGCCATCGACATGAATGTGCAGGAAGGTATCGGATCCGAGATGTTCGGCGACACCCACGGTCCCCCGCCAAGTACCGGACTCCGTCGAGAGTTTGAGATGCTCCGGACGAACACCGATCGTATGGGCATTGTGCGGCTTGGAAAATTCGCCTGTCGCAAAGTTCATCCGCGGCGAACCGATGAAGCCGGCGACGAAGATATTGTCCGGCCGGTGATAGAGATCGAGCGGCGACCCGACCTGCTCGATATTGCCGGCGTTCAAGACGACGATCTTGTCGGCCATGGTCATGGCTTCGACCTGATCGTGGGTGACGTAGATCATCGTCGTCTTCAACTGATGGTGCAGCTCGCTGATCTCCAGCCGCATCGTCCCGCGCAAGGCCGCGTCTAGGTTGGACAGCGGCTCGTCGAACAGGAAGGCCGAGGGCTCGCGCACGATGGCGCGGCCGATGGCGACACGCTGGCGCTGACCGCCGGAGAGCTGGCCGGGGCGCCGGTCGAGATAGTTGGTGAGGTTGAGGACCCGCGCCGCTTCCGTCACCTTCTTGTCGATGGCACCTTGGTCCATCTTCGCCATTTTCAAAGGGAAGGCGATATTGTTGCGCACCGTCATATGCGGATAGAGCGCGTAGGACTGGAACACCATGGCCAGCCCGCGTTTGGCCGGTGCCATGCCGGTGACGTCGCGGCCGTCGATCTCGATCGTGCCCGAAGACGTATCCTCAAGGCCGGCGATCAGGCGCAAGAGGGTTGACTTTCCGCAGCCCGAGGGCCCCACGAAAACGACGAACTCGCCCTCGTTGATCGTCAGGTCGATGCCTGGAATGACCTGCGTCGCGCCAAAGGATTTGTTGACCTTTTTCAGAGTGATATTGCCCATGCGTGCCTCCCAAGTCTTTTCTTTGAGTTACTTCACGGCGCCGAAGGTCAGGCCGCGGACAAGTTGTTTCTGGCTGAACCAGCCCATGATCAGGATCGGTGCAATCGCAAGGGTGGAGGCTGCCGACAGCTTTGCCCAGAACAGGCCTTGCGGACTGGAGAAAGAGGCGATGAAGGCCGTCAGCGGCGCCGCATTGGTGGTCGTGAGCCGGATCGTCCAGAACGCTTCGTTCCAGGCAAGGATGATGTTGAGCAGCATGGTCGATGCGATACCGGGCACCGCCATCGGCGTCAGCACATAGACGATCTCGCCCCAGAGCGATGCGCCGTCCATGCGCGCGGCCTCAAGGATCTCACCCGGAATTTCGCGAAAGTAGGTGTAGAGCATCCAGACCACGATCGGCAGGTTGATCATGGTCAGCATGAAGGTCAGGCCGATACGGCTGTCGAGCAGGCCGAAGTCACGGAACAGAAGATAGATCGGCACGAGAACGGCGACGGCCGGCATCATCTTGGTGGAGAGCATCCACATCAGGATGTCCTTGGTCTTGTTGGTTGGCGAAAACGCCATCGACCATGCAGCCGGCACCGAGATCAGCAGGGCAAGCAGCGTCGAACCAAGCGACAGGATGACCGAGTTCAGGAAGAACTTGAAATAATTGCTCTGCGCCTGAACGGCCTGGTAGCTTTCAACCGTGCCCGAAGGAATGAGGTTGAAACCCTGGATCGCCTCGGTCTCTGACTTGAAGCTGGTGATGATCGTATAAAGGATCGGGAAGAAGATCACCAGTGCGATGATCCAGGCGACGATGGTGAAGAAGACGGTTCTTCTGGTCGAAACTGCACGGGCCATGGTCTTGCCTCCCTTATTTGTCGAGGTTCTTGCCAACGGCGCGCATCAGGAAGAACGCGACGATATTGGCGAGGATGACTGCGATGATGCCGCCTGCCGAAGCGCCGCCGACATCGTAGCCGAGCAAAGCGGTGCGGTAGATCAGGAACGGCAGGTTGGTCGATGCGTATCCCGGGCCGCCATTGGTGGTGACGAGGATTTCGGCATAGACGCCCAGAAGGAAGATCGTCTGGATCAGGATGACGACCGTGATCGAACGGGCCAGATGCGGCACCGTCAGATAGATGAAACGATTGACGAAGCCGGCGCCATCCATCTCGGCTGCTTCCTTCTGCTCGCCGTCAAGCGATTGCAGGGCGGTCAGAAGGATCAGCGTTGCAAACGGGAGCCATTGCCAGGCAACGATGATGATGATCGAAAACAGCGGATATTGCCCGAACCAGTCGACCGGCTGCAGCCCGAAGAAGCGGCTGATATCGGCAAACACGCCGTATTGCGGATGCATGATCATGTTCTTCCAGACCAGTGCCGCCACCGGCGGCATGACGAAGAACGGCGAGATCACCAGGATGCGGACGAGCCCCTGCCCCCACATCGGCTGATCGAGCATCAGCGCAATGGCGACGCCGCCGATGACCGTGATAAAAAGCACGCCGCACACGATGAGCAGCGTGTTCCAGATGGACTGGAAAAAGGCAGGATCCGTATAGAAATACTGATAATTGAACAGGCCAGCGAAACTGACGGTGCCGGGATTGAGCAGGTTGTAGTTCTGAAAGGAAAACCACAGCGTCATCGCTAGCGGCACGACCATCCAGATCAGGAGAAGCCCAACGGACGGGGCCATCATCCAGCGCGCAAGCGCCCGCGTATTCTGCGTAGCCATTTCAACACCCTCCCTCTGATGCCGGTACGGACACCCGCCCCGCCGGGAGGGCAGCAAGCCGGCCGCCTTGGTATTCTTTTTTAAAAAGCCTGACGTCAGACACGGTGACAATAGACTTCACAGCGGGTGACGTCAGGTTAGAGTTGGCAACCCGGATGGTAGTCCGGGCTGCCTTTCCTTGGGAAGGAACCTACTTGATGTAACCGCCGCGGGTCATTTCGCGGGTGGTTACCTGCTGAGCCTGGGCCAGCGCATCGTCAACCGTCATCTGACCGGCCAAAGCTGCCGAGAACAGCTGCCCAACTGTGGTGCCGAGACCCTGGAATTCCGGGATAGCGACGAACTGGACACCGACATAAGGAACCGGCTTGACGGAGGGGTTCTTCGGATCGGCGGCATTGATGCTGTCGAGCGTCATCTTGGCGAACGGAGCCGCCTTCAGATATTCGGGGTTACTGTAGAGCGAGGTGCGCGTGCCCGGAGGAACGTTGGCCCAGCCCTCCTTGGCAGCAACGATGTCGAGATAGTGCTTGCTGGTTGCCCAGGACACGAACTTCTCGGCAGCTTCCGCCTTCTTGGTACCTGCCGGGATGGCAAGGTTCCAGGCCCACAGCCAGTTGCCGCGCTTGCCAAGACCCGTGTCGGGAGCCAGAGCGAAACCAACCTTGTCGGCAACGGTGGAATCCTTCGGGTTGGTCACAAACGAAGCAGCCACGGTGGCATCGATCCACATGCCGCACTTGCCCTGCTGGAACAGTGCCAGGTTTTCGTTGAAGCCGTTGGACGAAGCGCCCTGCGGGCCGGCATCGTTCATCAGCTTGACATACATGTCGAGCGTCGCCTTCCACTCCGGCTGATCGAACTGGGGCTTCCAGTTCTCGTCAAACCAGCGTGCACCGAAGGCATTGGACGTGGCGGTCAGGAACGCCATGTTCTCGCCCCAGCCGGCCTTGCCGCGAAGGCAGATACCGTTGATGCCGGCCGCACGGTCCGTCATCTTGCGGGCTGCGTCACCGATGAACTCCCAAGTCGGGGCATCGGGCATTTTCAGGCCGGCCTTCTCGATCAAGTCCTTGCGGTACATGACCATCGAGCTTTCGCCGTAGAACGGTGCTGCATAGAGCTTGTCGTCCATGGTCAGGCCCGAACGGATGGCCGGAAGCAGGTCATCGACGTCGTAGTCTGCGCCGAGCTTGTCGAGCGGCAAAAGCCAGCCCTGCTTGGCCCAGATCGGAACTTCATAGGTGCCGATCGTCAGGACGTCGTATTGGCCGCCCTTGGTTGCGATATCCGTGGTGACGCGTTCGCGTAGCACGTTCTCTTCAAGGGTGACCCATTCCAGCTGAATGTCAGGGTTGGCCTTGGTGAAATCGTCCGTCAGTGTCTGCATACGGACCATGTCGCCATTGTTCACCGTAGCAATGGTGAGGGTTTCTGCCTGGGCGAAACCCGCGATGACGATTGCCGAGCATGTGCCCAGCAGGAAAGTTTTCAAGTTCATATATCTTCCTCCCAGAAGAGTTATGAGCATTTGCCTTGCTCGTGGGCAATTACTCACATATCCGCAAAAATTGTCAATCGGCATTCGTTGCTGCAGTGCGGAAACGAATGCCGGTTCACTTGATTTTGCTTGGGAAAATTTCTGTTTATTTGCTCAGTTGGCGAGCAAAAACTTGGCCGTCGCCTCGTCCGTGATCAAACCGTTGATCACCCGCCCCGTCAGGGCAGCCCGCAAAGCGACCTGTTTGCGCTGGCCCTTAGCGATACCGATGACGGTCGCCGAATCACGCGACGGCAAGGGCACGCTGGCGACGCGCTGGTTGATACTGCCGGACAGCATGTGCCCATCGCGGTCAAACATCCAGCCGCAGATTTCGCCTGCTGCCCCCTCTTCCATCAGCTGCATCATCTCGTCGCGCGCCAGAAAGCCGTCCTCGCACAGGGGAGCATCCTGGCCGAGTTCGCCGACACCGACGAAGGCAACATTGGCTTCGGAACCCAGCTGCAGGGCCGATTTGACCAGCGCCTGATTGTGCAGCAGCGCCCGCTCCTCCGGTGAAGACACCAGAACCGGCAGCGGCATCGGAAAATGCCGCGCCTTGACGGCATCCGCCATCGAGAAGATGACGTTGTAATAGGCGGCCGAGCCGTCGAGACCGATATTACCAGTCAAGGAGACGATGCGGTGCTGCGGACATTCCATCGCCGGCAACTGGTCGATCGCCGCCTTCAGCGTTCGCCCCGTGCCGATCGCCAGGATGATTGGATCAGCCGATTTCAGCCAGCGCTCGATCTCAGCCGCCCCCGCCTCGGCAATGCCGACGGTCGTAGACGACGAACCGGGATCGCTCGGCACGATATCCACCTGCCGCAGATCGAATTTTTCCTTGAGGCGAAGCCCGAGTTCGAGACAGGCGGCGATCGGATGATCGAGGCGAACCTTGATCAGGCGCTCGGCCATCGCCAACGAAACCAGCCGCTGCGCCGACTGGCGGGAGATACCCATGATGGAGGCGATTTCGTCCTGGGTGCGCCCGGCGACATAGTAAAGCCAGCCCGCACGCGCTGCGTCATCAAGCCTGTTATTGCCGTCCGGTCTGCGCGCCATTGTCCATTCTCCCTGAACGATGTGCTGACACTTTTTCCCGGGTTCTGTCAAACACCGACCATGACCTCTCATTGCGGAGAGCCTTCGAAACCCCTACGGCGCTGGGATTCCTGCGATTTTCATTTTGAAATTTTACCGTTTGATAAAAAAATAAAGCGTGTTACCGTTTCGGCATCCTGAGGCGCGACATTTGGGAGCAAAAAATGGGAACGACTGAAACTGGAATACTGAGCGGGCGCCTGTCACCCGTCGAATATGAGAAGAATTTTTCCGATCTGCACCCGCCGCTAGACGGGCATGAGGCACTGGTCGCAGCCGACCGCTGTTATTTCTGCTACGACGCGCCCTGCATGACGGCCTGTCCCACCTCCATCGATATCCCGCTGTTCATCCGGCAGATATCGACTGGAAACCCGATCGGGTCCGCCAACACCATCTTCGACCAGAACATTCTGGGCGGCATGTGCGCCCGCGTCTGTCCCACCGAAACACTCTGCGAGCAAGCCTGCGTGCGCAACGAGGCGGAACACCGGCCGGTCGAAATCGGACGTCTGCAGCGGTATGCGACGGATATCGCCATGCGCGAAAACCGGCAGTTCTACCAGCGTGCCGAACCGACGGGTAAATCCATCGCCGTGATCGGTGCCGGCCCGGCTGGCCTTGCCTGCGCTCATCGCCTTGCCGTCAAGGGCCATGACGTCGTCATCTACGATGCCCGCGAAAAGGCTGGCGGTCTCAACGAATATGGTATCGCCACCTACAAGGCGGTCGATGATTTCGCCCAGGCCGAAGTCGATTACGTGCTCGCTATCGGCGGCATCGAAATCCGCAACCGCATGATGCTCGGGCGCGATTTCTCGTTGAGCGACATGCTGGCCAAGCATGACGCGGTCTTTCTCGGCCTTGGCCTTGCCGGCGTCAATGCGCTCAGGGCCGAAGGCGAAACCGCAGAGGGCGTCGAGGATGCCGTCGATTTCATCGCGGCACTGCGCCAATCGGCAACCAAGGCCGACATCGCCATCGGCCGCCGCGTCGTGGTACTCGGCGGCGGCATGACCGCAGTCGATGCGGCCGTGCAGGCCAAGCTGCTCGGCGCCGAGGAAGTGACCATCTGTTATCGCCGCGGCAAGGAGCACATGAACGCCTCCGAGTTCGAACAGGATCTCGCCGCCGCCAAGGGTGTCACTATCCGCCACTGGCTGCAGCCCAAGCGCATCATCGCCCGCGACGGCAAGGTGGCCGGCATCGAACTCGATTATACGACCATTGCCGACGGCCGCCTGACCACCACGGGCGAAACCGGCGTCATCACCGCCGATCACGTGCTCAAAGCCATCGGCCAGACGTTCGAAGCCGACGGCCTCGGCATCATTGCCCTGCAGTCCGGCCGCATCGTCGTCGATGGCGAAGGCCGCACATCGCTCGACCGCGTCTGGGCAGGTGGCGACTGTGTTCTGGGCGGCGAAGACCTGACGGTTTCCGCCGTTGCTATGGGCCGCGATGCCGCCGAATCGATCAACCACGTGCTCGCCGCTGCATCGCAGCCGGCCGTTGCCGTCGCTTGAAGGGGAGAATGAACAATGGCTGATCTGCGCAACAACTTCGTCGGCATCAAGTCTCCGAACCCCTTCTGGCTGGCTTCGGCGCCACCGACCGACAAGGCCTACAATGTCGAGCGCGCCTTCAAGGCGGGCTGGGGCGGCGTCGTCTGGAAGACGCTGGGCGAGGAAGGCCCGCCCGTCGTAAACGTCAACGGCCCGCGCTACGGCGCGATCTGGGGCGCCGACCGCCGTTTGCTGGGCCTCAACAATATCGAACTGATCACCGACCGCGACCTCTACACCAACCTGCGCGAAATGAAGCAGGTGAAGATGAACTGGCCGGATCGCGCCCTGATCGCCTCAATCATGGTGCCGTGCGAGGAAAACGCCTGGAAATCGATCCTGCCGCTGGTCGAGGAAACCGGTGCTGACGGCATCGAGCTCAATTTCGGCTGTCCGCACGGCATGTCGGAACGCGGCATGGGCGCTGCGGTCGGACAGGTGCCGGAATATATCGAAATGGTGGTGCGCTGGTGCAAGCAGTACACCCGCATGCCCGTCATCACCAAGCTGACACCGAACATCGCCGATATCCGCAAGCCCGCGCGAGCAGCCAAAGCCGGGGGCACCGACGCCGTCTCGTTGATCAACACGATCAATTCGATCACCTCGGTCAATCTTGATACCTTCTCGCCGGAGCCCTCGATCAACGGCAAGGGCAGTCACGGCGGCTATTGCGGCCCGGCAGTCAAGCCGATCGCGCTCAACATGGTGGCCGAGATCGCCCGCGATCCCGAAACCTACGGCCTGCCGATCTCCGGCATCGGCGGTATCACCACCTGGCGTGACGCGGCCGAATTCATGGTTCTCGGCTCGGGCAACGTTCAGGTCTGCACCGCAGCCATGACCTACGGCTTCAAGATCGTTCAGGAGATGATCACCGGGCTTTCGGACTGGATGGACGCAAAAGGGCATCGCGACCTCGACGATATCTGCGGCCGGGCCGTGCCGAATGTCTCGGACTGGCAGTATCTCAACCTCAACTACATCGCCAAGGCAAAGATCGACCAGGATTCCTGCATCAAGTGCGGCCGCTGCCACATCGCCTGCGAGGATACCTCGCACCAGGCGATCACCCAGTTTGTCGACGGTGTCAGGCATTTCGAGGTGATGGAAGACGAGTGCGTCGGCTGCAATCTCTGCGTCAACGTCTGTCCCGTGCAGGATTGCATCACCATGGTGGCTCTTGAGCCCGGTACGCTGGACGAACGCACCGGCAAGGTGGTCGATCCGAACTACGCCAACTGGACGACCCACCCGAACAACCCGATGGCCCGCCAGGCCGCAGAGTAACCCGGCATTCAATCATTGTCAGCCGCCTTGCCGAAAAACGCGAGGCGGTTGATCATCATTAAACACCTTAAACGACCCCACAAATCCGTTGAGTGCCAGCTGGCTGAAATCCGGACGTCTGCAGCCTGCTCCGGAAAACCGCGGCGCTTCCGACCAATGAAGCCTGCGATAATCTATTGGACACGAAATCGCGACAAAGCGTCTTCAAAACGTGCGTTGCCCCTTACTGCGAACTCGCCGATAAGAGAGGATAGCAATACGCGGCTTTGCCGCCAACACCGGATGTCTGCTTGAAGATCGCCTCCTCACGAACCCGCAAAAGGCTGCATCTCCTGACGGGCGCTTGCCTCGGCCTGTTCCTGCTCACGCATTTTTCCAACCACGCACTTGGTCTCATCTCGGTCGAGACCATGGAAGCCGCGCGCCGGATTTTCAACTTGCTCTGGCGAAGCTGGCCTGGCACGGTGCTGCTTTATGGATCGCTGCTGGTCCACTTCGTGCTCGCCCTTGAAAGCCTCTATCGCCGCCAGACCCTGCGCATGCCGGTCCGCGAGGCGCTGAAAATCATCTTCGGCCTCACCTTCCCCTTCCTTATCGTCGGGCATGTGGTCAGCACCCGGGTCGAATGGATGCTGACCGGCCAAGGTGACGGGTATTACCGTGTGCTGCCGCTGCTTTGGTCGGATTCCATCACCGCCACACGGCAATCGCTCGCACTGATCATCGCCTGGGCACACGGCTGCCTCGGTGCATGGTTCTGGATGCGCGGCCGCAGTTGGTATCCGCGTTTTTTCCTATTTTTCTATTCCTTCGCCGTCCTCGTTCCGCTGCTGGCCCTTCTCGGCTTTGCCGCGGGCGCCCGGTCGCTGGAGGTCGGGCTGCCGTCGACAGCCTGGTTCATGCCAGTGCGCACCCCGCCCGAAAACATGGGGCAAATTACCACGTCCATCGTTGTCGGCCTGCTGGCCATGATCGGCGGAACCTTGATCCTGCGCGCCATTCCTGTGCGGGGAAAGATCCGCATCACATACCCTGATCGTGCCATCTCGGTTGCAAAAGGTTTTAGCGTGCTGGAGGCAAGCCGCGCTGCCGGCATCCCGCACCTGTCGATCTGCGGCGGTCGGGGACGCTGTTCGACCTGCCGGGTGCGAGTGACGGACGGTTTGGAACGGCAGCCACCGCCCAGCGATGCAGAGCGGGCGACGCTGACGCGTATCCGTGCGCCCGACAATGTGCGCCTTGCCTGCCAGCTGCGGCCGAACCACAATCTGTCGATCTCACCCATCCTCGGCGCCGACAATGTCGGCCTCAAGGCCAATCCGACAGAGCAGCAGGCAGCCGGCCGCGAACGCCATATCGCCGTCTTGTTTTGCGATCTGCGCGATTTCACCCTGCTGGCCCAAAAACAGCTGCCGTTCGATACCGTCTTCCTGCTCAACCGCTACTTCGAGACCATCGGCGAGGCGGTGGAAACCTCCGGCGGCGTGATCGACAAGTTCATCGGGGACGGTGCGCTGGCCATCTTCGGCCTCAACAACAGCATCGAGGAAGCCTGCGCCCAGGCGCTGACGGCAACAATCCGTATTGCAAGAGGGATCGACGTTCTCAACCGCAATTTCATGAGCGAGCTGGATACCCCCTTGCGCATCGCCATGGGCATGCATGCCGGCCCGGCGATCATCGGCCAGATCGGTTACGGCAAGGCGTCATCGCTGACGGCCGTTGGCGACACGATCAACGCGGCAAGCCGTCTGGAAGGCTTTGCCAAGGAATATGACGCGCAGCTTGCTGTTTCCGCCGATCTCATCCGGTATGCCGGCCTCAAGGTCGATGACCGGGAAAGCTACAACATCTCCATTCGCGGCCGCGCAGGCACGCTCGAAACATTGATCGTCGAGAACGCGGAAGAAGTGGAGGTCATGATGAAGGCCGGCGGAGGCCAGAATACGCCCCCGGCCTGACCGGTTGGTGTAGCAATGGAGCATGCACCATGTGCATGCCAGCAATCCAAACACGGGAGACGACGTGGATGAAAATTGCGCCTACTCCTCAGTAATACTTTTCACATAAACTGACTGTACGCACACCCAATACGTGCAAAGGATGCTGCAATCATGTCAACGTGCATACCCCCACCATGCGCCCAGTGATCAATCACACTGTAAAGTCCTCGAATGCTGCGCTGGCCGTGACATTTTTGAGTGCGGCCATTCTCGCCGGTATCGTTTTCCTGGCGTCGCTGTTCGGCATCTTCACGCGACCCAGCGGTCTGCTTGCCCTGTTCTGGCCGGCAAACGCTATCCTGCTCGGCCTGATGGTCCGGCATCCGCGGTTTGCAACGCCCGTTGGTTGGGCCGCTGCCTTCGCTGCTTATGTCGCGGCAGACCTGATAATGCACGGCCCCCTGGTCAAGACCTTATGGCTTACCGGCGCCAACATCGCCGGCGTCTTTGTCGGCAGCCTTCTCTACAGATTCGTCGGAGCAGACCACCGTCGCCTTCGCGAGCCTCAATCCGTTATCATCATGTTTGTCATCTGTACGGCTGCAGCGCTCGCAAGCGCAATCGTCGGCGGTATCGCAGCCGGGGTGACCCTGAACGAGGCGTATTTTTCCGGGTTCGAATTCTGGCTCGTAACAGAGCTGGTGAATTTCATCGTCGTTCTACCGGTCGTGCTGATCGCGCCGCCGTTCAGCGAATGGACTGAATTGCTGACACTCGGTAACCGCGAGACGATATCCTGGGAACGCAATGCTCTTCCCGTGGCTGCACTCATCCTATCGATGTTCATCAGCAGCCTGATCGGTGGACCAGGGGCCTTCGCCTTTCCGGTTCCGGCTCTTCTCTGGTGCGCCACCAGTTTTTCGCTCTTCCCGACGGCGCTGCTGACATTGGTTTTCAGCATCTGGGGGATGATGGTTTTCAGCAGCGCCGGCCCAGTGCCGGACACAGATCCACTCTGTTGGGCACAGTCCATTCGGCTCGGCCTTGGCATGATCGCGATGGCGCCGCTTTCCGTCGCGAGCGTGACGACGACGCGCAATTTCCTGCTTAAGCGCCTTCAGGACTCGGTTGACCATGATTTTCTGACGCGCACTCTCGCTCGCGGCACTTTGATGGCAAGGGGAGAAAACATCGTATCGCAAGACAGCAACCCGGATGGATCAGCGGTTCTCGTTCTCGATATCGATCACTTCAAAGCCGTGAACGATCAGTTCGGACATGCGGCCGGTGACAGCGCGCTCGTCGCTTTCGCAAACGTTGTCGCTTCGACGCTGCGAAAGGACGACCTGTTTGGGCGCACCGGCGGCGAAGAGTTTTGCGTGGTGCTGCCAAAAACCTCCGCATTATCAGCCCAAGCCGTGGCGGAACGTATCCGGCAGGCTGTGGAACGCCTGGAGATTGACATCGGCAGCAGCGAGCCCCTCAAGATCACGGTGAGTGGTGGCCTGGCTGTCCGCCATGGTGTTTCAAGATTGTCGTTTGACGATATGCTGACACGCGCCGACACGGCGCTTTACCGGGCAAAGGCCGAAGGCCGCAACCGGATTGTCAGCGAGGCATCCTAGTCACCGGTCAAGGCCCCGCCCTCCCGGATTTCCAGCCCGCTGACGAACAGTTGCTCAAGGAACCGCGCCGCGTCTTCAAAGCGTCCATCGCCCGAACGCTCCTCGCCAAGCACCCCGCGCACCTGAACATCGAAATCCGCATAATGCTGCGTTGTCGACCAGATGGCGAAGATCAGGTGATAGGGATCGCATTTGGCAATCTTGCCAGCCTTTGCCCAGCTGCGGATCACCTCCGCCTTTTCGTCGACCAGCGATTTCAAAGGCCCTTTCAGCTCATCCTCGATATGCGGCGCGCCCTGCAGGATCTCGTTGGCGAACAGCCGGCTTTCGCGCGGGAAATCGCGGGCCATCTCCAGTTTGCGGCGAATATAGCTGCGGATTTCCGAAACGGGGTTTCCCTCCGCATCGAACTCGCGCAGCGGGTCAAGCCAGCTATCGAGCACCCGGTCGATCAGCGCCCGGTGCATCGCATCCTTGGTGCGGAAATAATAAAGCAGGTTGGGTTTCGACATGCCCGCCACATCGGCGATCTGGTCGATGGTGCTGCCGCGAAAACCGTGGGTGGCGAACACGTCCAGCGCCGCCTCCAGAATCAGTTCTTCCTTCTCCTCCTGGATGCGGGTTCGCCGTTGCGTTCGGGCTGCCCTCGGAAGTACCATCTTTCCCCCAGTCTTCTCACCAATCGCCGCCGGGGTGCGCCCTGAAAACGTCTGAAAACCGCATGATCCAAAAATTCGGACGGCGCTGACGTTTTTTCTGTTTTTCCACCTTGAGTGCGGCAACGGAAGTTGTAATGTTTTACCAACCGGTCAAATTATCAGTCAGTTCAAACACAAACGCAACGGCTGATCGCAGGGCAATCGAAAAAACCAGATTGCTCCGATTTGATCAAGGGAACGATGGGATGCGCAGCCGAATGTGCGTCCCTTAAAAAGAATGAGGAGAACCGTCATGGCTCATGCACCGGGCGAGAACATGCGCGTCAATGCCGACCGTCTGTGGGATTCACTGATGGATATGGCCAAGATCGGCCCCGGCATTGCCGGCGGCAACAACCGCCAGACATTGACCGACGAAGACGGCGAAGGCCGCAAGCTTTTCCAGACATGGTGCGAAGACGCCGGCATGACCATGGGCGTCGACAAGATGGGCACGATGTTTGCCACGCGCCCCGGCACCGATCCCGATGCCCTGCCCGTCTATGTCGGCTCACATCTCGATACTCAGCCGACCGGCGGCAAATATGACGGCGTGCTCGGTGTGCTCGGCGCGCTCGAAGTCGTGCGCACCATGAACGACCTCGGCGTCAGGACAAAACACCCGATCGTTGTGACCAACTGGGCAAACGAGGAAGGTGCGCGTTTCGCACCGGCGATGCTCGCCTCCGGCGTCTTCGCCGGTATCCACGAACTGGACTACGCCTATGGCCGCAAGGATCCCGAGGGCAAGACCTATGGCGACGAGCTGAAGCGCATCGGCTGGCAGGGCAACGAAGAGGTCGGCGCGCGAAAAATGCACGCCTATTTCGAGTATCACATCGAACAGGGTCCGATCCTTGAGGCAGAGGAAAAGACCATCGGCGTCGTGACGCACTGTCAGGGCCTGTGGTGGCTGGAATTTACGCTCACCGGCCGCGAAGCTCATACCGGCTCGACGCCGATGAACCTGCGCGTCAACGCCGGCCTTGCCATGGCGCGGATCATCGAGATGGTCCAGGGCGTTGCCATGGAAAACCAGCCGGGCGCCGTTGGCGGCGTCGGCCAGGTGTTCTTCTCGCCGAATTCCCGCAACGTCCTACCGGGCAAGGTGGTCTTCACCGTCGATATCCGCTCGCCCGACAAGGCCAAGCTCGACCGTATGCGCGCCAAGATCGAGGCGGAAGCGCCGAAGATCACCGAAGCGCTCGGTGTCGGCTGTTCCATTGAAGCCATCGGCCATTTCGAGCCGGTGACCTTCGACCCAACACTGGTCACTGCCGTGCGCACCGCCGCCGAAAAGCTCGGCTACAGCCACATGAACCTCATCTCCGGCGCCGGCCACGACGCCTGCTGGGCCGCCAAAGTCGCCCCCGCCACCATGGTCATGTGCCCTTGCGTTGGTGGTTTGAGCCACAACGAGGCCGAGGAAATTTCCAAGGAATGGGCGTCTGCGGGGTGTGATGTGCTGTTTCACTCGGTGGTGGAGACGGCGGGGATCGTGGGGTAGTCGAAGGCGGATTTTGTCCGCCTTTTTCTATCGGCAACCTGAGAACCTAGACCAGTTAATTCAAGGGACCTGATCATGACCACAGTCATCAAGAACGGCACCATCGTCACCGCCGACCTCACCTACAAGGCCGATGTCAAGATCGATGGCGGCAGGATTGTCGAGATCGGGCCGAACCTCGTAGGCGATGAGACGTTGGATGCGACCGGCTGTTATGTCATGCCCGGCGGCATCGATCCGCATACCCATCTCGAAATGCCGTTCATGGGCACCTATTCCTCCGACGATTTCGAAAGCGGTACGCGCGCAGCGCTCTCCGGCGGCACGACCATGGTGGTCGATTTCGCTCTGCCGGCGCCCGGCCAATCGCTGCTCGAAGCGCTCACCATGTGGGACAACAAGACATCGCGGGCCAATTGCGATTTTTCCTTCCACATGGCGATCACCTGGTGGGGCGAGCAGGTCTTCAATGAGATGCAGACCATTGTTCAGGACAAGGGCATCAATTCCTTCAAGCATTTCATGGCCTACAAGGGCGCATTGATGGTGGATGATGACGAGATGTTCCACTCGTTCCAGCGCTGCGCCGAGCTTGGTGCACTGCCGATGGTGCATGCCGAAAACGGCGACATCGTCGCGCAGATGCAGGCAAAATTGCTGGCGGACGGCAACAATGGCCCGGAAGCCCACGCCTATTCCCGGCCCGCCGCCGTCGAGGGAGAAGCCACCAACCGCGCCATCATTATAGCCGACATGGCGGGCGCCCCGCTCTACGTGGTGCACACCTCCTGCGAACAGGCCCATGAGGCCATCCGCCGCGCCCGTCAAAACGGCATGCGCGTCTATGGCGAACCGCTGATCCAGCATCTGACGCTGGACGAGAGCGAATATGCCAATCCCGACTGGGACCATGCCGCCCGCCGCGTCATGTCACCGCCCTTCCGCAACAAGCAGCATCAGGACAGTCTCTGGGCCGGCCTTTCGGCCGGTTCCCTGCAGGTTGTCGCGACCGATCATTGTGCCTTCACCACGGCGCAAAAACGCTTCGGCGTTGGCGATTTCACTAAGATCCCCAATGGTACCGGCGGGCTTGAAGACCGCATGCCGATGCTGTGGACCCACGGCGTCGCCACCGGCCGCATCACCATGAACGAGTTCGTGGCGGTCACCTCGACCAATATCGCCAAGATCCTCAACATGTATCCGAAAAAGGGAGCGATCCTCGTCGGCGCCGATGCCGACCTCGTCGTCTGGGATCCGAAGCGCGCAAAGACCATCTCGGCCGCAAGCCAGCAGTCGGCGATCGATTACAACGTCTTCGAGGGCAAGCAGGTGACTGGCCTGCCGCGCTACACGCTGACAGGCGGTGTGGTTGCCATCGAGGAATCGACCATCAAGACCCGCGAAGGCCAGGGCAAGTTCGTCAAGCGTGAGCCCTATACCGCCGTCAACAAGGCGCTCTCGACCTGGAAGGACATCACCGCGCCGCGCAAGGTCCAGCGCACCGGCATTCCGGCAAGCGGAGTGTGACGGTGGGTGCAGCAACCCGCATCGCTCTGTTGTTTATGACCAGCCTCGCAATGGCCGCACCGGCTGTCGCGAGTGAGACTTTTCTCGATGGCGACTATGGCAACAAGGATGGCTGCGCCTATTCCAAGACCGGAGAATCCACCGGCTCGGACAATTTCTTCCTCTTGACCAACGAGGGCATCACCACGGCAGCGTCCTATTGCAGCTTCAAGGGTCCGGTGACGAAAAACGGCACATCCTTTGCCGCGACAGTCACCTGCAGCGAAGAAGGGGAAAGCGGCGGGGCGGACGAGAGCGTCGAAATCCTGCGCACCCGCAAGGACTACACCATCGCCTTCAAGGACGGGACACGCTGGGGGCCGCTGAAGAAATGCAAATGAGCCACCCTCCATCAACCACATCGCTCTGTCGCCGGCCGGCGGGCAAGAGGCGGCACGACAAGCCAGCTGACGTAGCACCAAGATTAAACCTTCAGTTCAGGCAACGGGATGACGCTTTCCTGTTCGTTCGGATCGGTGCGGGCGATCACCGCCGAACAGGGCTGGTTCGGCAGCCATTTCTCCGTCTCCGCGGCAACGATATCGCCGGCGGCATACCCCATTCAAAAAATATGAAGTACGACTATCGGAGGCAGAGGGCCGGATGACGTCACATCAACCTTCCAGGCAATGGCATTCAGGGCGGAGCGCACCGGATACAATGACAAGCACACCAACATCCGTCGTCTCGGCCCGCCATCTCGGCCTCACATTCGAGACCAATGACGGCCCGGTCAACGCCCTGACGGGCGTCAATCTCGACGTCAACAAGGGCGATTTCGTCTCCTTCATCGGCCCCTCCGGCTGCGGCAAGACCACCTTCCTGCGTGTCATCGCCGATCTGGAAAAACCGACCTCCGGATCGATCACCGTCAACGGCACGACGCCGGAAGACGCCCGCAAGAACCGCTCCTATGGCTATGTCTTCCAGGCCGCTGCACTATACCCCTGGCGCACCATCGAGAAGAACATCGCGCTGCCACTGGAGATCATGGGCTATAGCACCGCCGACCAGAAGGCCCGGATCGATCGCACCCTGGATCTGGTCAACCTCACCGGCTTCGGTAAGAAATTCCCCTGGCAGCTTTCGGGCGGCATGCAGCAACGCGCCTCGATCGCCCGTGCACTCGCCTTCGATGCCGACCTTCTCCTGATGGACGAACCCTTCGGCGCACTCGACGAAATCGTCCGCGATCACCTGAACGAACAGCTCCTGAAACTCTGGGACCGCACCAACAAGACCATCTGCTTCGTCACCCACTCGATCCCGGAAGCCGTTTACCTCTCCACCAAGATCGTCGTCATGAGCCCTCGCCCCGGCCGCGTCACCGACATCATCGAATCCACCCTGCCCAAGGAACGCCCCCTCGGCATCCGAGAAACCCCGGAATTTCTGCAGATTGCCCATCGTGTGCGCGAGGGATTGAGGGCGGGGCATAGTTATGATGAGTAGATCAATTGTGCCGTGGGATACCCCCCTCTGTCACTTCGTGACATCTCCCCCTCAAGGGGGGAGATCATTCTTTTCCCGTACCTATCTCTCAAAACACTCTATGTCCGAAGTAGAAATCGAGACTGGCAGCTTTCGCCCAATCTCCCCCCTTGTGGGGGAGATGTCACGAAGTGACAGAGGGGGGTGCCACACCCCGATGAGGTGCCAATCATGAACCTCTCCTTCATTCTCTGGCTCTCCGCCTCCATGGCCATCTTCCTCAGCGCCGCAACAGCGTCGCGCTATTATGTTTCCAGCAACAATATCCTGATCCTGCTCTTTTCGCTCGGCCTCTATTGCCTCGGCAACCTGATGATGGTTCGGTTGATGCGTGAGGGTGGGCTTGGGCTTGCCATTTCGGCATCGGCCATCGCCCAGTTGCTGCTGGTCAATTTCATCGCGTTTGCCGTCTTCGGCGAGCGCATGACCGTGCCGCAACTGGCCGGTGTCGCCCTTGGCGTGGTGTCGATGGGGCTGATGCTGATGCCTGCCGGCGGGAAGGCTTGAGTATGGAAAAGCCGAGCCTTTTCAAAGACAGGATTATGCCGGTGGGGGTAATCCTCCTCTGTGTCCTCGCCATCTGGTACGTCGCGGTAATCTTCCTCAATGCGCCGTTCGAGCGTGATACGGCGGCGCGCGCCGGAACCGAAATAACCTTCTCCGAAATCCTGCCGAAAACCATGTTCCAGCAACGGCCGGTGCTTCCGGCTCCGCATCAGGTGATCGCCGAAATCTGGAACACGACATTCCTGATGCCGATCACCTCCAAACGCAGCCTTGTCTACCATGCCTGGATCACGCTTTCGGCAACCCTGCTCGGCTTCGGTATTGGCACCGTGCTGGGCATTCTGCTCGCGGTCGGCATCGTTCACAACCGGGCCATGGACCGCTCGCTGATGCCCTGGGTGATCGCCAGCCAGACCATTCCCATTCTTGCCATCGCGCCGATGATCATCGTCGTGCTGAATGCCATCGGCATCTCCGGTCTGCTGCCGAAGGCGCTGATCTCGACCTATCTCAGCTTCTTCCCGATCGTCGTCGGCATGGTGAAAGGGCTGCGCAGCCCGGAGCAGATCCAGCTCGACCTGATGCACACCTATTATGCCAGCCCGGCGCAGACCTTCTGGAAGCTGCGCTGGCCCTCCTCCATGCCCTATCTCTTTGCATCGCTGAAGGTCGCCATCGCCATTTCACTGGTCGGCGCCATTGTCGGCGAACTGCCGACCGGGGCCGTGTCCGGTCTTGGCGCCCGCCTGCTCGCCGGCTCGTACTATGGCCAGACCGTACAGATATGGTCCGCGCTCTTTATGGCGGCAGCCCTTGCCGCAACCCTGGTGATCATCGTCGGCTTTGCCCATACCGCCGTCCTCAAGCGCATGGGAATGAAGCCATGAATTACGGTCTGCTCTTCGGTGCCATCGCCTTCTGGCTTGCGGCCTGGGCAACCAATGAATGGCTGGTGCGCCGGAAACTCAGAAACCCTGCCGCCAATAGAGCCGTTCGCTTGGCCGTGCCTCTGCTGTTCGGCATCAGCATCCTGGTTCTGTGGGAAGGGCTCGTGCGCGGGTTCCATGTTCCCTCGGTCCTCCTGCCGCCGCCGTCGATGATCTGGACGCGGCTGATCAACTCCGTGCCGATACTGTGGGCCGATTTCCAGCAGACCTTCCTCAAGGCCGTGATCATCGGCTATGCGCTGGGATGCAGTCTCGGCTTCCTCGTCGCCATCGCCATCGACCGCTCGCCTTTCCTGCAGAAGGGGCTTTTGCCGCTCGGCAATTTCGTCTCCGCCCTGCCCGTCATCGGCGTGGCGCCGATCATGGTCATGTGGTTCGGCTTCGACTGGCAGTCGAAGGTCGCTGTCGTCGTCATCATGACCTTCTTCCCGATGCTGGTGAACACGGTGTCGGGACTGGCTGCGGCAAGCTCGATGGAACGCGACCTCATGCATACCTATGCCGCCAGCTGGTTCCAGACGCTGGTCAAACTGCGTCTGCCGGCGGCATGGCCCTTCATTTTCAATGCGCTCAAGATCAACTCCACTTTGGCGCTGATCGGTGCCATCGTCGCCGAATTCTTCGGCACCCCGATCGTCGGCATGGGGTTCCGGATTTCCACCGAAGTGGGGCGCATGAATGTCGATATGGTTTGGGCCGAAATCGCCGTCGCGGCGGTGGCTGGCTCCGCTTTTTACGGGATAGTGGCGCTGATCGAGCGGGCTGTCACGTTCTGGCATCCGTCCGTGCGAAATTCACGGACGGCCTGAGAAATGCCTGTCCGTGGTGGGCAGGCACAACAAAAAAGCCGCCGGCCCGCGTCGGGCCGGCACAACAAAAAGGGAACTGACATGAAGACGAGACTTGCATCATTGCTGCTGGCAAGCGCCTTTTCGCTGTCCGCATTCCATGCCATGGCCGCCGACAAGGTGGTATTGCAGCTGAAATGGGTCACGCAGGCCCAGTTCGCCGGCTATTACGTCGCCAAGGACAAGGGCTTCTATGAAGCCGAAGGCCTGGATGTCGAGATCAAGCCGGGCGGCCCGGACATCGCTCCTCCGCAGGTCATCGCCGGTGGTGGCGCCGACGTGGTGGTCGATTGGATGCCTTCAGCGCTTGCGACCCGCGAAAAGGGCGTGGCGCTCGTCAACATCGCCCAGCCGTTCAAGTCCTCCGGCATGATGCTGACCTGCCTGAAGGAATCAGGTGTCACTTCGCCTGCCGATTTCAAGGGCAAGACGCTCGGCGTCTGGTTCTTCGGCAACGAATATCCGTTCCTCTCCTGGATGAGCCAGCTTGGCCTCAAGACCGATGGCGGCCCGGATGGGGTTACGGTCCTGAAGCAGGGCTTCAACGTCGACCCGCTAATCCAGAAACAGGCGGCCTGCATCTCCACCATGACCTATAACGAATATTGGCAGGTTATCGACGCCGGTATCAAGCCGGAAGACCTTGTCGTCTTCAAGTATCAGGACCAGGGCGTCGCAACGCTGGAAGACGGCCTCTACGCGCTTGAAGACAAGCTCAAGGATCCGGCCTTCAAGGAAAAGATGGTCAAGTTCGTCCGCGCTTCGATGAAGGGCTGGAAATATGCCGAGGAGCATACGGACGAAGCAGCCGGCATCGTTCTTGAAAATGACGCCACGGGTGCTCAGACGGAAGAACACCAGAAACGCATGATGAGCGAAGTCGCCAAGTTGACCGCGGGCTCGAACGGCGCGCTGGATGACGCCGACTATAAACGCACCGTTGCTTCGCTGCTGAAGGGTGGCTCTGATCCCGTCATCAGCAAGGAGCCGGTCGGCGCCTTCACGCATGAGATTACCGACGCCGCTCTCAAGTAGGCGTTTTTATAATACTTTTGACAGAAGAAACGCGCGGGCTGGTCCCGCGCGTTTCTCATTTGCAACACTCTACAATACGTTTGCGCAACAAAAAGACATAAAACAGAAGTTGCATTGATGGCACCTAACAAATAAAATAATGAGGCACCATTCTTTATTTCTGTCATCTTGCATAGCCGAAAGGGCCTAACTAAATAAAGCCCGATGGCATTCTGAGGAGGATGCGGGGGAAAATTTACGCGTAATGTAATTGCAATCGACGCGGTGTTTCCTTCCCTTCCAGCACATGACGGCGACAAGCCTTTCCTGCAAGGTTTTAGGCGTCCCCGAACTGATTTATCTGGAATTCGAAGAAAGTGAGCCGATGGCCCGTAACAAGACGTTTGCGTTTGGAACTTGCACTGCCCTGCTGCTGACATTCCTGTCCGGCACCGCATTCGCGCAGGAGGCCGCCGCGCCGAAAGCCACGCAGACATTGCCATCCATCGTCGTGACCCAGGTGGAGAACAAACCGGTCATCGACCGTGTCGTTGCAACCGGCGCCATCAAGGCCGTGGAAGAGACCTATGTCTCGCCGCAGGTTGATGGATTGTCGATCCGCACACTGAACGCCGATGTCGGCGACCGGGTGGAAGCCGACAGCACGCTGGTCATCCTCAACGAAGACATGCTGATCCTGCAAAAGAGCCAGTACGCAGCGAGCCTTGCCAAGGCCAACGCCTCGCTCGCGCAATATCAGGCACAACTCGCCGAGGCGCAGGCCAATGCCGAGGAAGCCGTGCGGGTCAGCGAACGGTCCAGGAAGCTGTCGGAGGCCGGCTCCATTTCCACCGCCCAGCGCGATCAGGAAAAGGCCGCAGCAACCGCTGCCCTTGCCCGGGTGAACTCGGCCGAACAGTTCATCGCGGTCGCTAAGGCCGATATCAAGGTTGTTGAAGCCCAGATGTCGGATCTGGACCTCCGCCTCGCCCGCACCTCGGTCAAATCGCCGGTCAGTGGCATCGTATCGGCAAAGACCGCCAAGGTCGGGGCCATAGCCAATGGCACCGGCGAACCGCTGTTCACCATCATTCGCGACGGCGCGCTGGAAATGCGGGCTGACATCAACGAGGCCGACCTCATCAAGCTTGCGATCGGCCAGAAGGCCGTGGTGACGGTCGCGGACGGCAAGACCAGGATCGACGGCAAGGTCCGGCTGATTTCACCGATGATCGATGCCCAAACCCGCCTGGGCGCCGTCTATATTTCGCTGAATGAGCCGGAAAAAGCCCGGGTCGGCATGTATGCCGATGCCCAGATCATCGTCGAAGAAAAACAGGCCATCGTCTTGCCGCTGACGGCCGTTACCGTTGGAAGCAAAGAGACAATCGTGCGCAGAGTCGAGGATGGCGTTGTTCATCTGACGACGGTGACGACAGGCATTCAGGATGGTGAATTCATCGAGATCACCACGGGCCTGAAGCCCGGTGACAAGGTGGTTGCCAAGGCCGGCGCTTATGTGCGCGACGGCGACAAGATCAATCCGGTGACATCCGCCGCCACGGCGACCAATTGACGGGAAGAGCGGCATGAACTTTTCAGCTTGGGCAATTCGCAATCCGATTGCGCCGATCCTCGCCTTCGTGTTGTTGATGTATCTTGGATATTCATCCTTCAACACGCTGCCGATTACGCGCTTCCCCAACATCGACGTCCCGATCGTCTCGATCAGCGTCGCCCAGAGCGGCGCGGCACCGGCGGAGCTTGAATCGCAGGTCACCAAGGAAATCGAGGATGCCGTTGCCGGTATTTCCGGCGTCGATCACGTAACCTCGACCATCAGCGACGGGGTTTCCAACACCGCCGTGATGTTCATGATGGACGTGCCGACCAATCAGGCCGTTCAGGACACCAAAGACGCGATCGACCGCATCCGCGGCGATCTGCCGGCCTCGGTGGAAGAGCCGATCGTCTCCAAGGTCGATGTCGAAGGCCAGGCAATCCAGACCTTTGCCGTCTCCTCGCCGGGCATGACGCTCGAGGAAATCTCCTGGTTCGTCGATGATACGGTCAAGCGCGCACTTCAAGGCAAGTCCGGCATCGGCCGGATCGACCGATACGGCGGGGCGGACCGCGAAGTTCGCGTCGAACTCAACGATGCCCGCCTGAATTCCTACGGCATCACCGCCTCGGACGTGAATAACCAGCTGCGCAAGATGAACACCGACCTCGGCTCTGGCCGTGGTCAGGTCGGCGGCAGCGAGCAGGCGATCCGCACACTCGGCGATGCGCGCTCGGTCGAAGGCCTGGCCAACACCATGATCGCCATGCCGAACGGCAGGTTCGTCCGCCTTTCCGAACTCGGCAAGGTGACAGACACCTACGAGGAGCCGAAGTCTTTCTCGCGCTTCAACAGTACGCCGGTCGTGACCTTCGCCGTCTTCCGCGCCAAGGGAGCCAGCGAAGTCTCGGTCGCCGAAACCGTCGGAAAAACGCTGACGGAACTGCGCGCGAAAAACCCTGATGTGTCGATCGAGCTGGTCGATGATTCCGTCTACTACACCTACGGCAACTACGAGGCCGCGATCCATACGCTGCTCGAAGGCGCGCTGCTCGCCGTTGCCGTGGTCATGCTGTTCCTGCGCAATTGGCGCGCCACGCTGATCTCGGCCATGGCCCTGCCGCTGTCGGCCATTCCGACCTTCTGGGTCATGGACATGCTCGGCTTCTCGCTGAACCTAGTGAGCTTCCTTGCATTGACGCTGGCAACCGGCATTCTCGTTGATGACGCCATCGTCGAGATCGAGAATATTGCCCGGCATATCAAGATGGGAAAATCGCCTTACAGGGCCGCGATCGAGGCAGCCGACGAAATCGGCCTTGCCGTGATCGCTACGACCTTCACGATCATCGCCGTGTTCGTGCCGGTCTCCTTCATGCCCGGCATTCCCGGACAATATTTCATCCAGTTCGGCCTGACGGTCGCGGTCTCGGTGTTCTTCTCGCTGATGGTCGCGCGGCTGATCACACCGCTTATGGCCGCCTATCTGATGAAATCAAGCGACGGCGACGGTCATCACGATGACAGCGACGGCCGACTGATGCGCGGCTACACCTGGTTGGTCAGCACGACGACCCGGCGCTGGTACATGCGTTACGCCACGATGCTGGCGGCCATCGGTTTTGTCATCGGATCGGTGATGCTCTTGATGACCGTTCCGGGCAGCTTCCTGCCGACTGAGGATGCGTCGCGCATCGTTCTGTCCGTCGAACTGCCGCCGGATGCACGACTGGAAGACACCGACAAGACGACAGAGGAAATCTACGCCCGGATCAAGGATCTTAACGGCGTGGCAGGCATCTTCGTTCTTGGCGGCGCCTCGCCGAAGGGTGACCTCGAACTGCGCCGCGCGACCATCACCGTCATGCTGGAAAAGCTCGACCATTCGCTGCTCAACAAGGTGGTCAATGACGTCTTCGGCCGCCTACCTGTGATCGGTCAGTATCTGCCGAAACTACCGCCGGCCGGCCGCATCATTCCGCAGGCTGAAATCGAAAAACAGGTCTATGCCGCCGTTCGCTCCATTCCGGATGTCCGCATCCTGAAGCTCAACGACCGTGGCGAACGGGACCTGTCGTTCAATCTTCTTTCTAAGAGTGACGCTGCCCTCAACACCGCCGTTGCCATGCTGGAAGCCAATCTGCGCAACGAGCCGCTGCTCGCCAATGTCAGCCCCGATGGCGCCTTGCCACGGCCTGAACTGCAGATCCGTCCGCGTGCCGACCAGATGTCGCGTCTCGGCATCATGACCGCGCAGATCGCCGACGTCGTTCGCGTCGCTACGATCGGCGATATCGATGCGGCGCTGACGAAAATCTCGCTC
The DNA here is from genome assembly GCA_900468065.1 of Hyphomicrobiales bacterium. Lineage (GTDB taxonomy): Bacteria > Pseudomonadota > Alphaproteobacteria > Rhizobiales > Rhizobiaceae > Pararhizobium. Next base: position 118,440 of record UBTA01000008.1, on the reverse strand, counting down.
GACGACAGGCAGATCCCGATCCGTGTCCAGGTGGATACGAATTTCCGCACAGACCTCGCCGCCATCCGCAATCTGAAAGTCCAGACGGCTGCCGGTGCGCTGGTGCCGATCTCAACCGTGGCCGATATCAACTATTCGGAAGGCCCAAGCTCGATCAAGCGTTACGACCGCAACCGCGTCGTCACCATGGGCGCGGACCTGCCGATCGGCGTGGCCCTCAACACGGCCTCGGACCGTTTCAAGGAGATTGCCAAGGAAACCAAGCTGCCAGCCGGCGTCGAGTTCCTCGAAAGCGGCGACGCGGAAGTTCAGGCGGAAATGGAAGCAGGCTTCGGCAATGCCATGCTGCTCGGTCTGATGCTGGTGCTGGTGGTGCTGATCCTCCTGTTCAAGAACATCATCCAGCCGTTCACGATCCTGTTCTCGCTGCCGCTGGCCATTGGCGGCGTGGCGATCGGCCTGATCCTGACGCAGAACGCCATGTCGATGCCGGTGCTGATCGGCATCCTGATGCTGATGGGTATCGTCACGAAAAACGCCATTCTGCTGGTGGATTTCGCAATCGAGATGATGCACCGCGGCATGGAGCGGACGGAAGCGATGATCGAGGCCGGACGCAAGCGCGCGCGGCCGATTATCATGACGTCGATCGCCATGTCGGCGGGCATGCTGCCCTCGGCGCTGGGTGTTGGCGAAGGCGGCTCGTTCCGTGCGCCAATGGCCATCGCCGTGATCGGCGGCATTATCGTCTCGACGGTGATCTCGCTCGTCGTCGTGCCGGCCTTCTTCCTGATCATGGATGACCTGTCGCGCCTGCTCGGCAAGATCTTCGGCCGTTTCGTCGGTAAGAAGGATGAAGAGACGGAAGTGCTGGAGAACGCGGCACTCACCGATATCGTCACCGATCAGAGTAAGACGATCAACGAATTGCAGGAACGCTTGAACAAGCTGGAAGCCCCCAAGCGTAGCGGCAACGTCATCAACCATCCGGCGCTCGCCGCCGAATAGGTCTTCGCCTAACCCATGAAAAAGCCCGGCCGCATCGATGATGCGGCCGGGCTTTTACGTTCTGGAATATTGAGAACTTTACAGCCCGCCCTCGATCCGCAGAAAATCGACGATCGTCTCGATACCATCGCCGCGCTTCATGTCGGAAAACACGAACGGCCGATCGGCGCGCATGCGGTTGGCATCGCGCTCCATGACGTCGAGATCGGCGCCGACATAGGGTGCCAGGTCCTTCTTGTTGATCACCAGAAGGTCTGACCGCGTGATCCCGGGCCCACCCTTGCGCGGGATCTCCTCGCCCTGGCAAACCGAGATCACATAGATGGTGATGTCGGCCAGATCGGGCGAAAACGTCGCCGCCAGATTGTCACCACCGGATTCGATGAAGATGACGTCGAGATCGGGAATGCGGCGGTTGAGATCGGCGATGGCCTGCAGATTGATCGTCGCATCCTCGCGGATTGCGGTATGCGGACATCCGCCGGTCTCGACGCCGACGATCCTGTCCGATGACAGCGCCTGCATCCGCACCAGCGCCTCGGCATCCTCCTTGGTGTAGATATCGTTGGTGACGACGGCGATCGAATAGTGTTCGCGCATCGCCTTGCAGAGCTTGTCCGTCAGCGCCGTCTTGCCGGAGCCAACCGGGCCGCCGATGCCGACGCGAAGGGGACCATTGGCAGATTTCATCGCAACATTCCTTTCAAGAAAGCGGGCTCGAAAACCGTCAGGACCGGAAGAGCCGCGAATGCAAAGTCTCATGGCGGAGCGCCGAAATATCGGCAGTGATGGTGGCGGAGCCCAGATCATCCAGCGTGCTCTGCGAAGCCTTTGCCGCCGTCTCGGCAATCACTGGCTCCAGCCCGGCAAGTACCCCGACCCCATGCGTCTGTCCCGTCACGCCGCAACGGATTGCCACTGACACGAGATTGGACGCGGTCGAATGCAGGTAAGCCGCAAGCGCCGACTCCAGCCCGGTGCGATGCGCGCCGGCAACCGCACCAACAGCAACGGGGTAGGCAATGGCACCAGTCAGCACTTCCAGCCCCGGATGCGGCCAATGGGTAGCGGCCGTCAGGAAAGCCTCCCCCTGCAGCATCGTTTCCATGTGACGCTCGCGCGATCCGGCCAGCGCTTCTGCCAGTTCCCGCACCGCTGCCAGTCTCACTGCATCACCACAGGCAAGATAGCTCTCGGCCAGAAGCACGGCATCATTCCAGCTCGCACCGTGCTGGATCAACGCTTGCAACCATCGGGCAAGCCCCGTCGCATCGGTCACCAAGCGATCGTGCACCGCCTGTTCGAGCCCGCCGGAATAGGAGAATGCGCCGACCGGAAAGGCGGGCGACAACCATGTCACCAACCGCAGCAGCGCCTTGGTGCCGGCATGATCAGTCATGGGCGTGATGGTGACCGCCATGTCCATGCGAATGCCCGCTGGAGCCATGATAGGCGCCGCGCATCGGCTGGAACGGTTCCGTCACCTCACCAATCGTAGCGCCAAGCCCCTCCAGCATCGCCTTGATCACCGGATCGCGCAGGATCAAGATCCGGTCCAGCTGGATTTCAGCGGCGAGATGCCGATTGCCGAGATGCCAGGCGAGTTCGATCAGGTGGAGCGGATCGCGCGGACGGATGTCGTAGAGCGGTTCAGCGACGGCCGCGATGCGAACGTGGTCGCCAGTATCCAGCACCAGGAGATCGCCATCGGCCAGCATGACGGCTTCCTTCAGGTCAAGCATCACCACATCGTCATTGTCGAGATGCAGCAATTTGCGGCGCAAGTGCCGCTGGTCGTGGGCGAGCGCAATGGTATGAAGCGTGGTCTTCTCTGCCGGGCCGGGAGACAGGACCTCAGTCGAGCGATAGGGCATTCAGCAAGCCTTCAAATTCATTCATGCCACTGTAACAACAAAAAAATCCGGCGCCAGACCAAACAGTCCCGGCGCCGGATTTCACGAAATCAAACGTGTCTCGGCTCAGGCTGCGATCTTTTCCGACTGCAATGCGTTGAGGATATTCTGCGGTGCGGAAACGCCATATGGATCGCTATCGGCATTGTCGCAATAGCCTTCTTCCTCGAACCACTGCTCGACGACGCCATCATTGATGACAGCGGCATAACGCCAGGAGCGCATGCCGAAGCCCAGATTGTCCTTGGAAACGAGCATGCCCATCTTGCGGGTGAATTCGCCCGAGCCATCCGGAATCAGCTTGACGTTTTCGAGGTTCTGCGACTTGCCCCAGGCATTCATGACGAAAGCATCGTTGACGGAGATGCAATAGATTGCATCGATGCCCTCGCCCCGGAAATCGGCGGCCAGCTTTTCGAAGTCGGGAAGCTGGAATGTCGAGCAGGTCGGCGTGAATGCGCCCGGCAGCGAGAACAGGATGACGCGCTTGCCACCGAAATAATCAGCGGATGAAACATCCTGCCAACGGAACGGATTGGCACCGCCAACGGCTTCGTCGCGAACGCGCGTGCGGAAGGTAACGGACGGCACTTTTCTGCCAATAATCATGATAGGAACTCCTTGAAAGACAAACGCCCTGCGCGGCAGGTCTTGGGAGGAGCCCGGCACAGGAGGTGACCTGTTTTCTACAGCAAGTCCTGCTGCGATGCAGCACAAAGGGCACGAAAAACACGCCGCGCATGGCTGACCTGCACCTCGCGCATGCCTGAACCTGCGACAAAAAGTCAATAAATTCAATTATACAGGGTCAGCGACGTCGATAGCGAAACCGGCAACGGATTCCACCAGCCTGTCCGCAAGCCCGCCTCGCGAAGCGCCTTCGCCGTCCAGGTATTGCAGCCGACCACCGCGCTGAACCAGCCATTGGCCTCGAAAAAACGGTCGTCCGGCCCGTAGGCCGTGTCCGGTATGGCCTCAATCCGCCCAGCCACCGGCGTAAAGCTTGCCTCGATGAACGACAGCAAACGCTGATACCCGGCTGCGCCAATCTCGAAGCTGACAATATGATCGGCAGGCTCGACGATCTCGCCTGCAACATCGGCATGGATGACGGAACGATCCATGGTCAGCCCCTTGAACAGCGGCACCGGCTTCAACTCCGACCAGGCCGGAGTTTCGATATAAAACGCCCGCCCGCCCCAGCCGAAAACCAGCCAGCGCGCATTCGGATGCGTAACCGGCATGCCGCTTTCGGCGAGAAACGGAAAGCGCGTCAGCGTTTCGGCATTGATGGGAATGGCGATGTCCGTGTGGATAGGGTTGGCCAGCACAAGGATGCGGTGCGTCTCCCCCGCCACCGTATCGGCCTTCGCCCTGGGCCAGAAAGGCCGAGGCACAAACGTCCCGGCAACAACGCAAATGACTGCCGCGACAACAACGGCAACCAGCCAGCGCAAGGCCCGTTTCAAAAAAATCAGCATTCGCTCTCGATCTGCAACCGCGCTAGAACATGAAGTAGCGTTGCGCCATCGGCAAGACGGTTGCAGGTTCGCAGGTCAGAAGTTCGCCATCGGCACGGACCTCGTAGGTTTCCGGATCGACCTCGATATGCGGCGTCAGGCTGTTGTGGATCATCGAGGCCTTGCTGATGCCACCACGGGTGTTTTTCACCGCGATCAGCTGCTTGGCGACACCAAGGCGCGCCTGCAGGCCTCCGTCAAGCGAGGCCTGCGACACGAAGGTGACCGAGGAATTCGTCCGTGCCTTGCCAAAGGCGCCGAACATGGGCCGATAATGCACCGGCTGCGGCGTCGGGATGGAGGCATTGGGGTCGCCCATCGGCGCAGCGGCAATCATGCCGCCGAGGATGACCATATCCGGCTTCACCCCAAAGAAGGCGGGGTTCCAGATCACCAGATCGGCGCGCTTGCCGGGCTCGATCGAGCCGATCTCATGGGATAGGCCCTGAGCGATGGCGGGATTGATGGTGTATTTGGCGATATAGCGGCGGACACGGAAATTATCGTTGTCACCGGTTTCCTGCGCCAGCCGTCCCCGCTGCCGCTTCATCTTGTCGGCGGTCTGCCAGGTGCGGATCGCCACCTCGCCGACCCGGCCCATCGCCTGGCTGTCGGAGGAAATGATCGAGAAGGCGCCGATATCGTGCAGAATGTCTTCCGCTGCAATGGTTTCCTTGCGGATCCGGCTTTCGGCAAAGGCGATATCTTCAGGAATGGAGGGCGACAGATGATGGCAGACCATCAGCATGTCGAGATGCTCGGCCAAGGTGTTGATCGTGTAGGGTCGGGTCGGGTTGGTCGAAGACGGGATGACGTTCGACTGGCCGCAGATCTTGATGATGTCAGGCGCATGGCCGCCACCCGCCCCTTCCGTATGAAAGGCGTGGATCGTGCGTCCCTTGATGGCATCGATTGTATCTTCGACGAAGCCGCTTTCGTTCAGCGTGTCGGTATGGATCATCACCTGCACGTCAAAAGCATCGGCAACCGACAGGCAATTGTCGATGGCGGCCGGCGTCGTGCCCCAGTCCTCGTGCAGCTTCAGGCTGGAAGCACCGGCCAGGATCATTTCCTCAAGCGGTGCAGGCTGCGAGGCATTGCCCTTGCCGGCGAGCGCCAGGTTCATCGGAAAGCCATCAAAACTCTCGATCATCCGCTCGATATGCCATGCGCCCGTGCAGGTCGTCGCCAGCGTTCCGTGCGCCGGGCCTGATCCGCCGCCGAGCATCGTGGTGATCCCCGACATCAGCGCCTCCTCGATCTGCTGCGGGCAGATGAAGTGGATATGGGCGTCCATGCCGCCCGCCGTAACGATCTTGCCCTCGCCGGCGATCACCTCGGTGGACGGACCGACGATAATGGTCACGCCCGGCTGCGTATCCGGATTGCCGGCCTTGCCGATCGCTGCGATCCGGCCGTTTTTCAGGCCGATATCGGCCTTGACGATGCCGGTGTGATCGACGATCAGCGCATTGGTGATGACGGTATCGACCGCTCCTTGTGCACGCGTCGCCTGACTTTGGCCCATGCCGTCACGAATGACCTTGCCGCCGCCGAACTTTACCTCATCGCCATAGGTGGTGAAATCCTTCTCAACCTCGATGAACAGTTCGGTATCGGCCAACCGAACCTTGTCGCCAGTGGTGGGGCCGAACATGCTGGCATAGGCCGCGCGCGACATTTTGTAGGACATGGTGATCAGGCTCCCTGAGCAAAGGCGGATAAATTCGTTTGGTCGAGGCGCGAGAGGCGCCCCTTGGAAGTCAAATCATCGACATAGCGGCGCTCAGCCGCGAACGGGTGCCACTCCCAGCCGGCATGGCCGAACCCGGCAAGCACGACGCGGTCACCCGGCTGCCGCCAATGCGCCAGAACCTCGGCGATCACGATCAGGCCACTGCTCGGCACGACATAGATGCCCGCATCGAACCGCTTCAGCGCCGTATCGACGCTCTCATGCGTTGACGCCGGAACAGAATGGAAGGCACGTCCAGTCGCCTTGGCAAAGGCGCGAAAACCATCGGTATAATCGTCGCAGAGATCGCCAAGATCCGGATGCGTAACAGTCAGTTTCTGCCGCAGCACTTGGAACTTGCCGCCATCACGAACACACCAGATCGCAGCCGCCTGCCGCACCGCCGCATGGTTCTTCCAGCCGCCGCCACCCAGCATGGAAAGCGCCGGGCGGCCGGTATTGCAGACAGCGACTATATCCGTCTTATCTCCACCAGCACCGCAGGAGCGGCAATCGTTGAAACGGATCACCAGATCGGCGGCATCGATGATAGGGGCGGCCCTTTCCGGCACCGGACCATTGCCAACGATCATGATAGTCCGGCTCACGGTCACAAACACCTCAGTTTCAAGCCGAAGGACCTCCGCTTCACGGGACGCAACCGCCTCATAGCTTGCCCATGACCTTTTGGCGAAAACCATAGACTTCGCGCTTGCCGGCAAACGGGATGAGCGTGACGCTACGGGTCTGCCCCGGCTCGAAACGGACAGCTGTTCCCGCCGGAATATCGAGGCGCATTCCATGTGCCACTGCCCGGTCGAATAGGAGCGCCGCATTCGTCTCGGCAAAATGGTAGTGGCTGCCCACCTGCACCGGCCGATCGCCGCTATTGGAGACCTCGAGCGACACCGTTTCCAGCCCTGCATTCAGTTCGATATCGCCATCTGCCGCAATGATTTCACCGGGGATCATCGTATCGTCTCTCCTGTTTACGCAGCCTTGATCGGCGCACAGCCTTCGGCCTTCAAGACCCGCTCCGTGGATGCCGGAAACTTGCCGAGCTTGGCGGCGGGGCGAACCGGGCGGCGGACAAGTTCACCACCGCAATTGGGGCATTGTCCATCGAGAACCTCCGAAACACACTGGGTACAGAAGGTGCATTCGAAACTGCAGATCATCGCCTCGCGGCTACCGGGCGGCAGGTCCTTGTTGCAGCATTCGCAATTGGGTCTCAGTTGCAGCATGGCGCGCTCCTCAGCGAATGGGTTCGTGAACGGTGACCAGCTTGGTCCCATCCGGAAAGGTCGCCTCGATCTGGATATCGTGGATCATTTCGGGAATACCCTCCATCACCTGGGCGCGGGTGATGACATGGGCGCCGGCCTCCATAAGGTCCGGCACCGAGCGGCCATCGCGCGCACCCTCGACGACAAAATCGGTGATCAGCGCGATCGCTTCGGGGTGATTGAGCTTGACGCCACGCTCCAGCCGCCGGCGGGCGACCATCGCTGCCATCGAAATCAGTAGTTTGTCTTTTTCACGGGGTGTCAGGTTCATGCTCGGTCACCAGGATTGCGTGTCAATTACAGGTTCCAGACTTTCGGCACAGAGGCGCCCTTGCGCAAGTGCGAAATGACCGGGATGAGGATTTTTCTCAAGGCGAAACCATCGGCCGCAACGACCCGGGCGATCAGCTTGTCCCCGCCTGCGACGCTGTAATGGCTCACCCCGCCACCAATGCCGCCGATCAGGCCGCGCAGCTTTTCCACATGCCTTTCGCAATCAGCGCCGGTGTAAAACACCGTGGCAAATGCCACTTGCCCGCCCAGCACGGCCAGTTCCCGCGTCAAGCCGGCGATATCGCCGGAAAGCCGCAGGTTCTCGGCATGCAGGAGCAAGCCGTTCTGGCGGATGCGCCAGCGATCCTGAAACAGGCCCTCGCGCATCGACTCGCCCATCGCCTTTCGGCCGAGAAGCACGACTTCGACCGCCAGAAACTCCGCCCCTTCGGCAAGATCGACCTCGAGCCTGCGCGACAGCGAGGCCCGGTCAAACAGGATGGTTTCCTGCGGCAACCAATGCACTGTTGCTCCTGCCCCAACCGAAATCTGCGCCGTTACATCAGCCGTTCCGGCGCTGGCCTTGTAGATTTTTTCACAGGCCTGGGTGGTCAAGGTCAGATGGGTGCCCTCGCCGGCGACAAACGACCATTCCATATGGTCGCCACCGGTCAGCCCGCCGGAACTGTTGATCAGCACCGCTTCCATCGTCGTGTCGAACGTCTCCGGCAATCTGATCTTGGCACAGCCTTCCTGGTAGAATTCGGAAAGCCGGGTCCGCCCCGCAAACGGCTTTGCCACCAGCCGCCCTTTGCCCCAAGCCCTTTGCGGAGCGATTATTGCTGCCTCAGCCATTCCCATCCGCCGTCACACTGTGAGGTGGCGGCGTGCTTCCGGCGTGTCCAGCGTTTCGGCCGGGCCTTCATGCACGATCTCGCCCCGGTCCATGATGTAGACATGGTCTGCAAGCTCACGGCAGAAGTCAAGATATTGTTCCACAAGCAGAATTGCCATCCCGGTGGAACCCCGCAGATATTGGATCGCCCGGCCGATATCCTTGATGATCGACGGCTGGATGCCCTCCGTCGGCTCATCCAGCACGAGGATTTTCGGCCGCGTCACCAGCGCCCGGCCGATAGCCAGCTGTTGCTGCTGTCCACCCGACAGATCGCCACCGCGACGGCCAAGCATGGAGCGCAGGATCGGGAAGAGATTGAAGATATCCTCCGGAATGTACCGGTCCTTGCGCGCCACCGGCGCATAGCCCGATTCCAGATTCTCCTTGACCGTCAGAAGCGGAAAGACCTCCCGCCCCTGCGGAACGAAGCCGATGCCGTGCTTGGCGCGGTTATACGGCGCCATGCCGTTCAACACGGTGTCGTTGAAGGTAATTGTTCCAGCGCTCGGCCCATGCTGGCCGGTGATAGCGCGAAGCAGGCTGGTCTTGCCGACGCCGTTGCGACCAAGAACACAGGTGATCTTTCCCATGGGTGCGGTGATGGAGACGCCACGAAGGGCTTGGGCCGCGCCGTAATGGAGATTGATGTTGTCGACGGTCAGCATGGGGCATCCCTACCTATCGAGGGCGCCGCAGCACCCCCCTCTGTCACTCCGTGACATCTCCCCCCCAAGGGGGGAGATCGGTCTTTTCCTTTAAGCGCCCAACCGCCGACAGAGGGGGGTGCCGCCACGTACATCCCAATCAAAGACAGAAAAACAGACCTCATCTCATCGCCCCAAATAATTCTCGATCACCTTCGGATCGTTGCTGACGAAATCGATTGAACCTTCTGCCAGAACGGAGCCTTCCGCTAGGCACGTGACCTTGACGCCGAGATCGCGGATGAAGCCCATGTCGTGTTCGACGACGACAACCGAGCGGGTCTTGGCGATTTCCTTGAGCAGGATGGCGGTCTCGGCCGTTTCCGCATCAGTCATCCCGGCCACCGGTTCATCGACCAGAAGCAGCTTCGGCTCCTGCGCCAGAAGCATGCCGATTTCCAGCCACTGTTTCTGCCCATGCGAGAGATTGGCCGCAAGGTCGTCCTTACGCGCCGTCATGCGTACCGTTTCGAGGATTTCCTCGATGCGCGCCTTGTCGGCCGGGGTCAGGCGGTAGAACAGCGTCGAGAACACGCCGCGTTTCCGGTTGAGCGCCAGCTCTATATTGTCCCAAACCGTATGGCTTTCAAACACCGTCGGCTTCTGGAACTTGCGGCCGATGCCAAGCTGGGCGATATCCGCCTCGTCTTTCTTGGTGAGGTCGATATCGCCGTTGAAGAAGACCTGGCCGCTATCCGGCCGGGTCTTGCCGGTGATGATGTCCATCATCGTCGTCTTGCCGGCGCCGTTCGGGCCGATGATAGCCCTCAGTTCACCGGGTTCGACCACGAAAGACAGCGAGTTCAGCGCCTTGAAGCCATCGAACGATACCGAAACACCGTCAAGATACAGAAGGCTGCGGGAAGTCTTTTCGTCCATCGGTCTTACTCCGCAGCCTGGGGTTCAAGGATTGCAAGCTGGCTTTCGGCCTTGGCCGCCTTGTCATGGTAGGCCTGTTCGACGGCATCTGCCTTTTTCTGGTCCTTGCGCCGGGCAAGGAACTGCTGAACGGTGCCAACCACGCCCTTGGGCAGGAACAACGTGGTTGCGACGAACAGCGCGCCGAGCGCAAACAGCCAGAATTCCGGGAAGGCAGCCGTGAAGATGCTTTTGCCGAAATTGACGAGAATGGCGCCGATGATCGGTCCGATCAGCGTGCCGCGCCCGCCGACCGCCGTCCAGATGACCACTTCGATCGAGTTTGCCGGAGCGAATTCGCCCGGATTGATGATGCCGACCTGCGGCACGTAGAGCGCGCCGGCCACACCGGCCATCATCGCCGAGACCGTGAAGATGAACAGCTTCATGTTCTCGACGCGGTAGCCGAGAAACCTCGTCCGGCTCTCGGCATCGCGCACGCCGACCAGCACCTTACCGTATTTCGAGCGGACGATAGCCGAGCTTAAAACCAGCGCCAGCGCCAGCGCGATGGCGGTTGCGGCAAACAATGCTGCCCGCGTGCCGCCCGCCTGAACGTTGAAGCCGAGGATTTCCTTGAAATCGGTGAGGCCATTGTTGCCGCCAAAGCCCATCTCGTTGCGGAAAAAGGCAAGCAGCAACGCATAGGTCATCGCCTGGGTGATGATCGACAGATAGACGCCGGTAACACGCGAGCGGAAGGCGAACCAGCCGAAGACGAAGGCGAGCAACCCCGGCACCAGAAGCACCATCAACGCTGCAAAGGCGAAATGGTTGAAGCCGTACCAGTACCAGGGCAATTCCTGCCAATTGAGAAAGACCATGAAATCCGGCAGCAGCGGATTGGCATAGACGCCGCGATCGCCGATCTGGCGCATCAGGTACATGCCCATGGCATAACCACCGAGTGCAAAAAATGCGCCGTGGCCGAGCGAAAGAATGCCGCAATAGCCCCAGACGAGATCAAGCGCCAAGGCCAGAAGCGCGTAGCAGAGATACTTGCCAAGCAGCGGCACCAGATAGCCGGGTACATGGAAGGCGCTGTCTTCGGGAATGATCAGGTTGGCAAGCGGCACGAAGGCTGCGGCAAGCAGGATCAGGAACACGGCCCAGAGCGTCTTCTTCTCGTGCCGCCTGAAAAGCATTTGCGTGATCATTGTTCGACCGCCCTTCCCTTGAGCGCGAACAGGCCGCGCGGCCGCCGCTGGATGAAAAGAATGATGAAGACGAGGATGAGGATCTTGCCCAGCACCGCGCCGGCATAGGGCTCGAGAAACTTGTTGGCGATGCCGAGCGTCAAGGCTCCGACCAGCGTTCCCCAGAGATTGCCGACGCCCCCGAACACAACGACCATAAAACTGTCGATGATATAGTTCTGGCCGAGATTGGGCGAGACATTGTCGATCTGGCTGAGCGCCACGCCCGCCATGCCGGCAATGCCGGAACCAAGCCCGAAGGTCAGTGCATCGACCCAGGGCGTGCGAATGCCCATCGAGGATGCCATACGCCGGTTCTGCGTGACGGCGCGCATCTGCAGGCCGAACTTGGAGCGCTTGAGCAGCAGCAGCAGCGCGACGAAGACACTGAGCGAAAAGACGATAATCCACATGCGGTTATAGGTGATGGCAAGGCCGCCAACCTCGAAAACGCCGGACATCCAGCTTGGGTTATCGACCTGGCGGTTGGTAGGGCCGAAAATGGAGCGGATCGCTTGCTGCAGGATCAGCGAAATACCCCAGGTGGCAAGCAGCGTTTCGAGCGGCCGCCCGTACAGCCAGCGGATGACGCTGCGCTCGATGCCGACGCCGACCAGCCCGGTAAAGAGGAAGGCTGCAGGAACCGCAAAGGCCAGCGAATAATCGGTTATGCCGGGGGCCACGGCAGCGACGGTCTGCTGCACCACATAGGTCGTGTAGGCGCCGAGCATGACCATTTCGCCATGCGCCATGTTGATGATGCCCATGACACCGAAAGTGATGGCAAGGCCGATGGCGGCAAGCAGCAGCACCGATCCGAGCGACAGGCCGTACCAGATATTTTGTGCGACATCCCAGACGGCAAGGCTGCGGTTGATCGTATTGATATGCGTCTGGATTGCGGGTTTCAAGTCATCCGGCGCATTGTCCAGGGCTGCCGTCAGGATCGTCAGCGCATCGCGATTGCCGCGCGCGGCAATGGTGTCGATGGCGGATTTCTTGTCCTCGGCGCTGGCATCGGTCTTCAACAGGATGACGGCGCGCGCGGCTTCCATCGTCGCCTTGACCTCGGCGTCCTTTTCCTGCGCCAGCGCTGAATTCAACAGGTCTAAATTGTCCGGATTGGCGCCCTTGAGCAGATCCCGCGAGGCTGCAAGGCGCGCGGAGCGGTCTGGGCTCAAAAGCGTCAGCTGGCTGAGCGCCGTGCCGATTGCACCGCGCAGGCCGTTGTTCAGCCGGATCTTGGCGAGATTTCCCGGAACCTCGGTTGCCGCAGAGCCCGTCAGCACATCGAGATAGGCACCGTCAGACGGGCCTTCGAGGAAAACCGTGCCTCCGGTCTTCGGCGCATAGAGCTTGCCGTCGCTCAGATTTTGCAGGATGTCGCCCACTTTTGGATTGCCCGACGCAGCAAGCGCTTTGACGGCCTCGATCTTCTGCGGGAAAGTCGTTGCCCCAAGCGCATCGACCAGCGGCCGGATATCCTCCTGCGCACGCAGGCCCGCTGCAAGGCAACTGACCAGCAGGCAGAGGGCAACAAGGAAGGTCTGGATGGCGCGATACATGAGCTCTTCTTGTTCCGTTGGCTTGGGCAGCCGCGCATGACGGGAAACGCTTGATGCCGGCACTGTTGCTTAAGATTTCCGCAATCCGCTCGCCCGAAGATCACATCGAACAGGACCGGTACCCGGAACCCCGCCCCTAAGCTCAGCTAAGCAGAAACCATGCCAGATATAGGGGGATGAAGGTCCCTCCGCCCAGACGGGGTCTGGACGGAGGGTATTGGCATTTCAATCAGGACGTTATGAGAATGGATTTTGGGAAGCGGCGATCAGGCCGTTGCCGGAATATGCTGAACTTGATGAAAACAGCAGGTGTTCGTCAAAATCAGGAGCCCTTGCCGCCGCACTTGCCCGTTGCAACGTTGAAGTTGCCGCAGGACATTGGCTTCCGCCAATCGGAGATCAGGTCCTTGGAGTCCGGTAGGAAGTCCGACCATTCGTCGCCAACGACCTGCGGGGTCTGCTGGACGATTTCGAACTGGCCGTCTGCCTGGATTTCGCCGATCAGCACCGGCTTGGTGATGTGATGATTCGGCATCACGGTCGAGTAGCCGCCCGAAAGGTTCGGAACGCTGGTGCCGATGATCGTGTCGAGAACGGCATCGGTATCAGTGGTGCCGGCAGCTTCGACGGCCTTTACCCAGGCATTGAAGCCGATATAGGCAGCTTCCATCGGGTCATTGGTGACGCGCTTGTCGTTCTTGGTGAAGGCATGCCACTGCTTGATGAATTCGGCATTGGCAGGTGCATCGACGGACTGGAAATAGTTCCAGGCGGCGAGATGGCCGACCAGCGGCTTGGTATCGAGACCGGCAAGCTCTTCTTCGCCGACCGAGAAGGCGATGACCGGGATATCGGTTGCCTTGATGCCCTTGTTGCCGAGTTCCTTGTAGAACGGCACGTTGGCATCACCGTTGATGGTCGAGACGACGGCGGTCTTCTTGCCGGCCGAACCAAATTCCTTGATCTTGGCCACTTCCGTCTGCCAGTCGGAGAAACCGAACGGCGTGTAGTTGGTCAGGATGTCTTCCTTCGGAATACCCTTGGCAATCAGATAGGCTTCGAGAATCTTGTTGGTGGTGCGCGGATAAACGTAGTCGGTGCCTTCAAGCACGAAACGCTCGACGCCTTCGGTGTTCATCAGATAGTCTACGGCCGGGATGGCCTGCTGGTTGGGCGCAGCCCCCGTGTAGAAGATGTTGCGCGAGGATTCTTCACCCTCGTACTGGACCGGATAGAACAGCAGCGAATTCAGCTCTTCGAAAACCGGCAGGACCGACTTGCGCGACGACGAAGTCCAGCAACCAAAGACGGCCGAAACCTTGTCAACGGAGATCAGCTCGCGGGCCTTTTCGGCAAACAGCGGCCAGTCGGAGGCCGGATCGACCACGACGGCCTCGAGCTTCTTGCCGAGAAGGCCGCCCTTCTTGTTCTGCTCTTCGATGAGCATCAGCATGGCATCCTTGAGCGTCGTCTCGGAGATCGCCATGGTGCCGGACAGCGAATGCAGGATGCCGACCTTGATCGTGTCTTCGGCGGCCTGAACGCTGGAAAATGCTGTCGTGGCGAGCGCGCCAGCCAGGAACGCGCCCAGGATCTGGGATTTGAATTTCATTATGTGAACCCCTCTCGTTCTTTTGACGACGGCTTTTGCGGGTACCGTTCGTGCAGTAACTATCCGTTGAGGGGGCTGGATTCTGTATACGTCAATTGACGTAGTCACCGGGGCGAAGTGTGCACTGCAGCACGAATTTTCGCCACTTCACCAGGCTGCGAGCCCTTTGCCAACAGGCATGCAGGGCCAACGGCGCCTTCCCGAAAACAATTCCGCCGGTCCCCAAGCAATCCAATTCTCGCACTTGCAAAAGATCGCGGACCGGAGGACATTGCCTAATCATTGGTCACATTGAAAATTGGGATATAAATTAGGCATGACAGCACGCCAGCGCATCATTCCGGTCCGGCGCGAATATAACCGCTGGGTCGCCAACCAGACGCTGGAAGACTATGCGCTGCGTTTCACCGCCAAGAGCGCCCGGCAATTCTCCTCGCAGCGCATCTCGCAAACGGCGATCGGGGCGATCTCCTTCCTGGCGCTGGAGGCGATCGGCGGCGCCATCACGCTGTCCTACGGCACGACCAACGCCATCATCGCCATTCTCGCAGCAAGCCTCGTCATGCTCGGCGTCGCCCTGCCGATCAGCCGCTATGCCATCCGCCACGGCGTGGATATCGACCTTCTGACGCGCGGCGCAAGCTTCGGCTATATCGGCTCCACCGTCACCTCGCTGATCTACGCCTCGTTCACTTTCATGCTGTTTGCCATCGAAGCCTCGATCATGTCGGCAGCGCTGGAACTGGCGCTCGGCATTCCCGTTTGGATCGGCTATATCATCAGCGCGGTGATGGTCATTCCGCTGGTCACCCACGGCGTGCGGCTGATCAGCAAGTTTCAGCTATTGACCCAGCCATTCTGGATCATTCTCAACATCGCACCCTTCATTTTCATCGCTCTCGCCGATTGGAGCAAATTCGACCTCTGGCTTGCCTTTCCCGGCACGCACAAACCGATGGGCGAGCCGGGCTCCTTCGCACCCTTCTCGT
This sequence comes from Hyphomicrobiales bacterium, assembly GCA_900468065.1. Classification (GTDB taxonomy): domain Bacteria; phylum Pseudomonadota; class Alphaproteobacteria; order Rhizobiales; family Rhizobiaceae; genus Pararhizobium. The sequence goes on along the minus strand of UBTA01000008.1, from coordinate 102,823 downwards.
TGCTGGAGTTTGGCGCCGCCTCCGCCGTCATCCTCGCTTTGATGGCCCAGATCGGTGAGCAGGTGGATTTCCTACGCTTCTTGCCGCCGGAGGGGCAGCGCAAGTTGCATCACCGGTTTGCCGTGTTCCTGGCCGGTGCCGGCTGGGTGATCGTCGGTGCGCCAAAGCTTTTGGCGGGCTCATTCCTCGTCGTCCTGTGCCTCAGCGCCGGCGTTCCGGTCGAGCATGCCGCCGACCCCGCACATATGTACCTGACGGCCTTCGGCTACATGATCCCCTGGCACAATGCCGCCCTTCTACTGATGGCCGCTTTCGTCGTGGTGTCGCAGCTGAAGATCAACGTCATGAATGCCTATGCAGGCTCGCTGGCCTGGTCGAATTTCTTCTCCCGCCTCACCCACAGCCATCCCGGCCGCGTCGTCTGGCTGATGTTCAACGTGGCGATCGCGCTGCTGCTGATGGAACTCGGCATCTACAAGCTCTTGGAAGAAACGCTCGGCATCTTCTCGATCATCGCCATGTCCTGGCTCTGCACCATCTCGGCCGACCTGTTCATCAACAAGCCGCTGGGGCTGGCGCCGCCCAATATCGAGTTCAAGCGCGCCCATCTCTACGATATCAACCCGGTCGGCGTCGGCGCCATGACAGCATCGGCACTGATCGCGCTGACGGCGCATTTCGGCGTCTTCGGTGCCATGGCCGCGTCGCTGGCGCCTTATATCGCGCTGATCACCGCCTTCATCGTCTCCCCCGCCATTGCATGGGCAACGAAGGGCAAATACTACCTCGCCCGCAAGCCGCGCCAGAGTTGGAAAAAGCTCTCGACCGTCACCTGCTCGATCTGCGAACATCCATTCGAGCCCGAGGACATGGCGTGGTGCCCGGCCTATTCCGCGCCGATCTGTTCGCTCTGCTGCTCGCTCGACAGCCGCTGCCACGATATGTGCAAGCCGCATGCGAGCTTCAACGCCCAGACAGCCGTGGTGGCCAAGGCCTTGCTGCCGCAAAAGGTGATGGAGACGCTGTCTACCCGGCTCGGCCGCTATGGCATCGCAGTCGTCCTGTCGGTTGCCTGCATCGGCATTATCCTGGCGATGATCGCGCACCAGACCGGAACAGCCTCGCCCGAAACGGCATCGGTAATCAACCGCACGGTCGGCGTGGTGTTCTTCGTCTTTGCCGTCGTCACCGGGGTAGTCTGCTGGTTCTATGTGCTTGCCCATGACAGCCGGCTGGTGGCCGAGGAAGAGTCGTCGCGGCAGAACACCCTGCTCTTGAAGGAAATCGCCGCCCACAAGAAGACCGACGCCGCCCTGCAATATGCCAAGGAAACCGCCGAGGCCGCCAACCGGGCAAAGAGCCGTTATGTGGTCGGCCTCAGCCACGAACTCCGCACGCCGCTCAATGCCGTGCTTGGCTATGCCCAGATCCTCGAGCGCGACGAGACCATCCCCGCGCCGCGCCAATCGGCGATCAAGGTGATCAAGCGCAGCGCCGACCATCTCTCCGGCCTGATCGATGGTCTTCTCGACATTTCCAAGATCGAGGCCGGCCGCCTGCAGGTCTATTCCAACGAAATCAATATCCAGGATTTCCTCGATCAGGTCACCGACATGTTCCGTCCGCAGGCGCAGGCCAAGGGTCTGTTTTTCGAGCATGACCGGGCAACCGCCCTGCCGCAATATGTCCGCACCGACGAAAAGCGCCTGCGCCAGATCCTTGTCAACCTGCTCTCCAATGCTATCAAATTCACCGATACGGGCACCATCCGTTTCGACGTCGCCTATCGCAGCCAGGTCGCGACCTTCACCGTCTCCGACACCGGCCGCGGCATCTCGCAAGCCGACCTGCCGCGGATCTTCGAGCCCTTCCAGCGCGGCGAGGCTGAGCATATCCGTCCCATGCCCGGCCTTGGCCTGGGCCTTACCATCACCCAGCTTCTGACCCAGACGCTCGGCGGCGAGATCGTCGTCGACAGCGAGCGGGACAGGGGCTCGACATTCCGGGTACGGCTGATGCTGTCGGCGATCAGCCGGCCAACCGCGTCGCTGCCCTCCATCCGCAAGATCGCCGGTTACTCCGGGCCGCGCCGCACCATTGTCGTGGTCGATGACAATGAGGATCATCGCGACCTGATGCGCGAAGTGCTGATGCCGCTCGATTTCGTCGTCCTGACGGCTGCAGGCGGCATGGAATGCGTCACCCTGATCGAGGGTATCAAGCCCGACCTCTTCCTCATCGATATCTCGATGCCCGGCATGAACGGCTGGCAGCTCGTCACGCGCCTGCGCGATCACGGCCAGACGGCGCCGGTCATCATGCTCTCGGCCAACATCGGCGACGGCACGGCGTCAGACACCCATAGCGGCCACAACGATACGCTCGCCAAGCCCTTCGATATCCGCCAACTGCGCGACAAGCTGGCGGTGCACCTCGCCCTCGAATGGATCTATGGCGACACGGTGCAACCGGTGCAGACGGCCAGGCCCAAGCGCACGATGACAAACCCCGGTGCTGCCCATGTCGAGGAACTGATCCGTCTCGGCGAGATCGGCTATGTCCGCGGTATCGAGGCCAAGCTCGCCGATCTCGCCCGGCTTGAGGAAAACCAGCCCTTTACCGAGGCGGTCAAGACCTATGTCCAGGCTTTCGACCTTGCCGGCTATGCCGACTTCCTGCAGAACATCAACAAACAGGGGAGACCGGCCGGTGAATGAAACAGTGCATCCGCGCGACATCGTGCTCATCGTCGACGATTCCCCGGAAACGCTGGGTTTTCTCACCGACGCGCTGGAGCAATCCGGCTTTTCCGTGCTGATCGCCACCTCCGGCAATGCCGCAATCAACGTCGTCGACCGCATCACGCCCGACGTCATCCTGATGGACGCCGTCATGCCCGGCATGAATGGCTTTGACACCTGCCGGACGCTGAAGACCAATTCGGCCGTGGCGCAGGTGCCGGTGATCTTCATGACCGGGCTGACCGAGACCGAGCATATCGTCCACGCACTGGAATCCGGCGGCGTCGATTATCTGTCGAAGCCGATCAATATCGACGAGCTGCGCGCCCGTATCCGCGTACACCTTGCCAACGCACGCTCGGCGCAAAGTGCCCGCGTGGCGCTGGACGCGGCTGGACGGCATCTGCTCGCTGTGCGCAGCAACGGCACCATCCAGTGGTCGACACCGCAGGCGACCCGGCTGGTCAATGCAGCAACCGGCCGCGGCGACGGGCTGGATACGCTCGCGGTCCATATTCGCGACTGGCTGCAGGAACGCGAAAAGCACGGCGTATCCAGGGATGGCCCGCTGATGATCCATCAGAACGGCCAGCCGGTGCTCCAGCTTGCCTATCTCGGCGCAATCGGCGGTGACGAATTCCTGTTCCGGCTGACGGGCGTCAGCCAGACCAGCGACGACGAAATCCTCCGCCAGAATTTTTCGCTGACGGTGCGCGAAGGGCAGGTCCTGCTCTGGATCGCCAAAGGCAAATCCAATCGCGATATCGGCGAGATTCTCGGCCTCAGCGCCCGCACCGTCAACAAGCACCTGGAACAGATCTATGTGAAGCTCGGCGTCGAAAACCGCGCGTCGGCGGCGGTCAAGGCGGCGAATGCGCTGCGCCAGGAATAGTCACGCCACCCTGTCGGGCGGCTCACGGCCCTCGAAGAAAGCCGTGATGTTGTCCACCACCTTCATGCCCATGGCAGTGCGCGTTTCCTCAGTCGCGCTGCCCAGGTGCGGCAGAAGAACGACATTTTCCAGAGCCCGCAGTCGCTCGGGAACATTCGGCTCTGCCTCGAAGACGTCCAGGCCCGCGCCGCGAATAATGCCGGTTTCCAAGGCATGGATCAGCGCCGCCTCATCGATGACATCGCCACGCGCTGTGTTGATCAGGTACGCTCCCGGCTTCATCACCGACAGACGTTTCGCATTGATCAGATGGCGGTTTTCGCCGCCGCCCGGGCAGTGCAGCGAGACAAAATCTGCAACCGCCAGCACTTCCTCGACTGTCTCACACTGCCGTGCGCCATAACGAGCGGCTTCCACCGGGTCGATCTTTGATCTGTTGTAGAAGACCACGTCCATATCGAAGCCGAAATGGCAGCGTTTTGCCATCCCCTTGCCGATCCGGCCAAAACCGATGATGCCGAGCGTCTTTCCCGTCACCTTGGTGCCAATCATGTGCGTCGGCCGCCAGCCGGTCCATTGTCCGGCGCGAACCTCGCGCTCGCCCTCGCCTGCCCGGCGCGCGACCGACAGAAGCAGCGACATGGCGATATCCGCCGTGCAGTCCGTCAGCACGCCCGGCGTGTTGGTGACGGTGATGCCGTAATGCTCGGCCGCCGCGATATCGATGTGATTGTAGCCGACGCCAAAATTTCCAAGGATCCTCGTGCGCAGATCGCCCTCTTCGAACAGCGACGCCGCCAGACGGTCGGACACGGTCGGCAAAACCGCATCGAACGACCTAAGCGCCTCGAAAAGTGCGTTGGCATCCATGGCGACATCAGATGTGTTGAACGAGGCGTCGAACCGCTCGGCCAGAACGCGCTCGACCGCATCGGGCCAGCGGCGGGTCACAAGGATGCGTGGTTTTTCGATCATTGGTTGGCTCCACGGAAAGATTATAGAACCGACACTTAGCACAGGAACGGCTGTGATCCAGCCGCCCGTTTGATTGAAACAGACTTGCGAAGCCAGAGCCCGCAGTGATGCGGGCAGAACGCAAAAAGGCCCGGCAATTCCGGGCCTTTCGCAGTCCAGATGGACCAATCGGTGTTCAACCGAAAACGATTATTTTTCGTTTTCGAAGTAGCTGAACTTGCCGTCGTCACCCTTCTTCCAGGTGTACATGACATAGTCAGGACGTGTGATGTCGCCCTTTTCGTCATAGCCGAACTCGCCGATAACGGTCTTGAACGGACCCTTGCCCTTGATGTTCTCGGCAACGGCCTGCGGGTCGTTGCCGCCGGTTGTCTTGGCGGCTTCAGCGATAACCTGCAGAGCGGAATAGGAGTAGAGTGTGTAGGCTTCCGGCTCAAAGCCGTTTGCACGGAACTTTTCAACCAGTTCCTTTGCAGCCGGGTTCTTGCGCGGATCCGGAGCGAACGTCATCAGAGTGCCGTTCACAGCGTCGCCGGCGATCGAAGCAAGTTCGTTCGAGACGATACCGTCGCCGGACATCAGGGTAGCCTTCAGGCCCTGGTCAGCCATCTGGCGCATGATGAGGCCGGCTTCGGTGTGCAGGCCGCCGTAGTAAACCAGCGATACGCCGGCTTCCTTCATCTTGGCGATCAGAGCCGAGAAATCCTTGTCGCCAGCCGTGATACCTTCGTAAACGACTTCCTTGACGCCGGCTTCGTTCATGGCAGCCTTGGTCAGGTCAGCAAGGCCCTGGCCGTAGGGTGTCTTGTCGTGAACCACAGCAACCTTGGCGTCCTTGAAGTTTGCAGCGATGTAGGCACCGGCAACAGCGCCCTGCTGGTCGTCACGGCCGCAGGTACGGAACGTGTTCCACAGGCCGCGCTCGGTGAAGACCGGGTTGGTGGACGCAGGAGTGATCTGCAAGATGCCGTTTTCAGCGTAGACTTCCGAGGCCGGGATCGAAACGCCGGAGTTGAAGTGGCCGATCACGAACTTGACGCCGTCAGCAACGAACTTGTTGGCAACGGAAACGCCCTGCTTCGGATCGGAAACGTCGTCGCCGAGCACGATCTTGATCTGTTCGCCATTGATACCGCCGGCAGCATTGATGTCAGCTGCGGCCTGCTCAGCACCCTTCTGGAGCTGTGCGCCGAAAGCTGCGTTCGGACCAGTCAGCGGGCCAGCAACACCAACCAGCAGGTCAGCCCATGCAGTGCCGCTGAAAGCGACCATTGCAGTCAGCGCAACAGCTGACAAAAGTGACTTTTTCATCTTGTTACTCCCAAAAAAATTGAGCGGGTGCCTTTTTAAACCAGTCACGATACCCACCATAATCGCGCCGGTATTCTTATCTCCGTGTCAGCATCAAAGGCTCTGACGCGGGGTTCCCTCTGTCATTTTGACTTCCACGAAAAGGGCGATACCTTCTCGTAAAGCCAGTAGTAATTGTTGGTCATCTGCTTCGTACGATAGTAGCGATAACCTGCAGTAGCAAACAGCAAAAGAATGATCGTGTCCACGACATAGTACTGCAAAGTCAACATGCTGCCGTTAAAAAGCGCATGATGGATGAACCGGATCGCCACACCCAGAAGCAGCGTATAGAACACCAGTACCCGGTAGCTGCTCCAGCCTTCGGCAGCACTCTTTCCCGTGCGCCAGGCCGTCCATCCGCCCATCACGACGGTGATCAGAGCGAAATGCAGAACCGAAGGTTCTTCGTAGAGAATGCCGTGCATCCCTTTTCTCCCTTTCAAAGCGACCGGCGGTTTTCAAACCGCACGGTAACGCTCCAACATGTCGGATATGCAAGCCGGCCCATCCCCCAGAAAAACCCTGGCATGAGCCGGAATGCCGTCAATGGTGACCGCCCTCGAGATAGGCAGCGCGCACCTCCGGATTGGCCAGCAATTCCTTGCCGCTGCCGCTCATCGTCACCTTGCCGTTGACCATGACGTAACCACGGTGCGACAGCTTCAAGGCGGCAAAGGCGTTCTGCTCGACGAGGAAAACCGTAAGCCCCTCCTCTTCATTGAGCTTCTTGATCGCCGCAAAGATGCCCTTGACGATCAGCGGTGCAAGACCCAGCGAAGGCTCGTCGAGAAGCAGCAGTTTCGGGCGCGCCATCAGCGCGCGGCCGATCGACAGCATCTGCTGTTCGCCGCCCGAAAGCGTTCCGCCGCGCTGTGCCTGGCGCTCCTTGAGGCGCGGAAACAGCGTGAAGATCTTTTCCACGTCCTCGTTGAAATATTTCAGATTGTCGAGGCTGGCACCCATCTGAAGATTTTCGTAGACCGTCATGCGCGGAAAGATCCGGCGGCCTTCGGGCGATTGGGCGATCCGCAACCGGGCAATCTCGTGCGTCGGCATGCGGGTGATATCCTGGCCATCGAAGGTCACCGAGCCGGTCCTTGCCTGCGGGCTACCGCAGACCGTCATCATCAGCGTCGACTTGCCGGCACCGTTGGCACCGATCATGCAGACGATTTCGCCGCGCTTGACTTCGACTTCGACGCCCCCAAGCGCCCGGATATTGCCGTAATAGGTTTCGACGTCTTTGACATGCAGAAGGGTATCGCTCATTTGGGCGTATCTCCTGGTGCAGCAACGGCGATTTCCTCGATCTGTTCGATCACCTCTTCGACCTCATCATCCTCAACGCCGAGATAGGCCGCAATAACCTTCGGATCGTGTTTCACATGTTCCGGATTGCCATCCGAAATCTTCTGGCCGTATTCCAGCACGACGACATGATCGGAAATTTCCATGACCACCGACATGTCATGCTCGATCAAAAGGATCGAGGTGCCGGTATCCTTGCGGATGCTACGCAACAATTCATTGAGCACCAGCGACTCGCGTGGATTGAGGCCTGCCGCCGGTTCGTCGAGGCACAGGAATTCCGGCCCGGTGCACATGGCGCGGGCGATTTCCAGACGGCGCTGGGCGCCATAGGGCAGATCGCCGGCCGGGTCGTCGGCCCGGTCGGTCAGATTTGCCTTTTCGAGCCAGTATTTCGCCTGCTCGATCGACTGCGCCGCAGCCTTCTTGTAGGCCGGAAAGCCGAGAAGGCCGAGAACGGTATAGCCCGAGGCCAGCATCAGCTTGTTATGCTGGGCGACCAGCAGGTTTTCCAGCACCGTCAACCCTGAGAAAAGCCGGATGTTCTGGAAGGTACGGGCCACCTTGGCGTCGCGGTTGACCTCGAAATCCGACATGCGTTCGAGCAGATATTCCTTGCCGGCCTTCTGCCGCATGGTGATCATGCCCATCGTCGGCTTGTAGAAGCCGGTGATGCAGTTGAACACCGTGGTCTTGCCGGCCCCGTTCGGGCCGATCAGTGCGGTGATGTCGCCGCGATAGGCTTCGAACGACAGGTCGTTGATGGCCATCAGGCCGCCGAAGCGCATCGACAGATGGTCGACTTTGAGGATGGGATCTTTCGTCATTGTGTCTGTCTCAAGGGCCATCAGCCGTGCCCTTCCTTGGTAAAGCTGCCGGACACACTCTTGCGTTCGCGCAGGAAGGCCGTGGGTTCACGTGTGCCGACGAAACCGCGCGGCTTCCAGACCATGACGATGATCATGGCCAGGCCGAAGATCAGCATGCGGTAGAGTTCCGGCGTGAAATCCGGGCCGAAGATTTGCTTCAATATCGTCATTTCGCGCAGCAGTTCCGTACCACCGATCATCACCGTCGCTGCAACCGCGATCCCCACCAGCGAACCCATGCCACCAAGAACCACGATGGCAAGGATGATCGCCGATTCGAGGAAGACGAAGCTTTCCGGCGAGACGAAGCCTTGGCGGACAGCGAAGAAGGAGCCCGCGAAGCCGCCGAACATGGCGCCCGTGGCAAATGCGGTGAGCTTGGTCGTCACCGTGTTGATGCCGAGCGAACGGCAGGCGATCTCGTCTTCGCGCAAGGCCTCCCAGGCCCGGCCGATCGGCATGCGGCGCAGACGGATGGTGACGAAGGCAGTCAACAGGCAGAGCGCCAGGATCAGATAGAACAGGAAGATCTTGTAATAGGCCGACGACATCGGCAACCCGAAGACCTTGGCGAAATTGTTCGTCGCACTGACGTCGAATGACCAGATACCAAAGACCGAGGCCTTGGCAATGCCCGAGATACCAAACGTGCCCTTGGTCACAGCCGTCCAGTTGATCAGCACCAGCCGGATGATTTCCCCGAAGGCAAGCGTCACGATCGCCAGGTAGTCGCCCTTGAGGCGCAGCACCGGGAAGCCGAGGATAATGCCCCAGAGAGCGGCAAAGATGCCGGCCATTGGCAGCAAAACCCAGAACGACAGGCCGAAATAAGACGACAACAACGCGTAGGAATAGGCACCAACGGCATAGAAGGCGACATAACCAAGATCGAGCAGGCCAGCCAGCCCGACGACGATGTTCAAGCCCCAGGCCAGCATCACATAGATGAGGATCTGGATGCCGAAGTTATCGACATACTTCAGCGACCCCTGGTAGCCGAAGAAATACACCATGACCGGCGGGTAGAAAATAAGGGCAATAATGGCCAACGTGTTGAAATGCGCAGCTATGTACACACGAAAATAGAAGAAGCCGAACGCCAGCACGTAGATGATCGCCAGCGCACGGATCATCGTCACCCAGGGAACGAGCACTGCAGGCAAGGCTGCTGCGATCGCGTTCCCAGCGAAAATCAACAGAATGGCAATCACTGCCGCCACAACGACGATCGGCACGCGAAAGAAACGCGTGGCAACGCTGTCGGGAAGAAGGCCGGTGACGGCATTCGTTACCTTCTGGCGAGCCAGAAACGGCCGGATATAGGCAACCGACAGGAAACGGCCGACGGCAGCGATGACGACGAAGATTGCGAGCAATCCCCAGCGTTGCACGAGGATCAGCTCGTTCAGGATGTTCTGGTCAGTCTTCAGGCCGACGAACAGCACGAAGAGACCAAGTGCCACGAGGCCAGCATAAAAAGCCTCGCGCAGAGCCCGCGCCATCAGATTGCTGCCGGCGCTCTCAGGTGTGTTGGTAATGTTTGCCATGAAATTATACCTTCTCGACTTCCGGCCGACCCAGAATACCAGACGGCTTGAAAATCAGCACGATGGCGAGGATCGAGAATGTCGCGACATCCTTGTAGTCGATGGTGAAGTAGGCCGACCACAGCGACTCGATCAGACCGATCATCAGGCCACCCAGCACTGCACCCGGCAGCGAACCGATGCCACCCAGAACAGCAGCCGTGAACGCCTTGACGCCCGGCGTGAAGCCGTCGGTGAAGACGATGACGCCATAGTACATCAGGTACATGGTGCCGGCGACAGCAGCCAATGCCGCGCCCATGATGAAGGTGATCGAGATTGTCTTGTCGACATCGATGCCAAGCAGCGCGGCCATCTTGCGGTCTTGCTCAGTGGCGCGTTGCGCCCGCCCAAGCGGCGTATGATTGACGATATACCAGAATATCGTCAGTAGAACCGCCGTCACCACCACGATAATGATCTGCTTCAGCGAGATCGAGATGCCGAGCACCTCGTAAACCGACGATACCATGGACGGGATCGGCTTGTTACGCGGGCCTTGCGTCACCTGAATGAAGTTTGACAGAGCGATCGACATGCCGATGGCCGTAATCAATGGCGCCAGGCGAAACGAGCCGCGCAAAGGCCGGTAAGCCATCTTCTCGATGACCCAGTTCCACAACCCGGTCATCACCATTGCGACGATGATCATGATGAACAGGGCCAGTGCGATCGGAATACCGCCGAACAAACCCACAAGAACAAGGTAAACAATGAGTGCTGCGAAACCGCCGAGCATGAAGATATCGCCGTGGGCGAAGTTCACCATGCCGATAATGCCGTAAACCATTGTATAACCAATGGCAATCAAACCGTAAATCGAGCCAAGAGTCAGCCCATTGACGAGCTGCTGGACAAAATACTCCATCAATATCCCCCGGGTCTGATCCTAGTAGGTCAGACCTCTTCTTTTCGTGGCTCTTTCTGAGCCTTTTCGATAGAGGATTCCATAATGCTTTCAGACCAAAAGTGAAGCGTAAAATGATGCTTTCCTGATTTTCTTTCCCATTTTAGTGATATTGACGCTTAAACAGTCGAAAAATCAAAACTAGTGCAGTTTAGGCCCTATTTTTGGGCATCAGACCGTGAATTCTACCGTTAAACACGGCCAAGCCCCCGGCCCGCTTGTTTAGCGCCGTCCGGGGCTAGGAAAGCTCGCGATCACAATCGAGCCTGTCAGGACCGCATGCGCGAACCGTTGGCATCGAAAAGCGGCTGGGCCTGCAAACGGGCGGGCAGCATTTCGCCCAGCAATTCAACTTGCCACCCCTCGGCTTCGTCCGCAACCTCCTTCGGAACATAGCCGATCGCGACCGAAACGCCGGAGGCATGGGCGTAGCCACCTGAGGTCACCCAACCACAGACTTTGCCATTCAGCGAGATCGGCTCGTCGCCGATGACGTCGGCATCCTTGGCGTCGATGATGAAGGTTCTGAGCCGCAACGTGCCACCTTCGGCCTTTTCCTTTGCCGCCGCCTGCTTGCCGATGAAGTCCGCATCCTTCTTCAGAGCAACGAATCGCCCGAGCCCGGCTTCGAACGGGCCGTAGAGCGGACGATATTCGCGCGACCAGCTGCCGAAGGATTTTTCGACGCGGAGCGCATTGAGCGCCCGCAGGCCAAACGGCTTGATGGAAAATTCAGCACCGGCCTCCATGATCAGGTCGTAGAGATAGCGCTGATATTCCGGCTTCATCCAGATTTCATAGCCAAGATCGCCGGTATAGCTGACACGGCCGACGATCGCCGGTGCCATGCCGAGATTCATGCGGCGGATATCCATGAACGCAAACGCCGCGTCGGACATGTCGAGATGCGTCAGCTTGGAGATCAGGGCGCGCGAATTGGGGCCTGCGATCGACAAGCCGACCAGCTGCAGGTTCAGTGCCTTCAGGGTCACCGAGCCGTCCTTCGGCAGATGGCTTTCGAACCAGCGCATATGATAATCTTCGGCGATGCCCGAACCGATGAGTAGGAAATCCCCCTCCCCGAGCTTGGCCAGCGTGAAATCGCCGATCAGCTTGCCGTCATCCTTCAGCATTGGGGCCAGCGACATGCGGCCCATGGCCGGGATGCGGCAGGTCAGCATCCGGTCGAGCCAGGTTTCGGCGCCGTTGCCGGTGATCGTGTATTTGGCAAAGCCCGATGTTTCCATCAGACCGACGCTGTCGCGGACGGCTTTGGCTTCTGCACCGACAACGTCGAAATCGTTGGAACGGCGCCAGGAGAATTTATCTTCCTCGCCCTTCGGCGCGAACCACAGCGGCGCTTCCAGCCCAAAGGACGCACCGAACACGGCGCCGGCTTCCTTGAGCTTGTCATAGATCGGCGTGGTCAGGAACGGACGGGCGCCCGGCAGTTCCTCGTTCGGATAGCGGATCGAGAAGCGGCGGGAATAGTTTTCTCGTACCTTGGCATTAGTGAAGCCCAGCGTGGCGAAATCGCCGTAGCGCGACACGTCCATGGCAAAGACGTCAAAACCCGGATCGCCGTAGATGATCCAGTTGGCCAGCGCCAAACCGACACCGCCACCCTGGCTGAAGCCGGCCATGACGGCGCAGGCGGACCAGTAGTTGGTAAGACCGCGCACGGGGCCAACCAGCGGGTTGCCATCCGGCGAGAAGGTGAAGGGGCCGTTGATGATCTTCTTGATACCGGCATTGTTGAAGGCCGGGAAGTGGCGGAAACCGACTTCGAGCTCGGGCGTGATCCGCTCGATATCCTCGGCCAGCAGCTCATGGCCGAAATCCCAGGGGGTGGTGATCGGCGACCACGGGCGGCAGGCCTTTTCATAGGTGCCCATCAGCATGCCGTTGCGTTCCTGGCGCAGATAGATCTCCCCATCGAAATCGACGCAGTGCATCAGCTCCTTGCCGCGCGTCTGGTTGAATTCGATCACCTCGGGCATGTCCTCGGTGATGAGATACATGTGCTCCATGGCAAGCACCGGCAGCTCAAGACCTGTCATCCGGCCGACTTCGCGCGCCCACAGACCAGCAGCGTTGACGACATGCTCGGCAATGATCTCACCCTTGTTGGTGATGACCCGCCAGGTGCCGTCCTCCCGCTGGACGAGGTCCTCCACCTTGGTGTGCAGGTAGATATCCGCACCGTTCTTCTTGGCGGATTTCGCGTAGGCATGGGTGGTGCCATAAGGATCGAGATGGCCTTCGACCGGATCGAACACCGCGCCGACGAACTGCGTGGGATCGAGCAGCGGCATCAGCTCGTGGGCTTCCTTCGGAGAGAGAAGCTCGGCATCCAGGCCCATGTAGCGGCCCTTGGCCAGGATCGACTTCATCCAGTCGAACCGTTCCTTGGTTGCCGCCAGCATCATGCCGGAAGTCATGTGCAGGCCAATGTCCTGGCCGGAATATTCCTGAATTTCCTTGTAGAGTTCGACCGTATATTTCTGCAGCTTGGCGACGTTCGGATCACCATTGATCGTATGCATGCCGCCGGCCGCATGCCAGGTGGAGCCGGAGGTGAGCTCCGAACGCTCCAGGAGAACCACATCGGTCCAGCCGAACTTCGTCAGGTGATAAAGAATCGAACAACCGACGACGCCGCCGCCGATAACGACGACCCTGGCATGGCTTTTCATGGGTATTCTCCGGTTTCGGGACGGCTTGCAAAAAACGTCCCGCTCAATGAAGCGAATTCTTGGCTTTCGAAACCGTACCGGCAAAGTCGCGCCGGTTAAAGATATCCCTGCGAACAGGTCTTGCCCATTCCCGCCATCGGCTCCTTCAGTCGCGCCGTAAAAGCGTCACGCGATGCCGCTTTTATCCTTGCGTGGAGAAATCGGCGGAGAGATCGAACTCCCGGCCCATCACGCGCAGATCATCAAACAACGCCACCGCGAAACTGCGCATGACGATCAATTCGAACTCGTTTTCACCGGTACGGGCCAGATTGACGCTGATATGGCCGCAAAGAACGTTCGACGACGTGCCGATTTCGAACATGGTGGGGTGCAGATCCGAGGCAATGCCCTTGGCAAGAATGCGCCGGGCATTGGGGCCGGACAGCCTGAAAACGACGCGGCCATCGCTCTGGTCGAAAATGTAGGCCGCTTCAGCGAACAGCAACGAAAGCCCGCGGTCCAAGCCCTCCGGCGTGTCCGATTGCGACAGGACCAGCCATTCGCCGGGTCCGGCGAACCGGACGGATACATCGCCCGATACGGCCAACCCTGCGGTCACCGATGCCTCTTCGCCGTCCATCGCCATCACCGAGGCGATTGCGACGGCGCGCGGAATATCCAGATGATCGATCGCGCGGATGCCGGGCTCCAGCGGTAGAAGATCGCTCAGGGGATGGCGGGAAATATAGGTTCTGGTCATATCCGCATCCACCTCAAGAATTCAGCTTCGCATTGCCGGGATCGACGAAGACAGGGTTGCAGACCTCAGCCACGACCTCGGCGCCCGCCAGCTTGTCCCAGACGACGATGCGCTCGCCATAGCGCTCGCGGCCCGACTTCAGGAAAGCCAGCGCGATATCGTGGCCCAGCGTCGGCGAAAAGCAGGCGGAGCTGACATAGCCCTGATCGTTCAGCGTTGATGGCTTTGCGCCTTCGCGCAGCAGATGCGCGCCAGCGCGGATATGTTGGTCGGCTTCCACCGGCTTCAACCCGACCATCTGCATGCGATCGGCGGCCGTCAGCCCGTAGCGGGTCGAAAGCCGCTTGCCGATGAAATCCGGTTTCTGCGCCGAAACCATGCGCCCGAAGCCCGCATCATCCGGAGTTACCCGGCCATCGAATTCGGCATGGGTGACATGGCCCTTCTCGATGCGCAGCACGTTGAGCGCCTCCAGCCCATAGGCGCAGATCCCATGCGTCCTGCCCTCTCCCATGATGGCATCGGCCACTGCGTCACCAAGGCCTGCAGGTACCGCCAGCTCATAGGCAAGCTCGCCGGAAAACGAGATCCGGAAGAGCCGCGCCTTGACGCCACCCTTCAGGGTAACGATACCGGCGGCAAGGAACGGAAACGCGCCATCGGAGATATCGTCCTCGACCAGCGCCTGCACCACGTGCCGGGCCTTGGGTCCGGCAATTGCCATCTGCGCCCATTGATCCGTCGACGAGCAAAAACGGACCTTGAGCTCCGGCCAATGCACCTGCGCGCAATATTCCATATGGGACATCACCCCACCGGCCAGCGCCGTGGTCGTCGTCATGACGAAATGGCCGGGCGACAGGCGGCTGGTGGTGCCGTCGTCATAGACCATGCCGTCCTCGCGCAGCATCAAGCCATAACGCGCCTTGCCAACCGGCAGTTTCAGGAACGGATTGCAATAGAGGCGGTTGAGGAACTCGGCCGCATCCGGCCCAAAAATCTCGATCTTGCCGAGCGTCGAAACATCGCAGAGGCCGACATTGTCCCGGACGTTGCGAACTTCGCGATCCGTGCTTTCACGCCAGGTCTTTTCGCCACCACGCGAGAAATAGGCCGACCGGAACCAGAGGCCGGAATCGACAAAGACAGCGCCGTTTCGCTGCGCCCAGCCGTGCAGCGGCGATTTGCGCACCGGCGCTGCGTGCTCGTCGCGCGACGTTCCGGCCAAGGCCCCGAAAGCAACCGGCGTGTAGAATGGCCGGAAGGTCGTGGTGCCGACATCGGCCGGGCTGATGCCCTGCATGGCGGCCAGAAGGCCTGTCGCATTGATGCCGGAAAGCTTGCCCTGATCGGTCGNNACATCGTTCTGGAAATCGACAAAAGCCTTGGCCTTGGCGCCCGTCGCATACCAGAGCGCCGTGAACGAGGGATCGATCTCGCCCTCGACGACAGGTGCCGTGGATGCGACAGGCGAGAATCCGAGATCGGCAGCAATGGCCACCGCCTTCTCCGCGCCGTCCTTGAGACAGCCGGCCAAGCTATAGCGTCCTGCCGCCGCGCCGGCGACAACAAGACCGTTTCCGGCATCAGGGGCAAGAAAAGTCTTCAATTCCTCGGACCAGACAGCCTTGGCACCGCGCTGGCAGGCGAGATGGATGACCGGGTTCCACCCGCCGGACATGCCGATCGCGTCGCAGGCAATCGTCTGCTCGAAGCCCGAGCGCTCGACGACGATACCTGAGACGCGCTGGCGTCCCTTCGTGTCGATGACAGAAGCCGAATGAATGACATGGACCCCGTCCGGAGCCATATCGGAAACATCCGCCCGGCTATCGATGATGGCAGCGATGTCCACACCATGCGCCACAAGATCGGCGGCGGTGCGGTAACCGGAGCTACCATTGGTGAAGATCGCCACCGACTTGCCGGCGGCAACACCGAAACGATTGGCATAGGTGCGCATCGCCCCCGCCATCATCACCCNNGCCGCCGAAAACCAGCGGCCGTTCCTCTGCACCCGTCGCCAGCAGCGCCCGCTTGGCGACGATGCGCCAGAGCCGCTCGACCGGAAGCTTGGCCTGCGGCAAGGCCACATGCTTTTGCACCCGCTCGTCGGCACCAAACACGTTGTCGTCGTACCAGCCGAACACGGTGGTGCGCGGCATCATCGTCACGTTCGGCAAGGACCGCAGTTCCGCAAGCGCCGTTTCGGCAAAATCCGCAGCGAAAACACCATCGATGCGCACTGTTTCGCCGAGCAGCGACCCGCCCAGCCTGAAATCCTCGTCCGCAAGGATAACCCGCAAGCCTGCACGGCCGGCCGTTAGCGCCGCCATCAGCCCCGTCGGGCCGGAGCCGACAACCAGCAGATCGCAATGCGCCCAACATTTTTCATAGGCCTGCGGATCGCGCTCCAGAACCGCACGTCCGAGCCCTGCCGCCCTGCGGATGATCGGCTCGTAAACCTTTTCCCAGAAGGCCGCCGGCCACATGAAGGTCTTGTAGTAGAAACCGGCGCCGAGGAACGGCGTTAGCAGGCCGTTTACCGCGCCAAAATCGTATTTCAGCGACGGAAACCGGTTCTGGCTGCGAGCATCGAGGCCGGAATAGAGCTCAGCGACCGTCGCCTTGGTGTTTGGGTCACTGCTGGCACCCTTGCCGATGGTCATCAACGCATTCGGCTCGGACGCCCCTGCGGTAACGATGCCGCGCGGCCGGTGATATTTGAAGCTGCGGCCGACCAGAAGCTGATCGTTGGCAAGCAGCGCGGAGGCGAGCGTATCGCCGGAAAATCCCGCCAGATTCCGGCCATCGAACCGGAAATCAAGCGGCGCGTTGCGATCGACCAGACCGCCAGAGGCGAGGCGATGGGCTGTCATCGTCCAGCCTCCCGCGCCACGGAGGAAGCATCCGTGACGGAAAACACTTCATGGGTAAACGTATCGCGTTCGACCACCAGCCAGCGGCGGCAACCAGCAAGATGCTGCCAGTGTTCGCGGTAGCGTCCGCGCGGGTTGCTGCGAATATGGACATAATCGTTCCACGCCTCGTCGGATGCTTCCGGATCGGGGCGGACCAGCGACGCGTCGCCGCGGATCGAAAACTCTTCCTTCGGCCGGACGCCGCAGTGCGGGCAGTGAATGAGGCTCGCCATTCTTTTAAGGTCTCAATGCAGGTTGGGCTGGGGGCCAGCGCCGTGTTCATCGATGGGATAGCCGCGCTCGAAGCGATCAAGGCGCAGGAACCGGGCGACGGGATGGGTTTCGTTCTTGGCGATCAGATGCGCAAAACAAAAGCCGGATGCCGGCGTCGCCTTGAAGCCGCCGTAGCACCAGCCGCAATTCAGGTAGAGATTGTCGATCGGCGTGTGGCTGATGATCGGCGACCCGTCCATGCTCATGTCCATCACCCCGCCCCACGAGCGCAGCACGCGCACGCGCGACAGGCCGGGGATCATCGTCACGCCCTCCTCCATCACATGCTCGACCGTCGCCAGATTACCGCGCTGGGCATAGGAATTGTAACCGTCGATCTCGGCGCCGAACACCAGACCGCCCTTGTCCGACTGGGAAATATAGAAATGCCCAGCGCCATAGGTGATGACGTGATCGATGGCAGGCTTCAGCCCCTCGGTGACGAAGGCCTGCAGCACATGGCTCTCGATCGGCAGCTTCAGGTCCGCCATCTCGCCAACCCGCGAGGTGTTGCCCGCCGCCGCCAGTCCGAGCTTGCCGCAACCGATGAAGCCCCTGGATGTCTCGACGCCAGTGACCACGCCATTCTCGCGGCGGATACCTGTGACTTCGCAATTCTGGATGAGATCGACGCCAAGACGGTCGGCGGCGCGGGCATAGCCCCAGGCAACCGCGTCGTGACGCGCCGTGCCGCCGCGCTTCTGCAGCAGACCGCCCATGATTGGAAAACGGGCATGATCGAAGTTCAAAAAGGGCAGCATCTTCTTCAAGGCGGCGCGGTCGAGCAGCTCGGCCGGAACGCCCTCCATCCACATGGCATTGCCGCGGCGGATATAGGCGTCGCGCTGGCCGTCATTGTGGTAGAGGTTGATGATGCCACGCTGCGACAGCATGGCGTTGTAGTTGAGCTCCCGCTCCATGCCCTCCCAGAGCTTCATCGAAAACTCGTAGAACGGTTCATTGCCGGGCAGCATGTAGTTGGAGCGAACGATCGTCGTGTTACGGCCGACATTTCCGGAGCCGAGATAGCCCTTTTCCAGCACCGCGATGTTCTTCAGGCCAAATTCCTTGGCAAGATAATAGGCCGTCGCCAGCCCATGGCCGCCGCCCCCGACGATGATCACGTCGTAAAACGGTTTTGGTTCCGGCTGGCGCCAGGCCGGCTTCCAGTTGACGTTGCCCGTCAGCGCTTGTCTGATGATGGAAAATGCCGAATACCGCATGCCAGTCCCAACTCACCCTAACCATGTTGCAACGCACATTTGCATATGCCGGGACCAGCGCAAAGACGGCCCCGGGCGAAGACCAGGCGAATGCGCTGCGCCGTGCTGTCGCAGCTCTATCCGAACTGAACCCGTGACACAGTGCCAAAAGCAGCACAGTCGAGAAAATTTCATGCGCGAATCTTGAAAAGACCGCTAAGGAATGTGGATGTATAATCCCTGATCCGGATGTTGGAATTCAACGTCTGCGGGATTTTGGTGACCATGGCCGTGGACGGCAGGAAGGCACGGGAAGCACAGATGCTCGACATTCTGGAAGCAGCGGCGGTGGCTGCGGGGAAAGCGATCCTCGACATCTATCATGCCGGACCGGAAGTCAGCTACAAGGCCGACTGCTCCCCCGTCACCGATGCCGACGAAAGCGCCGAAAAGATCATCCTCGACATTCTGGCATCCGCATTTCCCGAGATCCCTGTCGTGGCCGAAGAAGCCGTCGCAGCCGGCCAAATCCCCGATATCGAGGGAAAGTCTTTCTTCCTCGTCGATCCGCTCGACGGCACCAAGGAATTCGTCAGCCGCAATGACGACTTCACCGTCAATATCGCGCTGATCGAAAGAGGAGAGCCGGTCGTCGGCGTCGTCTATGCACCGGCAATCGGCATTCTTTATGCCGCCACCCGCAACAAGGCGAAAAAATCCGTGGTTTCAGGCCAGCGCGATATCGGTCCGCCGACCATTATCGGCTGCCGCAGCCGGGGCGACCGGCTGGTGGCGCTGGCGAGCCGCTCGCACAACAGCCAGGAAACCATGACCTATCTCGCCGAACACGGCATCACCGATTACGAATCCATCGGCTCGTCGCTAAAATTCTGTCTTCTCGCCGAAGGGCTTGCCGATATCTATCCGCGTCTGAGCAGGACAATGGAATGGGATACCGCAGCAGGTGACGCCGTTCTGCGCGCAGCAGGCGGCGAGACCTTGACCATGGATGGCAATCCGCTCGCCTATGGCAAACGCAATCAGAAATCCGACGTTGATTTCGCCAACCCTTTCTTCGTATCGCGCGGCAAGGACTGACCGTCAGCCCCGCTCCGGTTTTGGCTGATAGCATCCCGGCCACAACGGTGTTCAACGGGGTCCTTATGAGCGGTAATCTGGTTCAGGCGCGCGCGGCATATGCCGGCGGCGATTACAATCTTGCTCTCACCCATCTCAACCACCTCCTGACGGCTGAAGGCGGCGCCGACGAGGCGGTCATCTGCCTGCTTGGGCAAACGCTGGCAAAGCTGGGCATGGGCGCCGAAGCAGCCGAGTTCTTCCAGCATGCAGCCGGGCTGGGCAGTGCCGATGCCTTTTCCCATTTTTGCCGCGCGGCGCGGCTCTACGCTGACAATGGCCGCGATGACGACGCGCTGATCTGCAGCATGCGTGCCCACCAGATCCAGCCGGAAGACCCGGACAACCTTTTTCTACTGATCAAACTGCTGCAGCGGTCCGGCGACACCGCTGTAGTCGAAAAACTGAAATACCAGCTGATCGCCAGCGACACGTCCGAGCATCTGGAATTGGCGCTTGAGCTCGTCGGTGCCAACCGCTGGGATGTCCGCTCGCTGATCCTGTTGCGCAAGCTCCGCAAGCTACACCCGAAGAACATGGTTTATCGCAACGCGGTGGTGAGCCTCGCCCGCGAATTTTGCGATTATGATGTCCTCGACGAGGAGGACAGCCTGATCACGCCGGCCAAATGGCAAGGCCGGTCCGAATGTGTGGCGCAGGAGACACCGCACGACATCATCCACTGGTGCGACAACGAAGCCGTCAACCGGCTCGCGCGCAACTCCGAAACAATTGGAGCCCTCAGCCCGGCCGTGACTGCGCAACGCCGCGCCAGAAAGCATGCCTGGGGCGAAAAGATCAGGATCGGCTATCTCTCGGCTGATTTCTTCGACGCGCATGCGACCATGCGCCTGGTCGGCGACGTCCTGAAAAAGCACGATCCGGAGCGCTTCGATATCACCCTCTTTTGCCATACGCCGCCGAGGCTGACGGCAACTCCTGCGACAAAAGCAGCCCGGCAGCAGTGGGGCCGGATTGTTGATCTCAATGGCCTGACGGATGGACAAGCCGCTGCCAAGATCCGCGAGCGTAACATCGATATCCTCATCGATCTGAAAGGACACACCGCCCATTCCCGCGTGACGATCCTCAATCACGGCGCAGCACCCGTCCAGGCGACATGGCTGGGCTTCCCCGGCAGCGTCGCCGATATCGATCTCGACTATGTGATCGGCGATACCATCGTGACACCGGACAGTTCCAAGCCATTCTATCGTGAGAAATTCTGCCGCCTGCCGGAAAGCTATCAGCCCAACGATCCCCAAACACGCGCCCTTCCCTTGCCAGCGAAACGAGCCGATCTGGGCCTTCCGGAAAAGGCTTTCGTCTTTGCGTCCTTCAATGCGGCCGCAAAGATCAGCCGCAGGACGGTTGCTTTGTGGGCGCGCATTCTCGTCCAGACACCAAACTCCGTATTGTGGCTGATGTGCACAAGCCAGTCCATGCAGACCAACATCTCCCGCCGTTTCGAACGTCTGGGTGTCACCCCAGACAGACTGGTCTTTACGGCCGCCGCGGCCTACACCGACCATATCGCAAGGCTTCAGGCCGCCGATCTGGCACTCGACACCTTCCCCTGCAACGGCCATACGACCACCTCGGACAAGCTGTGGGCGGGACTGCCGGTCGTCACGATCAAAGGCCGCAACTTCGCATCGCGGGTTTCCGAAAGCTTGCTGCACGCAGCAGGCATTAGGGAGCTGACAGCCGAGAACGACGACGATTTCGTGGCACTCGCGGTGCAGCTTGCCACCGATCCGCAACGCCTTGCAGCAACCCGGCAGACCCTCGATGGCAATCGTTTCCGGGCCCCGCTGTTCGATTCCGAGCGTTTCTGCCGTCATCTCGAAACCGCCTACGAAATGATGGCCGACCGTGCCAAGCGCGGAAAGCACCCGGATCATTTTGACGTCCCGGCGCTGCCGCCGCGGACGGGAGCGTTCCGATCCAGGGCATGACCGGGTGCGATCTTGTGGGTGCTCGGGAATAAACGGGCATCAACCGCATCGATTTCCCTTTTAAAACAACGGCACGACAGCCTCCGCGTCCCCTATGCTCCATCAGCGGCTACCCTTCTCCTCACCCGCAAAGGAGAACGAACCCGGTGAGCGAAACAACCGTCAACCTGGAACTGCCCTACATCCTGCCGTCACAGGCACAGAAGCACGTCACCCACAATGAAGCCCTGCAGCGGCTTGACGCACTGACCCAGTTGACGATCATCGCCTCGCTCTCAACCCCGCCATCCGATCCGCAGGAAGGCACGTGTTTCAACATTGCGGCGTCCCCGGTCGCAGCCTGGACCGGAAAAAGCGGCAAGCTCGCCTTCCGCCAGGATGGCGACTGGATCTTCATCACGCCAAGGGAAGGCTGGCACGGCTGGTTTACGGCTGAAGACAAATTGAAAATTCACAACGGCAGCGACTGGGCAACCTTCGACGCGATCGGCACGCCGGCGTCTCTGGGTATCAATACCACCGCCGACAGTACCAACCGGCTCGCTGTCGCCGCAGCTGCCACCTTGCTGACCCATAATGGCAACGGACATCAGATCAAAGTCAACAAAGCGGCGGCGGCCGACACGGCAAGCCTGCTGTTCCAGACAGGCTGGTCCGGCCGTGCCGAAATGGGGCTCACCGGATCGGATGAATTTGCCATCAAGGTCAGTGCCGACGGATCCACGTGGAAATCGGCGCTGAGTATCACCGGACAGGGGCAGGTCCACATGCCGCAGCGGCCATTGGCGCGCGCCACGCGCGGCGGTGGTGTAGTCACACCGGCCTCCGGCTCGCAAACCGGCTTTTCCATCTTGGGCATCAATCAGGGCGGCTTCGCGCTGGGCACTGCCGTGGCCGGTGGTGGCAGCCGCCTGATCGTGCCAGTCGCAGGCCCCTATCTCATCTGCCTTGGCGTCGAAGCAAATCCTACGGGCGCCTTTTCCGTCACCGTCAAGGTCAACGGCACGACGGTCGTTGCCAGCGTCAACGACAACGACGCGGCCTCCACATCCTACGGCAATTGCGCCATCGGCATGGCGATCCTCAACGCCGGCGACTGGCTGGTGCTGGAACACACCGGAAGCACCCCCCTCGACTTCGCCTATGACAAGACGGAGCTGACGGTGGTGATGCTGTGATGGCGAAGTCGAACGCCGTCTCAGACCGGCACGGCGTCATCCGTGGTCGTGACCGCCGATCCTTCCAGCGTCACCTCGTCCGTCGTTTCCGGCGGCTTGATGTGGAACCAGGCGAGGTAGAGCGCCGGCAGGAAGAGCAGGGTCAATACGGTACCGACGATGATGCCGCCCATCATCGCATAGGCCATCGGCCCCCAGAAGATTTCCCGGGCGATCGGGATCAGCGCCAGGCTGGCGGCAGCAGCCGTCAGCATGATCGGCCGCATCCGGTGCTCCGTCGCCTCCTGCACAGCCTGCCAGGGCGCCACGCCCTCAGTGCGCAGATGTTCGATCTGCACCACCAGGATCACCGAGTTTCGTATGAGAATGCCGATCAGTGCCAGAATGCCGAGAATGGCGACGAAGCCCATCGGCGAATTGCTGAAGAGCAATGCCGCCACCACCCCGATCAGCGCCAGTGGAGCGACAGCAAAGACGAGGAACAGCCGCGAAAAACTCTGCAGCTGGATCATCAGGATCGTTGCCATCACGAACAGCATCAGCGGCACGACGGCGGCGATCGGTGCCTGGCTCTTGCCGCTCTCCTCGACGCTGCCGCCGACATCGATCTTGTATCCGGGCGGCAGTTTTTCCGCAAAAGCGTTTACGTCCTTGGACAGCTGCGCGACAATCGTCGCCGGCTGCGTCGCGTCGCGAATGCCGGCCTTGACGGTCAGCGTCGGCAAGCGCGACCGGCGCCAGACGACCGGCTGTTCCATCTCGTAGCGGAAGCTTGCGACGGCGGCGAGCGGCACGGAATTGCCATTGGTCCCCGGCAGCTGCAAGTCGCGCAACAGCTCGATCGACTGCCGCTCGGACGCCTTGGCGCGGGCAACGACATTGATCAGGTAAATATCGTCGCGAACCTGCGTCACGGTCGTTCCACCGACGATACCGTTGAGTGCCGAGGCGATATCCTGCGAGGTGACGCCCAACTGGCGGGCCTTGTCCTGCAAGACATCAACCTTGATCACGCGCGCCGGTTCGTTCCAGTCATAGACCACATCGCCAAGCAGCGGGTTGCGGCCGAGAACACTGCCGAATTCCAGCGCATGCTCGCGCACCTTGCCGATATCCGGTCCGCTCACGCGGTACTGCACCGGCCGACCGACCGGCGGACCGATGTCGAGCAGCTTCACATAGGCATCCGTGCCGACAAAGGTTTCCTTCAGATATTTCTGCAGGTCGGCCCGCAGCCTGTCGCGCACTGCCAGGCTCTTGGTGACGATGATCGTCTGGCCGAACGACGTATCCGGCGGCTGGACATCGAAGGAGAGAACGAAGCGCACGGCCCCCTGTCCGACATAGGTGGACCAGCGCTCGACATCGGGATTGCCGACAAGCTTGTCCTGCTCGAACTTCGCCATCTGCGCATTGGTGTCGGTAATCGAGGCGTTCTGCGGCAGCGACCAGTCCACGATCAGCTCGAGGCGGTCCGACGACGGAAAGAACTGTTGCTGAACCCGGGTCATGCCGAACAGCGAGATGGCAAAGACCACCACCGTCAAAGCGATCGTCGTCCATTTCCAGCGCATGCACCAGCCAAGCACGCGGGAAAACACCCGCGCAACCCGGCCCTTTTGATCATGATGCTGCTTCATGGTTTTCGGCAGGATGGTCACGCCGAGCAGCGGCGCAAACACCACCGCGACGATCCAGGAGACCACCAGCGAGACGGCGATGACGACAAAGAGCGTGAAGGTGAATTCGCCAGCGGCGCTGTTGTTGAGGCCGACGGGAATGAAGCTGGCGACGGTGACGAGTGTACCCGTCAGCATCGGAAACGCCGTGGACGTATAGACATAGGTTGCCGCCTTGCGCAGCGAATCGCCAGCCTCCAGCCGCGCCACCATCATCTCCACAGCGATCATCGCGTCATCGACGAGAAGTCCCAGCGCGATAATCAGTGCCCCCAGCGAAATTCGCTGCAGCGATATGCCGAAATAGGACATGACGACGAAGGTGATGGCCAGCGTCAGCGGTATCGACAGGGCAACCACAAGCCCCGCCCGCACGCCGAGGCTGACGAAGCTGACGAGAAGGACGATGATGACGGCCTCTGCCAGGCCACGGGTAAAGCCGGAAACCGCCTCCTCGACGATCAGCGGCTGATCGGAGACCAAATGAACGCCAACGCCAACCGGCAGCTCCGCCTCCACCTGGCCGATCTTTTTCTCGACATGATCACCGAATTCCAGAAGATTGGCGCCCTGCTTCATGCCGATGGCCAAGCCGATTGCTGCCTGGCCGTTAAACCGGAACAATGCCGTCGGCGGATCGGTATAGCCGCGGGTAACGGTGGCGATATCGGTGAGGCGGAAGAAGCGGTTGTTGACCTGCAGATTGACGGCCCGCAGGCTGTCTTCGGACGAAAACTGGCCGTTGACGCGAACGCTGATCCGCTCGCCCTCTGCCTGCACGACGCCGGAGGGTGCGATCGCGTTCTGGGCCTGGAGCGTGGCAACCACATCGTTCTGGTTGATGCCGAGCGCGGCCAGCTGGCGCGTCGAGAATTCGAGATAGATCACCTCGTCCTGCGCGCCGACAATATCGACCTTGCCGACATTCGGAACCGTCAGGATTTCGCGCCGTGCGGTTTCGACATAGTCACGCAATTGCCGCTGGGTCAGCCCATCGGCGGTAAACGCATAGATATTGCCGAACACATCGCCGAAGCGGTCGTTAAAGGACGGCCCGACAACGCCGGACGGGAATTGACCTCTGATATCGCCGATCATGTTGCGCACCGTCACCCAGATCGACGCGACATCCCGTGCCTTCGTCGTATCTTTCAGGTTGACGAAGACGAGTGTCTGGCCCGGCGTGGTGATGCTGCGCGTGTAGTCGAGCGATTCCAGTTCCTCGAGCTTGCGCTCGATCCGCTCCGTCACCTGGCGGGTGGTTTCCTCGACCGAGGCGCCCGGCCATTGCGCCGAGATCGTCATGGTCTTGATGGTAAAGGACGGATCTTCCTCCCGGCCGAGGCTGAGGTAAGAGAAGAAACCGAGCAGGCCGAAGACGATCATGAAATACCAGACCATCGATGCATGATCGAGCGCCCAGTCGGACAGGTTGAATTTCTTCATGACTGCGCCTCGTCTTCGATCTTGATCTTCTGGCCGTCCTCCAAGCTGTGCACACCGGCCGTCACGACACGTATGCCGGCATCAATGCCGGACGTAATGACAATCCCGTTGCCGGCCGGCGGTCCGGTGACCACTTCGCGGGTCTTGACCGTCCCGCCCCCCTCATCGACCACCCAGACATAGGATTTGCCGTCACGCACAAGGATAGCGGTCGCCGGCAGCACCAGCTGCTCAACAATGGCTTCCTTGAGGGTGGCGGTAATCGTGGTTCCGAGCCGGAAGGCAGCCGGTGGATTTTCAAGCGCGATCTTGACGCGGCGCGTTCGCGTTGCCGGATCCGCTGCCGGTGCGACCTCACGGACAATACCGCTGACCGTTATCCCCGGGTCGATCTGCAGGGAAACCAGAAAGGGCGTCCCCACCGGCAAAAGCGCATTTCCATCCGGAACGTCCACCACCGCATCCCTGGCATCCGGCCGGGCAACGGTCACCACCGTGGCACCGGCGGCGACAACTTGGCCCACCTCTGCCCCGGTCTGGGTGACCACACCGTCGAATACTGCTTTGACTTGCGCATAGGAAAGCTGCTCTTCGGCCTTTGACAGGGCAGCGCGCGACTGGACGACCGACGCTTCTGCCGCAGCGCTCGCCTGTTCGGTACTTTCCACAGACGCCTGCGTTTCGGTGCCGATCTTGAACAACGCTTTGGTGCGCCGTTCGACCGAGACCGTATTGGCAAGCGTCGCCTCCGCATTCGCCAAGTCAGCCCGGGCCGATCCGACGGCCAGTTCCAGCGACGTCGGATCGAGTGCCGCCAGAAGCTGGCCCCGCGTCACCGTATCACCTGTATCGACATCGCGAGCGACTAGCAGGCCTGTCACTCGCGGGCCAAAATTGGTCTGGACCTTCGGCTGCACCGTACCGGCGAAACTGGGCGCGGGCAGGCGCTGGGGAACCACGATTTGCGACAGCACCGGACGGATGACCGGTTCGCCCTTCTCTTCCTCTTTCTGGCAACCCGCAAGGATCAGAAGCATGATCGGTGCAGAGAGCAGTCCCAGCGAAATCCGGTTCATTGCGCCTGCTCCTTGATGACATCGACCGACTGGCCGGGGCGCAACATCTTGGCGCCCTCGACCACAACAGTCTCGCCCTTGGCAATCCCTTCGGAAATCAACACGCGGCCCGTCTCGTAAGACGCCACCTTGACGGGTTTGCGGCTGACCGTGCTGTCCTTGCCGTCCACCACCCAGACAGCCGGCTGTCCGTCCAGCGAAGAGAGCGACGTCCAGGGCAAAATGATCAGCTTTGCCGGCTTGGAGCTGGCAAATCCAGTGACCGGCGCGCCGAGCGTCATGCGATCGGGCGTCGTGTCCATGGCGATCTTGACGCGCACGGTTCCTGTTGCCGTATCGATCGTCGGCGAGACCTCGCTGATCGATCCCTCCGTCTTGACCGAGGGATCGCTGACCAGCGCCAGCTGGATTTTGGGCTCGGCCGGTTTTTCGAAAAGCAGCGATTCGTAAACATCGAAGATCGCATCGCGAGGTCCATCGCGTGCGACCGAAAACATGGTTTGCGCGGCTTGAACGACTTGGCCCGTCTCGGCGTTGCGCACGGTGACGATACCATCGGCGTCTGCCTTCAGTTCCGTATAGGACAGCGCGTCACGCGACGTGCCGAGCAGCGCCTTGGACGAATCGAGCGATCCCTGAGCTGTCTGCAAAGCGGTTTGTGCCTGATCGAATGCTTCCTGCGTGGTGGAATTCTTCGCCAGTAGAGACTTCTGCCGCTCAAAGGCGGAGGACGCCTGCCTGACCTGCGCTTCCGCTGCCCGCACTGCCGCCTCGGCGGCCTCGACATCCGCCTTCTGTTCGCTGGGATCGATGCGGGCCAAAACCTCGCCGGCTGTCACATGCGAACCGACATCAGCCAGCCATTCCGTTATCTGGCCGCTGACGCGAAATGAAAGATTGGTCTGGACATGGGCGACGACCTCACCGGTCAGCGTCACGGTCTGCCGGTGATCGACGAATTCGGCGCTCTGCGTCCGGACAGCCATTTTTGCCGTTTCCGGGGGCTTTGTGTCACCCTCGCAGGATGTCAGGGCCAGGGCTGCGACCGATACCAGCCACCATCGGGACCGACGGAGTTTTCGTTTTTCACTCATCTGCGCCCGCTCGTTCCGATATTCAAGCCGAACCATTTATTGTGGCCCCTCAATATACGCGACCCACATCGATGACAAGCGGATGAGATCGACGGAAATCATTCGTTACAAGATGAGCAACCGTGCCCCTCACCGCGTTTACGGTAATTGAAGCTATGCGGATTTTTTACATAAGCATAGCGAAAACCGCGGGTTGAGCAGCGCGAAGCTCACTGGAACCGGAATGGCGAAAATCAGGTATCGGAGAGAGTTTAAGCCCGGCTGGCCATTACACTAGCCAGAAGGCTGGCCATCGAGCTTTCGTTGAAAGGCTTGGTGATGCGCGATATGTCGCGCAACGCGACCGGAAAGACGAAGTCGTCGCCATAACCGCTGACAAAGCCGAAAGCCATGCCGCGTTCGATCAAGAGAGCGGCGAAGTCGAAACTCGTTTGAGAACCCAGATTGATGTCGAGAAAGGCAAAATCGAAGGACTGTTCCCTAATCAGAGCCTGCGCCTCGGCAACGTTGCAGGCGATCTCGACATGATCAACGCCGATCGATTTCAGAATATCCTCGGCTTCAAGGGCGATGATGAAATTGTCTTCCAGCACCAGCACGCGCTTGATCGACACTGGAATTTCCGTGAGCGCCACCGATTAGGGTCCTGTCTGCAAATCATCCCGCACTATTGGAGCGCGGTCTTGGAACAGACAAGTATTGCATGAAACGGGAGCTGGCATTTAAATAAGACACGTCCCGACGCGATTAAACCGCAATGGAGCACCGGCAGTGCCTCAGATGAACGGACGGTGCTGTTCGGGATATCCTTCCCAGCCCGAGATCTTCATCAGTCCTTCGTCATCCAGGATATCGCAGCCGCGATCGGCCCAGCGGATGAGCTTGCGCTCACCGAGTTTTTTCAAGGTCTTGTTGGTGTGAACGATGGAAAGCCCGAGCGTATCGGCCACGTGCTGCTGCGTGATCGGAATGGAGACACGTTCGCCCTTGAAGAGATTGCTTGCCTTGGCGCGCTGATAGAGGAAGGCCAAGAGATAAGCCGCCCGCTCGAGCGCCGACCGGCGTCCGATACTCAGGAGGTTTTCATCGAGAATGCGTTCTTCCTGCGCGGCAATCCAGGTGAGATCATAGCCAAGGTCGGGATAATTCCGGTAGAGCGTACCGAGTTTGTCGCGTTCGAAAACGCATAGGGTGATGGGCGATAGCGCTTCGACCGAATGCTGCATTTCGCCCATCAGACTGCCCTGCAGACCGATCAGATCCCCCGGCATCATGTAATTGAGGATCTGCCGGCGCCCATCGTCGAGCATCTTGTAGCGAAAGCCCCAGCCCGACAGCACGGTGAACAGATGCGCGCTGTGCGATCCTTCCACCAGGATCGTCGTACCCGCATCGACGGCCATTTCGCCAGTCTTGAAGTTGGAAACGAACTCCAGTTCGTCCGGCTTGAACTCGCGGAAATGCGGGAGCGCCCGCAAAGGACATTGTTCGCATGGCGTCTGTCGGTTGTTACGGGTCTTCGGCGCGGCCATTGGGTTCCTTTGCGGCAATGTCAGGATAGGACAGCAGGACTGTGAATTCTCTTGAAAATTAGGGCCGGTTCTCCTTCCTGCAAGGGGACGGCCCACGGCCATGGTGGACTTCTCCCCCCAGCCCGCCTAGTTTTCCATCCAAGACCATGCCCTCGAAAATGAGATGGAAGCCATGAATCATCCAGCCTTTGCCAGCAACCATGTCGCCGTCGTGACCGGAGCAGCATCCGGCATCGGACTTGCCGCCGCCAGGCGCTTTGCCGGACTGGGCATGAATGTCGTGCTCGCTGATCTACCGGGTGACCGTCTGGACAAGGCCGCCCGGGAAACGGCAGCCATTTCCCCGCATGGCCCCGGCAGTGTCATAGCGATCGCGACGGACGTATCGAGCACCGATTCTCTCAGGGCTTTGGAAGCGGGGGCAATCGCACGCTTCGGCCGGGTGCATGTACTGATGAACAATGCCGGCATCCAGCCCGGCAGTGCAATTTTCGGCCCGCAGGATGCGTGGGAAAAAGTCTTTGCGGTCAATCTCTGGGGCGTCATCAACGGCTCCCGCATCTTTGCGCCCGCAATGATCGCGCACGGCCAGAGCGGGCTCATCATCAATACAGGCTCCAAGCAGGGCATCACCACCCCGCCCGGCGATCCCGCCTACAATGTCGCGAAAGCCGGTGTCAAAGCCTTTACCGAAGCGCTTCAGCACGATCTGCGCAACACGGCCGATTGCAACATCACCGCCCATCTGCTGATCCCCGGCTTCGTCTATACCGGGCTGACTGCAAACGGCCGCACGGAAAAGCCGGACGCTGCCTGGACCGCGCAGGAGACGGTCGATTTCATGATGCAGAGCCTTGAAGGCGGCGATTTCTACATTCTCTGCCCGGACAATGACATCGCGCGTCCGACCGATGAAAAACGCATCCTCTGGGCGGCCGGCGACATCATTGAAAACCGTCCGCCATTGTCGCGCTGGCATCCGGACTATGCCGATGCCTTCAAGGCGTTCCTTGCAAAAGATCGGCAGGGAATCAGCTAAGGGCGGTCGCGACGAGTGTTCGTTGGGGCGTTCATGCGGTGGACAATCTGTTTCCGCAGAAGTGCTGGCGCAGCACTCTGTTTGCTGCTTTTGTGCGGTCAAAGCAATGGATTTGAAGACATGACAAGCGGCATTCACCACATCACCCTGATCACGCGCAAAGTTCAGCCCAACGTCGATTTCTACGCGGGCTTTCTCGGCCTGCGCCTCGTCAAGCGGACAGCGGGTTTCGAGGATGCGGCGCAGCTGCATCTGTTCTATGGCGATGCTGCAGGCTCTCCCGGGTCACTGGTCTCGTTCCTCGTCTGGGAAGACGGCGCGCCCGGCCGCGTCGGTCACGGCCAGCCGAGCGAGATCGCCTTTGCCATTGCCCCGGAAAGCATCGGCTTCTGGCTCACCCGCGCGCTTCGGTACAATGTGACGGCGACCGGCCCGACGCATGAATTCGGCGAGCCCGTCATCCGGCTGAAGGATCCCGACGGCGTCATCGTCAAGCTGGTCGGCAGCAATGTCGTGACCTCCCCTTCCATCAATGTTGCATCTGACATTCCGCAAGGCGACGCGATCCGGCGGTTGCGCGGCACAACGATCCTGACGGCCACGCCCGATGGTACGGCGGCTTTCGTCACCCGGCATTTCGGTTATGCCGAGGCTGATCGGACGGATGCGATCCGGCGCCTTGTCTCCGATTCCGGCGATATCATCGACGTCCGTGATGCCGGCGGTTTCTGGACGGCGGCGCCCGGCACCGGCACCATCGACCATATTGCGTTTCGCGCCGTAAGCGAGGCAGCGGTCAAGGGTCTGCGGATGCAGCTCGAGGCGGAAGACGCCGGTCAGATCAATGCCCATGACCGCAAATATTTCTATTCGCTCTATGTCCGCGAGCCGGGCGGAACGCTGTTCGAATTCGCCACCGATGCGCCCGGCATGATGGTGGACGAAAGCCCGCAGACGCTGGGAACGAAGCTGTTCGTGCCCGAGCATTTCGGCGGCAATCTGCAGGACAATCTCGTCATGCTGCCGCAATTCGGACTGCCCGGCGAGGAGCGTTTCACCGAGCGCGACCTGCCGTTCATTCACCGCCTGCACCAGGCGGACCATCCCGACGGCAGCACGCTGGTGCTTCTGCACGGCAGCGGCGCCAACGAAACCAGTCTGCTGCCGCTCGGCCGCCAGATCGCCCCGAACGCACTGCTTCTCAGTCTCAGAGGTCGCAGCACCGAGGAAGGCCACCCCCGGTTCTTCCGCAGGCTTACGCCTTTCACCTTTGACCAGAAAGACATTGCCTCGGAATCCGAAGCCTTCATTGCGATGATCGACGGAGCTGTTTCGGCCTATGGCCTTGACCGAGACAAGATGATTTTCGTCGGCTATTCCAATGGCGCCAACATGCTGATCGCAACCATGCTGCTGCATCCCGGACTGATCCGCAAGGCTGCCCTATTGCGGATGATGAACCCGTTGGACACCGTGCCTGAAGCGGATCTTTCCGGCACCGACATCCTGACGGTGACGGGAAAGACCGATGGCTATTCCCGCTACGCTCCGCCGCTGGAGGCTGTTTTGCGCAATGCAGGAGCGACCCTCGCGACCGTCACGCTGAAGGCCGGCCACGAGATCGGGCCGATGGACGCAAACGCTGTCAGGGAATGGTTGCAAACGATCGGGGAGTGACGTCCCCGGCAAAACCTACGCCGCCTTCGCCGCAACATGGCCAGCGAAAGCCTCGACAAAGGCCTTCAGCCTCGCCTTGGCGTCTTCGTCGATCAGATGCCCTTCCTTGTCGAACAGCGATCCCGCCTTCGGCAGCATCAGCCGCTTGCCGGACCAGAGGTCGGCGCCAAGTGTGCGAAGCACGGATAGCCAGGCATTCTGGCTGAGCAATGTTCCAAAAGGCCCGGGCGATGTCCCGGCAATGGCAAAGGCGCGTCCGGCAAAAACGTTCGGCGCGCCGGTCATCGACGAGCTCACCCAGTCAATGGCGTTCTTGAAAACACCCGGCATTGAGTTGTTGTACTCCGGCGTGAAAAGAATGACGCCATCAGCAGCGGCGATCTGGTCCTTCAGCAGTTGCACGGCCTCCGGCACGCCTTCGCGCTCGACATCGGCATTATAAAGCGGAATGCCCTCGATCGTGCCCGACGTGAACGTCACACCTTCCGGTGCAAGCGTCATAGCCGTTTTCAAAAGAGCGGTGTTGAACGACGCCTTTCGCAGGCTTCCGGAAATGCCGATCAATTTTATC
Organism: Hyphomicrobiales bacterium; assembly: GCA_900468065.1. GTDB lineage: Bacteria > Pseudomonadota > Alphaproteobacteria > Rhizobiales > Rhizobiaceae > Pararhizobium. The sequence goes on along the minus strand of UBTA01000008.1, from coordinate 69,971 downwards.
ATATACAAGAATCCTCTTTGCTTTGCCGGAAGCATGCGGCGAAATGGGAAAAAGTACAGACAAAAAAGCCGGGAGATGTGCTCCCGGCTTGATTTCGGCAACTATGCCAGCGGCTTCAACCGTGCCTCGATCTGGACGCGCTTGTGCTCCAGGAACGGCGGCAGCGACAGGCCTTCGCCCAGCGTTGCCATCGGCTCATCGACGGCAAAGCCGGGTCCGTCGGTGGCGATCTCGAACAGGATGCCGTTCGGCTCGCGGAAATAGAGCGAGCGGAAATAGAACCGCTCGACCTCGCCGCTCGACGGCAGGCGGAACCCTTCCAGACGTTCGGTCCATGCGTGCAGCGCAGCTTCATCCGGTGCGCGGAACGCGACGTGGTGAACGGCGCCAGCGCCTTGGCGGGCAGCCGGCAGGCCGGGCTGAACGACGACATGCAGTTCGGCGGCCGGACCACCTTCACCCATCGAGAACACATGCACCTCGCCATTGCTATCAGGCGACGGATACTGGCGCTGTTTGGTCATGTTCATCACCTGCTCCAGAACCAATTGCGTATTGGTGATATCCGGAACACTCATGGTGATCGGGCCAAGACCCTTGATCTGGTGTTCGGCGGGAACGGAACTGCGGTCCCACGGATGCGACGGCGCAAGTCCGCCATCGTCGATCAGGCGAAAACGCTGGCCTTCGCCATCCTCGAAATCGAGCGACAGGCGGCCGTCGATCTCGCCGATATCTTCGGATGCGATACTCAGCTGGCCGAACCGCGCCTTCCACCATTCGATGCTGTCCGGGCTGCCGACGCGAAGGCCGGTGCGTGAAACGCTGTGCGTGCCGCGGCTCTCGCGGTTGACGGGCCAGTCGAAAAAAGTCAGGTCCGTGCCCGGCGTCGCCTCGCCGTCGGCATAAAACAGATGATAGGCGGTGGTATCGTCCTGGTTTACAGCCTTCTTGACCAGCCGCATGCCGAGGACCTGGGTGTAGAAACGCAGGTTTTCCTTGGCATTTGCGGTGATCGCGGTCAGGTGGTGAATTCCTGTCAGTTGCAAGCTCATGGCTCTCGCCTCCATTCGTGATTGTCTGAAGCGAATATCGGCTTCCCGCGCCGTTGAATAAAGAGGCCCGGCACGGACAGATTGTTCACCATTGATGAACGAACCCGGAGGCTTTAGCGCTTGAAATCGACCTTAACACGCGCCACCGGGAAGATGTATTTCCAGACGGTAGCGGTATTGGCCATCGTGGCGCCATCCCCGGCGAGAACCATCTTATCGTAGAAACGCACGATATTCCTGCCCGGGCCGGCATCGAGATCAACGAGATAGGTGAAGCGCGCCGTGTTGCCATCGACCCGCAGCGTCGTGGTGCCGACCACATCTTCGCGCGTTCCCGAATATGTCGCAGGACCGGTACGCACGAAGCGCCAGGTCTTGCGATCCCGTTCGCCGTCGGAATAGACGAAATCTTCCCGCACGGTCAGCGTATCGCCCCGCACCCGGCCGGCCAAAACCACGTCGAACTGCCGTTTGACGCCGTTGATTGCGGAAAACGATCCCGCAGCCGTTGTCTTACCGTGAAAGAACCGCTCCATCATCGTGTCCTGCCCGAATGCCGGCATGGCCGAAAACACGGCCAACGGAACAACCAGCGCTGCCAGAAACCGTTTCATCATACTCTCCTTGCGTTTGGAGAGATACGGTCTGCCAGGCCGGATGGTTTCCACATCGGTCGAAAAAGAAAACCGCTCACCGCATCGTGATGGCGCTTATGCGGAAACGCGCATGTCCGTCAGATAGGTATTCTCACTTCTGGAGACCTTGAAGTCGGCCGGATTGACCGTGACGATCATCAGCGCTTCACCATGGGTGGCCGCATTTGCCAAAAGACTACCGTCGGGCGCGGCAATGCGCGACGAACCGGCAAAGGTAAAGCGCTCGTCGGCGCCGCAATGATTGATATAGGCGACGAACACCTGGTTTTCGAAAGCGCGTGTCTGGATCATGTGATCGGCAATGAACGTGCCGGAATAGCCGGCGGGCAAAGCCGTCGGCACCAGAACGGCATCGGCGCCCGCAAGCGCCAGACGCCGGACGTTTTCCGGGAATTCGACATCGTAGCAGATCAGCATGCCGCATTTGACGCCGCGGTGGTCAAACAAAACGGTGCCTGGCTCGGCGGCGGCAAACAATCCCCGCTCATAGTCGCCGTAAAGGTTGGATTTCCGGTAGACGGCTGGAGTAGCGGCACCATCGACATAGACGGCGCTGTTGAAAATGGTGCCTTCGGCCTTTTCGGCAAAGCCCGCGATAATAGCAATGCCGGTCTCGGTCGAAATATGCTGTAACTGCTTGACCAGCGTACCGTCGGCAGGCTCCGCCAGTTCGCGGATGATGTCACCGGCGCCATAGCCGGTCAGCCCGAGTTCCGGCGAGATCAGTAGGCTGGCGCCCTTGACTGCTGCGTCCCGTGCCGCCTGTCCGATGCGCGCGAGATTGGCGGCGGTATCGCCGCTTTCCGATTTCATCTGCAAGGCGGCGAGCGTGATCATGTATCATCCGATGACATGGCGCCGAGCAGTTTCGGTAGGTCACCGAACCGCGCGACAAGGGAGAAGATGACCGCCGCAGTCGCGACGAACAGGATGGTAACCGACGCCATGGTCGGCGTATAGCCGTAGCGTAGCGCGTTGAAGATCTTGATCGGCAGCGTTTCCATGGTGAAGCCGACCGTCATGTAGGCAACGATATATTCGTTGAGCGAAAGCACGAAGGCAAACGCATAACCCGAGACGATATAGGGCAGGATCAATGGCAGCACGACGGTGCGAAAGATCGTCCGGTCATCGGCGCCCATCGTCGCAGCCGCCTCGACCAGCGAACGGTCGATTGCGGTGAAGCCGAGCGACAGGGTGACCAGCGGCAGAGTCACGAAGAAGATCGCGTGGCTGACGACGGCAGTCCAGGGCTGGCCGTAAAAGCCGGTCGTTGCCCAGAAGGTCAAAAGGCCAAGGGCCGTAATGACCGGCGGCAGCGTGAACGGCGCGATGCCGAGCAGCTGGAAGATATTGGCCCATGGCGCAATCCGCCGCCAGAGGAACCAGGCGAGCGGCAAGGCGATGGCAACGGCCAGTGCTGCCGACAGGATGGCCAGGGTCAGCGAGGCAAACAGCGCGTTACGCCATTCCGGATTGAGGAAGATCTCGCCGTACCAGGACAGCGAAAAACCCTTCGGCGGAAAGGCCAGCGTCTGCTTGGCATTTACCGACACGCCGGCAACGACGATCATCGGTGCAGCCAGAAACAGGCCGATCAGGAAGAAATAGACTTTGCTCAGCGCGCCCGTCATGCCGCTTCTCCCTTGCGTCCGGCAAGCACGGTCAGAGCGACCAGCCCCAGCGTCACCAGCACCAGGAATACCGCCATTGCCGCGGCAAACGGCATGTTCGACTGATAAATCGCCTGATCGGTAATCAGCACCGACAGGGTCCAGTGCTGCGGCCGGCCGAGAAGCTGCGGCAGGAGATAGGAGCCGAGCGCGAAGATGAAGACCATAATCAGCGTCGCGGTAATGGTGTTGCGCAAGGCAGGAATGACGACCGTGAAGAACGCCTTGACCGGTGATGCGCCAAGCGTGCGCGCCGCTTCCGTCAACGTCGGGTCAAGCCGGACGAGCGCGGGGTAAAGCACCAGAACCGTATAGGGAAAGGCCTGATAGACCATGCCGGTCAGCACCGCGCCAAAGCTTGGCAGCAGCGCCTTGGCTTCGCTCATGATGCCCGCCATCACAAGCAGATTGGTAATCCCGGCCGTGCGCGAAAACAGCGTCGACCAGGCAAATCCGATGATGACCTCCGACAGCGACAGAACCGACAGCAGCGCCACCAGCCAGACGATCTGCACTTTTCGCGTCATGCGGGTCAAAAGATAGGTGAAGGGAACGGCGAGGACGATGCAGCAGATCGCCACCGTCACCGCCAGCATCAGCGAGAAGCCGAGCACATTGGCGAAGAACAGGCTGAGGAACCGCTGGTAGTTGGCCAGCTCGAACGCCGGCACGTAAAAGCCGCCCTGCTGGCGCTGGAAGAACGATACGGCGATCATCGTCGCAAACGGCACGACGAAGAAGACGGTGAGCATCATCGCCGGGAAGAACAGCGGGCCGTAATCGCTCAGTTTTTGCGGGGCTTCGCGTCTCATTTGGCCAGCACCACGCAGACGTCCGGAAGCAGGACCACACCGACCGGCTGGCCGACGGTAACATCGGGCCGGGCGCGCGGCGTCGAGACGGCAACGATCTGGCGGCCGGCAATATCGACGAAGGTTTCGATCGTGCCCCCGAGATCGCGCACGAAAGTGACCGTGCCGGACAGCGCACCATTGCCGGGTGCCGTCAGGTGGACGTCCTCCGGCCGGATTGACAGCGTTGCCTTGCGGACACCTGCCCCGAGAGAAACACCGGACACCGGCTGGCCAAGCACCGCAACGCCACCGGTGCTGTCGGCTTCCGCTTCGAGCAGATTGGTCGAACCGATGAAATCGGCGACGAACGTATCGGCCGGGCGACGATAAATTTCGATTGGCGATGCAGCCTGGCGGATTTCGCCGCCCTTCATCACCACGACCGTATCGGCCATGGTCATCGCCTCGCGCTGGTCGTGGGTGACGACGATGGTGGTGATGCCGAGCTGCTGCTGCAACTGGCGCAACTCCACCTGCATCGCCTCGCGCAGCTTGGCGTCCAGCGCAGACAACGGCTCGTCGAGCAGGAACAGCTTTGGCGAGATCGCCAGTGCCCGGGCAATCGCCACTCGCTGACGCTGGCCGCCGGACAGTTTCGAGACCGGCCGGTCGGCATAGCCGCCGAGATGGATCATCGACAGGAGTTCATCGACGCGCTTCTTCTGGTCTTCCTTCGGCGCACCACGAATGCGCAAGGGATAGGCGATATTCTCGCCGACGGTCAGATGCGGAAACAGCGCCAGCGACTGGAACACCATGCCGAGATTGCGCTTGTGGGTCGGAACATGGGTGATGTCTTCGCCGTCAAGCTGGATCGTGCCGCCGGTCGGCAGATCGAGGCCGGCGATCATCCGCAAAAGCGTGGTCTTGCCGCACCCGGATGGTCCGAGCATGCAGACGAACGTACCATGCGGCACCGTCAGCTCGACATTGTTGACCGCGGTGAAAGTCCCGAATTCCTTCGTGACATTGTTGAGGGCCAGGCCTGACATGTTGTTCCTGTCTTTTCGCATCATGCGGAAATCGTATCTTCAGTCACCGCGCAGGACACAAGACGGTCGTGGCGGTCTTTACCTCCCCCTTGAGGGGGGAGGTCGCAGCGCAGTGCGGGTGGGGGTGATCCCTTGTTTGGCGCAAAAAGGTCACCCCACCCCGGCACTGCGTGCCGACCCTCCCCCTCAAGGGGAGGGGGTAGTGCGGCAGAGCTGCCGAATTATTTAGCCGATGCCGTTGCCGACGGCTTGGGTGCCGCCGATGCGGTTTGGCGGATCTGGCGCCACTCGTTTTCGAGGCGTTCGAACTGGGCCTGGGAGATTTGCTGGGCCGGCATGGGCGATCCTTTCGTTCTTTCTGCAACGACCGACAACGCAAGCCGAGGCGGAAGGTTCCGCTCCGGTTGCATGCTGGCTATCGGAAAATCCACAGAGACGATCAGCGCTTGTCGTCTGCGGTCCCGGTGGACTTCTGCACGGGGGCGGTGTTTTCCCGCATCTGCTGCCAGGCGTTTTCGAACCGGTCGAGGATGTGCTGCGGTACCGTCGAGCGGGTGGTGTCAGCCTGTATCTTGCTCTGAGCGTTCATTCGATCCTCCACGATCAAGGCAATATCATATTGCTGAATCCAGATTTCACATCCTAAAGCCAAAGTAAATCAGGGCATTAAACAGTTTAAACGATTTAAATTGGTTAAATCGATTTAGAGTCACACAATTTTTCGAGTCTTGTGACCGGACACGCGGCGCCGGCTAGCCGGAGCTGGCCGCAGGCCGGCGGGCGATATTGCGCCGCGATCCGGACGGCGAGAGCGGCGTCAGTGATATCGGGCGTCATTGCAGTTTCAGGCCGTGCTTGGCGGCATTCAAGGATAGCGACATGAAAAATCCATTCCGTCTGCCGTGGCGCCGCCCGGTGGAAAGCGACCGCTTGCGGGAAACCAAGGCGGCCTCAAGTTTCATTGCGATCGCGCAGGAGGGGCGGGCGCACTGGACTGGCCGGTCCTATGCGGCCCTTGCCCGCGAAGGGTTCATGCGCAATCCGGTGGCCCACCGGGCAGTCAGGCTGATTTCCGAGGCTGCAGCCAACGTGCCGCTGCTCGCCTATGAGGGCGCGCAGGAGCGGACCGAGCATCCGGTGCTGGCGCTTTTGGCACGGCCGAATGGGCGGATGGGGGGACATGATTTCCTGGAAACGCTCTATGGCCATCTGCTTTTGTCCGGCAATGCCTATGTCGATGCGGCCGAGATCGGCGGCGCGGTGCGCGAACTGCATCTGCTGCGGCCGGACCGGGTGCGCATTCTCGAAGGACGGGACGGCTGGCCGGAGGCTTATGAATACCGGGTCGGCAATCTGGTGCGGCGGATTTCGGCCGGCGAAGACGGGTTGCTGCATCTGCGGCTGTTTCATCCGCTCGACGATCACCTGGGTTTTCCGCCGCTGGCGGCGGCACAGATGGCGCTCGATCTTTCGAATGCGGCGGCGACCTGGAACAAGGCGCTGCTCGACAATTCGGCCCGGCCTTCCGGCGCTTTGGTCTACCAGCCGAAGGAGGGCGGCAATCTGTCCGCCGACCAATATGACCGGCTGAAGAGCGAGCTGGACGAGGGCTATTCCGGCCCGATCCGGGCCGGCCGGCCGCTGCTGCTCGAAGGCGGGCTCGACTGGAAGGCGATGGGGCTTTCGCCGAAGGACATGGATTTTGTCGAGGCGAAGAATGGGGCGGCGCGCGACATCGCGCTTGCCTTCGGCGTGCCGCCGATGCTGCTCGGCATTCCCGGCGACAATACCTATGCCAACTATCAGGAGGCCAACCGGGCGCTCTACCGGCTCACCATCCTGCCGATGGTTTTTCGCACGGCGGCAGTGCTGTCGGGCTGGCTTTCCGGGCGGTCAGGCGAAGTGTTGAAGCTGGTGCCGGATCTCGACCAGGTGACCGGGCTGACGGGCGAACGCAGCGAGGTCTGGGCAAGAATGAAGGATGCGGATTTTCTCAGCGACGAGGAGAAGCGGCAGGCTGTGGGGTATTGAGGGGGGTAATTAGCGTGATGTTCGTCGTATCTTTGCCGAGTAAATACAGGCGTTTTGCGGGCTTTGTGGAAACGACTTTCGACTTCATTGAATCGATCTGGGAACGACTTGAATCGATCTTCGAAGATCACCGGCCAACCGATTCAAAAGATTCAGAGAATGCTCCAGCTGACGCAACGTCACGCTGCGCATCACCTAACGGCAGTTGACTGCAGTCGGGTGAAGACGATGCAATTCCGATAATAGCATCAAGGACTTAACAAATGGCTGATTTTGGCAATGACCCGGGCCTTTGGGCTGCCAAGGGTATCGGCGCTGCGGCCGGGGCTGCGGTGTCGCTGATCTATATGCTGCCGAAGGGCAAGCGCGAGGCGGCCTCGCGCTTTTTCACCGGCCTTTCCTGCGGGCTGATTTTCGGCGGGCCGGCGGGGCTCTGGATCGTCACCAAGCTCGGTATCGCCGGCAGCCTTTCAGGCGCCGAAGTGATGCTGACCGGCTCGGCGGCGTCCAGCCTGATGGCCTGGTGGGTGATGGGAGCGGCGGTGCGCGTGGCGGAGCGGTTTGGCACACGGCCGGATTAGGCCAAGCAAATGCCGGCTGTCATCCCGGGCGGAGCGAATGTCCCGCCCGGGTGTGACCCTGTCCGCATCGCATCCTGCGTCAGTTCACGGCCGTCCCTCGTTGACGGCCCGGGTCGAGATAGACCGGAGCCGCCGGCGATCAACCCCGGGCTTTGAATAATTTTGGTGGCAAGACGCTGACGCCTGGCGGCCGGCTTTGCCGTGCACGGTATTTTCAAACATCGGAGAGAGACCATGACGACCGACAGGATGCCTGTCTGGCGAACGCAGAAGTTTGCCAATCTGACGCTTTCCGGGGTGACCGGGCAAGGGCGGTTTTCCGGCTACGCCAGCATTTTTGGCGAGGTCGATCTCGGCAAGGACGCGATTGCGCCCGGTGCCTTTCGGCAGTCTCTCGCCCGGCGCGGCCCAAGCGGTGTGCGTATGCTGTTCCAGCACGATCCCGGCGAACCGTTGGGCACCTGGAAGACCATCCGCGAGGATGCACGCGGGCTTTATGTCGAGGGGCTTTTGTCGCCTGGGGTAGCCCGGGCGCAGGAGGTGCACATGCTGATGAAGGCGGGTGCGCTCGACGGGCTGTCGATCGGCTTCCAGACCGTCAAGGCGAAGACCGACGGCAAGAGCGGCGTGCGCCGCATCCTCGAAGCCGATCTCTGGGAAATCTCGATCGTCACCTTTCCGATGCTGCCATCGGCCAGGGTTTCGAACGTCAAGAATGCGCGGTTCTTCCGCGATACGGAAACGGAGCTCGTGCGCACGATGCGGCGGGCGGCCCGGATGATGAAGCTCTCTGACAGAAGGACACATCGATGAACGAGACGAGCAACATGGCACTGCCAGGCAAGGTCGCCCCGGAAATCAAGACCGCGCCGGAAACGATGACGGCGGCATTCGAGGATTTCATGGGTGCCTTCGAGGCATTCAAGGAAACCAATGACCGGCGGCTGGGCGAGCTGGAAAGCAAGCTGACGGCCGATGTCATCACGCGCGACAAGATGGATCGCATTTCACGCACCATGGACGAGCAGAAGCGGGTCATCGACCAGTTGGCCCTGAAGAAGGCGCGGCCGGCGCTGGGGCGCAGTGGCGAAACCAGCCTGGAGACGATGGAGCACAAGGCGGCATTCGAAAGCTATATCCGCCGGGGCGACGAGCAGGCGTTGCGCGAACTGGAGGCCAAGGCATTTTCGATCGGCTCAGCCAGCGACGGCGGCTATCTGGTGCCCAACGAGACCGACACGGAAATCGGCAGGCGGCTTTCTGTGGTCTCGCCGATCCGATCAATGGCGACGGTGCGGCAGGTGTCGGGGGCGGTGCTGAAGAAACCGTTTGCGCTTGCCGGCATGGCGACCGGCTGGGTGGCGGAGACGGCCGTGCGGCCGCAGACAACGACGCCGCAGCTGGCCGAGCTCTCCTTCCCGACCATGGAACTCTACGCGATGCCTGCGGCGACGGCGGCGCTCCTCGATGACGTGGCGGTCGATATCGAGAACTGGATCGCATCCGAAGTCGATATCGCCTTTGGCGAACAGGAAGGCACGGCCTTCGTTTCCGGCGACGGCACCAACAAGCCGAAGGGGTTCTTGAGCTATACCAATGTGGCGGAGGCGAGCTGGAGCTGGGGCAATATCGGCTATATTGCAACCGGGGCCGCCGGTGCCTTCAAGGCGAGCGGACCATCCGACACGCTGATCGACGTGATCTATGCGCTGAAGGCCGGACACCGGCAGAACGCTGCCTTCGTGATGAACCGCAAGACCCAGGCCGAGATCCGCAAGTTCAAGGATGCCGACGGCAATTATCTCTGGCGTCCGCCGGCGGTGGCTGGCCAGCAGGCCTCGCTGATGGGGTTTCCGATTGCCGAGGCCGAGGACATGCCGGATATCGGCGCGGGCAGCACGTCAATCGCGTTTGGCAACTTTGCCGCCGGTTATCTGGTCGTCGACCGCACCGGCGTGCGGGTGCTGCGCGATCCCTATTCGGCAAAACCCTATGTGCTGTTTTACACCACCAAGCGGGTCGGCGGGGGAGTGCAAAATTTTGAGGCTATCAAGCTGATTAAATTCGCGTCATCTTGAATACGCGTAAGGCCGCCCTTTCTCAAAGGGTCGAACCATTCGCGCCGCGGTCTTCCCTGCCGCAGTGCGCGAGGGTGGACGCAGCTCCCCTCCCGCTGCGTCCACCCAATCCAATCGCCCCACCGCCTCATTGACGGAGAGATCCATGACCATCACCGAACTGGCGCCGCCGCTCGGCGAGCCGCTGACGCTTGCCGAGACGAAGGCGCATCTGCGTGTCGAAACAAGCGCCGATGATGCTGTGATCGCCGGGCTGATCCGCACCGTGCGCGAGCATCTGGAGCGCCAGACCGGGCTGTCGCTTTTGACACGGATCTTCCGGCTCTATCTCGATGACTGGCCGCCTGCCCGGGTGATTCAGATTGGTAGGGGGCCGGTGCAAACGATTGAGGCAGTTACGGTTTACGATGCGGACGGTTTGCCCGTTGCCGTCGATACCGCCGGTTTCGTGCTGGACGGACAGGCGCGCCCGGCGCGGCTGATCCTGCCGCGGCAACCGGAGCCGGGACGGGAGGTCAACGGGATCGAGATCGATTTTACGGCCGGGTTCGGGGCGGCCGGTGTTGACGTGCCCGACACGCTCAAACGGGCGATGCTGTTGCATGCGGCGCTGCTCTATGAATTTCGCGGCGCAGTTTCACCCGGCAGCCAGCCGGCGGCGGTGCCTGCCGGTTACGACCGGCTGATCGCTCCCTTTTGCCGGCGGGGGATTTGATCATGGGCGCAGTCAACCTCGATCCCGGCCAGCTTTCGGCGCGGCTCGATCTGGAAATGCGCGATGACGCCAGCGATGGCCAGGGCGGTATCGTGCCGGGTTTTGCGCCGGTGACGTCGCTCTGGGCACGGATCGAGCCTGTTTCCGTCACTGAAGAGGAGCGGGCGGATGCAGATGTTTTCACTGCGACGCATCGTATCTCGATCCGGTTCCGCGAGGATATGCAGGCCGGTATGCGGTTTCGCAAGGGGACACGGATCTTTATGGTCCGGACATTCCATGATCCGGACGAGACGCGACGCTATCTGGTTTGCCGTTGCGCGGAGGAAGGACGATGAGCGCTGCGGGAGCCTTGCAAAAGGCAGTTTTCATGACGCTTGCCGGCGACGCCGCGCTGACGTCATTGGCCGGGGCAGATGGGGTTCACGATCACCTGCAGGCGCGATCGCACCGGCCCGGTATTTTCATCGCCGGGATCGACAGCCGCGATGCGTCGACGGCGAGCGAGGCGGGGGAAGAACATCTCGTCATGCTGGAAGTGCGCACGGGCGAAGGCGGAAGCCGGGTCGCGCAGGAGATTGCCGCGCGGGTACGCGTCCTCCTGGACGACGGGCCGCTCGTCCTGCCAGGGTTTGTTTTGGTCAGCATTTTGCATCGGCGCACGAAAACGGGCCGTGATGCCAAGGCCAAGGGGCATTTGGCGGAAATGGTCTTTCGGGCGGTGACCGAGTGAGGTTTCCTGCAATCGAAATGTGAATTCGTCGGCGTCCTTCACGGGCGCCTTTTTCGTTTCTGAGAAGGATGAAGACATGGTGGCGCAGAAGGGGAAGGATCTTCTTTTGAAGATCGACAACGGCGGCTCTTACCTGACGGTGGCAGGGCTGCGCTCGAAGCGGCTGGCCTTCAACGCCGAGACGGTGGACGCGACGGATGCGGAATCGGCGGGCCGGTGGCGGGAGCTTCTGGGCGGCGCCGGCGTGCAGCGGGCCGCCGTGTCGGGTGCCGGCATCTTCAAGGACCAGAGTTCGGATGCGCTGGTGCGCGCGGCGTTCTTTAACGGCTCGATCCTCAACTGGCAGATCGTCATTCCGGATTTCGGCACGTTGACCGGGCCGTTCCAGGTGACGGCGCTGGAATATTCGGGCCAGTATAATGGCGAGATCCTGTTCGAGACGGCGCTGGAATCGGCCGGTGCCCTGACCTTTGCGGCGCTGTGATGACCGGGCGCAACACTGGGGTAACGGGCCGGGCGAACCGGCATCGCGGCGAGGTGGAGGCCGTCATCGGTGGCGAGCGGCGGATACTCTGCCTGACGCTCGGCAGCCTGGCCGAGCTGGAGACCGCTTTTGCGGCTGACAATCTGATCGCGCTTGCGGCGCGGTTTTCCGCCGGGCGGCTGAAGGCCGAGGACATGATCCGCATCCTCAGCGCCGGCCTGCGCGGTGGCGGCAATCTGGTGTCCGACGAGGATGTTGCCGTCATGAGCATCGACGGCGGCATTGCCGGGCTGGCGCGGCTGACCAGCGAGTTGCTGGCGGCGACCTTCGGCAGCGCGGAGGACCAAGCAAACCCTTGAGAGCCGCAGCGGGCAAGGATGGTGGTTTGCCACCCCCGTTTCCGTGGGGGCCGGCGATGCATGCCGGGCTTTGCCTGCTGCGGCTTCCAGCGCGGGAATTCTGGTCGATGACCCCAAGGGAGATGCGCGCCGCATTCGGCGGATTGCGGCCTTCCGGGGCGGTTCCGGATCGCTCAGGCCTGGAAACGCTGATGGTGGCGTTTCCGGACTGAGACGGCGGACATTCTTTTTGAGGAGACAATGATGGAACGCGATGAGATCGGGTTTTCGGCGGCAGCCGAGGATGCGGACGCTTTGAAGGATGTGCTGGACGACCTGGAGCGGCGCTCCCGCTCGTTCGGCTCGGCACTGACCGGGGCTTTGGCCTCGGCGACGCGGGGTGGCAAGGGGCTGGAGGATGTGCTGCGCGGTGCCGGGTTGCGGCTGACGGAGATTGCGCTTTCGGCAGGTTTGAAGCCGCTCGAGGGGTTGCTCGGTTCGGCGATCTCGGGGCTTACCGGCAGCCTGAGTGGGGTGACCGCTTTTGCCGAAGGTGGCGTACCGGGCAGGGTGACGCCATTTGCCGCCGGCGGTGTCGTGTCAACGCCGACCTATTTTCCGATGGACGGCCAGATGGGATTGATGGGCGAGGCCGGATCGGAGGCGATCCTGCCGCTGAAGCGCGGTTCCGATGGATCGCTTGGTGTGGCGTCAACGGGCGGCGGTGCGGCGATGAATGTGGTCTTCAACGTGACGGCGTCCGATGTGCAGAGTTTTCGGAAGTCGGAGGGGCAGATTGCGGCGATGTTGACGCGCACGGTGGGGCGGGGAAGAAGAGGGCTTTGAGCGGGCGATGCGGTTTTTTCGGTATGCCCATCGCCCTAAGATCAAAGGCGGGGAAATTCACTGACGGCGCCAGCGGCCAAGGAACCGCTCTCCAAGTGCCCACAGAATACCCACAACAGTGGCGCCCCCAGTGGCCCTATGCATATCGTGGTGGACATACAAGAGCACCAGCAGCGCTGCCGCCCACACCGCGAGGCTTCGGCCTATGCGATACCCCATTTTCATTATCTCGCAATAATTGTTTTTGCAATCAAACTGCCTACAGCTGGAACGTGCACGAGAATTATTAACAGTTTGGACGGCGCAAGATTCATTCCACCCGCAGATAGGAGCCGTTTGGAAGGCAAGTGCCGTGAACTGGCGGTCGAGATCGTGGACATGATCCACGGATACACCTGCGAATTCCCCTCGCAGCCGCTTCAACATCAGGTCGAATACGACAGGGGGGGAAGAACGCTTATTTGCTTTGGCGAAGCCCGCACCTGCGGGTCATTTGCTCGATCGTCCGCGCCATAAAAAGATCGCGAAGAGCACGCTCACAGTTGTCAGCAATAACGCGCAGGCACCGAAAGCGACGCTCGTGACGTAAAATGATATCGGATTTTCAGCATATGAAACGAGTACGCTCGTCCTTGAAGAAAACTCGCCTCGAACGAGTTGCGCGAAGTAAAAAGCCAGGCTCAAAGGGCCTAGCAGAGCGATACCCGCCGCCACACAGTTTACTTTCAGTCGATCAAAACGGTCGGGACCACGTCTTTTATTTAAGTCATTCACCACGCTTCGCACCTCGTAACAGAAAATTCTCTCTTCTGAATAGCGTCTCCAAGTTAGCACTGAGTTATTTCGGAACGCGGCATATCCATCATCGTTGCATCGGTAGGAGATCACCGTGACCAACCTTCAAGGGTGCTTCACCCCCGCGCCTGCTATGAGATCACGGGCGGTAATGCAGGGCCCGTTTTCGCCGATGAAGCCTGATCCGCACGAAGATCGCAATCGCAACAAGAGTTCCAAAAGCCGCCCAGTAAATTGCCGGAGTGTTGGTGCCAGCAGCCACGAGAGAGCCGATTAGCAATCCAAGGGATACGTAAAATGCCACCGAAAATCTGCTGAATAATAAAAAATTGAGGAATATCCGGAGGAATGTGGTGACAAACTCGCCCAAGTTCCAAGTCTCCCGCAGAGGTTTAACCACACAAGGCGATGAAGTTATCGCGGCGACCTTTCTAAACAATTTCGATGTCCAATCGCCCGCACTGAGGGAGTGAGAGCGGGGGAGGACCAAAATCGCCATCTCCGAATAGGGGCGTGCCCCTTCTTCGTCACTTGTGGGGAGAAGGTAGCCGACGGCCCGGATAAGGGCTTCTGCCCAACCTCCCGCTATCCCTGAAGACTCCCCGCCAACCGATTCAACACACAACGGAAAACATCATGCCAACAGGATTTCATGAGGTCCGGTTTCCCTTGCGCCTGGCATTGGGGACGAGTGGCGGGCCGGTCCGGCGGACCGACATTGTCAGTCTTTCGAACGGGCGGGAAAACCGCAACCGGCGTTGGCGCGATGCGCGACGCCATTATGATGCGGGCTCGGGGGTCAAGTCGATTGGCGATCTCTACGCCGTGCTGGAGTTTTTCGAGGCGCGAGCGGGGCAGCTCTACGGGTTCCGCTTTCGCGATCCGCTGGATTTCAAATCCTGCGCGCCCGGCGGGGCGGTCATGGGCCATGATCAGATGATCGGCACCGGTGATGGGGTGACGGCTGTCTTTCAGTTGGTGAAGGTTTATGGCGACGCGGGTGGCGTGACTGTGCGTGAGATCGCCAAGCCGGTTGCAGGCACTGTGGTGATTTCGGTTGGCGGGGTCTCGGTCGCGCCAGCCGATTTCACGCTCGACGTGGCGGCTGGGCGGGTGGCGTTTCTGTCCTCGAAAATTCCAGCGATCGGCGCTGTCGTGAAGGCAGGCTTCGAGTTCGATGTGCCGGTACGCTTCGATACGGACCGGATCGATGTCGATCTGGGGCAGTTTCAGGCCGGGCGCATCCCGTCCATTCCTCTGGTGGAGATCAAGCCATGAAAACGCTTAGCGCAGCGCTTGCTGAACATTTGGACGGTGATGCGACAACGATGTGCCATTGCTGGCGGGTGACGCGGCGCGATGGGACGGTGCTCGGCTTTACCGAGCATGATCATGATCTGAGCTTTGATGGTACCGATTTCCGGGCGGCCAGCGGGTTCCAGGCGGCTGACAGCGAGGCGGCCAGCGGACTTTCGGTCGAGGCGGGCGAGGTAGCCGGCGGGTTTTCCAGCGCTGCGATCAGCGAGGCGGATGTGATCGCCGGACGCTACGACGGCGCCAGGGTCGAGGTGTTTCAGGTGAACTGGCAGGCGCCGGGCCAGCGCATTCTGCTGCGGGCGCAGGAGATCGGCGATGTCGTGCGCGCGGGCGGCGCCTTTCGCGCCGAGCTGCGCCGGCTGACGCATCGGCTGGATCAGGTCCAGGGGCGGATTTACGGGCGGCGTTGCGATGCCGTGCTGGGCGATGGACGGTGCAAGGTCGACCTGAGCAATCCGGCCTACCGGGGCAGTGGCACGATTGCGGCTGTTCTGGGAGAGACACGGATACGGGTGACCGGGCTCGATGCGGCGGTGGCAGGTTTTTACCGGTATGGCGTGGTGCGGTTCGTTGACGGGGCGAATGCCGGGCATGCGGGCGATATCGAGGATCATCGCCGGGACGGGGATGCGGTGGTGCTGTCGCTGTGGCTGCCGCTGCCTTTGCCAATGGCGGTGGGCGATGCATTCACGGTGACGGCGGGGTGCGACAAGAGTTTTGGCGCCTGTGGTGAGAAATTTGCAAACCGGCTGAATTTCCAAGGTTTCCCGCATATGCCGGGGATGGATTTTGCATTTGGTTATGCGGATGGCGATGCGGTGCATGACGGGCGGGCGCTGTATGAGTGAGGTTCTCCGGAAAGATCACCCCGCCCCGGCGCCTCGCGCCGACCCTCCCCCTCAAGGGGAGGGTGACGGGGCCGCCTGCGCAAAGCGGATCGTTACGGCAGCCCGGAGCTGGATCGGCACGCCATACCGGCATCAGGCAAGCCTGAAGGGGGTCGGTTGCGATTGTCTGGGGCTGGTGCGGGGTGTGTGGCGCGAGATTTATGGTGTGGAGCCGGAATTGCCGCCTGCCTATCAGCCTGATTGGGCAGAGCGCAGCGGCGAGGACCGGTTGCGCGGGGCGGCGCGGCGGCATTTTGGGGCGGAACTTTCGGTGGCTGAGATGCAGCCGGGCGATCTGCTGTTGTTTTGCTGGCGGCCGGATCTGCCGGCCAAACATGCCGGGATTGTCAGTACCGAAGACAGGTTCATCCATGCCTATGAACAGGCAGCGGTGATCGAGTCGGCGCTGGTGCCCTCCTGGCGACGGCGGATTGCAGGCGTGTTTCGTTTTCCCGAGAAGGTTTGACGGTCATGGCAACCATTCTTCTGCAGGCGGCCGGTGCAGCCCTTGGCAGCGTGTTCGGGCCGGTCGGCGCGGTGCTTGGCCGCGCAGTTGGAGCGCTGGCCGGATCGGTGATCGACCGCTCGATCATCAACGGCATGACCACGGTCTCGGGCGCCCGGCTGGGCGATGCGCGCATTCCCGGTGCCGAGGACGGCACGGCGATCACCCGCGCCTATGGCACGGTGCGCATCGGCGGTACGCTGATCTGGGCGACTCGGTTTGAAGAAGAGGTGCGGGTCGAGCGGCAGGGCGGCAAGGCGAGCGGACCGCGGGTCGAGACGTTTCGCTACTATGCCAATTTTGCGCTTGGGATCTGCGAGGGCGAGATTGCCTGCGTGCGCCGTGTCTGGGCGGACGGGCGGGAACTGGATTTGACCGGGATCGAGATGCGGCTTTATCGCGGGACGGGCGATCAATTGCCCGATCCGTTGATCGAGGCAAAACAGGGCGTGGGGAAAGTGCCGGCCTATCGCAGACTTGCCTATGCCGTGTTCGAGCGCCTTCCGTTGCATAATTACGGCAACCGTATCCCAGTGATCCAGTTCGAGGTCTTGCGGCCGGCCGGCGCGCTGGAAAGGCAGATCCGGGCGGTGACGATCATTCCGGGCTCCAGCGAGCATGGCTATGATCCAGTTGTGGTCAGCGAGAAGACGGGCGCAGGCGCAAGCCGGCTGATCAACCGCAATGTCTTTCACGCGGGTTCCGACTGGCAGGCTTCGATAGACGAGTTGCAGGCGTTGTGTCCGAACCTTGATCGGGTGGCGCTGGTGGTGTCGTGGTTCGGGACGGATTTGCGGGCAGGTCATTGCCGGATCGTTCCGGGCGTGGAGACCTCCGCGCGCGATGGCGAAAGCCGGGCATGGTCTGTATCGGGTATTCAGCGCGACGGTGCGTGGCTGGTCAGCCGCAACAATGGCGGCCCGGCCTATGGCGGCACGCCGAGCGATGCAAGCGTGGCGGCGGCGATCGCCGATCTGAAAGCACGCGGGCTAAAAGTCTATCTCTATCCCTTCGTGATGATGGACATTGCGGCCGGTAACACGCTGCCCAATCCCTATGGCGGCATAGGGCAGCCCGCCTATCCGTGGCGGGGGCGGATTACCGCGCATCCGGCGCCAGGTCTGGTGGGCAGTGCGGACAAGACAATGGCGGCGCGCACGCAGGTGGAAGCGTTTGGCGGAACTGCCACGGCGGGACATTTTTCCGTGTCCGGACCAGCGGTGACGTCGATGGCCGCAGACGAGGGGTATCGCCGGCTGGTGCTTCAGTACGCGCTGCTGGCAAAGGGCGCGGGTGGGGTCGACGGGTTCATCATCGGTTCCGAATTGCGCGGGCTGACACAGTTGCGCGATGGGGCCGGGACCTTCCCGTTTGTTGAGACGCTCATCGCTCTTGCGGCCGATGTCCGGGCTATTTCCGGGGTGGCCACCAAGCTGACCTATGCTGCGGACTGGAGCGAATATTTCGGCTACCACCCAGCCGATGGCTCTGGCGAGGTGCTTTTCAATCTCGATCCGCTCTGGGCGTCCGCCGATATCGATGCGGTCGGGATCGACAACTACATGCCGCTGTCCGACTGGCGCGACGGCGACCTGTCGCTTGGCAATCCCGATGGCTTCCGTCTGGCGGAAGATGCCGAGGCGATGCAAGCGATGATCGCGGCCGGCGAGGGGTATGACTGGTACTATGCCAGCGCTGATGATCGCCGCGACCGTATCCGCACGCCGATTACCGACGGGCTGACGGGAAAGCCATGGGTCTACCGCTACAAGGATATTGCCAGCTGGTGGGGGCAGGCGCATCGCAACCGGATCGGCGGTGTCGAGCAGACGGTGCCGACGGCCTGGGTTGCGGGCGCCAAGCCCGTCTGGTTTACCGAACTGGGTTGCCCGGCGATCGACAAGGGGGCGAACCAGCCGAATGTCTTTACCGATCCGAAATCGTCGGAGACGGCGGTTCCGTATTTTTCAAGCGGCGCGCGCTGCGATGCCATGCAGCGCCGGTTTCTGGAGGCGCAGCACCGGTTTTGGCAGGGGCCGGATGCGCCGGCATGCGTCGATCCTGACCATATGTTCGTCTGGACCTGGGATGCCCGGCCGGCGCCGGCCTTTCCGGAAAATACCGGGCTTTGGTCCGATGGCGTCAACTGGCAGACCGGGCATTGGCTAAACGGCCGTCTTGGCGCTGCGACAGCGGCCGATGTGATCGCTGCGGTGCTTGCGGATCATGGGTTTGAGAGCGGCGATGTGGCCCGCGTCGGCGGCGATCTCAGTGGTTACGTGCAGTCGGAGCAGGCGTCGGCGCGCGACGTGCTGGAGCCATTGATGGCCGCATTGCAGATCGATGCCGTCGAGGACGGGGAGACGCTGCGCTTCCGGTCGCGGATGAAACAGGCGTCGCAGCCAAAGGTCATTTCTGTGTTGGCGGACCTCGACGGAGAGGCGCTGTTTGAGGAGACGCGCGGGCACGATAGCGATTTTGGCAGCGAGGCCATCCTCGACCGGTTCGATCCGGAAAATGCCTATGAGCGGACGACGGCGCGGTCGCGCCGGGTGTCGCCGGCCAATGACCGGGTGCTGCGGCTTTCGCTGCCGGGTGTGATGCATGAGGGAGCGGCGGCAAGCGCTGTCGAGGATGCGCTGCGCGATCATCAGGTGTCGCGGCGCAGTGTGCGCTTTTCGCTGTCGCCGGCGGCGGTGGCGTTCGAGCCGGGCGATGTCGTTGCCCTGGAGGATGGACCGGCGGGCAATTTCATTGTCAGCCGGATCGAGGACGGGGCGGCACGTTCGGTTGAGGCGCGGGCGTTTGTGCCTGCGGGTGGCGGTGGCCCGGTGCGTCCCTCCCGGACAGCCAATCCGCCGCGCTCAGCCTCGGACGGATTTTCGCCAATCGTCCATCTGATGGACCTGCCGCAATACGAGGCTGGCGAGGCAAATACGTTCGCGCGTGCAGCCGTTTTTTCCCGGCCATGGCGTACTGTCCTTCTGTCTTCCTCGGCAACGACGGAAGGCTATCAGGCGCGGGTGCGCCTCGACCAGCCCGCACAGACAGGTGTTTTGGCGGGGACGCTCGGTAAAGGCGTCACCGGCCGCTTCGATACTGCGCAGTTTATCCTCCTCGACCTGCATTTTGGCGGCTTGTCCTCGGCAAGCCGCCTTGCGGTCCTCAACGGGCAAAACCCCATGGCCATCCTTGCCGGAAACGACGTGTGGGAAATCATCGGTTTCCAGAGCGCTGAGGAAATCTCTGCCGGGCGCTGGCGGCTTTCGAAACTCTTGCGGGGGCTCGCCGGAACCACCGATGCAATGTTGGCAGGGGCGGGTACGGGTGCTCCGCTGGTCGTGCTCAATACGGCGGTGAAGCCGCTGGGGCTGGGCGCCGACGAGGCAGGACGGGCCATCAACTGGATCGGCGAGGCTGGCGGGCAGATGGCTGCTCCTGCCGGACCTTTCAGCTTCACCGGCGGCCTGCGGGCACAAACGCCAGTTGCGCCGGTGCATCTGCGCGCACGCCGCGTTGCGACGGGGGCGATTCGTATCGGCTGGATCCGTTGCGGTCGCCGTGATGCGGACCCCTGGTTTGACGGCGATATCGCGCTCGACGAGCCGCAGGAACGATACCGTGTCGACATTCTCGACGGCGGGGCCGTCAAACGATCCGCCGATGTGTCCGAACCGGTGTTCGACTACGCGCCGGAGCTTGAGATCGAGGACTTCGGCGGGCCGCAGACGGCTCTTTCGGTGCGTGTGCGGCAGCGGGGAGAAAGGATTGCCTTCGGCCTACCGGCGCAGGCGCTCCTTAGCCTGTAGAAACCGCCTGCATGTTTTCATTCCAAGGAAATCAATCCCAATTCAAACAAGGAGTTTCCCATGAGCGACTGGAAGACCTGGTATATGTCGAAGACCGTCTGGGGTGGCGTGGTTGCAATTCTGGCTTCCTGTGCCAATTTCCTCGGCTTGGATGTCACCCATGAAGATCAAAGCGGCCTAGTCGACGGGCTGACGGCTCTTGCCGCGGCGGCAGGCGGACTGCTTGCCATCTGGGGCCGGATTTCCGCGCGCGCGCGATTGCGCTAGACATTGCGCAAAACAGGCTGTTCCGGGACATTCATTTGCCATTCAGACTGTATCGGTTATTAAAACTGCAACGATGCTTCCCAGGTCGCCATTATTGTTTTCAATCCGAAAGTGCGTTCATGTCCTCACCCTTGATCATAGCAACGCTTGCAGCGGGCCTTTCCGGATTCGCACCGCCGGCGATTGATGTGCCATCGATGGTTGTCGCCGTGGATGGCGACTGCGGTCAGGCGGCGGCCGAAGTGGTGGCTCAGACGGGGGGTGAACTCCTGTCAGCGCAGCCGACCAGCGACGGAAAATGCGTCGTCACTGTGCTGATCCCGGGCAATGGCGGCCGTCCGAAAAAGGTGACGATGCGGGTGCCGATGTAGCCGCAAGATGCCTGCCTTCAGAACATTCTCGAAATGGATGAAATAAGGTAAGCAGTAATACCAGGGTTCGATGATGGGAACCTACGGGGTTCCCTATCATCGAATCCTGATGAAGTCTCGTGTTGCAACGCGACAGCAGATCTTTGGGAAATGCTGGCGCGCAAGGGAAGAAAGTCTGTTCATGCGCATTCTGGTGGTCGAAGACGACGTCAACCTCAACCGTCAACTGACTGATACCCTGAAGGAAGCCGGATATGTCGTCGACCAGGCCTTCGACGGCGAGGAAGGCCATTATCTCGGCGAGGGCGAACCCTATGACGCCGTCATCCTCGATATCGGGCTGCCGGAAATGGACGGCATTACCGTGCTGGAAAAATGGCGCGGTGCCGGAAAGGTCATGCCGGTACTGATTCTCACCGCACGCGACCGCTGGAGCGACAAGGTGGCCGGTATAGACGCCGGTGCCGACGATTACGTCACCAAGCCATTCCATGTCGAGGAGGTGCTGGCCCGTATCCGGGCACTGATCCGGCGCGCGGCAGGACACGCAAGCTCCGAAATCGTCTGCGGCCCTGTCCGGCTGGACACCAAGGGCTCCAAGGCGCTGGTCAACGGCGTGGCGCTGAAACTGACCTCCCATGAATTCCGGCTTCTGTCCTATCTCATGCACCACATGGGGCAGGTGGTGTCGCGCACGGAACTGGTCGAGCACATGTACGATCAGGATTTCGACCGTGATTCCAACACGATCGAGGTTTTTGTCGGCCGGCTTCGCAAGAAGATCGGTAATGACCTGATCGAAACCGTGCGCGGCCTTGGCTACCGGATGCAGGCACCCGGCATGGCCAGCAAGGAAGTGAAATCCTGAGCGGGATCACGATCATCAACCGGAAAGACCGGGCGTCTGCGCACGAGGGACAAGGCCTGATATTGTTGTTCTGCCAAACCATTCGGCGACAGCCATGATGCTACGCCCGCAATCACTGACCGCACGCGTTCTTCTGGTTTCCACCATCTGGGCGGTGGTGGCGCTGGTGGTGATCGGCGTGGTGATCTCGACGCTCTACCGGCAAGGTTCGGAGCGCGGCTTTCAGGACCTTTTGCGCGCGCAACTCTACAACGTCATCAATTCGATCGTCGTCAACGACAAGTCGGTGCTGGCCGGTAGTCCGCAACTGGGCGATCTGCGCTTCTCCCAACCGCAGACGGGCTGGTACTGGATCGTCGAGCCGATCGGCGAATTCAATACGCCGCCGCTGATTTCGACCTCGCTCGGTTCTGGCAAGCTGCCGATCGCCAGCGTCGATGAAGTTCCCTTCGATATTCGCTACGAGCGTTTCTATACCACCGTCGATTCCTTCAACAATGACGTCGAAGTGGCGGAGACTGAAGTCGTTCTGGATATTCAGGGGCATACGGCCCGTTTCCGGGTTGCGGGCAACCGCGATGTGCTGGAAGCCGATATCAACGACTTCAATCGCAACCTCTACCTGGCGCTGGCTATCTTTGGTTTCGGCGGTCTGGGCATGAATGCGCTGGCCATTCTCTTCGGGCTGAGGCCTCTCGACCAGGCGAGGCGGTCGCTGGAAAAGATCCGTGGCGGCGAAAGCGAGCGGCTGGACGGAGAGTTTCCGCGCGAAATTCAGCCCCTGGCAAGCGAGGTCAACGCACTGATCGACAGCAACCGGCGCATCATCGAGCGCGCCCGCATGCAGGTCGGCAATCTCGCCCATTCGTTGAAGACGCCGCTTGCCGTTTTGATCAATGAAGCGCGGGTGCTTGAGCCACCGCACGGCGATCTCGTCAAGGCGCAGGCGGATGCGATGCAAATGCAGGTGCAGTCCTATCTCAACCGGGCCCGGATCGCTGCACAGCGCGAATCGGTTCTGGCGCGGACCGAGGTTGAACCCGTGCTTGAGCGGCTAGTGCGCGTCATGCGCCGGCTGCACCCGGACAAGACCTTTTTGCTGACTGTGTCACCGCCCGGCCTGATTCTCGCGATGGAACAGCAGGATGTCGAGGAAACGGTCGGCAATCTGCTCGACAATGCTGCGCGCTATGCGACCGATCAGGTTCACATTCTTGCACAGATCGCGCCGGAGGGCGTGCAGGGCAAAGATCCGGGTCGGCGCAATTGGATCGCCATCGAGGTTGACGATGACGGGCCTGGTCTGGAGCCCGAGCAGATTGGCATTGCCATCAAGCGCGGCAAAAGATTGGACGAAAGCAAGCCGGGAACCGGGCTCGGATTGTCGATCGTCAGCGAGATTGCTGGCGAATATCAGGGCACTCTGGGGCTGTCGCGGGGGGAACGCGGGGGGCTGAAGGCACTGATCGTGCTGCCGGCTGTGTCATGATGGGACGTGTTTTGAGCCGCCGCGTGACTTTTTTGACAGGATTGCTGGCAAAATTCCGCAATGCAGCAGCTTTAAACGCTGCGATGTTGCCTGCCCATGCGGGGAATGTAAAAAGATAGTGAGCCATGAATCGGCCTGAAGCCGAGCCATGATCTGCCGATGCACCGGAAACCGTAAGAGCTGTCCGATACGATGAAGAACCAGGCCCGTTTCCCGACCCTCCTTTCCGCTTCACCGGCTGCGTGCCTGATTGCCTCGTCGCTGTTGATCGCCGGCTGCGGTACGGCTTCGCGTGACGCTGGAAAGCCAGGGAGCGGGATCACCTCGAACACATCGGCTTCCTATATCGCAGCCCTTGGCGGCGGTGTGATCGGGCGTCAAGCGGGACTTTCGATCAGCAAGGCCGACCGCCAGCGGGCGCTGGAGGCCGAATACCGGGCTCTGGAAGGATCGCGCGGCGGGCAGCCTGTGGTCTGGCAGGGATCAGGCATCAGCGGCTCGGTCGTTGCTGCGGCACCCTATCAGGTGGGTTCGCAGAACTGCCGCCAATACAGCCATACGGTAACGGTCAAGGGGCAGGACAGTGTCGCGCGTGGCGCCGCTTGCCGCAATGCCGACGGCACGTGGACGCCACTGGGCTGATCTTCGCATTCGACAGTTGCGGCGAAACGCCTCAAATTTCCGTCATCTCCGGTTTTCCGATTGGAATGGCAGGCTTCGCATAGTAATTGAGCGCACATGCTGTTCTGGATCCTAGTTGCCACCCTGACGGCGGCCGTTGCCGCTGTTCTGCTGCTTCCGCTGCTGCGCGCCGCCGCCAGCGCCGAGGCCCCCCAATCCCATGATGTCGAGGTCTATCGCGATCAGCTGGAAGAGCTGAAGCGTGACGAGAAAAATGGCCTGATCTCCGGCGACGATGCGAATTTCGCGCGCGCCGAGGTCGCCCGCCGCCTGCTGGCCGCGACCGACGCTGTGAAAGCCGCAGCGCCTGTTCAACCGGTAAAGCGAAGCAACCGACTGGCGCAGCTCGCCGTCGTTCTCATTCTGCCTGCCGTCGGGCTCTGTCTTTACTTGCGGACCGGCAATCCGGATGTGCTGGATGCGCCGCTGGCCGCCCGTCTGGCAAATCCCGGCGACGATATGAACATCTTGATCGCGCGGGCCGAACAGCAACTGGTTGCCAATCCTGAAGACGGTGCCGGATGGGACGTGCTGGCGCCGATCTATTATCGAACCGGCAGGGTCGAGGAGGCCGCCGTGGCATTCCGCAACGCGCTGCGCATCCTCGGGGCAAACCCCGTGCGGTTGGGCGGCTATGCCGAAAGCCTGATCGCGCTTTCCGGAGGGCTTGTGACCAACGAGGCACGCGACGCGCTGCAGAAACTCTTGGTGATCGAACCCGGTGATCCGCGTGCGCAGTTTTACCTGGCGCTTGCTTTGAAACAGGAAGGCAAGGCGCCGGAAGCGCTTGCCGCCTTCGAGCAGATTGTCCGGACATCACCGGCCGGTGCCCCTTGGCTGCCGCTGGTCAACGAGCATATTGCCGGCCTCAAGGGCGATGCCCCAGTGACTTCGGCGCAGCAGGCTGGGACACCGCTGGGCAACCCCACAAGCGAGGATGTTGCGGCGGCGAAGGATATGACCGCTGGCGATCGTACGGCGATGATCGAGGGCATGGTCGGCAGTCTCGCTGAAAAGCTGAAGACAGAGCCGAAGAATTTCGAGGGATGGATGCGGATCATCCGCTCCTATTCCGTGCTCGGCCAGAAGGACAAGGCAGCCGACGCGCTGAAGCAGGGGCTTGCCGTCTTCCCGGCGGATGGTAGCGAAGGCAAGCAACTGCTTGCGCTGGCAGGCGAGCTTGGGCTGAAGGCCGATGGAGGCGTGGAATGACCCGCAAACAGAAGCGCCTTGTGATGATTGGCGGCGGTGTGTCGTTCATCGTTGCGGCCGTGTTGCTGGTGATGGTCGCGTTCAGCCAGGCGATTGCCTATTTCTACGTCCCTGGTGACCTCATGAAGGCCGACCTCGCCCCGGGCACGCGCATCCGGCTCGGCGGTCTGGTTGAGACTGGTTCGCTCAAGCGTGGCGAGGGCATGACCATCACTTTCAGCGTCACCGACACGTTGGACACGGTGCCGGTGACCTATACCGGAATTTTGCCGGACCTGTTCCGCGAAGGACAGGGCGTTGTCGCCGAAGGCAGTTTCAAGGAAGGAAGCCCGGTTTTCGTTGCCGATACCGTGCTTGCCAAGCATGACGAGACCTATATGCCTAAGGACGTGGCGGACCGGTTGAAGGCGCAGGGCGTCAATCTCGGCGGCAAGGAAAATATCCAATGATCATCGAGCTTGGTCACTATGCTCTGGTTCTGGCGCTTGCCACATCGCTATTGCAGGCCGTGCTGCCGATTATCGGCGCGCTCCGCAACGACCATGCACTGATGGAGATCGGCACGGTAGCGGCCAAGGCCACGTTCTTGCTGATGGCTCTGTCGTTCGGGGTTCTCACCTACGCCCATGTGACATCCGATTTCTCCGTCCAGAACGTCTGGGAGAATTCGCATTCGCAGATCCCGCTGATCTACAAGTTTTCCGGCGTCTGGGGCAATCACGAAGGCTCGATGCTGCTGTGGGTGCTGATTCTCACCTTTTTCTCGGCGCTGGTCGCAGTGTTCGGCAACAATCTGCCGGAGACGCTGAAAGCCAATGTTCTGGCGGTGCAGGCGTGGATCGCCGTGTCGTTTTCGTTGTTCATCCTTTTGACGTCCAATCCCTTCAACCGGTTGCTGGATGCGCCGGGCGAGGGGCGCGACCTTAACCCGGTACTGCAGGATATAGGGCTGGCCATCCATCCGCCGCTGCTCTACCTCGGTTATGTCGGCTTTTCGGTCTGTTTCTCCTTTGCCATCGCCGCGCTGATCGAAGGCCGTATCGATGCTGCCTGGGCCCGCTGGGTGCGGCCGTGGACGCTGGCCGCCTGGACCTGTTTGACGGCCGGTATCTCGATGGGCTCCTACTGGGCCTATTACGAACTCGGCTGGGGTGGCTGGTGGTTCTGGGATCCGGTCGAAAATGCCTCCTTCATTCCCTGGCTTGCCGGCACTGCGCTGTTGCATTCGGCGCTGGTGATGGAAAAGCGCGAGGCGCTGAAGATCTGGACCGTGCTTCTGGCGATCATGACATTCTCGATGTCGCTGCTCGGCACCTTCCTCGTCCGCTCCGGCGTGCTGACATCGGTTCATGCCTTTGCCACCGACCCGACGCGCGGCGTCTTCATCCTGATGATCCTCATTCTCTTCATCGGCGGCGCGCTATCGCTGTTTGCGTTCCGGGCCGCACATCTGAAGGCGGGCGGTCTGTTCGCTCCAATTTCGCGTGAGGGCGCGCTGGTCTTCAACAATCTGATCCTGACGACCGCCGCCGCGACCGTCTTGATCGGCACGCTCTATCCACTGGCGCTCGAAGCGGTGACCGGTGCGAAAATATCCGTCGGCCCGCCCTTCTTCAACATGACCTTCGGACTGCTGATGCTGCCGCTGATGCTGGCCGTGCCCTTCGGCCCGCTGCTCGCCTGGAAACGTGGCGATCTGCTCGGGGCAGGGCAACGCCTGTTTGCCGCAGTGGCCTTTGGTCTGGTTGTCGGGAGTGTCATCTACTACGCGCAGAATGGCGGCCCGATCATGGCGCTGTTCGGCATCGCGCTTGGCGCCTATATGATCGCCGGTTCGCTGACGGAGCTTTTCCTGCGGTCGGGCCTTGGCAAGGTAACGGGAGCGGTCGCCTGGCGGCGTGTGTCTGGTCTTCCGCGATCGGTTTTCGGTACGGCGCTGGCGCATATCGGGCTTGGCGTGACGCTGATCGGCATTGTTGCGGTCACCGCGTTCGAGACGGAACACATCGTCGAGATGAAGCCGGGCATGACCACGGATGCTGGCGGTTATACGCTGCGCTTCGATGGGCTGCGCAACGGCAAAGGGCCAAATTATAGCGAGGAATCCGGGCACTTCACCATCAGCCAGGCCGGTAGCGAAGTGGCTGAGGTCTGGTCGTCGAAGCGGTTTTATACGGCACGGCAGATGCCGACTACCGAGGCGGGTATGCGGACATTCGGTTTGAGCCAGCTCTATGTTTCGCTCGGAGATGATATGAAAGACGGCGGCGTCGTCGTCAGGGTCTGGTGGAAGCCGATGATCCTCTGCATCTGGCTGGGCACGGTGTTCATGATGGCTGGCGGCGCCGTTTCGCTGAGCGACAGACGCCTGCGGGTCGGCGCCCCGGCACGCGCCAAGAAACAGAAGAAACCGGTTCTGGAGCCCGCGCAATGATCCGCCGGTTGCTCGTCATTGCCTTCCTGATGTTATCGGCGTGGCCGGCCTTTGCCGTCAATCCCGACGAGGTGCTGGCTGATCCGGCGCTCGAAACGCGGGCACGCGGACTGTCCGCGCAACTGCGCTGCATGGTCTGCCAGAACCAGTCGATTGACGATTCGAATGCCGAGCTTGCCAAGGATCTGCGGCTTCTGGTGCGCGAGCGGATCACCAATGGCGATAGCGACGAAGCGGTCATTGGCTATGTCGTTTCGCGCTACGGCGAGTTCGTGCTGCTCAATCCCCGCTTCGAGACAAAGACGCTGCTGCTGTGGGGCGCGCCGGTGGTGCTGCTTCTGGCTGGGGCTGTGGCAATGCTTGTTGCTGCTCGCCGCCGCACCGGCAAGGTGACGGGAACGGCATTGTCTGCGGACGAGCAGGCGCGGCTGGATGCTGTCTTGAAGGATTGATTTCCTTCCATTCCTTAGAAAGGAAGGGGTTTCCCAGCCGCAACCCGTTTTCGGGAACATCCTCCGGGGTGAGGCCTACCCGTTTTATTCCCAACATTACCAAAAGTTCATTTTCCGGACACAAGTCAGTAAGGTGCGTTCGACTATTTCTTCTTCATCGGCTGTTCCTCCAGTCAGCCAAATGCAAATGAAGAGAAAAGGCAAACCGGATGTTTCAAACAAACGCACTGCGTCCCTCCCTCAAGACCGTCTTGAAGACAACGACTGTTGCTGGTTTGGCGGCCGTCATGCTGTCGACCGGCATCCCAGCAGCCATCACCCAGTCCTTTGCCGCCGCCGTCAAGATCGAGGCGCCGCAGGTTCCAAGTTTTGCTGATGTCGTCGACGCGGTTTCTCCGGCGGTGGTGTCCGTGCGCGTACAGTCGCGTGCCAATCCTGTTTCCGATGACGCCGCTAGCGGCAACGGCTTCAGCTTCGATTTCGGCGGCCGTGGTCTGGATGAACTTCCAGACGATCACCCGTTGAAGCGCTTCTTCAAGGAATTTGGTGGCCCGAACGGCGACAAGCGCGCCGAACGTGACCATGGACTGCGCGACGGCAAGCCCGGCCGCCTGCGTCCGACCTCACAAGGGTCAGGATTCTTCATCTCCGAAGACGGCTACCTCGTCACCAACAATCACGTCGTCTCTGACGGCTCCGCCTTTACCGTCATTCTCAACGATGGCACCGAACTGGACGCCAAGCTGATCGGTAAGGACAGCCGCACCGACCTCGCCGTGCTGAAGGTCGATGACAAGCGCAAGTTTGCCTATGTCGGCTTCGCCGACGACAGCAAGGTCCGGGTTGGTGATTGGGTCGTTGCTGTCGGCAATCCCTTCGGCCTCGGTGGTACTGTGACCGCCGGCATCATTTCGGCACGTGGCCGCGATATCGGCTCCGGCCCTTATGACGACTACCTGCAGGTTGACGCGGCGGTGAACCGTGGAAACTCCGGTGGTCCGACCTTCAACCTCAATGGCGAAGTCGTCGGTATCAACACCGCAATCTTCTCGCCATCGGGCGGCAATGTCGGTATCGCCTTTGCCATTCCGGCATCCGTTGCCAAGGACGTCGTCACCGATCTGATGAAGGATGGCGAAGTGTCCCGTGGCTGGCTCGGTGTGCAGATCCAGCCGGTCGATAAGGATGTGGCTGAATCGCTCGGTCTTGCCGAGGCAAGCGGCGCGCTTGTCGTCGAGCCGCAGGCCGGTTCTCCCGGTGAAAAGGCCGGTATCAAGAAGGGTGATGTGATCACCGCTGTCAATGGCGACACGATCAAGGGTCCGCGCGAGCTGGCTCGCAAGATCGCCCTGATGCGTCCGGGTACCAGCGTCGATGTCGCCTTGTGGCGTGACGGCAAGGCTGAGAGCGTCAAGCTCGAAGTCGGAACATTGCCTGCCGATACCAAGGATGCTTCTACCGGTGCCGAGCAACAGCAGGAAGAACAGCAGCCTTCGAGCGAAAAGGCATTGGCGGACCTCGGTGTGACCGTGACGCCTTCCGAGGACGGAAAGGGCGTGACGATCTCTGCGGTCGATCCAGACTCCGACGCCAGCGATCGCGGCCTGAAGGAAGGCCAGAAGATCGTTTCGGTCAACAACCAGGAGGTCAAGTCGGCTGACGACATCCTCAAGGTGATCGAGGCCGCCAAGAAGGACGGACGCACAAAGGCGCTGTTCCAGATCGAGGCCGACAATGCCAGTCGCTTCGTGGCGCTTCCTATCAGCCAGGGCTGACGAGGGCTGACGCAGCTCCAGCTGCCGGGCGCCGCGGACCTTCACCAGGGTTTCGCGGCGTCTGGCGTTTCAGGGCACGGCTTATCTGCGCAACCGGGCAGGCAGGTGTGATTTCCCAAGGGTAAACCGGTTGTGGAAGATACGGGTCAGGGACTATGGTCACGCGTATGAAGATTCTGATTATCGAAGATGACCTCGAAGCGGCCGCCTATCTGGCAAAGGCCTTTCGCGAGGCTGGTATCGTCTCCGACCATGCCAGTGATGGCGAGAGCGGCCTGTTCATGGCCAGCGAAAACAGCTACGACGTCCTCGTCATCGACCGCATGCTGCCGCGCCGCGATGGGCTATCGGTGATCTCGGAACTACGCCGCAAGGGCGTCCACACTCCGGTTCTCATTCTTTCCGCACTCGGCCAAGTCGATGACCGGGTCACGGGATTGCGCGCCGGTGGCGACGATTATCTGCCCAAACCCTACGCCTTCAACGAGCTTCTGGCGCGCGTCGAGGTGCTTGGCCGCCGCAAAGGGGCTCCCGAACAGGACATGGTCTATCGCGTCGGCGATCTGGAGCTGGACCGGCTGTCGCATACGGTGAGACGGCAAGGCCGCGAGCTTCTGCTGCAGCCACGCGAATTCCGGCTGCTTGAATATCTGATGAAGAATGCGGGGCAGGTGGTGACGCGCACCATGCTGCTGGAAAATGTCTGGGATTATCATTTCGATCCGCAGACCAATGTCATCGACGTGCACGTGTCGCGGCTGCGCGCCAAGATCGAGAAGGATTTCGATCAGCCATTGCTGCGCACCGTGCGCGGGGCCGGCTACATGATCAAGGAAGACGGACGCACGGACGCATGAACAGGTTGAGCGTCCTCTTCCGCACCACGGCCGTTCGCTTGTCAGCGCTTTATCTCCTGCTCTTTTCCTTGTGTGCCGCCTTTCTGGTCTTCTATGTCACGGCCATGTCGCAGCGGCTGCTGGAACAGCAAACGAAGGATTCGGTAGCGGCGGAAGTATCGCAGATCGAGCAGATCTACAGTCGCGGCGGCGTTAACGGATTGCTGCGAACACTGGAGCGGCGGGCGCGGCAACCGGGTGCCAATCTCTACGTCATCGCAGGGCCGACCGGCGAGATCCTGGCAGGCAATGTTGCTTCGTTGCAGCCCGGGCTTCTGGATAAGGAAGGCTGGACAGGCGAAGCATTCCGCTATCAGCGCTATACCGACGAAAGCCGCAAGGAAGAGCATGTGGCACTGGCGCATGTGCTGGTGCTCGACAACGGCCTGCGCATTCTGGTGGGCCGCGACCTGCAGGAGCCCGAGAAGTTTCGTGTGCTGGTACGGCAGGCGCTTATGGTCGCACTCGGCATCATGGGCATTGGCGCGCTGATCATCTGGTTTGCGATCGGCCGCAACGCGCTGAAGCGGATCGACCGCATGTCGGACGCCAGTACGCGGATCATGGCGGGTGATCTCTCGCAGCGATTGCCGATGAGCGGATCCGGCGACGAATTCGACCGGCTGTCGGAATCGCTCAATGCCATGCTTGGACGGATCGAAAAACTGAACGAGGGTTTGCGTCAGGTTTCCGACAATATTGCCCACGACCTGAAGACGCCGCTGACACGGTTGCGCAACAAGGCCGAGGCGGCTCTGGCGCACAAGGCGACCAATTCAGGCTACCGCGCCTCTCTGGAAGAGATCATCGGCGAATCCGACCAGCTGATCCGCACGTTCAATGCGCTTTTGATGATCTCCCGTGTCGAAGCCGGTGCGGCTGCTGCGGAGATGAGCGATGTCAACCTTTCCCAAAGCGTGGCCGACTGCGTTGAACTCTATGAGCCGGTGGCCGACGAGCAGGCGTTGAAACTGGAGGCCGATGTGCCTGCCGATATTCACATTTCCGGTAATCGGGAATTGATCGGGCAGGCACTCGGCAATCTGATCGACAATGCCATCAAATATTCCGACGGCGGTGAAAATCCGCTGATCAAGGTCAGCCTCGCCAGGCGGGATGGCGCGATCGTGCTGTCCGTAGCGGATCATGGCCCCGGCGTGCCAGCCGACAAGCGGGAGGACGTGGTGGAGCGTTTCGTGCGGCTGGACGAAAGCCGCAGCAAGCCGGGAACAGGGCTTGGCCTTTCGCTTGTCGAGGCGGTGATGGAGATGCATCAGGGTTCTCTCGAATTGAGCGATACGGTTCCAGACGTTGAAAACAATCGTGGTTTGACCGCCAGCATGGTTTTCCCAGTGCGCTCCGGCTGATAGGCATAGGGCAGCCGAAATCGGGAGCGGCTGGGAGAGACCAATATGCAAGTGGATACGCGGCGTTTATCGGATATCGGCACATGTGCGCTGCGGCCAATGAGCCAGACGGACGCCAAGTCCGTCCTCTCCAGCCTCAAGGATATCGCAAAGAGCCATCCGGACATCGCCGATCTGTTGGCCTTGGAAACGCCACTCAAGGATTTTGTCGTCGCGGCGTTGTCGCTCTCGCCGTATCTGCGCGATACGGCTGTTTCCCATCCGCAGGTCCTCGTTCAGGCGCTTGGCCGCCCTTTGATCCCCTATCTGCAAGCCTGTGTCGACAGAGCCCGGGACGCGTGGAAAAGCGCTGATGCGGGCAAGCCGCTAACCGATGCCGAGATCATGACGCGCCTGCGGCAAGCCAAGCGCGATATCGCTTTTGCCATCGCCCTTGCCGATGTTTCCCGTCTTTTTGATGCGCGTGAGACGACGCGGTGGCTGAGCGATTTCGCCGGCGCTGCGGTATCTGCTGCCATCGACCATCTGCTTTTGAGCGCACATGACGCAGGCAAGCTGAATGTCGTCGATGTCGCATATCCGAGCGAAAAGTCGGGCGTCGTTGTTCTCGGCATGGGCAAGCTCGGCGCCTTCGAGCTGAATTATTCCTCGGATATCGATCTGGTGGTGTTTTATGAGCCGCACGCTCCACTGATCACGGTCCCGGACGACGCGCCGGAGACGTTTGCGCGGTTGCTGCGCCGGCTGATCCGCATCCTGCAGGAGCGCAGCGGTGATGGCTATGTCTTCCGCACCGACCTGCGCCTGCGGCCCGATCCCGGTGCTACGCCGCTTGCCATCCCGGTCGAAGCGGCGATGCTCTATTACGAAAGCCGGGGCCAGAACTGGGAGAGGGCGGCGTTCATCAAGGCGCGTCCGGTGGCGGGCGATATCAAGGCAGGCGAGGCTTTCCTGCGCGAACTCACCCCGTTCATGTTCCGCAAATATCTCGATTACGCGGCGATTGCCGATATCCACTCGATCAAGCGGCAAATCCATGCCCACAAGGGCCATGGCGAGATCGCGGTCAAGGGCCACAATATCAAGCTTGGCCGCGGTGGCATCCGGGAGATCGAGTTCTTCGTCCAGACCCAGCAGCTGATCGCCGGCGGACGGATGCAAGAGCTCCGATTGCGCGCCACCGAACCCATGCTGCAAGGCTTGGCGCGGGCCAACTGGATCGATGCGGAAACGGCCGAGGAACTGGTGTCCGCCTACTGGTTCCTGCGCGATGTCGAGCACAGGGTGCAGATGGTGCGCGATGAGCAGACGCATGTTCTGCCGACCACAGACGCTGAACTGAAACGCATCGCCTACATGATGGGCTCTGCCGATGTTCCGGCGTTTTCCTCAGAATTGTCGCGTGTGCTGAAGACGGTGGAGCGGCGTTATGCCCAGCTGTTCGAGCAGGAGGCAAAGCTCTCGAGCGAAACCGGAAATCTAGTTTTTACCGGGCAGGCAGACGATCCGGATACGCTGGAGACACTGAAGAAGCTTGGGTTCGAGCGGCCGCAGGATGTGTCCCGCACGATCCGGACCTGGCACTACGGCCGCTACCGGGCGACACAGTCGGTGGAGGCGCGGGAGCGGTTGACGGAGCTGACGCCGGAACTTCTGCGTGTATTTGGCCAGAACAAGCGCGCCGACGAGGCATTGCTGCGCTTCGACCAGTTCATCGCAGGCTTGCCAGCCGGCATCCAGCTGTTCTCCCTACTTGGGAACAATCCCGGACTGCTTTCCCTTATCGTCAACATCATGTCGTCCGCTCCGCGGCTGGCTGATATCATTGCCAGCAAGCCGCACGTGTTCGACGGAATGCTCGATCCCCGGCTTCTCGCCGAATTGCCGACGCGCGACTATCTGGCGGAGCGGATCAAAGGCTTTCTGGCAACAGCCCGGCATTATGAGGAGATTCTTGACCGGTTGCGGATCATCGCATCCGAGCAGCGATTCCTGATCGGGATCAGGCTGTTGACCGGCGTCATCACCGGCGTGCAGGCGGGGCATGCGTTTACCGATCTGGCCGACCTGATCATCACCGCCGCGCTGGACGCGGTGCTGCGCGAGGTGGAGACCGCGCATGGGAAATTCCCCGGCGGGCGAGTGGCCGTCATCGGTATGGGCAAGCTGGGTAGCCACGAACTGACTGCCGGGTCCGATGTCGATATCATCCTGCTGTACGACTATGATGATGACGGAGGAGAATCCGACGGCGCAAAGCCGCTCGATTCCATCCGATATTTCACCCGTGTCACGCAGCGGCTGATCGCGGCGCTCTCGGCACCAACAGCCGAGGGCGTGCTCTACGAGGTCGACATGCGGCTACGCCCTTCCGGCAACAAGGGGCCTGTCGCCACCCGGATCAATGCCTTTGCAAAATATCAGCGCGAGGAAGCTTGGACCTGGGAGCACATGGCGCTGACGCGTGCCCGCGCGCTCTGCGGCGAGGAAAGCCTGATCGCGCAGGTCGATATGATTTTCCGCGAAGTGCTCGGCCAGAGCCGCGATGTTGCGAAGGTGACGGCGGATGTCGCCGAGATGCGCGGGCTGATCGACAAGGAAAAGCCGCCAAGTGATGTATGGGATTTCAAGCTTATCCCCGGCGGGCTGGTCGATATAGAGTTCATCGCGCAATATCTTGCCCTGATCGCGCCAGCGCGGGGTGTCGCCCCTCCGCCGAGCGGCACATCGACGGTCGATGTCTTGCGGCTGCTTGGACCGGCTTTGATCGCCCCGGCCGATCTCGATACCGTGCAGGAGGCGCTGACGCTGTTTACCGACCTCTCGCAGATCGTCCGATTGTGCATCGAGGGCGATCTGGAGTTGAAGGATGCGCCGGCTGGACTGGTCGAGCTTTTGTGCCGGGCAGGCGATGCGCCGGACATCAAGGTGCTTGAGGCTGATATCCGGCGGCTGTCGAAGGCTGTGCGCCGGATATTTCAAGCGACCGTCAAGCCCTGAGATGGGCGATGGGCTCAGGCCAGATTGGCCCTGGCCTCCTATAGTACGCGTGGTGACGTATCGGGTATGCGCAGGGAAATGATCGTGCCGACATTTTCCTGAGAATGGATCTTCATCGCGCCGCCATGCAGGTTGGTCAGCGACCGGGAGATGGCAAGACCCAGGCCGGAGCCGCCCTTGCTCTTGGCATATTGGCTTTGGACCTGTTCGAAAGGCTGGCCGATCTTGTCCAGTGCAAGACGCGGGATGCCGATGCCGGTATCGGCAATGGTCAACGTCACCGCACCGGCAACCTTGCGGGCACGCAGCGAAATCTTGCCACCCTCATTGGTGAATTTGACGGCGTTCGACAACAGGTTGAGCAGCACCTGTTTCATGGCGCGGCGATCGGCAGTGATCGTCAAGCCGGACGAAATCTGCTGATCGACGCAGATGTTCTTCTGTTGCGCCGGGATCGTGGTGAAGCGCAGGGTTTCCATGATCAGCGGCGCGAGATCGATGGTTTCCCGGTTGAGCTTCATCTGGCCGGCCTCGATCTTCGACATGTCGAGGATGTCGTTGATGACGTTGAGCAGATGTTTGCCGCTGTCATGGATGTCGTGCGAATATTCGTCGTATTTTTCCGAACCCAGCGGTCCGAACATCTGGTTCTGCAGGATTTCCGAGAAGCCGAGAATGGCATTCAGCGGTGTGCGCAATTCGTGCGACATGTTGGCGAGGAATTCGGATTTGGCCCGGTTGGCCGCTTCCGCGCGTTCCTTTTCAGCCTGGTAATTGGAGTTGGCGACGGAGAGCTCTGCCTTCTGGCGCTCCAGCGTGATGCGCGACGTCGAGAGGTCGCCGATGGTTGCCATCAGGCGGCGCTCGGATTCACGCAGGCGCACCTGATGCCGCTTCAAAAGCGTGATGTCGGTGCCGACGGATACCAGGCCACCGTCGCGGGTCCGCCGATCGTTGATCTGCAGCCAGCGCTGATCCGACAGTTGTACCTCTGATGTCTGCGACTGGTTGGACCGGTCGGGGTCGGCGATGCGCCGTTCGATGATCGGGCGGGCGGCGGCAGCATTGACCACCGAGCGTTCCGTGCCGGCAACCAGCACCCGGTCGGGCAGCTTATAGGCCTGCTGATAGTGGGTGTTGCACATCACCAGCCGGTCGTTCTTGTCCCAGAGCACGAAGGCCTCGGACGTACATTCGATGGCGTCTGCCAACCGCTGGTCGGCTTCGGCATAGCGCTGGGCAAGGCGGTGCTGCTCGGTGACATCCATGGCGATGCCGATCAGGTGCACACGGCCGGAGGCGGTACGGATGACCTGCGCACGTGCGCGCATCCAGACATAGTGGCCATCGGCATGGCGCATCCGGAAAATCTGGTCGATCTGGCGCGCGTCACCCTTAGCGATGGTGCGGGCGACCTTGTAGATGCTGCCGTCATCCGGGTGCATCAGCCGCGCGGCATCACCGAACGACAGCACGTTGCTCTGCGGCGGCATGCCAAGCATCTCGTACATCGAGCGCGACCAGAAAAGCCGGCGGTTCGGCATGTCGAAATCCCAAAGGCCGCAGCGTCCGCGCGACAAGGCGGTTTCGACGCGCAGGTTGGATTCCGCAAAGATCTGATCGGCGTCACGGGCGCGCTTGGCCTGGATGTAATAGGCATAAAGTACGATCAGCAGGATCGCCGAGATCCCGGCGAACAGGGTGACGTTCAGCGAAACCTCGTCCCGCCATAGCTTTTGGATGCCGGCCAGAGGCGTGGCCACAAGCAGCGTTCCAGCGCCGCCGGGAACCTGCATCAACGCGACGATATGTTCCGTGCCGCCAATGAAGGTCTTCATCACGGTGGAACGTTCGCCGAAATACTGGAAGGCTGCAACTTCCGGCGCCACGGCATTGAGCGTGCGCCCGGTATAGACGGCACCATCTGGAGAGCTTGCGAAAATCCGGCCGTCATTGCGCACCGTGAGCACGAAGGCGCCCGGTTCAAGCATGTCGGGGGAGAGGACGGCGTTCAGCCGCTGCTCGACATCCCATTTCTGTGCCTTGTCGAACAGGGCGACGCCGTTTTCCTGAAGTGCTGCACTGGCGGTCGCTGCAGCAAGGACGGTGACTTGGCGCGAGCTTGCCTCCATGCGCGCATACTCGACCATGATGCCGCTGATGCGGGAAATGGCAACGACGAGAAGAAACGCGGTGATCAGGATCGGGATCGAGCGCTTGAGCAACGGCTCAGCACCCGCAAGACGGCGTACTGCCGGCTCGGTAAAAATCCGTGCGTGCTGGATAACGTCCCGTTCCAGCCTTGAAAAGCCTGGAAATTTGGGACGCAACCGCTCACCGGCTGCGCGTCCCCGCTGCGCTTCCGCCATCTTCGTCAAATCTGTAAACCCTCATGTGATTCGAAGCGCCGCTCGCTCGAACCTGCCCCAATGAATCAATTGTGATTCGCCTTGTCCAGAGGGAAAAGTAAAACTTCATTAACCATTTATCGTCATGGGAAAATTGCACTATTGGCGTTTTCACGTCGATAGAAACGAAAAACCCCGCAGCTGCGGGGTTTTCGTCAGGTCCGGTGAATGTCTCTATCCTTTGAGCATGCGCTCGACGATGTCGCTGACATCGGCGGATAGCTTGGGTGCTGCGGCGATTTCGCGCAGCGCGTTCCGGGCCTGTTCGGCACGGCCGGTTTCCAGTGAGCGCCAGGATCGCATCGAGGTGAGAATACGCGCAGCCAGCTGCGGATTGCGCGGATCGATGTTGAGAATCTGGCGTGCCAGGAACCGGTAACCTTCGCCGTCGGCGCGGTTGAAACCGGTTGGGTTCGAAAAGGCGAACGTGCCGACGAGCGCGCGCACCCGGTTCGGATTGGAGCCATTGAACAGCGGATCGGCCATCAGGGCCGTGACGCGGGCAAGGGCTGCAGCGCCCGGAATGGTCGCCTGGATGGTGAACCACTTGTCTATCACCAGCGCATTGCCGGCAAAGCGCGTCTTGAAGGACGCAAGCGCATCCGCCGTTTCGGCCGTGTCCGGAAACCGGTGTGCCAGAATTGTCAGCGCCTGGCTGAGGTCCGTCATGTTGTTGGCGGATTTGAACGCATCCACGGCCCGGGCGGGGTCGTTTTCCGCATAGACGAGATAGGAGAGGGCGGTGTTGCGCAGCGCCCGGCGTCCGGCGCTGGCGGCATCCGGGCTGAACGGACCGGTGACTACCATCTCGTCGGCCAGCTTTTCGAAAATGGCCTGTCCCGCTTTGGCGATCGCCACCATGATCTGCTGACGCCCCGCATGGATAGCGTCAGGGTCGTTATTGCCACCGATTTCGCGGGCGATATCGGCTTCGCTGGGCAGCGCCAGGGCCTGGGCTCTGAACGCAGGCTCAAGCTCGCCGTCAGCGGCTGCCGCAAGCAGGGCGTCGATCAGGGATGTGTCGCATTGCACGGGCTCGCCTGCCGTCGCGCTGGCAGCGGCGGCGACAAGATTGGGCAACGCGAGATCGTTCAGGGCCTGCCAGCGGGCAAACAGGTCGCTCTCATGCTTGGCGATGTGCGCACGATCGGCGGCCGTCTGCTCGAAATGCAGGTTGATCGGCGTCGAGAAGCCGCGGTTCAAGGACAGGACCGGGCGCGAGACGATGCCGCTAAAGACGACAGTCTGCGTGCGCTCGACGAGATGCAGCACGTCGCCGGTCATCTCGGCGCCGGTCACGGTGGTGACAGCGGCCTCTGAACCATCCTCCAGCAGAAGGCCGATGCGCAGTGGAATATACATCGGCTCCTTGGCGCTCTGGCCGGGCGTTGGCGGCACCATCTGCTCGAGCGACAGCGTCAATGTCTGCTTCCCGGCGTCATAGGCCGTCGAGGCACTGACCAGCGGCGTACCCGCCTGGTGATACCAGAGCGAAAACTGGGTAAAGTCCCGCTTGCTGACTTCAGCGAAGCAGGCGACGAAATCCTCGATCGTCACAGCCTGTCCGTCATGGCGGTCGAAATAGAGATCCATGCCCTGCTTGAAGAGGTCGGCGCCGAGCAGCGTGGCGATCATCCGGGTAACTTCAGAGCCCTTTTCATAGACGGTGGTCGTATAGAAATTATTGATCTCGCGGAATTTTGTCGGGCGGACCGGATGCGCCAGCGGACCGGCATCCTCCGGGAATTGCTCGGCTTTCAGATGCCGGACTTCGGCGATGCGCTTGACGGTGCGCGAGCGCTGGTCGGCGGAAAACTCATGGTCGCGGTAGACCGTCAGGCCTTCCTTCAGGCAGAGCTGGAACCAGTCGCGGCAGGTGATGCGGTTTCCGGTCCAGTTGTGGAAATATTCATGCGCGATGATGGCCTCGATATTGGCGTAGTCGGCATCGGTCGCGGTTTCCGGGTCGGCAAGAACGTACTTGTCGTTGAAGACGTTCAGCCCCTTGTTCTCCATGGCGCCCATGTTGAAGTCGGACACGGCGACGATCATGAAAATATCCAGATCGTATTCGCGGCCAAACCGTTCCTCGTCCCAGGTCATCGAGCGCTTCAGCGCATCCATGGCGTAGGCGGCGCGCAGCTCCTTGCCATGCTCGACATAGATTTTCAGCGCGACCTCGCGGCCGGACATGGTGGTGAACGTGTCTTCGACAACGCCGAGATCACCGGCGACCAACGCGAAGAGATAGCTCGGCTTCGGATGCGGATCGTACCAGGCAGCAAAATGCCGGCCGTCGCCCATGCCGGCGCCGCCGAGATAGTTGCCGTTGGAGAGCAGCAGCGGTGCGGTCGCCTTGTCGGCGATGATGTTGACCGTGTAGACGGCGAGTACATCCGGACGGTCCGGGAAATAGGTGATGCGGCGGAAGCCCTCGGCCTCGCACTGCGTGCAATAGACATTGCTGGTGCGATAGAGGCCCATCAGCGTGGTGTTGGCCTCGGGATTGATCTCGGTGGTGATCGTCACTTCAAAGGGTGCCGTTGCCGGCAGGTTGCGAATCGTCAGCGTGTGTTCCGCTGCATCGTAATTCGCGGCCGGAATTTCTTCCTGGTCGAGCAGCAGGCCCGTCATCTTCAGTTCGTCGCCGTCGAGGATCAGCGGCGCATCTGCGCTGACACCTTCGCGCCGGTGGAAGATCAATCGGGCTTCGACCTTGGTTTCAGTCGGATCGAGTTCGAAGGTGAGGTCCACCCTCTCAAGAACGAAATCCGTCGGCCGGTAGTCTTCCAGATGAATGATCTCGCCCGTATCTGTCCGCATTGTTTGTCCCGCTTGCATCATCCGCTGCGTCACGACGCCGGTGGTGAGGCTTTGTCTCTGTGAAGAGGCTGCGCTGAAGATGCGAAGCTTCCGGTGTGATCGCAAGGCGGTCTTTTCGCGGGCATGTGCCATTTTTCCGGCATGCCCGACCTGTCCCGTTCTTTGCTTGTTCAGAGACTTACGAAATTCGCCCTAACAATATTTAAATCAGTCGTGTATTTTTGGCACAGGTTACGTAATTTTACAGCCAATTGTCAGCGTTTATCTCAAGGCCGCAGTTTTCGCCCGCCAGATTGCTTGCTGGATGGCCAATTGGCTGTTCGTCCGAGTGTAAGCGCGAGGGGCAGGTGCATCAAATATTTCCGCCACTCATCACGAAAATTGATCCCTCCTTCAAATATCGCGCGTTAAGGTGACAGGATCCCGGCGACGGATTCTCCGATCGCCTACTTCCCCCGCAGCCTGTCGTTTCCTATGATTTCCGGCCCGCTGCCCTCGTCCGATGAGTGCGACCCGCAATGGATTCCGAATTCCCCCACCCGATGAAGGGCATTACCCTCAAGGTCATGTCCGTACTGGTTTTCGTTTGCATGGCAACTCTGATCAAGGCGGCGGGTACGGAGATTGCCACCGGCCAGATCACCTTCTACCGCTCGGCCTTCGCCATGGTGCCGATCCTCGGCTATCTCGCCTTCAAGGGGCATTTGCGCACCGCCTTCCACACCAAGGATATTTTCGGCCATCTGGCGCGCGGGTTCATCGGTATCCTGGCCATGAGTTTCGGATTCTACGGTCTGGTGCACCTGCCGCTGCCCGAAGCGATCGCGATCGGTTATGCCATGCCGTTGCTCGCCGTCGTCTTTGCAGCGGTGTTTCTCAAGGAGACGGTTCGGATCTATCGCTGGTCGGCAGTGCTGATCGGGCTGGTCGGGGTGATGATCATCACCTGGCCGCGCGTGACATTGCTGAGCGACGGCGGGTTTGGCTCGCAGGAAGCGCTCGGCGCATTGGCGGTGCTTCTGTCGGCGGCACTCGGCGCCGTCGCCATGGTGCTGGTCCGCAAGCTGATCGCCAAGGAAAAGACGCATACGATCGTGCTCTATTTCTCGCTTTCGGCCGCGTGTTTCTCGCTGTTGTCTCTGCCGTTCGGCTGGGAACCACTGCCGATGACGTCCTTTCTGCTGTTGATGGGGGCAGGGTTTTGCGGCGGCGTCGCCCAGATCCTTCTGACGCAGAGCTACCGCTATGCCGACATGTCGACGATTGCCCCGTTCGAATATACCTCGATCCTGCTCGGGCTGCTGATCGGCTATTTCCTGTTCGACGAAGTGCCGACGGGCGTCATGCTGATCGGCACGGCGATCGTCGTCGGCGCCGGCATCTTCATCATTTTTCGCGAGCATCAGCTTGGCCTTGAGCGCCGAGGTGCGCGCAAGCACATCACGCCGCAGGGATGACCAAGGTCTGATTGCTCAAGGGCCGGATTTGTCAGAGGATTGGGTCGGAGCCGTGTCGTCGTCGATCAGATCGGAAGGCCGCGCTGCCTGGTTCATGGCGTTGACGGCCTCCGTCCCCGGTGTCGGCACGGTATTGGCCTGGAAGTCGGACTTGGAAACAAGCCCATCGGTGTGGCCGCGCTGGGCGATACGCCAGGCGGCATAGGCGGCGTAGAGCGCAAAATAGACGGCCAGAAGGACAAACAGCGACGGCGGACCGAAGCGGTCCATCACCGGCCCGACCATCAGCGGTCCGGATATCGTGCCGATGCCGTAGGTGATCATCATGCCGGAGGAGACCTCGACATATTCGTTCGGTTCGGCAAGGTCGTTGGCATGGGCGACGTTCAGCGCATAGATCGGAAACAGCACGGAACCGACGAAGGCAGCGATGACATAGAGCACCAGCGGGCTGGAACCGACGAAAGCGACCATGGCCAGGCAGGAGACAACGCCAACGATGCCGCAGCCGACCATAACGATCCGCCTGTCGATCCGGTCGGATGTCCGGCCGATCGGGATCTGCGAAATGGCGCTGCCGGTGAGAAGGGCCGCCAGCAATGTTGCCCCTTCCGCCGTGGAAAGGCCGATCTTCTGGGTGAAGACACCGCCAAGATTGAGCCAGGCGCCGGACATGGCACCGGCGAGAAACGCGCCGACGACGGCGACGGGCGAGCGGCGGAACAGTCCCGGTACGTCGAAATTGGCTTGGGCCGGCGGGGCGGGCATTGCCGAGGAAGACAGCGCCGTCGGCAAAAGCGCCAGTGAAAACAACACACCACACAGGATGAACAGCGACGAATTGGTCGGATCGCCAAGCGGCACCAGATATTGCCCGCCGATCGTGCCGACCATGGTGGTGATCAGATAGAGCGAAAACAGCATGCCGCGGTTTTCGTTGGTCACTCGTTCGTTGAGCCAGCTTTCGATGACCAGATAGCTTCCTGAAATTGCAAAGCCGGAAATGGCCCGAAAGAAGATCCATGCCCGCCAGTCGACCACCAGTCCGCACATCAGGATGGCGATGCTGAGCAGGGTGATCAGCGCGGCAAAGACCCGCACATGGCCAACGCGCAGCACGAATTTCGGGGTGATGATGCAGGAGATCGTAAAACCCAGCGTATAGCCGGTGGCGATCAGCGAGATCGTCAATGTCGACCATCCCTCGGCAACGGAACGCACCGGCATGACATAGCTTGCCAGCCCGAAGCCAACCATCATCAGCAGGGTCGAAAGCATCAGGCTGAACACGGATCTGAGGCTGGCCAGCATGAAGGCTCCGGATGCGCATTTATCCTTTGCCTGTGACGCACACGGCTCAGGAAAAACGCTCAAAATGTTGGAGCGGATTGCGTGCTTGAAAACCGGTGCCCGACACGCCGCTGTTGGAATCAAAGAACGAGTGTCGCTCTATCCAGTTTTGCTGACGCTGTCGATTGCGACAAGGCTTGGCGCAGAAGAGGGATGTGGCCGGAATGCGGCCTGAAACGCTGCTTACTTCGGCAGGAAGGCGCTGACCGCATGACGGTCGGCATTGGCAGCCGGGGCTTCCTTGCTGAGGCGGCTATATTCGCCGGAGGCGCGTACGGCGGTGCCGATATCGGCAAAGAGGATCCGGAGCGAGCGGAGGGATGCTGTCATGATCGGATACCTTTCATCTTGGCCTGGCGTCCAGGCAAAGGCGCGCACGGTTGCGCGGGCCTTAAAAAATCAACGCTGGACGAATTCTGAAAAGATCTGCGCCGGGCGTGTCTTGTGGCCATAGCCGGCAGCGGTCATCTGTTCGTTCGCAGCCGAGCCAAAGCTGTTGAAGGGCGTGCGCAGCGCCGAGCCGGCGTGGCGGAGCGTTTCAAAGCTCGAATGCAGAGGGCGAAAACGGGTCGTCATGGTTCAATTCCTTATTCCAGTCCTCCCGTCGTTCTATATTGCACTGCAACATCGATTCCGCAACGGACGCGTTCGCGTTGCTGGTATGCGCAATCCGCATGGCTTTTTTCATCGTTTGTTCACAAATCAGGCAGGTGCCGGGTTCAGACAGTCTTAACCACGAATCCGGGCGCGAAAGGCCAGCAGATCCTGCCAGGCGAGCCGCTTGCTGGCCGGGGCCGAGGTCAGGTCCTGCGGGTGCAGGGTGGCAAGGGCAGGCACCGTGGTACCGCCAAC
Source organism: Hyphomicrobiales bacterium (assembly GCA_900468065.1). Taxonomy (GTDB): domain Bacteria; phylum Pseudomonadota; class Alphaproteobacteria; order Rhizobiales; family Rhizobiaceae; genus Pararhizobium. The sequence continues at coordinate 25,920 of UBTA01000008.1, read as the reverse complement.
CTGAATATCGCGCCATTCGCCACGCATGTGATGGATCATTTCGTTGCCGCCAAAGAAGAAACGGGCGGCGAAATTGCCGAGGATCAGCAGGTGGCGTGGTTCGGCCAGCGCGATCTGGCGTTCGATGAACGGACGGCAGATGTCGGTTTCGCGGGGCGAGGGCGGGCGGTTTCCCGGCGGCCGCCAGGGAATGACATTGGTCAAAAGCACCGATGTCCGGTCAAGCCCGATGGCCGCCAGCATGCGTTCCAGCATCTGACCCTGCTTGCCCGAAAACGGAACCCCCTCGCGGTCGTCGTCGCCATTCGGCACCGGGCCGATCACCAGAATGCCGGAGGAGGGATTGCCGTCGGCAAACACCATGTTGCGGGCGCTGTTGCGAAGATTGCAGCCGGAAAAGGCCTCCATGGCGCTCTTGAGCTCGTCAAGAGAGCGGGCAGAATTCGCCGCAAACCGGGCCTCGGCAATGGCCTGCTCGTCGGGAATGGCCATTTGCGGGACAGCTGCCGGTGCCGCCTGCGGCTTGTTGGCAGCCCGATTGCCGTTTTCACGGGCGACCGGCGCGCTGGACACATCAACGCGCTCTGAGGTCTGCGTCCGCTGCATGGCTTGCGACGCACCATTACCGCGCGCAACCTTTGCCGCGGTAAACTCCGCAAAGCGATCGACAGGCACGTCTTCCAGCAGCCATTCGACCCCGGCTTCCGCATGAAAATGCAAAAGGGCGGCAAGTTCGGCCGGGCTCATGGTGTTGCTGGAGATCATGGTCTGCTTGTACAGAAGCGGGAGCGAGCAGGGAAGACCATCGCGGACGCAATATGGATTTGTGCCTGTGAAAGAGCGGCGATCTCCCTCTTCTCCCCAGCGGGGAGAAGTGTCGAGCGAAGCGAGACGATGAGGGGCGGTACGGCAAGCTCTATGTGTTGGGCTCCCCCTCATCCGGCCCTGCGGGCCACCTTCTCCCCGCCGGGGAGAAGAGGAAGCCGCCAATCACGCCGCCATCGCCGTCCAGCGTTCGATGTCGTCGCGCTCGCCGATCAGTGCCAGACCATGGGCGATCGAGAGAAGCTCGCCGCCGCTCTCGATGCGGTCGCTCGCAAAACGGTCTTCGAAGATGCGGCGGATGGCGGGCACGAACGAGGTGCCGCCGGTGAGGAACACCTTGTCGATGCCCTCGGGCAGTGTGTTGGTGGTGACCAGCACTTCGTCGAGCGCTTCCTCGATTCGGGCGAGATCCGGGGCGATCCAGCTTTCGAAGTCGCTGCGGCGCACGGTCTGGCGGCTCTTTTCGCCGAGCGGCTTGAAGAAGAATTCGGTCTCTTCCTCATGCGACAGCCGCATCTTGGTGGCCGAAATCGCCTGGTAGAGCGGATAACCCTCATCATGATCGACCAGATCGACGAAGGCTTCGAGCTTTTCCGGCTCGACGGCCGAGCGTACCAACTGCTTCAGGTCGGTAAAATCCTTCAGCGTCTTGAAGATCGACAGCTGGTTCCAGCGGCCGAAATTGGCATAGTAGCTGGAGGGCACGTCGAGCAGCTTGTCGAAACTCTTGAACTGACTGCCCTTGCCGATCAGCGGCGAGACCACCGTGTCGATGATGCGGAAGTCGAAATGATCGCCGGCGACGCCGACGCCGGAATGGCCGACCGGGACTGCCGTCAGCTTGCCGGCATGGCTTTCGAAGCGGATGATCGAATAGTCGGTGGTGCCGCCGCCGAAATCGGCGACCAGCACGGTCGCGTCCTTCTTCAGGTTCTGGGCAAAGTAGAAGGCCGCCGCCACCGGCTCATAGACATAGTGGACTTCCGGAAAATCAAACGACGCCAGCGCCCGGTCGTAGCGCTCCAGCGCCAGGTTTTCGTCCGGGCTTGAGCCGGCAAAACGAACCGGGCGGCCGACGACGATGCGCTTGTAATCCTGGTGCCAGCCATCGCCGGCATAGTCGGCAATCCGGGTGAGGAAGGCGCGCATCAGGTCTTCAAAGCTGTTGCGCCGGGCAAAGATCAGCGTGCCCTGGAACAAAGGGCTGGCGGCAAAGGTCTTGATCGACTGGAGAAAGCGCGCTTCACCGGGATTGTCGATGAACTGCTGGATCGCCGCCTGGCCCGCCTCGATGGACACGGCGGCAGCGCCGAGCTTTGCATGCTTCATGAAGGACAGCGCCGTTCGCATCGAATCGGTGGTGCCGGCCGTGCTGGAAAAGCTCAACGACTGCGTCGTGTCGCCCTTGGAGGCGGCGAGCACCGAATTGGTCGTGCCGAAATCGAAGCCGAGTGCCTTGGCCATGAAAGTCTCCGTCTTAGATGTCCGCCTTTGGGGCGGCGGATGTCGTCTCGCCGGCGCACGCGCAGCCTCGGAATGCCTTGTGGCAACCGGAACACGTTTGATGGCGGAGGGCTTGGTTTATTTGGAGGGCGCCTCTTCGCATGGGTCGAAGGCCAAAGCAAGGCAGGATGGAGTGATTGGAACTGCGAAAACCCTCTTCCACCCGTGGCTGCAATCGTTCTAGATGCGTGCCTTGGGAGAGCCGCATGAGCCAAATACTGATCAATGCCTATTTGAACGATCTTGAACGCTACAAGAAATTTTCGGGCTCTGCGACGGAAGGCATCATTTCGGAAGCCTTCAAGGATCTGTTGAAGGCCTGGGCGCGCGCATCCAATCTGCATTTCATCAATCAGTACGAATTCCAGTCGACGCAGAAGAACCGCATCCGCCCGGACGGAACCATCCTGCACGACCTGCGTGTGCCGCTCGGCTATTGGGAGGCCAAGGATAGCGGCGACGATCTCGATGCGGAGATCGCCAAGAAACTCGCCAAGGGTTATCCGCAGGACAATATCATCTTCGAAGACAGCCGTGTTGCGGTGCTGATCCAGAACCGTCAGGAGGTGATGCGTTGCCCGATGACGGAGCCGGCGCTCCTAAAACTGCTCAACCTGTTCTTTTCCTACGAGCGCGCCGAAATCCGCGATTTCCGCAAAGCCGTCGAGCAGTTCAAGGCCGACATTCCCGCTGTTCTGAAGGCGCTGCGCGAAAAGATCGATACGGCCTATGCCGATAATCCCGGCTTTCAGGCGGCGGCGAACAAATTCCTCGAACATGCCCGCGACACGATCAATCCGGCGGTCGGAGAGGCCGACGTGCGCGAAATGCTGATCCAGCATATTCTCACCGAGGAAATCTTCGCGCATGTGTTCGACCAGGGCGATTTCCACCGGGAAAACAACATCGCCAAGGAGCTCTATGCACTCGAAGGCAAGTTCTTCACCGGTCAGATCAAGCGCGAGACGCTCAAAGGTCTGGAAACCTATTACGCGACGATCCGGGCCAATGCGGCGCTGATTACCAGCCATTCGGAAAAACAGGCCTTCCTCAAGGTCATCTACGAGAATTTCTACAAGGTCTACGACAAGAAGAAGGCCGATCGGCTGGGGGTCGTCTATACGCCCAACGAGATCGTCAAGTTCATGATCGAAGGCGCCGACTGGCTCTGCGAAAAGCATTTTGGCAAGAACCTGATCGACGAACATGTCGAAATCCTCGATCCGGCAACTGGCACCGGCACCTTCATCTGCGAGTTGCTGGAGCATTTTCGCGGGCATCCGCAAAAGCTCGCGCATAAATACAAGAACGAGCTGCACGCCAACGAAGTGGCAATCCTGCCTTATTACGTCGCCAACCTGAACATCGAGGCGACCTATGCAGCGATCTCCGGCCAGTTTGCCGAATATCCCAATCTCTGCTTCGTCGATACGCTGGACAATGTCGCGGGGCTCGGCATTAAGGCAGGCTACCAGCACGACATGTTTGCGGGCTTGTCCGATGAAAACGTCGCGCGTGTAAAACGGCAGAATGCGCGGAAAATTTCGGTGATTATCGGCAACCCGCCGTACAATGCCAATCAGGCCAATGAGAACGATAACAACAAGAACCGTGATTATCCGCGCATCGACGAGCTGATCAAGTCGAGCTACATCCGGCTGTCTACGGCGCAGAAGACCAAGGTTTACGACATGTATGCCCGTTTCTTCCGCTGGGCGTCGGACCGCATGCACGACGATGGCGTGCTGGCCTTCATCACCAATCGCTCCTTCATCGACAGCCGCACGTTCGACGGCTTCCGCCGGGCGGTGGAGGGCGAGTTCAACGAAATCCACGTGGTCGATCTCGGCGGCGATGTGCGCGCCAATCCGAAACTGTCGGGCACGAAGAACAATGTCTTCGGCATCCAGACCGGCGTCGCCATCGCCTTCTTCGTCAAGCGCCGCAAGCAGAAGGGCTGCAAGATTTTCTACGCCCGCCGCCCGGAAATGGACACGGCCGATGACAAGCTGGCATTTCTGGCCAGCGCGAAATTGTCATCGATGGCATTCGAGCGGATCGTGCCGGACAAGAACGCCAACTGGATCAATCTGACGGAGAATGATTGGGATAGTCTGATTCCGGTGGCGGACAAGAAAACCAAGGCGGCGAAGACGTCCGGACAAGAGAAGGCGATTTTTCGGTTGTTTTCGTTGGGAATCGTAACAAATAGAGACGATTGGGCCTACTCAGATTCTGACGCGACTTTAAGTGAAAAAGTCGCACACTTCATTTCGGTTTTTGACCGGGAGAGGATGAAATGGCAGCAATCGAACCGGAAAATAAAATCCGGAGATTTGGTCTCGCGAGATATAAAGTGGACCTCTGAACTTGAGCGCCACATGGAGCGAGGAAGCTCGCTCAAGTTCAATAGCGATAACATATATAGGTCCGCCTATAGACCGTTTGTCCGCCGGTGGACATATTTCTCACCCATTTTCACCCATCGGCCTTACCAGAATTTCGAGTTCTTTCCTCAAAATAACGCTAAAAATTCTGGAATTTCCCTTAGCTTGGAAGAGCGGGTAGATTTTGCTGCTCTTGCCAGTAACGTCGTACCGAATAAGGATATGTTTCTTCCAAACGCGGCACAATTTCTCCCCCGCTACCGCTACACCCCCGATGGCGAGCGCGTTGACAACATCACCGACTGGGGCCTGAAGCAGTTCCAGAAGGCCTATGGCAAGGACGGGTTGATCTCCCCCCTTGTGGGGGAGATGTCACCCTTGGTGACAGAGGGGGGTGAAGCCACACCCTCTGAATTTGCCGCGATACCCCCCTCTGCCGGCCCGGCCGACATCTCCCCACAAGGGGGGAGATCAACCCGGGGCCGGCTGTGCCTGACGCAAAGACCCCTCCCGGCCCCTCGGGGCACATTGCCCGCAAGGGGGAGGGAAAGAAAGGCATCACCAAGGACGACATCTTTCATTACGTCTATGGCGTGTTGCACGATCCGGTCTACCGCGAGACCTATGCGCAGAACCTCAAGCGCGAGTTTCCGCGCATTCCCCTCTATCCGGACTTCTTCGCCTGGGCCGGCTGGGGCAAGCGGCTGATGGACCTGCATATCGGCTACGAGACCGTCGAGCCCTGGCCGTTGTTGCGGCTGGATACGCCGGACGAGAAGGCGCGCGAGGCCGGTGTTGCGCCCAAGGCGGTGCTGAAGGCCGACAAGGACAATGGCATCATCCGGCTCGACAGCGAGACGGTGCTCTCCGGTATTCCGCCGGAGGTCTGGAGCTACCGCCTCGGCAACCGCTCCGGCCTCGAATGGATCCTCGACCAGTACAAGGAAAAGACCCCGAAGGACCCGACCATCCGTGAAAAATTCAACACCTACCGCTTCGCCGACTACAAGGAGCATGTCATCGACTTGATCGCCCGCGTCACTCGTGTCTCCGTCGAAACTGTTGAAATCACCGAGGCGATGAAATCGGCGAAACGGTAGCGCGTCCGGAATTTTGACGTTTACGTCCACGTTATATATTTGTATCCTGCCGCATGACCTCATGCGCAAATGCGCTTGGCTGCCGTCGCAGACTGGCTCGACAAGTCCTGCCGTATTTGCCATGACGGATGACAAGAATTGGGAACAAAACCGCGCAAAATAGCCGGGTGCGACTGGAGACGATAAGATGAGCGAGCCACAGGAACTGCCCGAGCGCGAAAGCATGGAATTTGACGTGGTGATCGTCGGGGCAGGCCCTGCCGGTCTGTCTGCCGCCATTCGCTTGAAGCAGGTTAATCCGGATCTGTCCGTCGTCGTCCTGGAAAAGGGTGCCGAAGTCGGCGCGCATATCCTCTCGGGTGCGGTGGTCGATCCGATTGGCATCGACCGGCTCTTGCCCGGCTGGCGCGACGAGGCCGACCATCCCTTCAAGACCGAGGTGAAGGACGACCAGTTCCTGCTGCTGGGTCCTGCCGGCTCGATCCGCCTGCCGAATTTCTTGATGCCGCCTTTGATGAACAATCACGGCAATTACATTGTCTCGCTCGGCCTCGTCTGTCGGTGGCTGGCCGAAAAGGCCGAAGGCTTGGGCGTCGAAATCTATCCCGGCTTTGCCGCGACCGAAGTGCTCTATAATGATCAGGGCGCCGTCATCGGTGTCGCCACCGGCGACATGGGCGTCGAGAAGAACGGCGAGCCGGGCCCGAACTTTGCCCGGGGCATGGAGCTGATTGGCAAATACACGCTGATCGGCGAGGGCGTGCGCGGTTCGCTCGCCAAGCAACTGATTGCGAAATTCGACCTGTCGAAGGATCGCGAGCCGCAAAAGTTTGGCCTCGGCATCAAGGAGCTCTGGCAGGTCAAGCCCGAGAACCACAAACAGGGCCTGGTGCAGCACTCGTTCGGCTGGCCGCTTGGCATGAAGACCGGCGGCGGCTCGTTCCTCTATCATCTCGAAGACAATCTGGTTGCCGTCGGCTTCGTCGTGCATCTCAACTACAAGAACCCCTATCTCTACCCGTTCGAGGAATTCCAGCGCTTCAAGACGCATCCGGCCATTCGCGGCACCTTCGAAGGCGGCAAGCGGCTGACCTATGGCGCCCGCGCCATCACCGAGGGCGGCTACCAGTCGGTGCCGAAGCTGACCTTCCCGGGCGGTGCGCTGATCGGCTGTTCGGCCGGTTTCGTCAACGTGCCGCGCATCAAGGGCAGTCATAATGCCGTGCTGTCGGGCATTCTCGCGGCCGAAAAACTGTCGGATGCGATTGCTTCGGGCCGCGCCAATGACGAGGCGATCGAAATCGAGAACGGCTGGCGCGACAGCGCCATCGGCCAGGACCTGAAGCGGGTGCGCAACGTCAAGCCGCTGTGGTCGAAGCTCGGGACAGTGGCCGGCGTGGCGCTTGGCGGTCTCGATATGTGGACCAACACGCTGTTCGGCTTCTCTTTCTTCGGCACGCTGAAGCACGGCAAGACCGACGCGCAGGCGCTGGAACCGGCGTCGATGCACAAGCCCATCGCCTATCCGCGACCGGATGGGGTGCTGACCTTCGACCGTCTCTCCTCGGTGTTTTTGTCGAACACCAATCACGAGGAAAACGAGCCGGTGCACCTGAAGGTCAAGGACATGGCCCTGCAGAAGTCGTCCGAGCACGACATCTATGCCGGCCCATCGACCCGCTACTGTCCGGCCGGCGTCTACGAATGGGTGGAAAAGGACGGCGAGGATGTCTTCGTCATCAACGCCCAGAACTGCGTCCACTGCAAGACCTGCGACATCAAGGACCCCAACCAGAACATCAACTGGGTGCCGCCACAGGGCGGCGAAGGGCCGGTCTATCCGAATATGTGAAGATGTCGGCGCCGGGCGGAAGGGGCTGTTGAGGACTGCTGTTTGGGCGGCAAGGTTGGACTGCCCGGTTTTCGCGTAACTCTCTGCCCCCGTCATCCCGGACTTGTTCCGGGATCCAGCGCGTTCAAGTCCTTGAACGCAAAAGACTCTTTTCACGGCGCAGACGCGCCGTGGCTGGATTCCTGTGACGGGCACAGGAATGACGGAGCAGAGTTTTGACGCCCAAAATCAATCATAGGCCACTTCGTCTTTAGCCGAGACGGACAAAATCCGCCGCCCTTTTTCATTGCGCACAATTTCAACGCGCTTAACCAGCCATTAACCATGTTTTCCCTATTTTCGGTTGCATCAACCGGATTTTAAGGAAACTCACGATGTCGATCTCCCGCCGCGGCCTGCTGCTCGGCTTGTCTGCCCTTCTTGCCGGTTGCGCCACCAACGGACCGAACCATGCAGCCAACTATGCTGCGATTCCCGACGAAAAATTTCCGATGCCGGCCATGCCGCTGGACAAGATCAAGCCGGAACTGCGCCGCCAGCAGGTGACCTATTCGACGAGCCACGATGCGGGCACGATCGTCGTCGATACCCCGGCGCGGCGGCTCTACTATATCCTCGGCGACGGACAGGCGTTGCGCTACGGCATCGGTGTTGGCCGCAACGGCTATGCGCTGGCGGGATCGGCCTATATCGGCCGCAAGGCCGAATGGCCGACATGGACCCCGACCGACAACATGATCCGCCGCGATCCGGGTAAGAACCTGAAATATGCCGGCGGCGTTCCCGGCGGGCCGAACAATCCGCTCGGCGCCCGCGCCATCTATCTCTATCAGGGTGGCAACGACACCATGTTCCGCATCCACGGCACGACGCAGCCCTGGTCCATCGGCCAGGCGATGTCGAGCGGCTGTGTGCGCATGCTCAACCACGATGTCGTCGATCTCTATGAGCGCGCAACCGTCGGCGGCCGCGTCGTCGTCCTGCAGGCCTGAGCCGCGGCCACGCAAATGAAATGGCCCGGAGAACCGGGCCGCAGCGCCTTGGCTGATAGTGCAATAGCGATCAGCGTTTCGCCGAGAAAAATCCCGCTGACCAAAACGCCGCCGAGAAAATCCCGGCAGGCGTTTCGCAAGCTGATTCTGTTCGGCTTAGAACCCCGCCAGCACCAGCTTGCCCTTGGTCCGGCCGGTTTCGATCAGAGCATGCGCCTTCTTCAGGTTTTCGGCGTTGATCAGCCCCAGCGTTTCGGTCAGCGTCGAGCGGATCTTGCCGCCATCGACCAGACGGGCGATTTCGGTCAGAATCTTGTTTTGCTCCTCCATGTCCTTGGTCTTGAACAGTGAGCGGGTGAACATCAGCTCCCAGTGGATCGAAACCGCCTTGCGCTTGAACGGCATGACATCAAGCACTTTCGGATCGTCGATCAGCCCGAAACGGCCCTGTGGAGCGATGAGCTGGATGATGTCTTCCAGATGATCGGCGGTGTTGGTGGTCGAAAAGACGAAGGCCGGGGCGCCGAGCGCCAGCTGGTCGATCTGCTGCGCCAACGGCTTGGAATGGTCGAGCACATGATGGGCGCCGAGATCATAGGCCCATTTCTGGGTTTCGGGGCGCGACGCGGTGGCGATTACGGTGAGATTGGTCAGTGTCCGTGCCAGCTGGATGGCGATCGAGCCGACGCCGCCGGCGCCGCCGATGATCAGGATCGCGTTGGCAGCGCCCGGAACCGGATCGTTGACCTTCAGCCGGTCGAACAAGGCCTCCCAGGCGGTGAGCGAGGTCAGCGGCAGGGCGGCAGCGGCCGGGAAATCCAGCGTTTCCGGCTTCTTGCCGACGATGCGCTCATCGACCAGGTGGAATTCGGAGTTTGCGCCCGGCCGGTCGATGGCGCCTGCATAGAACACGGCATCACCCGGCTGGAACAGCTTGACGCCCGGGCCGACCGCCTTGACGATCCCCGCCGCATCCCATCCCAGCACTTTCAGCTGATCCGGCTCCGACTTGGCATTGGCGCGAATCTTGACATCGACCGGATTGACCGAGATCGCCTTGACCTCGACGAGGATGTCGCGGCCTTCCGGTGTCGGGACGGGCAGGTCCACATCGATCAGCGAGGTCTCGGCGGAAATGGCTTGGGGGATCTTGTAGGCAATGGCGCGCATGGCTGGCTCCTTCATGTTTGAACAGAAGCTAAATGCGCATTATGCTGCAGGAGCACAAGAATGCACAACAAGTGTATATAGTACCCAAAAGGATACCGTGAATGCCGCGTGTTCGCCACAAGCTCCTGACCTGTTCTCCCGGCTGTCCGGTCGAAGGCGTCCTTCATCTGATCGATGGAAAATGGAAGGGCGTCATCCTCTATCACCTCCTGGACGGCACGATGCGCTTCAACGAAATCCGCCGCCGTCTGACGAGCGTCACCCAGCGCATGCTTACCAAGCAGCTGCGGGAACTGGAAGCGGACGGCCTTGTCGAGCGCACGGTCTTTGCCGTCGTTCCGCCAAGGGTGGATTACTGCCTGACGCCGCGCGGCCGCAGCCTTGAGCCGGTGATCATGGCGATGAAGCTGTGGGGCGACGAGCACATCATGCTGCAGGCGGCAGAATGATTCTGCCGAAAATCGATCAGGGCTTGATCACCCAGGCATAGCCGAAGCGGAAGAGATCGCCATCGCTGCCATAGAGATAGGGCAGGGCGATCGTCTGTGGCTGCAGTGGTGGGAGTATGCCGGTCCGCAACTTCAGGCGATTCTCCACCTCTGGCGGAACCTTGACGCCGTCGTCGCCGTTGGCGCGCCAGACGAGCAGGATCGGTTTGGTCGCGGACCAGTCGAATGGCGGGCTGTAGAGCGGGTATGTTTCGGTATCGACCGGAATATCGGCAAGCTGCATGCGGATATTCCCGGCCAAGAATGCATCCCCCGCAATCACCAGCGCGGGTGTGATGGACGGTTTGCGGACAATCTCCTCGAAAAACTGCTGATAGGGCACGGTTAGCTTCGGATGATCGTTGATCGCTCCGGCCGCAACGATCCGCAGCACCAGCGATGCGGGAATAAGCACCATCAGCAGCAGGACGACCGGAATGAAGCGCTTCAGAAAATCGCTGTCGTCTATCCCGTACGCATCGAGCTTCATGCAGAGATAGAGCGGCAGAATGAACAGCACCGGTGAAACCCAGCGGGTTTTCAGTTCCGCGGTTCCCATGAAGAAGATCAGGAACAAGAGGAAGACCAGAAGGACGGCGAGCATGACCTCGACCAGCCGCGTCTTCGAATTGCTGGCGCGCAGGGCAGGCCAGAAGCGCCCGCGTGCAACCGAAGCAAAGATCACCACGGTCAGAGCGCCATAGGCCAAAATAGTCAGGGGCAGTTGAGAGAGCCCGCGCACGATCTGCAACAGCACGCCATCCTGCCCGCCGGACGCGAGCTTCGTGACGGTGTCATGCGAGGCGATCTCGAAATTCTGGACGAGCCAAAGACCATGCGGCGCGACGATGAGCAGCGCCATGGCAGCGGTAACGAGAATGCGCCAGTCGAAAATCCGCTGGCGATACACCGGGCTCGCCAGCAGGGCGACGAAGGCGCAGAAACACAGAATCGAGAAATTATACTTCGATATCAGGCCGATACCGATAGCGATGCCGGTCACCAGATAGCTCGTGATCGTCGGCCGGTCGAGCGTGCGAAACAGCCCGAAGAGAAACAGGCAGGCGGCAAAAAGCGAGGCGTTCGAATGGGTGAGGTCGCGTTGTGCCAGCCAGCCGATTTCCGGAATGGTCAGCAAACCGAGCGTTGCAGCGACCGCGATGCCCTTGCTTGCCAGGACCTGCCGGGCGGCGAGGTAATAGAAGACATAACTCGAAAACAGGAACAGGTTTTTGACGAGGCTAAGCGCAAACAGCGACTGGCCGATTCCGTCGATGACCAGATGTTGTACCCAGTTGAAGAATGGCGGCTGGGTATCGTATCCCAGAGCATACCATTGGCTCATCAAAATCTGCCCGGCCTCATCCATCTCCAGAGAGTTTGGCAGGGATACACGCGCGATCAGATTGATGAGAAAATAGACCGCAATCAGCAGAATGACCGTGTTCGGGCGCGCCTGCAGGGTTTTGATGAAGTGATTCATGGTTGCGCTTGCCCCAATCGACGGTAGACGGAAAAATCTGGAAGCGGGCGCGCTATCGTCGCGGTGCAGGTCGCAACAGTCATGTGGGGAATGGCCTTTACACTGAGATCGCGGCGGTTCTACCACACGCGAAGCCGTAAACAACAGGCGCTGGCTATTTGTCGAGATAGCCGTGCGGCGCCGCAGCGAAGAATTGCCATCGTCTGCTATTCACCCTGCAAATCCGCTTTCGCCGTCCCATATAGAGAGGGCCTGCACAATGCAGTTAAGGACAATCAATGAAAATCAAAGCCATTTTCAATCGCGACGGCGGAACTTTTCGCACGACGGATATGGAAGCCTACAGCGCCAGGGTCGAAGACGTCTTTCGCGAGGCAGGTCACCAGATCGAAATCGCTGTCGTTGCCGGTTCGGAGATGGAAGAGACGCTACAGAAGACGGCGCAACGCGATGATCTGGATGCGATGATTGCCGGCGGTGGCGATGGCACGATTTCGGCGGCGGCCGGCGTCGCCTGGAAAAGCGGCATCCCGCTCGGTATCGTTCCGGCGGGAACGATGAACCTGTTCGCCCGCGCCCTGAAACTGCCGCTCGATATCTGGAAGGTACTGGACGTGCTGGCCGAAGGCAAAATTGTCGATGCCGATATTGGCAGTGCCGATGGCCGCGCCTTCGTTCACCAGTTTTCCATGGGACTGCATGCCCGCATGGTGCGCTACCGCGAATCCTACAGCTTCGCGTCGAGGCTCGGAAAAATCCGCGCCTCGACGCGCGCTGCCGTTGGCGTGATGTTCAATCCGCCGGAATTCGAGATTGAGTTCGAGGTTGACGGCGTTCGCGAGACGCGCGAGGTGTCGGCCATCTCCGTGTCGAACAACCACTTTGGTCAAAATGCGCTGATGTATGCCGATGATGTCACCGGCGGTCATCTCGGCTTTTATACCGCGCCGCCGTTGAAACCGTCAGGCGTCGCCAAGCTGACATTCGATATCCTGCGCGGGAAATTCCGCGAAAGCCCGCTGATTACCGAAATGAGCGTTTCGTCGGTCGACTTGCATTTCCCCAAGGCGCGCCACAAGATCAATTGCGTCATTGATGGTGAGCTTCTGCCGATCGGCCGTGATGTCAGCCTGCGGGTTCATCCGGGCGAACTCAAATTGCTGATCGGTGCCGGGGATTTAACCCCGGCTTGACGGTCGTGTCAGGTGCCCGAGCCTTCGTGATCGAAGACTTTGCGCACGATATAGGGCGGTGTATCGTTCTCTCCGGAGTAAAGCCGCGCCATCATTTCGGCGAGGATGCCGGTGGTGATCAGCTGGACCGAGGACAGGAACAGCATGACGCCGACGATCAGCATCGGCCTTGTGCCGATATCATTGCCGAACACGAACTTGTCGATGAACAGGTAGAACAGGATCAGCGCGCTGAGACCGCCGGCGAAAAGTCCGATCGACCCGAAGAAATGCCCCGGCCGCGCCTTGTAGCGCATGAAGAACAGCACCGAGAGCAGGTCGAGAATGACCCGGAAGGTACGGGAAATCCCGTATTTCGATGTTCCGTGCTGGCGGGCATGATGGGTGACCGGCATTTCGCCGATGCGGCTGCTCGGCACCACGCCTGCGACCCAGGCCGGAATGAAGCGGTGCATCTCGCCCATCAGCTTCACTTGCTTGATGATCGAGGCCTGATAGATCTTCAGGCTGCAACCGTAGTCGTGCAGTTTCACGCCAGTGATCTTGCCGATCAGGTAATTGGCGCACCAGGACGGAATCTTGCGCAGGAAAAGACCATCCTGGCGGTTCTTGCGCCAGCCGACCAGCAGGTCGAGTTCACGTTCCTCGATTGCCTTGACCATCGCCGGAATATCGCGCGGATCGTTCTGGAGGTCGCCGTCGAGCGTGGCGATCAATCTGCCGGACGCCAGGTCGATACCGGCCTGCATGGCGGCGGTCTGGCCGAAATTGCGCTGCAGCTCGACGATCTTCAGCCGCAGGCCACTCGTCAGTTCCTTGCGGGCGCTGACCAGCGTGCCGTCGGTGCTTCCATCATTGACGAGAATGAGTTCCCAAGGCTTGTCGAAATTTGCCATGGCTTCCCGGATGCGGGTAACCAGTGGTCCGACGCTTTCCTCTTCATTGTAGATCGGCACGACGACGGACAACTCGACCGGCGGGACAGTGTCGGTCTCTGTCCTGTTTGCTTCCAAGATGGGATCCAAAATCAAAGCCTTTTAAAAATGCTGCAGGTTCTCTCGCCTGGGTTATCGTGATAACCAGCCGTGCCATAGCACCGGACAGGAAAGTACCAAATATATGAATGCAGGAGAGGATGCCAGCCGGGGCTCATGGCTTGTCCGCAACCGGATGACCGCCGTCTCCCTTGTGACCGTCATAGCCTATGCGGCTTTCATCCAGTGGTTCTGGGGCTGGCCGGTTCTCTTGCGGCAATGGGCCGGGATCGGCGTCATTCCGGTCCTGTCGGCGCTTCTGCTTCTGGTCGGTACCTATTTCATCCGCTGCTACCGGATATACGACTATTTCCCCAACGAAACCCGCGGCCATTTCCTGGCATTGCTGCGCGTCACGCAGGTTCATAATCTTCTCAACATCATGCTGCCCTTCCGGGCGGGCGAGACCAGCTTTCCGATCCTGATGCGCTCGGAATTTGCCGTCCCCCTGACGCGCAGCACCTCGGCGCTCTTGCTCATGCGGCTACTCGATCTGCACGCCCTGTTTACGGCTGCGGGCGTCGGCCTGATCATCGGCCGTGATAATAGCCAGTCGCTCGGCTGGTTGCTGTGGGGGCTTTTTCTCGTATCGCCGCTGGCGCTGTTCCTGCTGAAAGGCCATGCCCTTGCCGTTTTGCAGCGGCGCCTGCCGGAAAAACTCGGCAAATTGCTGGTCGAGGTCGAAGCCGGATTGCCGGCAAATGCGCTGGTATTCGTCAGGGCATGGCTGATGACCGTTCTCAACTGGTCGACGAAGGTCGCGGTGCTCGCCTGGGTGCTGGCCACCATGGGCGTCCTGCCGCTCGCCGCCTGTTTCGGCGGTGCGCTTGGCGGCGAACTGTCGTCGGTTCTACCCGTGCATGCACCGGCAGGTGTCGGAACCTATCCGGCTGGCATCACGGCAGGCGCAATCTCGTTCGGCGCACCGGCCAAGGGCGCTGCCTTTGACCTTTTGGCCAGCGCCAGCGTCAATGCGCATCTGATGATCGTCGTGTCGGCGGTTGCCGGCACGCTTTTGTCGATTCTGTTCTCGCCGCGCCGCTGAGGGCTATTGGAACGCGGTTTCGAAGAAGCTGCGCAGCTTGCGCGAATGCAGCTTTTCGGGCGGCATCGCGGCAAGCTTCTGTAGCGCCAGAATACCGATCTGCAAATGCTGGCTGACCTGCGTCTTGTAGAAGGCCGTTGCCATACCCGGCAGTTTCAGTTCCCCGTGCAGCGGCTTGTCGGAGACGCAGAGCAGCGTGCCGTAGGGCACGCGGAAGCGGAAGCCGTTGGCAGCGATGGTTGCCGATTCCATGTCGAGCGCGATGGCGCGTGATTGCGACAGCCGCTTGACCGGGCCGCGCTGGTCGCGCAGTTCCCAGTTGCGGTTGTCGATGGTGGCGACGGTGCCGGTGCGCATGATCCGCTTCAGGTCATAACCCTCATAGCCAGTCACTTCAGCCACCGCATCCTGCATCGCCACCTGAACTTCGGCGAGCGCCGGGATCGGGATCCAGACCGGCAAATCGTCGTCCAGCACATGGTCTTCGCGCACATAGGCATGGGCAAGAACATAGTCGCCGAGCGTCTGGCTGTTGCGCAGGCCCGCACAATGGCCAAGCATCAGCCAGGCATGCGGCCGCAGCACGGCGATATGGTCGGTAATCGTCTTGGCATTCGAAGGTCCGACGCCGATATTGACGACAGTGATGCCGCCATGGCCCTTCTTCTTCAGATGATAGGCGGGCATCTGCGGCAGGCGGGCGAGCGTCAGGTCCGAATCGGGTTTGTCCGATCCGGGCTGGGTGGTGATGTTTCCGGGCTCGACAAAGGCGGTATAGCCGTTGCCGCCGTCAACCATCTGCTGCCGCGCCCAGAGGCAGAATTCGTCGATATAGAACTGGTAGTTGGTGAACAGCACGAAATTCTGGAAATGCGTCGCGCTCGTTGCCGTATAGTGGCTGAGCCGCGCCAGAGAATAATCGATACGCTGGGCGGTGAACGGCGCCAGCGGTGAGGGGTCACCAGGGCCGGGTTCATAGGAGCCGTTGGCGATCTCATCGTCGGTCGTGGTCAGGTCCGGCGTATCGAACAGATCGCGTAGCGGGATATCGATATTCTCAGCCATTGCTGCTTCGACATAGGCGCCTTCGCCGAATGCGAAATGCAGCGGGATCGGGGTGGTCGATTCGGATACGGTAACGCCGACGCCATGGCTGCGGATCAAAAGCCCAAGCTGTTCCTTCAGATAATGCCGGAACAGTTTTGGCCTTGTGACGGTGGTCGTGTAGACGCCCGGCGCGCTGACATAGCCGTAGGACAGGCGCGAATCGACATGGCTGAAGCTGCTGGTCTCGATGCTGACCTGCGGGTAGCAGGCGCGGTAGCGCGAGACCGGCGTTCCGGTCCGGCCAAGCTCGGTGAAGGCATCGACCAGGAATTTCGTATTGCGATCGTAGAGCGCCGAGAGCGCGTCCACGGCGGCAAGCGGATCGTCAAACGTCTGCGGTTCGAAAACGTCGGGCGTTGCGATGGAAAGGGCGGAGAGGGAAGAGATTCGATTGTTCATGCGGCATTATAGGATGCCGTTTTTTACAAGCAAACGACAAGATTGGAATGCACAGGCGGCAGTTCAGGAAAAGCCGCTCAGCGCGGTCCACCGAGGATAACGGCGGTGCCGGCAAGGGCGAGGGCTACGCCGGTCGCATCCCATCGATCAGGCCGGACACCCTCGACGATCCACAGCCAGGCGAGCGATGCGGCGATATAGATGCCGCCATAGGCGGCATAAGCGCGTCCGGCTGCTGCCGTTTCAATCAGAGTGAGAAGCCAGGCGAACAGGGCGAGGCTTGCCATGCCGGGAATGAGCCACCAGATCGGCTTGTCCAGCTTCATCCAGGCCCAGAAGGCGAAGCAGCCAGCGATTTCCGCAAGGGCGGCAAGGGCGTAAATACCGAATGAAGTGATGGGCATGACGTTCCTTCCTTGGTGGTCCATAGGAAGGTACCGGGATTAAATGTGCAAGCGGGCGAAGGCTGGATGCAGCCTTAGATCATCGATTGGCGCTGCAGCGTCACGAACAGGACAAGTCCGGCTCCCTGTTTGCCGATCCCAAGGCCGGAGGCCTTGCTGTAGGCAAGCGCACCCACCGGAGCCATCAAAAGGGCTGCGAGCGTCAGCATGCGCAGTGCGATGGTTGCGGAATGGGCGAGGGAGAACATCGTTTTTGATCCTTAGAGCTTGGCTTGTTCGCAGAACTTCGTGGTGTGCACGGTGCAGTCGGCAATCGAGCCGGCATAGTGGTGACGGCGGCGCTGGCTATCGGCGCTGACAGCAGCTGCGAGCGTCAATGCGAAGACGACCATGAGCATGCTGATGATGGTGAGGCGGCGGGCGAGAATGTCCATGGCTTTGTCCGTTTGGTCTGGTGTGTCGATCGGGGTTCAACTCGATGATGACCTTTTCGCACAGGCAAACTGAACTCTTCCTGAGACCTCGGTTCATCTCCCGTTCATCTTCGTTATCTGCGCACACGTTTAAATATGTTGTGGTGCCAGCCGGCAGCCTCATGCCAGGTAAAGCACCGGGCGCGGATGACTATTCGGAAAGGTTTGATGAATGCGGGGAATGGCCCGGCGGCAACAAAAAGCGCCGGAAGACGGGACGGCCCAAAGGATACTGTCCGGTCAAACGGCACACCGGATATGGATGCTGAATGTCAGAAATGGCTCCGGCGGGCATGCCCGCCGGATGGTCGGCTCGGATTACATCCGTGTCCAGGTCTGCGATTTGCAGAGAATCTTGAGAACGCAGCCCTGCATTTTCAGCGAAGCGCCGCTGATCGATGCATTGCCGCTATAGGTCTTGTCATTGTTCGGGTCCGTGATCTCGCCAGAATAGCTGGCGCCGTTACCGGCCAGGTTGCCGATGCGCTTTCCGGCATGTTTGCCCGTCTTCAAGGTGATGCAATAGCTGCCGCCGCAGGATGCGATGACGGCGGTCTCGCCGCTGGCCGTCTTCCAGTTGCCGACGATCGGTTCGGCGGCGAAGCCTGCGGCTGCCGTCGCCATCGTCATGGCTGCCGTCAGTATCAATGTACGAATCATCATTTGCCTCCCGTAGAATTCGCCGAATACCGTTGGTTTCGGGCGAAACGTTGCCAGAGCAGGTCTCCTCACCGCTCAATAGCCGGAAAATAGCTTACGCGGACGTAAACGTAAATATGCGGCCGGCTGGTTTTGCGCTGAAAATTCCCGGCAAAACACGGCCTGTCGCGCTGTCTCTTTCCGCAGGACGAAACAGGCGACCGTTTTGCGTGGTTAGCAATTGGTTGAAATCGCCGCCTGAATTTTCCGTAAAGATTGAGGCAAAAGCCAGCGTTTCCGGGTGGTCCGATGTTTAACAAAAAGCCAAGTTTACCAATCGTTTGAACTTTGTTTGTCTCACATTAATCATGCATTTTAAGCGTGTATTGAAACCACTGCTGCATATTCAAATCCATAAGACGAGCAGGGAAAACAACCCGCCGACAACCTTCAGGGGGCCAAAGCCGCACAAGACGGCGGCCCCTTAAAGGAGCCTCAAAAAGGCAGATAAAACAGGGACTACGGACGTAACCAACCAGGTAAACAGGGACAGAGACAATGGCACGCTTTGACATTCAGAATGCTTCGGATGCCACAATGGGTGGCGAAAACCGCGCGGACGTCTTTTGCGAAATGGGCTTGATGTATGCAACCGGACGTGGTTGCGATGTCGATCTCATCGCCGCGCACAAATGGCTGAACATCGCCGCCATCAAGGGCTCGGATCGTGCAGCAGCACTACGCGCCGACCTGACGATGACCATGAGCAAGACCGATCTCGCTGCGGCCCTGCGCGCTGCCCGCGAATGGATGACAATGCACTGAAATACGATCACATCGACGACAGGCGGTAGAAACCGAGACCTCCGAAGATGGGGCGCGGTTTTTACGGCCTGCCGAGCTTTTCCAATACTTTCGGCAAGGCTTCCTCCAAAAGCGCCATGTCGGCCTCCGGTCCGGTGCTGATCCGGATGCAGCGGTTTAAAGGCGCAACACCCGGCATGCGGATGAAAATGCCGTGGTCGGCCATCAGCCGGTCGACGATCGCCCGCGCAAAGACGGCATCCTTGCCGCAATCAATCGTCACGAAATTCGTTGCCGAGGGCAGGGGCGTCAGCCCGTTGCTGACAGCGATGTCGGCGATCCTGCCGCGCGAGGCGGCAATCCTCTCAAGAACCTCAGCCAGATAGCCCGTGTCCGAAAGTGCTGCGATAGCCGCAGCCGTGCCAATCCTGTTCATGCCGAAATGATTGCGGATCTTGTCGAAGGCCTGCGCCGTTCCCGGCGTGCTGATGACATAGCCGACACGGGCGCCCGCCAGGCCATAGGCCTTGGAAAAGGTCCGGGTGCGGATCACGTTCGGCATGTCGATCAGTGAACCGATCGGGGGAATGGTGCCAGCCGGGGCAGTCTCGCCATAGGCCTCGTCGAGGATGAGGAGGCATGTTTCCGGCAACGCCCGGGCAAAAGCGACGACGCTGTCTGCATCCCACCAGCTACCCATCGGATTGTCGGGATTGGCGAAATAGACGAGCGGGGCATCCTCGCGTTTGACCGCAGCCAACAGGCCGTCAATATCCTCGCGATCGTTGGCATAGGGAACCGTCACCAACCGGCCGCCATGGCCAGCCACATGAAAATTGAACGTCGGGTAACCGCCAAGCGAAGTGATCACCCGCATGCCGGGCTCGATCACCATGCGAACGATCTGCCCGAGCAGCCCGTCGATGCCTTCGCCAATGGCGATGTTGTCCGCTTTGGTGCCGAGATGGCCGGCAAGCGCTTTCTTCAGCTCGAAGTTTTCCGGATCATTATATTGCCACACCCCACCAGCTGCCTCCGTCATTGCCGACAGAACCGAAGGAGCAGGACCAAAGCCGCTCTCATTGGCGCCGATCCGCGCTGCGATCGGCCGGTCGCGCTGACGCTCGATCGCTTCGGGCCCGACGAAGGGAATGGTGGAGGGAAGCGAGGTGACGAGCGGGGTAAATCTGGAAAATGCGGACATGCGGATGATCGAGCCTGACAATGGATGAAATCGCGGCGGAGACTAGCGAGGTTTCGCTATCATGGAAACCAAATCCATCACGTCAGGGGCCGTACTGCTAGCAATACGTGCTCAAATTCAGGCGGCTGCTAGTGCTTTTTCAGCTCGCCGCCGGTGAAGAATTCGTAGCGGACGATCTGATGCAGGAATTCCTCGTCGATCGGCTTGATGAAATGCACCTGGATGCGGTTGTCGCGACGGTAAACTTCAGCGCATCCGATTCGCTTCTTGGTGCCGACGATGGTCAGATAGTAGTGCTGCGGAAGGCCGATGGTCGTGTTGACGACGAAGCTGGCGCCGCCGCGCGAAATTTCGGTCATCTTGCAGGTTCGGGTCGAGACCCCGCCGAGCCCGGGCTTGACGGCCATCAAGGTGCCTGCCTGTCCGATCTTGAAACGTTCAAAACGCTGCTCGTACAGTTTGGAGCTGACCACGGAATACATCGTCGAGTTCTGCATCGTCACTCCCTCGATAGCGATGGGGCCTGGATGACAAATCCACATTTGCTCCATCGTTTGCGTTCATCGCTCTCACCCTCCTCATGAGAGCAGTGTGCGACGTGTGCAGGATCGGTCAGGGATATTGCAATCCTTTGAAAACATTCCTTAAAAATTTAATGAGGATGTAAATTGACGCACTCTGCCTGTCGCGATGTCGCGAATCAGGACGTTGCACCGGCAAAATAGCGGCAGGCCAAAAGGCCGCAGCTGGCGGAAAACGCCGTGACAAAGGTGCCCCAGGCCATATCGACCACGCTGACAATCGGCGGCCAGCCTTTCAGCGTCGCCAGGTTGGTAATGTCGTAGGTGCCGTAAGCGGCAAGCCCGAGGACTGCCCCATAACCCAGCGCGGTAGTGAGGGAACCAGCCTTGACCCCCGGCATGACGGCCAGCAGAACGATGGCCATCGCGAAAAATACATAGAAGATGGAGGCGATGGCGAAGTTCGGAGATGGCAGCATCAGTTCGCCGAGCTGGTCGCGGTAAAACGTCCGTGCCACCAGCCCGAGCCAGATGGCATCGGCAATCAACAGGGACACCAGCGTTCCCGCGTAGGCGATCAGAACAGTTTTCATGATGATTGATCCTCTTTCGCCCTTGCTACGGCAGCCAGCCCTGTCTGGATTGCCACTTGGCGAAAATAGGAGAACCCTTTTGTGGTCACCATCCGGTTTTCAGATCAGGCCGCTGGTAAAGTTCATCCGGATCAGGCGGCTGACGAATTCCGGCGCCAATTGCATATTGAAGCGCACGCCGAGTTCGGTCCGGAGCCGATGGACCTGCGAGCAGCCGATCTCCTCCTGAAAACCGTCGATCTGCAGGAAGAAATGCTTCGGCAGCAGGATATTGGCGTTGAAATCGACCATGGCACCGCCGATGGAAATGTGGCGCAGCAGGCACTGATATTTCGTCTTCGTCTTCAAATGCTGGCCGACCACAAGGATGCGGCAAGGGCGCTCTATATAATAGTGCTTGTAGCTGGTGGTCAGTTGACCCGGCTTTGCCTCGGCGAGATGCATCACCATCGACATGGGAAACTCCGGAAAATCTGCGGCGGCGCGCCGTTTCTGCTGGATGTTGCAATGTATGATCAGGCGAGCGCACCGCGTTCGCCACGCCGCATCCCGTTATGGTAGCAGTTTCCAACGCCATCCTTGCGCTGACCTTGCGGTCCCGGCGGCCTTGTCTTCTTCCTTGCTTAAAAAAGCCTGAAGGCGGACATTGAAACCCACCCGCCCATACGTAATACTTTCATGCAAAGCGCGCTGGCAGCGAAAAGGCCGGGCGAAACAGGGTTTGCGCAGTTGGCAAGGGTGCATTACACCCCGGCAGGCTGCGCGAGCGCGGAGGGGAAAATCATGTTCAAGCGTCATTTCCATAGCTGGCTGCCGATCTTCGTTCTGGCGCTGTCGATCGTCGCGTTTCAAACCGGTTCTGCCGAGGCGGCAAAACGTGTCGCACTTTTGATCGGCAACGAGAAATACGAGGCCACATCGCAGCTGAACAATCCGGCCAACGATGTCGAGCTGATGAAGACCTCATTCGAGGAGGCCGGTTTCGATACGGTGATGGCGGTTCACGATCTCGACCGCGCCGCAATGGTCCGGGCGTTGCGCGATTTCGAGGACACTGCCGCCGGTGCGGATGTCGCCATCATCTATTATTCCGGCCATGGCATGGAAATGAACGGCCAGAATTTCCTTCTGCCGGTCGATGTCAGCCTGAAGACTGACAAGGACGTGGAAGACGAGGCAATTCCGCTCGACCGCGTGCAGCGCTCACTTGAAGGTGCAACGCGGCTGAAACTGGTCATCCTCGATGCCTGCCGCAACAATCCCTTCGAGCAATCGATGAGCCGCTCGATTTCCACCCGCGCCGTCAGCCGCGGCCTGGCACGCGTCGAGCCCGAATCGGCCGACCTCCTGGTCGCCTTCGCCTCAAAGGCCGGCACCGTGGCGATGGACGGCGAGGGCAAGAACAGCCCGTTTGCCACGGCGCTGTCGAAATATCTGACGGAACCGGGCGTCGATGTGCGCATCGCGCTTGGCAAGGTCCGCGATGAGGTGGTGACGGCGACCAATCGCGAGCAGGAGCCCTTCGTCTATGGTTCGCTCGGTGGAGCGCAGATCTTCCTCAATATAAAGGAAGTGAACATCAGCATCACCAACAACGGCAACACGCAGGAGGTCTCGCCGAACGGCCAGTCCGCCGCTGCTGCCGACTGGCAGAATATCCGCGATCTCGCCGACAAGGACCTGATCGAGGTGTTCTTGGCCAAGCACGGCGCCGACCCGGTCTACAAGATGCTGGCCGAAAAGAAGTTGAAACTCTTGGAAGAGGCGGCGCAGACGACCGTGACGCCGGATGAAATCGCCTGGGAGGCGCTCAAGCAATCGACCGATGGCGCGGCGCTGACCCGCTTCGTCGAGCGTTACCCCGACAGCAAACACAGGTCGGAAGCGGAAACCCAGATCGCAGCGCTCGAGCCGAAGAAGGGCTTGAACATTTCGCAGACCGGCAAGGACACGCAGGCCTCGCGTGACTGCTACCTGCTCGCCGGCGAGCCGCAATCGATGCCGGGCTTCCTCGGCGTCAATTTCCTTAAGATCGATTCGGCGCGTGCGCTGACGGCCTGCGCCCAGGCGGTCAACGAAAATCCCGATGACATGATGCTCGTCAATATGCTCGGCCGGGCGCAGGACGCCGGCCGCAACTATGCCGATGCCCGCACCAACTATCAAAAGGCTGCCGACGGCGGCAATATGTATGGACTGACCAACCTCGCCTGGTTCTCGATCTACGGCACCGACGGCCCGGTCGATATCGACAAGGGCAAGGAAATGTTTGAGCACGCCGCCAATAACGGCAATTCCTATGCGCAGGCATCGCTCGGCTGGCTCTATCGTGATGGCTATGGCAGCATTCCGCAGGATTACGCGGAATCGCTGAAATGGTACCAGCTCTCGGCCAATCAGGGTTACGCCAATGCCATGGCGACAGTGGGCTGGTTCTACCGCGAGGGTAACGGTGTCGCAAAAGACCTCGACCAGTCGCTCTCCTGGTATCAGAAAGCGGCAGAAGGCGGCGATGCCAATGCGATGTCCTCGCTCGGCTGGGCCTATCAGAATGGTCTTGGCACACCACAGGATTATGCCCAGGCAAAGGTTTGGTATGAAAAGGCCGCCAATGTCGGCGACGCCTATTCGATGGCGCTGCTTGGCTGGTTCTATGATGACGGCAAGGCGGTGCCACAGGACTATGCGCAGGCGCGCAACTGGTATGAAATGGCCTCCAATGCCGGCAGCGCCTATGCCATGGGCAATCTGAGCCGCCTCTATGACTGGGGGCTGGGCACCAGGGCTGATCCGAAGGAGGCGGTGCGCTGGGCGGCGGCAAGCGTCGAAGGCGGCGATCCGTCCAAGCTTCAGGAGCTGAAGACCTCCCCGGACAATTTCACACCCGCCTTCCGCAAGGAAATCCAGGCGCTGCTCAAGGATCGCGGCTATTACAGCGGCCCGCTGGACGGCGATTTCGGCGCTGCCACCCAGAATGCGATCGACCGCCTGGCGAAAAAGAGCTGAGATAAAGGTGGCCAACAAATGTTGAAGATAAAAGGGCCAGGGCTGTTCAGCAGCTCTGGCCCTTTTGACGAGGAAAAAGCGGGTCGGCTTAGCGGTTGCTTTCCAATGCCTTGAGCGCGGCCTGCCCGGCGGCGATGGCCTCGATCTGGTTGGTGAATTGGCCGTGGGCGGGATAGACGACCGCGCCGCGCTTGAGCACGAAAGCCCATCGCCCATTGCGGAGCTTTTCGATCGTCACTTTGATTTCGGGCTTGCTGTCGTTGCTCATGGTGTGTTTCCGAACCTGTTGTTATCCGCCGTCCGCCCGATATCAGCGGAATGGCCCTTATAAAGAGAAGGATTAGCGCAACAGCCCCGTTGCGGGCAATCGGCAATGCAGAATGCCGATTGCTTAAGCCGCGCCGCGGCCCATGGCAGGCCTCTGTGCCACGGCCATCGCCGCCCAATCACGGACATAGGTGGGCAGGGCTCTTCATAGAGAGTGCCATATGCCGCGCTGTCCCGCCGTTTACAGCCTGCAGGACCGCGCTTACGAATGCGGAAAATCAACTTTGTAGCGGGAAACCGCAAAAACCCCTTGCAATGAAAGGCTGCTGACTCTAGTCAGGCGCTAACGGAGAGGTGGCCGAGTGGTCGAAGGCGCTCCCCTGCTAAGGGAGTATACCCGGAAGGGTATCGTGGGTTCGAATCCCATCTTCTCCGCCATTAGACCTTACCTTCGAGATTTTCCGTCAGGCACGCCGGCACGCATCGATTGCCGCGTTTGATATCAGCACCTCGTGCACATTGTCGTTTTTCCACGTCTATGACCTTGCGTCGCTCAGTTTGAGCCCATCCTCCGTTTCGTGTTGCCTGGCGCTGTTGGCTGCAAAGTCGGGGATGCTCTGTCAAATCTGAAACAGCCGGAATGGCGTTTGATCAGGCCAGCAATCTTTGCCGCCAAAAGCCCAATGGTCTCCCCCCCCCTGCATGAGTACGCGGCCGGTTGCTCGCCGATCCGCAGCCGCTAGACGATCACACTGTCATGAACCGGCCAGCTTCTTTCTCTAACGTACGATCTCCCCAACTCTGTTCCCGCTCGTCACCAAATACCGGCACGACCCAGCCTGTTCTCCGGCACGAGGCGTGTATCGATGCGGTTTTGATGGCTTGGCCGATGCGCACACACGAATCGACGTCGAGGCGCATCGCGCCGCTGATTCTGCGAATCTCTCCGTTTGCTGTCCATCATGGTGTAGCGATTCCGGTTCGTGGGTGCACCGGATGATCGACACTGCCGTCGCGACGTGCCCCGCGCAACACCGCGAATCCGCCTGTGCAGCGGCGTTTCGCCCCTTTTTTGCCTCGTTCTGATACGCCGAGGGAGGTGTCGGCGGCGGCTAAGCACTGATGAATAAAGGGTTTTCTTAATGTCTTGTTAATAACTTCCGGCCGCTTGAGGCAGTTTTGTGTCGTTTCAGCAACAGCGCAGGGGGAAGGGCGGGCCAAACATGACGAACTGGTAAGTTGGTGATTGCGCCAGCGGTCCCGTCTTGTATTTTCAACTCCGGAAGCAAGGGCGGTTGATCGTCCGACTTCTTAAATGTTGGGGATGGGGCAGGGAATACTGTCCTTCAGTATAATACCCAGACCTGTTTGAAACTTTTGACTGGAGGTCAGAAATGAACATCAAGAGCCTACTTCTCGGCTCCGCTGCAG
>UBTA01000208.1 GCA_900468065.1 Hyphomicrobiales bacterium | reverse complement strand
CTTCTGCTTCTTCGTTCTCTTTGACTTTGGTTGCCATTTATATCGTCGCTTTCCTTGGACAGCACTCAACGCGTGCGCGGTGCAAAACTCTTTCGAGGCTCGGGTGCGTCAATCGCTCCCACCGCGAATCATTACCCCTGACGTAACGGGATGATCTTTAATTCCTGATTAACCACGATAGTCACCGCAGTTAAACCGGCCAACTGCGACAGCAGCGCCGTTTTGACATCACTTGCATGATGGATCTGTCCGCCGTACCCATTTCACTCACTGTATCAGAAATGGTGATTCCCACAATTTTCGGTCCCGTCAAGCATTTCCGGTGAAAAACCGTTCAAATCGGCAAAAAAGACTGAATCCAGCTTGGGGCTTCAAAAATTCAGTTCCATGGCCGAAATGTAGGAACTGTTGATGGAAAGACAAGGGCCAAGGGAATCTCCGCTTGATCGTGAAGCCGCTTCAACCCGCAACGCCGCCTCCTTCCCTTTAAAAACTTCGTCCGTCGACCTTGGTGATCGTCAAGCTATCGAGATCGACATCCGGCAGGCAGCGAACATTGACCGCCGCCACCGGCCCGGTCTTGCCCTCGCCGTCGGCATAGGGCGCAATTCCACAGTTGGCACAGAAATGATGCTGGATGACGTGTTTGTTGAACTGATAGGTCGATACGGCAGCGGCGGGGGTCTTGAGCGTCAGATTTTCGCGCGGCACGAAGGCGAGAAGTCCGCCGCGCCTGCGGCACATCGAGCAATTGCAATCCATCGCCTGCGTAATATCGGCCTCGACCTCAAAGGCGATGGCCCCGCAGTGACAACTTCCAGAATAGATCATCAAACCCTCCCAAGTCTGCAGCTTGAGAGATGATGTTGCGGATGGCGATGTCAAGGCCCTGCCCATCCATCGCCACCCCAAAAGACAAGATGCCGAAGCCGCGAACGGCTAGACCATCGTGGCGCCGATCACCAGGATTTCGGTTCGGTTGGGCACCCGGCTGTGGAGATCGATCACATCCTGATTGAGCATGCGCACACAACCGGACGACACCGATTTGCCGATCGTCCACCATTCCGGCGAACCGTGGNNNGGGCGGCGTCCAGCGCGGCCATTTGCGCTTGTACTGGATGACGCCGCGGCCGGCCCATTCAAAGCCCGCACGGCCGAGCCCGACGCCGTAACGCATCGCCTTGCCGTCCTCGTAGGTCAGATAGAGGAAATGATTGGCGGTATCGACGACCAGCGTGCCGG
>UBTA01000142.1 GCA_900468065.1 Hyphomicrobiales bacterium | reverse complement strand
GATGCCGGGATGCAGCGCCGGCCATTTTTCCAGCGTCGTGCGCCGCCCGCGAAACTGATGGCGCGGCATCATCGCCCGCTTGCGCGTCAGGAAATCGTAGATGCCGAGACCCGCCTTGATGGCGATCGCACCCCGACGGCTCGGGCGGCGGCTGAGGCCGAGGAACCGGACGATACCATTGCCGAGACCGGAAAAGATATCGAACACCGGCACCGTCGTCGGCAGCGGCGCGACATAATGCGGCGCGTTGCGCAACAGCCGGTCGCGCTCGACCAGCGATTCCTGCACCAGCTTGAACTCGCCGTTTTCCAGATAGCGAAGCCCGCCATGCACCATGCGCGACAGGGCCGAACTGGCGCCCGAGCAATAGTCGTGCTTTTCGACCAGCAGCACGTTCAGCCCCTGCAGTGCCAGCTCCCGAAAGACGCTGATGCCGTTGATGCCGCCGCCGATGACACACACGTCCACCTTCGGGCTCTGGCGGAGCCCGTCCAATATTTCTTGACGTTCCATGATGGCGATCCGCTACCTGTCCATATCAGTCAGTTTCGCCGCTATGGCCGTATCGATGGCAGCAAGATCGGCCGCCTCCAACCGGATGGTCCCGGCCCGTGCATTGTCGATTGCCTGTGCCGGATTGCGCGCACCGCAGAGCGCAAAGGTCACGCCCGGCTGGGCCAGCGTCCAGGCAATCACCGTCTGGGCAATGCTGGCACCGTGTTTTTCCGCGACCGGCCGGATGGCATCGGCAAGCGCCGTCGCCTTCTGCCGGTTACCGACCGAAAAGCGTGGATTGTCCTTGCGCTGGTCATCGCCGGAAAACACCCGGTCCGGACCGATCGCACCCGACAGAAGCCCCAGCGCCAGCGACGAATAACTGAGCGTCGCAATGCCGTTGGCCTTGGTCAGCGGCAGCAAATCCACCTCGATCTCGCGATCGATCATGCTGAACCGTTCCTGGATCGCATCGAGACCACCAACCACAATATAGGCGTCGAGATCGCCGCGGCTGACATTGCTGGCCCCGATCGCCCGGATCTTGCCGGATGTGCGCAGGTCTTCCAGCGCCCGCATGGTCTCCTCGACCGGTGTCGTCGGGTCCTGCCAATGGGTGATGTAGAGGTCGATATAATCGGTTCCGAGCCGCCGCAGGCTTTCCTCGACCTCGTGCAGGATCGCATCACGGCCGAGGTAACGGTGGACCGGTTTGCCGTCCTGATCGAAGAAATGCCGGCCCTTCTGCGTATGCCAAACAAGGCCGCATTTGGTGGCGATGACAGCCTTGTCGCGGCGGCCAGTCAGGGCCTTGCCGACGATCTCCTCCGAACGCCCAAGCCCATAGGCCGGCGCGGTATCGATCAGCGTCACGCCAGCATCAAGCGAAGCCTGGATCGCGGCGATGGACTCTTTCTCGTCGGTCCCGCCCCACATCCAGCCGCCGATCGCCCAGGTGCCCAACCCCACCGCAGAGGCGGAAACGCCGGATTTGCCGATTTCGCGTGTCAACTGTTGTCCGCTCATGCCCATTTTCCTTCGCCATTCGCCAATGCCAATACCCGCGCACCCGTCGCTTCGTCGGTCACCAGCGTATCCAGATGATTGCCGCGCAGGACGCTCAAGATCGGCCCCGCCTTGTTCGGCCCGCTCGCCACACCGATCTTGGTGGGGATCGAGGCAAATTCGGGAAGCGTCAGCGAGACCAGCGACCGGTTGAGGCTGTAGTCGCAGACCTGGCCGTGATCATCGAGCAGATGCGCCAGCAATTCGCAGGATGCGCCGGAGCGCTCTATTGCCGCGCGGTCGGTGCTCGATGACGGATGCAGATCGTAATAACTCGAGTCATCCGACAGGATCGAACCGATGCCGACCACCGCGATCTTTGCCTCGCGCGCCCGTTTGAAGACATCGGCGACCGAGCGCATGTTGATCAGCATGCCGCGCTCGGCCGCACTATCGGCAAACAGCGGCGCATGGATCTGATAGGAGCGCCCGCCGAGACGATCCGCCATCATCGTCGAGACGTGGTTGACATCGGTATAGTGCTTGCCCTGGACGCATCCCGTCGCCGGGATCACCTCGACATCGAACCGGCGCTGCGCATGCATGCCGGCAACCACGGCGCTGACGCCCTTGCCACCGGTAATGCAGATCGTATCGCCATCCGTGATCTCTTCCAAAAGCAACCTTGCCGCCGCTTCGCCGACAGCCTGAAGTGCCGTCTGTGGATTATCGGATACGGTCGGCACCACCACGGCGCGGCCGATGCCGCCAAGCGCCAGAAGCCGCTCTTCCATATCGACCAGAGGTTCGACCGGCGACTTGATCTTGATCTCGACCAGGCCGAGCTGGCGGCCGCGCTTGATCAGCCGGTTGACGGTGGCGTGCGAGATACCGAGCTGGTCGGCGATCTGCGCCTGGGTCAGGCCTTCGAGAAAGTGCAGGACCAGGGCCTGGTGCATCTGCCGGGCGATGACGATTTCCTCGCGCGGCGCATTGGCGGGTTTGAGCTTGGCGATGGGCCTATTGGGCGACATATCAGGCAGCCTTCCGCTTGTGCAGGAAATGGTCGATTGAAACAGCGGCGAGCAGAATGCAGCCTTTGATCATGTCTTGCCAATAGACGGAGACGTCGAGCAGGATCAGCGAGCTGGTGACGACCGAAAGCAGAGCGATGCCGAGGATCGCCCCCAGGATCGTACCCGAACCACCGTTGAGCGAGGCACCGCCGATCACCGCAGCTGCAATGATGTTGAGTTCCATGCCAACACCGAAGGTCGGCGTCGCGGCACCGAAGCGGGACATGTAGATGACGCCGGCAACACCGGACAGCGTGGCGCAGAGCACCGTCACCCAGAACTTCACCTGGTTGGTCTTGATGCCGGAATAGAGCGCCGCCTTCTCGTTGCTGCCGGTATAGAACACCTTGCGGAAAGCCGTTGCCCGGCGCAGCAGGAAATCGAACAGCACGACGATCGCGACGAAGATCAGGATCACATAGGGAACACCATAGAACGTGCCCTGCCCGACCGCCTTGAACGACGGTGGTAAGGTAAACAGCGACAGCGGCGTGCCCTTCGTGATGATCAGGCAGATGCCGCGCACGATCACCATGGCTGCGAGCGACGTGATGAAATGGTTGAGCCCCACCACCGTGACGAAGAAGCCCATGACGCAGCCGATCAGACCGCTGGCAATGATGCCGATCAGCGATGCACTCCACGGATCGAGCCCCATCAGGAACAGCGAACCCGACAACACCATCGAGAAGCAGACGACCGAGCCGACCGACAGGTCGATACCGCCGACAATCAACAGGATGGTCATGCCGACGACGACGATGCCTTCCACCGAGAAGGACATCAGCATTGCCCGGAAGTTGCCGAGCGTCAGGAAGTGCGGCGAAGCAAAGCTCATGGCGATGCAGAGCGCCAGGATAATCGCGATCAGTCCCGCCTCGCGCATCGAGCCTAACCGTTTCCAGCCGGGCGCGCGTGCCTGATGTGCCGTTGTCAACGTAGCGTCCGCCATGACCTTGTCTCCTGCCCCTGCTTTTTCTTTATGCGGCATGCTCTGATGCCTTTGAATTGTTATGACCGCCGACGCCTGACGCGAGCCGCATGATCGCCTCTTCCGTCATCGTCTCGCCCTCGACTTCGCCTGCAACCGTGCCTTCGCGGATCACCAGCACCCGGTCGCAGAGACCAAGCAGTTCCGGCAGTTCCGATGAGATAACGACGATGCCGATGCCGGAGCGCGCCAGATCGCGCAGGAGCCGGTGGATTTCCGATTTGGCGCCGACATCGATGCCGCGCGTCGGCTCGTCCATCAGGATGACCTTGGGATTGACAGCCAGCTGCTTGGCAATCGCCACCTTCTGCTGGTTGCCGCCCGAGAGCGACGAAACCGGCATGCCGATGCCGCCCATCCGCACGCCGAGCCGCTTCGTCAAATCCCGCGCACGATCCGCCTCCGCCTTCGAATTCAACAGGCCCAGCGGCCCGGTCAGTGATTTCAGATCGAGAACGGCAATGTTCTGGGCGATGGACAGTTCCAGAAACACGCCGGACCCCTTGCGGTCCTCCGAAAGATAGACGACACCAGCCTTGACGGCCTGCGCATAGGACTTCGCCCGCAGCCGTTGTCCGTGCAGCTCTACCTCGCCCTTGGTCACGGGACGCAATCCGCAGATACCCTCGGCAATTTCGGTGCGACCCGAGCCAATCAGCCCGCCGACGCCGAGAATTTCGCCTTGGCGCAATTCGAAACTGACATCGCTGAAGCGGCTGCCGTCGCAAAGACCTCGGACGCTGAGAATGGTGTCATCCTTCCGTTCCGCCGGCGTCCGCTTTTCCGGATAAAGCTGGGTGATCTCGCGGCCGACCATGCGGCGGACGATGTCATCCGGCGTCAGATCGGCGACATTCTCCGTCGAGACATAACGTCCGTCGCGAAACACGGTGACCCGGTCGCACAGACTGAAAATTTCAGCCATGCGATGGCTGATATAGATGATCGAGATCCCCTGCGCCTTCAGATCGCGGATGATCCCGAACAGCACCTGGGTTTCGGATTCCGTCAGGGCCGCGGTCGGCTCGTCGAAGATCAGCACGCGGCAGTCGAGTGTCAGCGCCTTGGCGATCTCGACCAGCTGCTGGCTGGAGATTGGCAATTCGGCCACTTTCCGGCGCACGTCGATCGGCGCCAGCCGGTTCATCACGGCCTGCGCGTCCCGCTCCAGCCTGCCATAGTTCATGAAAGGCGAGCGGCGGCGGTTGGTGGCCGCCATGAACATGTTTTCCGCCACCGTCGCATCGGGGCAGAGCGCGATTTCCTGATGCACGAGCCCAAGTCCGAGCGATTGCGCCACGGCCGGTGACGTCACTTTTACAGGCGCGCCATCGACGAGCACTTCGCCTTCGGTGGGCTGCAAGACACCGGCAATGATATTCATCAGCGTCGACTTGCCCGCGCCGTTTTCGCCGCAAAGCGCATGAACCTCGCCCTTTTCCAGGGTGAAGCTGACATCCGTCAGAGCCTTCACAGCGCCGAAGTGCTTGCTGACATTGCGGATTTCCAGAACCGGCACCGGCGCCATGATAGTCTCCTCCCTAACGCTTGCGGTGGCTGCCCGGAGCATCATGCCCCGGACAGCCGGCACCTACAGCGCCGCGCGTCTTTCAGACGCGCAAAGGTCGCTGTACGCTTTGGCCTGCTGCATAATTTGTCCTTAAATCGATACCGATTTAAGGATTATGCAGTGGGCTTACTCCTCGATGCCCTTCGTGCCCCGCCGCTTCAGGTACTTGTCCCAATAGAAGTCGTCGGCATTGTCGGCGGTGACGATCGACAGGCCGTTGTCAACGAATGGAATGCTCATCGGATTGAAGCCGACGCGCTTGGCGTCGTTCATCGGGTCGATGAGTTCCGGATGCTTGGCGAGCCACAGCAGCATGAAGCCCATGTAACCCTGCATGCCCTGGTTCGGGTTGATCGAGCCGAACACTTCGCCCGCCTTGATCATGTCGAGAATGTTGGCGTTGACGTCGGCGCACATGACGAGGATCTTGCCGCCATTTTCCTTGTTGGCCTGCGACGCGCCGATGGCCGAGTTGGCTTCCGGCATGAACACGGCGCCGAGGTTCGGATTGGCCTGGACGAGGCTCGAAAGCGCCTGATAGGCCTTGGTCGGATCCTGGTTGGACGCCGCGCGGCCAACCAGCTTCATGTCCGGATACTTTTCGGTCATGCGGGCGATGAAAGCGGCAATGCGCTTGTCGTGGTTGTCCTGGCCCGGGTTTTCCAGAACGGCATATTCACCCTTGCCACCCATCTTTTCGGCGATCGCGTCGGCGGCATAGGTGCCTTCGCGGGTATTGTCCGAGGTGATGAACGAGATGCGCTTGGAGAGCGGCGCATCGGCTGCGAAGGTAACAACGGCCGTGCCCTGATCGATCGCCCGGTTGATCGGCTCGATGAACGGGTCTGAGTTCATCGGGTGGACGAGGATACCGGCCGGGTTCTGGGCCAGCGCCTGGTCGAACGTGGCGATCTGCTTGTTGACGTCATATTCCGGCGTGCCGGTATAAGCGGTTTCGCAGCCGAGCTGCTGGCCGGCCTGCTTGAACATTTCATAGACCGGGAACCAGTATTCGACGCCCGACACCATGACGTTCATGACATATTTTTCGCCCGGCTTGCAGCGGAACGGATTTTCCGTTTCGGCGCTGGCAGCGCCGGCGAACAGCGTGGATGCAAGGACCGCCAATGCGGTCGTGCTTAGAAATTTACGCAAGATTCCTCCTTGAGGCCGAAGCCCCTCCCAAATACCCGGCGCGCCTGAGCGGCGGCCCGATGATCCAATGAAGACCGGAGTTCCTCCTCGAAGTCCGGTATGGGCAGATAATCGCAACGGCAAAGCCATGTCAATATAATTCATGCCATGAAATATATTTCATGGCAATAGTCCGAAGCATGGAAATCGAACGCGGGACCGTCCGGTGGCGTGCCATTGCGTTCAGGCTGCTGTCAGCAGGAAGGATCAGGTTGATCTCGAAAATGAGGTCATGCGTCGATGATATTCAAGGTTTTCAAGTTTAGCGTACTGGCAGCTTTCACGATGCCGCTGGCATTCGGCATATATTTTCTGGCCATTCAGGCGACCGGTAATTTTTCTGCGGTCGTGCCGGGTGAACTCTACCGGTCCAACCAGCCGACCGCAGCCCAGGTCGTGGAATATACCAAACGCTATGGAATCAAGACCATCGTCAATCTGCGAGGCAGCAGCGAAGATGCTGCATGGTACAAGGACGAAGTCGCGACGGCAGCGTCCCTTGATGTCGAACATATCGATTTCAGAATGTCGGCCCGCCAGCAGTTGACGCCGGAGGAAACCCGGAAACTCGTCGCCCTGCTGCGCGATGCACCAAAGCCCATCCTTGTCCATTGCAAATCGGGCGCCGATCGTACCGGCCTCGCTTCGGCGATCTACCTGCACCAGATTGCCAATGCGAGCGAGGATACGGCCGAAGGACAGCTATCCCTACGCTTCGGCCATGTCGGTATCCCCTACCTGTCATCGACTTACGCGATGGATGAGAACTGGGAAAACCTCGAAAAGACGTTCGGCAAGCAAGGCTAACCGTCCCGGCCGGAAGCCACAACAATCGGATCGGATTATACCGTCGGCTTTGCGGCACCGTGCTCTTCGAACGAGCGATGTCATCGACCCCTTCCGCAGCCGGCGCATGACCGCAGCTCATCTGGCGCATCTGCTCGATCCCCCGGCCATTTCATCGGCGGCTCGCCTGCCGGTTTTCAGCGTGCTGAAAGCAAGCATGACGGTCGTCTGACTCTCGCCGTGACAAAACCGGTGTTATCCACTAGGTCTCGGCCAAGAGGGATGCCGATCGTTGGGAGGAACGTGTGGGCAGAGTGATTCTGACTGCAGTTCTGGCCATTCTGACCCTCGTCATGTGCGCTCCTATCGGTGCGGTTCAGGCGGAGGATCAGGAAGAGCTGTCCGTCGTCACCTCCTATCCGCCCTCCTTCTTCGAGCCGTTCCGCAAGGCCTTCGAGGTCGAAAATCCCGGCATCCGCACCACGATCATCCAGCGCAACACCGCAAGCGCCAGCCGCTTCATCCTGGAAAAGCGCGGCACCTCGGCCGATATCTTCTGGGCCTCTTCGCCCGATTCCTTCGAACTGCTGAAACAAAAAGACGAGCTCAGCAAGATCGCTGCACGGCCGACCGGCGCACCGGAAAAAGTGTTCGGCTATCCGGTCAACGACCCCGAAGGCTATTATCTCGGCTTTGCCCTGTCCGGTTACGGCATCGTTTACAACGCCGCCTATCTGGCGCAGAACAGGCTGCCGGTTCCGAAAAACTGGCAGGATCTGCTTGATCCAGTCTATTCCGGGCATATCGGCATCACCTCGCCGTCCCGCTCCGGCACCACCCACCTGATCATCGAGGCACTCCTGCAGACCTATGGCTGGGAAAAGGGCTGGGCCATGTTGTCGCAAATGGGCGGCAACCTCTCGACCGTGACGGCGCGCAGTTTCGGTGTGGCCGCAGGTGTCGCGCAGCGGCGCTTTGGCATTGGCATCACCATCGATTTTCTGGCCAAGGCGCCCGATTTTGCCGGCGGCGACAACATCGACAACATCTTCGTGCTGCCGCCGGATTCGGTTTATGTGCCGGCCAGCATCGCCATCCTGTCGCGGGCCCGCAACAAAAAAGCGGCGGAACGGTTCGTCGATTTCCTCCTGTCGCCACGGGGCCAGGCTCTCCTTCTCGACCCTGCTATCGGCCGCATCCCGCTTGCCGCGCATTTGCCAACCGCGGCGGGTGCAGACGGCGAAACCGAAGGCCTGTTCAAGTCCAAGACCTTCGATCCGCGCCTGTCGGCCGAGCGCTACGGCCTGATCAACCTGATCTTCGACGACTATATCGTCCGGCGCCGGGCGGCATTGGCGCGGCTGTGGAAAAGGCTGGCCCAGCTGGAAGCTCTCGACAACCAGCCTGAACGCGCAAGCACGCTGGCACGCGCCCGCCGGCTTCTCGGCACGCCTCCCCTCTCGGCCGGCGAAGCTGAAGCGCTCGATCGCTCGCTGAAGGCAGCCTTGCCGCGTGGCATGGCGCGCTCGCCTGAGCAGATGCAGATGGCCCGCGACCTGCGCAACACGATCGAGCACAATCTGGCCATGGTGGAAAACCTGCTGCGCACCGCCGCGCCGCCGCGTGACGATATCGGTTTCAACAGGGATCCGCGATGATGGACGCGCGTTTGCCGGTTAACACAGCGGCACGCGATTGGCGGCTCGGC
>UBTA01000211.1 GCA_900468065.1 Hyphomicrobiales bacterium | reverse complement strand
CTCCCCGCTGGGGAGAAGGTGGCCCGCAGGGCCGGATGAGGGGGGGGGCTAGCCGCGCATTCAAGGCTTGCCGTACCGCCCCCTCATCGCCTCGCTTGCGCTCGGCACTTCTCCCCGCTGGGGAGAAGCAAGAACAATCAGCCCTGTTGATAGCGTGAAAACGCCTCTTCACCACTGGCGTTCTCATGAATGATCGCCATCAGTCCGCGCACCACGGCGCTCGGATTGGCGTGCTGGTAGATGTTGCGCCCATAGACCATGCCCATTGCGCCTTGGCGCATCAAGGCCGCAGATTTATCGAACACCGCACGCAAATCTTCCTTGCCACCGCCGCGCACCAAAACCGGGCACCTGGCTGCCTCGACGACGCGGTGGAAATCCTCGGCATTATCGGTCGGGTCCGCCTTGACGATATCGGCACCCATCTCCCGGGCCAGCCGCGTCAGCGTGACGATCTTGTCGGCATCGCCATCGACCATGTAGCCGCCCTTTTCGGTGACCGGCTGCATCACCAGCGGCTCGATCATCAACGGCATGCCATACTTATCGCAATCGGCTCGCACGCGGGAAATGTTCTGCACGCATTGGCGAAACAGGTCCGGCTCATCCGGCAGCATGAACAGGTTGACGACGACGCAGGCCGCATCCATCTCGAGCGCGCCGATCAGCGGCTCTGCCTCGTTCTGCAGCACCGCCCACATGTCGCGGTGGCGGATGCGGTTGTAGGGATTACCCATGTCGATGCGCATGACCAGCGCCGGCTTGTCCTTGCCGGGAATATCCTGCAGCAGGTCCGCCTGACCATAGTTCATCTGGATCGCATCCGGGCCGGCAGACACCAGCGCCTTGACGACGGCCTCGATGTTTTCCAGTCCGTCGAGGAAGGACGGTTCGTTGCAGACGCCGTGATCAATCGCCACGTCGAGGCAGCGGCCGTTGCCGAACAGCCGGTTCATCCGGACTTTGCTGTTGTGTCGCATTCTGTACTCCTTGGTTCGTTCCTTGCGGAAAGCATGTCTTCATCGACGCCGTGGCGTCCGTTGAGAAGGGTGAGGAAACGTTCACGCTCGCTGCCGCGTTGCGCCATCGTCCAGCGCTTTTCCTGCGCCAAAAGGTCGAGCACGGCGTCCATCATGTCGAGTGAAAGCTCGCCCGAGACGGCCAGCGTCGTGCGCCGCAAAAGCAGATCGTCGAGATGTTCCACCGCTTCATCGCGGATCAGGACCTGCAACTCGCGCACCGAGTAACCGGCATGGGGTAGCGCGACATCGGGACCGGCAGCGATGAAACCGGCGACCATCTCGGCATCCGTGCCGTACCTGCCAAACAGCTCGGCCATACGCTCACCGGAAATGCCCTTGGCTGTCGCCACACTGGCAAGCCAGACCGGCGCATTGGCGGGAAATGCCCGGCCGCCGCCAATTGGCCGGTCGGTTGTCGCAACGCGCCGCCTTCTGCCCAGTCTTTCCAACGCCATGTCGGCTGCCAGTTCACCAAACGACCGGAACGTTGTCCACTTGCCGCCGATCATGCACAGCACCCGTGGCCCGCCATCCCTGGGTTCCACGACCGTGCAGAAATGGTCGCGCGGAATGCGGCCCGTAAAACTGTCGGTGCTGGCGGGCAGCGGCCGCACGCCGGCAAACTGGAAGACGATCTCCTCCGGCCTGATCTTGATATCCGGCAGCACGAAAGCGAGCGATTGCAGGATGTAATCCCGCTCATCCGCCTCGCAGCGCACCGTTTCCGGATCATCGACGCGGATATCGGTGGAGCCGACCAGAACCTTGCCGAGATAGGGAAAGAGAATACAGATGCGACCGTCCTCGTTCTCGTAATAGATCATGTGATCGGCGAGCGCGTCACGCAGCGCGTCATTGTCGATGATCAGATGCGAGCCCTTGGTGCCGCCCATCAGCGGTGCCGGGCGCGCCTCCGGCGAAAACAGGCTCTGGTTGGCGATATCGATCCAGCCGCCGGTGGCGTTGATGATCAGCGCCGGTTCGATCGCCACGGACGCCCCGCCGATCTGGTCCTCGACACGATACCGGCCATCGTCCGTGCGGCGCAATTCCGCATAGTTCAGCGCCGCACGGACGATGGC
>UBTA01000058.1 GCA_900468065.1 Hyphomicrobiales bacterium | reverse complement strand
CGGAAGGGACGGGGATCAGAATCGACTTTCCCATTTCCCGGCAGGACATCGCCGAGATGACGGGGACGACGCTTCACACCGTTTCCCGGATTCTGAGTTCGTGGGAAGCGATCGGCCTGGTGAAAGGCGGGCGGCAGAAGCTCCTCTTGCGCGACCCCGCCGGATTGCAGGCCTTGGCGAACGCACTCGAATAACTCGTCTGGAGCCTTCTCTTTCGTCTGGCAGGGTGGAGTTGACAGCAAGTTGCATGCATTTCCCTATCCAGTCCACTTGACGGCCGGGTTTTGGAGAGGTGTGCCATCCCTTTGATGCGACAGTGTAGTCCCGGTGGTAGTCCCTCAGTATGCACGTAGCGGTTCAAACGAATTTCGCAATAGCGTTTCATGAGCCACTCTTCCTCATCTCTTCGGAATGGCGGCGTTGCCATTTCGAGAGTGAAGGGAACTGCGATCGCTAAGGCTAGGATGCAGAGTTATAATATTGCCTCTGCCTACCGCTGGTACGGAACCTCAAGCCGGTTCCTTGCGCCGGAAATAAGGTTGCCTGTCTGTCTCTGTCGTCCGTTGAGAATGCCGAAGCCGCAGAAGGTCCTCGCGGGCAAGCAGCCCGGTCAGCTTGCCCGTCGTTGCATCGACAATTGGGATCCTGCCGATCTCCGTCGAGAGCATCAAATCGGCAACGTAGCCGACCGTGTCGTCAGCATGGGCAACCGGAATAGAATCGTCGGAAACCAAATCGCCAAGAGTTTGATCGGTAAGCGTTGCATCTTGCTGCCACCTCAGCGCATCAGCACGTGAAACAAGACCCCTCAGCACACCTCCATCATCGATAACCGGATAGACACGGTGGGTATCGGGCGTTGATGCAAACAACGTAGATGCTGCACCAACTGTCATCGCCATCGGAAGTGTGTCAACATTATTGATCATGATATCGAGAGCTCGTGTCGATTCAAAAGGATCAATGCCGTACTCGCGTGTGATGTGCTGGCCGCGGCGGGCGATTTTTTCAGTGAGGATCGATCGGCGGAGAAGAAGAACAGTCACTGCATAGGCTGCAACTGTGGCCGCGAGAAGCGGCACCAGTACCGAAACGTCGCCCGTCAGTTCCACTGCAAAGAACGTTCCAGTCAGCGGTGCGCGCATCGTTCCTCCCATCATCGCGGCCATTCCTAGCAACGCCCAAAAACCGGGATCGCCTGGCAAGACCAAACCAAAGAGCCAGCCTAAGGCGCCACCAAAAATCAGAAGTGGCGCAAGCACGCCACCTGAAGTGCCGGAAGACAATGCAACAAGCCAGATTGCCGATTTAACGAGGAGGATCGTTAGCACGACATGTGGCAGAAGGCTGCTGTTCAGCAATCCGTCGATGATGTCGTACCCGACACCCAGCGCGCGAGGTTCGATCAAGCCACCAAGGCCGATGGCCAAGCCACCGAGCGCCGGGCACCACATCCAGTGGATAGGCGGCGCCTCGAAAAGATCTTCGATTTTATAAAGAAGCGTCGTCAGCAGACCGGATTGCAGCCCGGTGATGATGCCCATCGCAGCGCAAAGTACGATGCCCCACCAGGGTAAGTCGATGTTGAACTGCTTGGGAAAGAGTGGTCCGGCGTCAAAGATGAATGGTCTCCAGCTCATCGATACGCAAACGGCAACGACAACCGGGATGAAGCTTCTAGGCTTCCATTCAAACAACAGCAGCTCAACGGCGAGAAGGACCGCGGCAATTGGGGATCCGAAGATCGCAGTCATGCCTGCGGCGGCACCTGCAACGAGAAGCGTCTTTCGCTCTGCCGAGCTTAAGTGGAAGCACTGAGCAATGAGCGACCCGATTGCACCGCCAGTCATGATGATGGGGCCTTCCGCACCGAAGGGGCCGCCAGTGCCGATGGAAATTGCCGATGACAGTGGCTTAAGGATTGCCACCTTGAGCGACATGCGGCTGCCACCAATCAAAATCGCTTCGATTGCTTCCGGGATGCCGTGGCCGCGTATCTTTTCCGATCCGAAGCGGGCCATCAACCCGACCACAATGCCGCCAATGATGGGAATAGCCACCATCCATAAGGACCGGGGAGCATGCGCGAGCGAGTTGGTCGCGAGACTGAAGTGCCCAAACCAGATGAGATTGGTAGCCAGCGATATGAGGCTGACCAGAACCCAGGAAGCGAACGCGCCGAAACTGCCGATCACCAGCGCCATCCCAACCAACGCAAGAACACGTATGTCGGTAGTGAAATCTCCGGCCTCACGCCGGGAGAGGCCGCCGGTAAAGTCATGGGGGCGGGAAGGTGGTGTTCTTGGGAGCATTGCGGGTCCTCTCGGCAGCATTTTATCGCCGCCAATTCTGCAAGGGACCGGCGGCAATCTAACGTTTTGCCCGAACTTTGCTAGCGGGCAGCCCACGATTTTTCGCGATCAACGTGCAAAATTATCCGCGACCAGGAAGATTTAAGTTTTCGGGGTTCGCCCACCCTCATCCATCAACAGATTGATCTCCGTTTCAAGGTCGAGGGGCTGTGCGGTTGCAGGTTCGTCCATGTCCGGAATATGTTCTGCTGCTAATGCTGCGGCGGCGCTGACGCGATGCGCGGGGGATCGTTCGCGGACGAGGGCGCGGTAACGCCGGGCAACCTCCGGCATGTCGATATGCCCGGCAATCCATTCTTCGATCCATGCGTGGAAACGGTCGTCCTGTTCAACGGCGTGGCCTGCCTCCCGCGCTCGCTGAAACGCATTCTCTGCAGCTTTTCGTCTGACCTCAGCTGACATCTGACCCTCATGCTATGCTTGTTGTGCCGGAACACAGGTGTGGTGTCGAGATGTCCTTGCGCCCCAGCGGTCCCAGCACCCCGTGGTAGTCTTGTTGCTGCGTGCGGTTAAAGTGTGACCGGCGGGCCGTCACGCTTTGGTGACCCGAGACTTCGTCTAAGGAATAGAGGTGGGTACACGCAAACCAAAACTGCGAATGATTGGCGAAGATACACATCTGGATGTTCTCGTTGAGAAAAACGCTCAGTCAATCCGTTCACGATAATGGTAACGCATCCTAAAGCTGCATGCCCTACAACCTGATCATGGGGGCGGTCATGACCAAAACCTTGAAATTTCAGGCAGCGAAAAATTCGAGGTGGGACATAAAGCCTGCCGAAATCGCAGCGGTCGGGCTCGCGTTGATGTGTGGCGTCGGTTTTGGCGCCTATAGCCTTATGCCAGCACGCGCGAGTGGCGAGTATACCTCCAAGCAGTTCAGTATATGCAGTGGCCCCGTACGCGTGACCTGCGTCGTCGACGGCGACACGTTC
Source organism: Hyphomicrobiales bacterium (assembly GCA_900468065.1). Lineage (GTDB taxonomy): Bacteria > Pseudomonadota > Alphaproteobacteria > Rhizobiales > Rhizobiaceae > Pararhizobium. The sequence continues at coordinate 23,918 of UBTA01000058.1, read as the reverse complement.
TGGCTCGATGGCACAAAGATCAGAGTGGCCGATATCGATGCCCCGGAAATCGGCGAACCCAAATGTGCTTCCGAAAGAGCTCTTGGCGAACGGACGAAACTGCGGTTGCGCGAGATGCTCAACGCTGGCGCCTTCGAGACAAGTATGGCCGAAAACTTCGTGTGATCATGCGGGGCGGGCGGTCGCTGGGAAACCAGCTGGTGACTGAGGGTTTGGCACGAACCTGGACCGGCAGGCGCGAACCGTGGTGCTGATAGCACGATACGGAATGCAAATCGTCCACCGCCATTTTGCTATCCGGGCAAGGTGGCTGCCGGCGATATTTTCAGTTCTGTTGATCCTCGCGCCGCTCTCCGCTCACGGTGCGAACACGCCCTGCAGCGGCCGCAAAGGTGGCGTTGATCGCTGCCAGGGAGAGACGTTCATCTGCAAAGATGGGTCCGTCAGCGCCAGCAAGAAATCCTGCTCCGCCGTCATGGGAGGAACGGATCTGATGAGTTCGCCTTCACAAGAAATGACGCCAGCGTTATCCGACGACTGCTCGTGCCGCTCGGGCCGGTTTTGCGTCGGACCGAGGGGCGGGCACTACTGCCTGTCAGATAGCGGCAAGAAAAGCTATCTGAAGAAATAATTGATCAGGCTTATGCGGAACGCACGTCGGCATTTAAGGCAACGGGAGACCGAGCCGGCCGTAGCTTGCGCCGTTCGCGGGCTCATTCCGCCACCAAACCGTCGAATAACACAAGCGTGGCATCGTTGCCCCCTTTCCTGGTTCCGAACCGAGATCTATCCCCTCCCGGATGCCGACCCGCAAACCACCCGCGTGACAACATTCGATCGTTTCAGAGCTTGAGCTGCATCCATTTTGAGTTAAGCCCTGAAACCTCTGCATCAAACGCAGGGCTCGGGAACTTTGCGTATGCGGCGATCATCGCCGCATTTCTTTTGCACTGTAAACATCCCCTGACACGATCAACGATCGGATGCGTCACAACTCCTAGCGTAGCCCCAAGCAACAAGCCGGCGACGGCAACTCCCCCTTTACTGCATCCGGACAGGCAGTGGCCCGATCAAGGAAGCGGGTCATGCAGATCAGATCGAACGACAGCCGACTCCACCTTTGGCATTTCCAACCCCGCTCTTTTGTCTGGCATCCCTAATCCAGTCCCGTCCTTGGACGGTCAACCCGCAAGGGGTTCGCAGTTCCTGCGACCTCTCGGCTGCGCCTGCGAGGTGACCGCGGCCGAGCCCGGACAAACGGGCGCCATCGAGCGGGGATTGGCCCTGCCAACGGATGGAGCCACATATGTCGCACGATCTAAGCCTTGCACAAAACCACGCATTTGATCTTGCCCGGACCCTGATGGTCCCGGTCATCCTCTTTAAGGTGGATGGAGAGATCGGCGTCATGCCTTCCGCCGAGTACGATGGCGACGAAGACGCCATCGTCCACGAATACGACCCCTTCGCATACGGACCGGCTCATTGAGCCGGTTTCCCCGTCCGGGGATGCCGCTTGCGCTCCTGCGCGCGCAAGGGATGCTTCGCCGCGAGCTTTACTCGCATTTTTGGGAGTTGTGAACCGCGCCCTTGCGCGCTTGGGTCTTCGCGCCGGTGAAAGGCTTGGTCAGGAAACAGAATGAAAGAGAAGGGTAGTCAACATGGAGAAGGCTGAGATCGAAGCCCTTCGGGTGCGGGTCGGCTGTGCCGCCCTGCTGGAACACGAAGGCTTCGCGATTGATCTCAAGGAGAGCACGCGCCGCGCCGTCAAGTTCCGGCGAGAAGACGACATCATTATCGTCATTCACGACGACAAAGGCTGGTTCGACCCGCGCTCAGACGCCAAGGGCGATGTTTTCGGGCTTGCGAGCTATCTCATTGGCGGCGGGTTTTCCGAGGCGGTAGCCGTGGTTGGTGGACTTGTCGCCTATCAGCCCACGCTGCCGGCTTGGGAACATTCGGCGCACCTTTCGAAGTTTCACGCGACGATCGCTGAACGATGGGACCATCGCAAGCGCCCATGGCGGGCGTCCGCCACCTGGACATACCTGACCCAAAGCCGTGCCATTCCCTGGCATGTCGTGCGCGAGGCGATTGATGCCGATCTCATCCGTGAAGGCCCGTATGGCAGCATGTGGGCGAAACACGCCGATGGCGCAGACCAAGTCGTCGGGTGGGAAGAACGCGGACCCGATTGGCGGGGTTTTTCGACCGGGGGCGCCAAGCAGCTCTTCCGGTTCGGTGTGACAACGGCGCGGCGCATCTGCGTGACGGAGGCGGCGATCGACGCGATGAGCTTGGCAGCAATCGAGGAACGAGGTGGCACGCTCTATGTGAGCACCGGCGGCGGCTGGTCGCCGCTGACCGCTCAGGCGCTGGAGACGCTCGCATCCCAGCGAGACACACAGCTTATCGCAGCGACGGACAATAATGTTCAAGGCGAGGTCTTTGCAGACCGTATCCGGAAGATGGCGGAGGCCGCCGGATGCGACTTCTCTCGGCTGAGGCCACGCGCCGAGGATTGGAATGAGGAATTGAAGGAAAGGCGGGAGAAGGGAGAGCTGCCGCATACGCCGTCAGCGCATCAAGGGTGAAGCTTCGCCCGCTCGAGGAGCGGCCCATTGAAACCCATCAGCTAAGTCATTGGTTTCTCGTTTGATGACTCCCAAGCGGAGTTGCCAGGCCACACCTATTCGCCGATCTCACGTGGGGCCTTGTTGTTGATCTTGAATTCGAGCCATGTGCCTTCGTTCGGCTCATGCAGCAAGCGATCAAGCAGCTCACAGGGATTATGGATCGGCATTCGAGAACTCCTTTTATCCCCCTTATATCAGATTCGGTGCTTTTGTCGGGCTGTTCACGCATCGAATCTCGAAAATACCAAGTGAAAACAATGCAATCTGATCTTGGAAAGGGGCATGCTTTATATCGTGCTTTTGCGCCATGTCGTCTTGAAGGGTCGTGGCAGACCATTCCCGCCTGATCGTTCATATCCCCCTTTTATCGAAATTCAGGTGCGAAATACAGATCGTAGGAAAAATAACGTTTGAAAACAAAGATTTAAAGAATGAGAAGGCGAGAGGGTTATATCGGAAGACGGAGATTTTTGAAAAAACCTTTCGCAGCACGGCACAACGACTGACGGTTCCCTCAATCGCCCCGGTCGCCAGGCCGGCCCCGCGTCCTTCGCAAGGCGAGTGTGCCTGGCTTGTCCGCAAACCGGGTCCGCTCCGGCGCAATTGCAGCCGTCGGTCCGACCTGCGGTCGGGAAATGTCTTCGAGAAGAAGACAAGGAGGCAAGGAGGCAAGGAGGCAAGGACAGCCTGTCCGCCCGAAACCGAAAGGTTATTCCCATGCAGTTGATTACAGCCGATCCGCGCAGCTTGAAGGACAATCCCGACAGGTCCCGCCAGTCGAAACCATCACCGCAGTCCGACGCACTGCTTTGCGCATCGATCAAGGCGATCGGCGTCCTGCAGCCGCCCGTCGTCAAACGCGATCCGGAGGGCGGCAACAGCTACGTCATCGTCTTCGGCCACAGGCGGGCCGCACAGGCCATTGCCGCGGAACTTTTGGAAATCCCGCTTCTGCTGGCCGATCCGTCGGACGATCTCGGCGCGATGCAGTCGTTTGCGGAGAACATCGCCCGCGAACCGTTGAACCCCGTCGACCAGTGGCGCGCCATCGAGCGGCTCGTGGCTCTCGGATGGACCGAGGAGTCGATCGCCATGGCGCTGGCACTCCCCAGCCGGCAGATCCGCAAGCTGCAGCTTCTGGCCAATATACTGCCCGCCATGCTCGACCAGATGGCGCGTGGTGATATGCCGAACGAGCAGCAGTTGCGCACGATCGCCGCCGCTGGGCAAGACGAGCAGGCCGAGGTCTGGAAGAAGTACAAGCCGAAGAAGCAGGATCCGCAGGTGTCGTGGTGGGAGGTCGCGCGGGCGCTGACCACCACCCAGATGCTGGCCAAACATGCAAGTTTCGGCGAGGATCCGGCACGGGCTTATGGCATCACCTGGGTCGAGGACCTGTTTGCACCCGCTGACGAGGACAGCCGCTATACGACCGACGTAGAAGCGTTTCTAGGTGCGCAGCAGGAGTGGCTGGCAAACAACCTGCCAAAGCGCGGCGCGATCATCGAAGCCAATGAATACGGGCAGGTCAAACTGCCGGCCAAGGCTCAACAGGTCTACGGCAAGGCGGGCAAGGGCGATCTCACCGGTTGGTATGTCAATCAGCGCGATGGCTCCGTCCAATCCGTCGTCTATCGTATGCCGGAGATCAAGAAGGGGGCGACCGACGATGGCGCCACGGTCCCCGCTGCGGATGTTGCGGAAGAAAAGCAGCGGCCCAATGTCACGCAGAAGGGTCTCGACATGATCGGCGACCTGCGCACCGATGCACTGCACGAGGCACTCGCGCGTGCCCCGATCGAACAGGACACGCTGATGGCGCTGCTCATTCTCGCTTTCGCCGGCACGAATGTCACCTTCGCCAGCGGTTCTTCGAACAATCCTTACGGCTACGCCAAATGCGAGCCGCATGCTGCCCGGCTCATCGGCGAGGATGGAAAACTCGCCTTCGATCGCGATACGCTCGTCCAGATCGCACGTTCGGTTCTGATCGACGTCATGTCCTTGCGGCGCAACCGCTCAGATAGCGGTCTCATTGCCCGCATTGCCGGCGATGCGATTGGAGCGGACCGCTTCCTGCCGAATATGGCCACGGAAGAGTTCCTCTCGTGCCTGTCGCGCAATGCCCTGGAGGCAACTGCGGATGCAGCGGGCGTTCCAGGTCAAACCAAGGTGAAGGACACGAGGGCGGCTCTGGTCGAACATTTCGCTCAGGCAAAGCTCGTTCATTCGACAGCGCTCTTGGCGCCAGCAGTGGAAGAGGTCCGCGCCTGGGCGGCGCGTCATGCACCCATCGAAACCGAGAATAATGGGAGCGAAATCGCGGAAGGTGCGGTGGATCAACCCCTCGGTGACGGGCTCGAGGAAGACAGTAGCGCGATGAATGAGGACGCCGCGCAAGGCTTCCGCGAGGCGGCCGAGTAGGCCGATAAGCTCAAAACCTGAACCAACGCCGCCGGCTCTTGCTGGCGGCGTTGTTGTTTCAACGGCGGTGACAGGAGACAACACTGTCCACTGACAAGCAAAAGAGAGGTCGGATATGACTGCCGCACGCAAACGCCGGGGAGCCAAACCGCGACGGATCATATCAACCCTACGTAATTCCCATGCGTGTAATGGCAACGCCTCCAACGGGCCCGGGCGGCGATATGTTAAGGAATGCGCTCGGCGCCGAGCGATGGCTGCTTAAAGGCCTTCCAGACGGAGAGGCCTTGCGCTAATAAAGTCGCGACGAAAAGAAGGGCTGATGAACGATGAGAAAGCTGGTCGCGGGAAAACTCCACGGCATCTATGTGACGGAGGCGAACCTTAACTACCACGGGTCCATTACGCTGGATCCGGACCATTGCGAAGCAGCCGGTATTCTCCCCATGGAGTTCGTCGAGATCTGGAACAAGAATTCCGGGGCGCGGATTTCCACCTACGTCATCCTCGGCGAACGCGGTTCCAGGTGCTGCATTTTAAACGGAGCGGCCGCGCGCACATGTCAGCCCGGTGATCAGGTCATCATTTGCAACTCGGTCTATCTGGACGAAACGCGGATTACGTCGTTGAAGCCGAAGGTGCTCACCTTCGACGAAGACAATCGGGTGCGGGATCGTTTGAGCTATTCGGTCGACGTCGATGCGCAAGGACGATACACGTTCGACATCCTCGATGAGGCGAATGCGACACTGCCCATCCCGCTTCTTGTGTCTGGCGCATCGCAACCCTCGAGGCACCTCCACGTATGTGGTGGGCAGGACTGACGAAACTGGCGGCTGCCATGAAACGGGGAAGCGAGCCTGCCGTCGGCCGGATTGATGCCAGGCCATTATGAAACCTTTCGCCCGATTACTTAAGATCCACCTGGAGCCAGCCATAGGTCCGGTCCTGCTCCTCGGTTTTGCTGCGGTCTGACATGGGCGCGTCCCGGTCAAAGGCCGCGTACCGCGCCGCGTTGCGGCAGGATCACCGCGTCTTCGCAAGGCAGGCCCGCGTCTGTCGCAGGCCGCTGACGCGGACCGCCTCCATCCGCAGACCTACCTTGCTCAGCCTGCAGCGCCCTGACCTTGGGCCGGGCCGCTGGCGCCCATGTCCTTTCGACCGCACCCGAGGAACAGAGCCGGACAAACGACCGGCAACCCGCGGGCTTCGCTGAAACATCGCTCGAAAGGACCCCATCATGGCCACTACTCCCCGTTCCAACCAAAAGGCTCGTCCCGCAAAGTCCCAGCGCGCCACCACCCTCGAAATGGTCAGGCACGCCTGCCCGGACACCACCCAGGCGCTGCGCATCTCCGAAAGCTTCGGCCTTGCCGTCATCGACAGTGACGGCATTCGCGACCTCCATCGCGGCCAACTGATCGAGAGCGCCGAGGCGCTGAAAGACGGCCTTGCCGAGAAAGCCATGCAGATCCACATGCAGCGCATCGTCGGGTCCTTCGTCGGCTCGGCTTACGGCGCCGGACAATTCTACAGCCGATCGGTCACTGAAGCTCGCGACCTCACCACCAAACTCTCCAACGATTATCGCGACGAGGACCTTGAAGGTCCTGTGGGGTTCGACAGCAGGGCACAGCGCAAGCGTGAATTCGCCGCCGACATGGGCCTGCAGGCCCACGTGCTCCGAATGGCCGCCGAAGGCGCCGTCTGCGCCTACGAGGACATCACCGGGGAAAGCTGGAAGCCCTACGTGCGCACGGTCGAGCAATCTGGCGCATCTGTCGATCAAAAGGCCGCCAGCGCCCAGATGGCAGCTTTCGAATAGCAGGATCGCGGGGCTTCGGCCCCGCATCCCTCCCGCGGTCGAAACGGTCGGCGCCACAAGGCGCCGGCTTTTTGGGCGTGGACATATAGCGCCCATGCGGTCCGTTCCGGATCGCGGTCTAGCTTCGGCCGGCTGGTGCCGGCGCAACGGCAAGCCGTCCTCCACTTCGTTCCGGCCCGGATCTCACGACAAGCACTTTTCGGATTGATGCCCTCGGGTGCGCCGTCGCCGGTCTGCGCTCTTCGACCGCCGTGACGGGCCGCGATGGGCGCGGTCGTCGAATTGAGGAGAAGAAAATGAGACAGGAAAACAGCAAGAGGGGTCAGGAAACGCGCCTCGACATCTACGCGAAAATCACAGACCGCATCGTCGCCTCGCTGGAGGAGGGCGTCCGCCCTTGGGTGCAGCCCTGGACCGCGGGCCATCTGGAAGGTCGCATTTCCCGACCATTGCGCCACAATGGCGAGCCCTATTCTGGCATCAATGTTCTGCTGCTCTGGTCGGAAACGGTCTCGCGCGGTTTCCGCTCTCCGACATGGATGACATTTCGTCAGGCAGCCGCACTCGGCGCCCATGTCCGCAAGGGCGAGACCGGTTCGACCGTCGTTTATGCCAACCGCGTCAGCAGGACGGAAACGGCGGACAATGGCGACGAGGTAGAGCGCGAAATTCCATTTTTGAAAGCCTACACGGTCTTCAATCTCGAACAGATCGACGACCTGCCCGATGGATACCTGCCCTCTCTTACCGAAAATCCCAAGATGGACGTCAATCGCATTGCTAAAGCGGACGCATTTTTCGCGGCAACGGGAGCCGTGGTCCGCAATGGTGGCAACAAGGCCTTCTTTGCTCCGGGCCCCGATATCATCCAGATGCCGCCGATCGAAACCTTTCGGGATGTTGAATCTTATTACGCCACCCTGGGTCATGAACACATTCACTGGGTTGGAGCCAAGCATCGACTCGATCGGGATCTGTCGCGCTACTCGAAGGACAAGTCTGAGCGAGCACGCGAAGAGCTGATCGCGGAGCTAGGAAGTTGTTTTTTATGCGCAGATCTCGGGGTCGTCCCGGAACTGGAGCCGCGCCCCGACCACGCATCATACCTACAGTCGTGGTTGCATGTACTTGCCGATGACCGCAAAGCGATCTTTCAGGCGGCAGCGCATGCGCAACGCGCTGTGAATTATCTGCACGGCCTTCAGCCTCTGGTGTCTGAAGAGAGCGAGGCAGCCTGATGACGACGCTCCATTCCTCCCCCCGATTGCTGGTCGTCGCCTGCTTGGCGACGAAACAGGGTGATACCAAATACATCCCCGCGATTGACCGACATAAATAGGCCGCTCTGGCGAACTTTACGGTTTGCGGATCGCCATGCGGAAAAGGCGAAACTGCCCTCCTGTCGGCACGCCTCGGCTTTCGATCGGCAGACCCGCCGATCGAAATGTACGACGCCCGGATGACTGTCGAGATTGCCGCCGCCATGAAGGCCGGGGGTCTCAGGACGCTGTGGCCCCACTGAAGACCCAGCGCTGGATGATGCCATCCGGCGATCATCCCGGTGAGCATTTCGCCAGCATGACGCAGTATGGGCGAGCGCCGTTGTCGGAGGTGGCGCTTGTTGGTGGTCATCTTTACCTCGATGTCATGCGCCATTTTGTGACGCTCTTCTGCGACGGCGGCTATCTCACGGCCAATGCCTCGATCACGGCAATGAACGGTCCCAACCTAGGCGGGCAAGAAGGCGGCCGCGAGGCAGATCTAAATCCAGCATATACAGAAATGCTGTATATGCTGGATTTTCGGTCGTAAGTGTGTCATACGTCCTTCGTTGCGACACTCCAGGAGATCAGCATGCCCCACACGCCAGGCTCTTATACGACAAGTGATCTCTCACGAAAGTCCGGCGACATCATCGCCGAGGCGCTTCGCCATCCCGTGACGATCACCCAGCGCAACAAGCCGCGTCTGGTGCTGCTCAACATCGAGGATTACGATCGGTTGATGCGCCAGTCCGATGCCCGGTCTGCCATGACGCTCGAAACCATGCCAGATGAATTGTTCGGCGAGTTCGAGACAGCGGTTGGCGCCTATGCCGACAGCGATGAGGCTGGCCGGTGAGCGGTTATGACGACATCCAGACCGCGGCGATCGTTCGCTATCCCTATCTTTGGGCGCGAGAAAGCGGCAAAGGCGAGACCGAGGGCCGGAAAAATCGGCCCGTTGCGGTCGGCGTCCGGATTCCCCGGCCCGACGGTGATCTGGCGTTGTTCTTTCCGATCACCACGAAGCAGCCCGACAAGGCACGCTTCGCCACTGAAATTCCCTCGATTGAAAAGCGACGAGCAGGGCTGGATGCCGATCTCCGGCTTTGGATCATCCTCGATGAGTTCAACAGCGATGTGATCGGGCGCTCATTTTATCTTGAACCAGAACCGCCGCTCGGCCGGTTCAGCAAGGCATTTTTCCTCCCCCTGCTTCGGGAGTTCGTCGCGCGCCGGAAATCCCTGATAGAAATCAGCCGCTTCCGATAGCGCCAGTAGCAGCCCGTCACTTTGAGCTCACTCGATAGAGCGGTAAGCCACGCACGTCATCTGTCTCGATACATCCTTACGGTCACCCGGATTGGGACAGATGGCAACATAAATCCGGGATCGTCAGCCCGCGAAAACGGGCATTCTATGTTGCTTATCCCCTGGATTTAAACTGCCACTATGATCCATCCCGGAAGTCCCGTCTCTTCGGGCGACGTCACCGACATCAAGCCGCAGGGCGAACCAGCAGTCGGGCCTCAGCCATCGCACTGAAACCCGGTTGAAAGATCAACGTGATCTGCGGCGCGTGCTTTTTGCGATGAAGCGGCCTTGCAATCGAAAGCTTGCAATTCGGCATATCGACAACGCGGCGAGAGACAGCTTGAGCCAACCCCGCAAGTGCATCGATGGGAGGGATCAAGCCTGGCGTTTGTGAGCTTGGCGTGCTGGAGCGTGGAGCAGGTCGTTTCCTACCGGTCACCGCTCGATGGCGCCATTGCCGTATTCCTTTCGAACTGCCACTGGCTCACCCACTGCGGTCTCGATGGGGCATGTCTGACCGAAGACCGCCGAGCTGAAGCTCAGCTCGATCGGCATCCGCAACGGCCGGCTCGTTTTCTTCCCCTGTCGGCCACGCCGCCATTCCTCGCGAGGCAAGAAAGCCTCTCCCCTGGCCGTCCTCCACTGTCGTTTCGGCCTTTCAGGTGCAGGCCGATCGTCCCCGGCCTGGTCGACAGCCATCGAGGCCGCGGTGGGCGCGGCCCGAACAACAGAAAAGGAAATACGACAATGGCAACCATCGGCTCTTTCACCGCTTCCGGCAACGGCTTCAACGGCACCATCAAGACCCTCAACCTCAACGTCAAGGCAACCATCCGCGCCGTCGAGCGCACCACCGAGAAGGGTCCGGACTTCCGCATCCTCGCAGGCAATGTCGAGTTCGGCGCAGCGTGGAAGAAGACCTCGAATGAAGGCCGCGACTACCTCTCGGTCAAGCTCGACGACCCGAGCTTCCCGGCCCCGATCTACGCAACCCTGATCGAGGTCGAAGGTGAGGAAGGCCTCTCCCTCATCTGGTCCCGCCCGAACCGGGACTGATAGCAACGAAGGCCCCGCCGAAAGGCGGGGCTCTCTCCCTTTTTGGGGATCACTTGTTCAGTGCATCCTTGAGCGCCTTTGCAGGCGCAAATGTCAGCTTCTTCGAAGCCCCAACTGTCATCTTTTCGCCGGTCGCGGGATTGCGACCTTCGCGTTCCGGCGATGCCTTCACTTTGAACTTTCCGAATCCCGGGATGGAGGTTTCAGCGTCGGAGCCCGCAGCATCTGCGATCGCCTGGAACACCGCCTCGACGATGCCCTTGGCCTGGACTTTGGTCAGGCTGTTGTCGGCCGCGATCTTGTCGGCAATTTCATTGGTGGTGGTCATGGAATTCCCTCGTATCATCTAACAAGACGGAATCCCTGTCAGCTTGGGGAGGCTTTGTCATTGACGCACTGCGATGACGCATGCGCGATTTGTGGGATTTCCACAGGTGGTTTCGGTCTGTAGCCTCGTTTTCGCTTTTTGCGAAGGAGTTCGAGGAAAAGCCCGACGGCATGCTTTTCCTCATTGAACACATCCACCTTCCTCTGCCCGTGCGTTCCGATCCTGCCCCAGCAACGCACCAACGACACTTCTCCAAACAATGTCGGTTGGACAGCGAGCGCATAAAACCGCGCCATGTTCTTCTCCGGCACGACGCGCTCGACATAGAGGTGATAGGGTTGAACGATCATCTGCGCAGAATCGCGCGTTCAGATCCCGGCGTCCAATCAGAGTTTTGAATCGGACCTAGCGAATAGATTCACGTTTGTGATGTCGAACCCCTTTGTGAAAACGGTTTTCCCCCACGGATGCAATCATATCCATTCGCCTGAACCAGATCGCCCGTCCGCACCGAAGCGGCGGATTACCTGCTGTAAAGACGATCTGTTCGTCCGTGCGCATGCGCAGCACTTCGTGTGGCTGGATAAGCGGCCTCGCCGACAACTGCTTGGAACGGGTCCGGGAGGATCCCGACATCTTGGAGCTTCTCGACATTTGATCGACCTCGACGGTCGTCATGCCGCATCTTTTCGAAATATAATCCGCAGTCTCAGGGTCATTGACAGCCGCAAACGAAACCCATGACACGCTCTCAAACCATTTCGACGTTGCATCGCGCCCGCCGTACGCTTCGCGCATCTGACCGATCGACTGATAGAGCATCGTGAGCGTAATCCCGTACTTCCGGCCCGCATCGCGTGCTGTCTCGAGAATGCGCAGATATCCGAGCCTTGCGACCTCGTCCAACAGGAAGAGCGCACGTCCGCTGATGTCGCCGTCTCGATTGTAAATCGCGTTAAGGAAAGAGCCGATGATGACGCGGGCAATCCCCGGATGGTTCTCAAGCGTCTTTAGGTCGAGGTTGATGAAGACATCGACCGTGCCGCACCCCAGATCGTCCGTCTTGAAGCTTGAACCGGATACCAGTGCCGCATAGTTTGGATACGAAAGCCAATGCGTTTCCTTTGCCGCATTGGCATAGACGCCCGAGAATGTCTCCGGCGTCATGTTGATAAACGGCGCGACATTCTCTTTCACGAATGTCGACTTGGACTCGTCGTAGATGTCTTGAAGACGAGCTCGCAGTCTGGGCTCGGGTTCCGACAGATTGGCACGAACCTGACGTAGTGTCTGGTTTTCTGCCTCCGTGTTTCCCGACAGGCAGACGTCGGCGATGATGGCTGTCAAGAGCTGCAGTGAAGAGGCACGAAAAAAATCGTCTCGAACGGCGTTCTGACGCGGACTGTCACTGACGATCCACGATGCCACCGCGGCAATGTCCTCTTCTTTAGTGGCGCCAAACCGACCGATCCAATCGAGAGCGTTGAAACCGTTCTCCGGTGCCTTGGGATCGAGAACATGAACCTCGCGGCCGGCGCGCACGCGATGTTTCATCACCATGGGCGCGACTTCCTTTGACGGATCGAGCGCTACCAGCGTGCCGCCCCACTTCAGGGCCGTCGGGATCGTGACCGATGTCGTCTTGAAACCGCCCGATCCGGCGAATACGATGCCATGTGATGAGCCGAACGAACCGTCGAAGCAGAGCAGCGGTGCTCGTCCGCCAGCACCCCAGGTCATGGCGTCGTCGGCTCGGAACGCCATAGCGGAAACGCCGGCGCGGTCGACCCTATAAGCTTCGCCCACGACGATGCCTCCAATCGCTGGAAATAATTGTGCGGCAACGGCTGAATCCATCCAATCTGAATCGCCATGGACAGCGCGTTTCCCCTTTACGCGCTTCGGTGCGGCGTAAGAGAAGGCAGCGTTGCCCTTGAGCGCAACGCGCAATCCGAACAGGCCGGACAGCGTGACGATTGCCGTTCCAATCATTGTAGCCGGATCCAGATAGATCCAGATCGATTGACCAGATGCAATCTGGCCTGAGAACGCTGCAAGACCGACGGCTTCGCGGGCGATTGCCAGCGTGACGACTGTCACGATTCCCGCCATCACCCCAAGCGCTATTGTTCGGATATTGACGGCGCCCGCGGCGGAAAACAGGACCATCACTGCAACGGCGCCGGCCGCCAAATAAGGCAGGGCAATGCTAACTCTCCCCAGAAATTGTTGCGCAGCCGCAGTTTTTCCCAAGGCAGCAATAGCGGCCTCATGACCGGTCAGCGTGATGCAGGTGCCAACGACCAAAAAGATCGGCGTCAGAAACATGACGGCTCTACGCGCGGTCATCGCCGAATGCCGCCGCGCCGATCGCCATCAGTCTAAGGCGCTCATTGTCGTCGGATCTCAAACGGTTTGCCGCATCGATCAGCAGGCCGAGCAGGAGCGCGCGCTTTTCGTAGCGAAGACCGGCTTTGACAATCAGGCCGCCAAGTTCGATTTTCTCCCGCGTGTCCTTCTTGCGGGCGTCGGATATCGATCTACGGACCATGCGCTCAGCCCTCGCCACGCCCGTCCGAAGCCTCGCCAGTTGAGATCGCCGCCGTCGCTGATGCCGACTTTTTCCCAAGCCCTTTGCGAAACCGTGCTGTCACCTCTTCGAACGCCGTCTGAAGTTCAGCCTCGTCGATCTCGATATCACCAAGCCCCGCTTTCAGTGCGATCCGGCCGATACGTTCGGCATCCCGCGTTTCCGCTTGCTTCAATTGTTCCTGAAGCTTGACGATTTCTGCCCTGATCTTTGAGGAAGGCTTCTTCATCCCGGTCGTTCCTTCTCGCAAGTTTCTCCCTGTAATTCAGAGGCATTGCGCGTCTGAGCGCGCTGCGCCAGTCGCAAATTTGGGAGTTGGCGAAGCCAACACCGTTGTCCATCATCCCGCCGCTCGACGAGAGCGGATCCAAGGGCGCAGTTATACGTCGCGATGCGACGCTCTGCTTTTCAGCCTTTTGTGGGCCTCCGCGCCCGGCGAACACGATGTGTCTATTCGTTTGGGAGATGGCCGGCTTGGCGATCACGCATTTCACAGCCCAGATCATCGGTCGCGGCGAGGGCCGCAGCGCGGTACTGTCGGCCGCCTATCGCCACTGCGCCAGGATGGAACATGAAGGCGAGGCGCGGGTCGTCGACTATTCGAACAAGCGTGGGCTGATCCACGAGGAGTTCCTGCTCCCGCCGGATCCGCCGGCCTGGGTTCGGACGCTGATTGCCGACCGCTCGGTCGCCGGTGCCGTCGAAGCCTTCTGGAACAGGGTCGAGCAAGCCGAAAAACGTGCCGATGCCCAGTTCGCCCGCGAGTTCATCATCGCTCTGCCGGTCGAGCTTTCTGCCCAGCAGAACATCGCCTTGATGCGCGACTTTGTTACCGATCAGATTCTGGCGCGGGGGCAGGTGGCCGACTGGGTCTATCACGACGGACCGGGCAATCCGCATATCCATCTGATGACGACGTTGCGGCCGCTCACCAACGAGGGTTTCGGGCCAAAGAAGGTGGCGGTGACCGGCGAGGACGGCCAACCGTTGCGCAATCACGCCGGCAAGATCGTCTACAGGCTCTGGTCCGGCGGGAAGAGCGATCTGATCGGGCAACGCCAACGTTGGTACGAGTGCCTGAACCGGCATCTCGCTCTTGCCGGTTTCGACATTCGGGTCGATGGGCGATCCTACGCCGAGCGCGGAATCGACATCGTCCCGACAATCCATATCGGCGTTGCCGCGAAAGCTATTGAGCGCCAGGCGAAATCCGAGGGCAAGGATCCGAAGCTTGATCGGCTGCGGATCCATGAGGAAGCTAGGGCCGAAAATGCAAAGCGTATCGTCGATCGCCCGGACATCGTCCTTGATCTCATTAGTCGGGAAATGTCTGTCTTCTCCGAGCGTGATATCGCCAAGATACTGCACCGGTACATCGACGATGCCGGTACCTTCCAGCAATTGATGGCGCGCATCCTGCAGAATCCCCAGGTCGTCCGCCTGGACGCCGAGCGCATGGATTTTGCGACCGGCTCCAGGCTGCCGTCAAAGCACACGACGCGCGAACTGATCATGCTTGAGGCGGAAATGGCCCGGCGCGCGGTCTGGCTTTCCGAGCGCCGCACGTTCGAAATCAAGCGCCCGGTCCTCGACGCCGTTTTCTCTCGCCATTCGAAGCTCTCCGACGAACAACGAACTGCCATCGAATACGTGGCTGATGACGGGCAGATCGCAGCGATTGTTGGCCGCGCCGGCGCCGGAAAGACGACGATGATGAAGGCGGCACGGGAGGCCTGGGAAGCGGGCGGCTATCGGGTCGTCGGCGGTGCTCTTGCGGGCAAGGCGGCAGAAGGCCTGGAGAAGGAAGCAGGCATCATCTCGCTCACGCTGTCGTCGTGGGAACTGCGCTGGCAGAGGGGCAATGATCGTCTTGACGACCGGACCGTCTTTGTCCTCGACGAAGCTGGGATGGTGTCGTCGAGGCAAATGGCATTGTTCGTTGAGACTGCCACAAGGACCGGCGCCAAGATCGTTCTGGTTGGCGACCCCGACCAGTTGCAGCCGATTGAGGCCGGTGCGGCTTTCCGCGCCATCGCGGATCGGATCGGTTATGCCGAGCTGGAGACGATCTATCGTCAGCGGCAACAATGGATGCGCGACGCCTCGCTGGATCTGGCGCGGGGCAGGGTAGCGGAGGCGCTCTCTGCTTATCGCCAGAACGGCAAGGTCCTCGGTTCGGAGCTGAAAGCGCAGGCTGTCGGCAACTTGATCGATGACTGGAGCCGAGATTATGATCCAACCAGGACGACGCTGATCCTCGCGCATCTGCGCCGCGACGTGCGCATGCTCAACGAGATGGCAAGGGCAAGATTGGTCGAGCGTGGCATTCTCGACGTGGGACATCTGTTTCGAACAGAAGAAGGCGATCGCCGCTTCGCCGCTGGCGATCAGATCGTCTTTCTCAAGAACGAGGGATCGCTCGGCGTCAAGAATGGCATGCTTGCCCGGATCGTTGAGGCTGGTCCAACGCGGTTTGTGGCAAGGGTGGGTGAGGGCGGCGATCACCGTATCGTCGAAGTCGATCAACGGTTCTACCGCCATGTCGATCATGGCTACGCCACCACGGTGCACAAGAGCCAGGGTGCCACCGTCGATCGCGTCAAGGTGCTGGCCTCGCTCTCGCTCGACCGGCATCTCACCTATGTGGCGCTCACCCGTCACCGTGAAGATGTGGCGCTCTATTATGGTCGCCGCTCCTTCGACAAGGCGGGTGGTCTGATTCCGATCCTGTCGCAGCGACGCGCCAAGGAAACCACGCTTGACTATGAGCACGGCCGCTTCTATCGCGCAGCCCTTTCCTATGCCGAAAGCCGCGGTCTGCACATTGCCCGTGTCGCCCGCACGCTTCTATCCGACCGGTTAAACTGGACCGTTCGACAGAGCTCGAGACTCGTTGGTCTCGGCAAACGGCTTTTTGCCATCGGCAGGAAACTCGGTGTGTTCGATCGACAGGCCGCCCACACAAATCAAACAACGAAGGAGGCTCGCCCCATGGTCGCTGGCATCACGACGTTCCCGAAATCCCTGTCCGATACCGTCGAGGACAAGCTTGCCGCCGATCCCGGTCTGAAGAAGATCTGGGACGATGTATCCGTCCGCTTCCGCCTCGTCTTCGTGGATCCCGAAGCCGCCTTCAAGGCCGTCAATGTCGATGCCGTTCTGATCGACCCGGCGGCTCGGAAGACCACGCTGGCGACGCTTGTTCAAAGGCCGGAAAGCTTCGGCGCGCTGCGCGGCAAAACCGGATTGCTGTCCAGCAAGGCGGACAAGCAAGCACGCGTTCAGGCCGAGATTAACGTGCCGGCTCTCACGCGCGGTATTGAACGCTATCTTCGCGCGCGAGCGGAAGCCGAACACAAGCATGAAGCAGAGGAACGTGCTAGCCGCCTGCGGGTCGCCACGGAGATTCCGGCGCTATCGCCGGCCGCCAGCGTCATCCTTGAACGGGTACGCGACGCGATCGACCGCAACGATCTTCCGGCAGCCCTTGGTTTTGCACTGAGCAACCGCGAGGCGAAGGTGGAAATCGACGCGTTTGGCAAAGCGGTTTCCGAGCGGTTCGGCGAGCGTGTCCTACTTGGGATCGCGGCAAAGGATACCAGCGGCCAGGCTTTCCGCGAATTGACGGCGAGCATGAACCCGGCTCAGGCCGCAGCGGTCAAAGGGGCATGGCCAGCGATGCGCGCCGTGCAAAAGCTGGCGGTCCACGAACGATCGACTCAAGCACAGAAGCAAGCGGAGATCATGCGTCTGTCCCCGAGATCCGGGCTCGGCCTGAAATGACAGCGGCTCTAATCAGGTCTCAATCGAAGGCAGCGCTGCGCGTTATCTTTGCCGCTGTAATCGCTTTGGTCGCGCTCGCCATTCTAGGCTGGTTCGGTGGCTACAGGATCAATATGACGCCGAGCTATCCTCTGGGGCTCTGGCGCATTCAGCCTCTCACCCGGGGTGTCCGTGTTGACGACCGGATATTCATTTGCCCGCCGGACAACGATGTCTTCAGATCGGCCAACGCGCGCGGCTATCTGCGCAAGGGACTTTGCCCCGGAGGATCTGGTCCTCTTATCAAAACTGTCGCGGCGACCGCCGGCCAGCGCGTCGAGGTCAATGGTTCGGTCAAAATAGATGGCATATCGCTACCACAGTCTCTTACCGTGCCGATGGACGCTCAGCAGCGTCCACTCACGTCATTTTCAGGCGGCGTTATTCCACGCGGGTTCGTATTCCTGCACTCGGGTTTTGTCGGGTCCTATGACTCCCGTTATTTCGGCCCCATTCCCCAAAGCGGGGTGCTTGGCCTTGCGCAAGAGGTGTTCACCTATGTGCCGTGAAGTACTCACCTCCATCGGTCTGGTCGCAGGGGCGGTCTTGGTCGGTACATACGGTTGGAGTGGGCAAGTCCTGTTCTTACCACTGGCGCTCCTTTTCCCATTGCTGTGGTCACTTGCGCCTACGCGCACTGCAGCAGTTATGATTGCTGCGGCCTATTTTCTCGCCGCATCACGGGGCTTACCGCAGGGTGTTGTCAATTTCTATGGATCCGGTGAAGCGTATGGCTACATATTGTGGGGGATTGCCGCCGCAGGGTTTGTGTTCGTTCACACCATTTGTTGGCTACCGCGATCGGGTGGACGGCGTTGCGCGGGTTTTGCAATCGCTTCGGTCCTGATGATCATCCCACCGTTCGGCGTCGTTGGATGGGCTCACCCACTGACGGCCTCGGGCGTGTTGTTTCCTGGCTGGGGTTGGATCGGCCTCTTTATGACAGCAACCGGCATGCTCGCCCTGACGACGAGACGATGGCCGATCGTCGTCGTAGCTTTGGGAGGCTTTTGGGTCTGGTCCGCCGCATGCTGGGTGCCTCCTTCCTTGCCGAAAGGCTGGGTCGGTGTCCACACGCTCCTTGGCTCATCAATGGGCCGCGGTTTTGTTCTTGAGCAGCAACGGTTACTTGTCGGGGCAGTGCGAGCGAAAGCGGCACTCGGTGCTCGGGTGGTTGTTCTTCCCGAGAGCGCGCTTGGCTTCTGGACGCCGACGATGGAACGATATTGGCGAACAGCTCTGGACGGAAGCGATGTCACGGTGTTCGCCGGCGCTTCGGTTGTTGATACTACCGGTTACGACAACGTCATGGTCTCAATGAACAGAGGTGGCGGATCACCAAATTATCGGGAGCGTATGCCGGTACCCGTGGCCATGTGGCAGCCATGGCTGGCCTGGATGGGAAGAAGCGGCGGCGCCCGGGCCAACTTCTTCGCCAACCCGATCGTCACCGTGGCCGGCGCGCGCGTTGCCACTCTGATTTGCTACGAGCAGCTGCTCACGTGGCCGGTACTGCAGTCGATGTTTCATGAGCCGGACGTGATCGTCGCAAGCGGGAACGGCTGGTGGGCGACCGGAACCTCAATCGTCCGGATTCAACGCGCGAGTGCGCTCGGCTGGGCCGCTCTGTTCAACACCCCTATCATCGTTTCCTCCAACACGTGAGCCTTGTGGAACATCTATGTTTGATCCTGTCTTGATCACCAAATGCGCGGATCCACACCTGAAGCCCGCCATCATCGAACGCTTCATTGCTGAGGCCGGTTCCGCGAACCCGCTGGCAGTTACCGTTAGTTCCGGCGATCGAACCATTCTTGTGCCTATTGCGAGGACGAGCGAGGAGGCGATGGCGATCGTCTCAAAATATGTCGGCCATGCGGTCGTGAGGGTGGGAGTTACGCAATATCCAGCCGGGATCGGCGTGAACGAAGCCTCTGAGCTAAAGATCGACCTCGTCGACGCCTGCGAAAATATTCGTGTGGGGACCGGTCTGTTCGCGAAGGTCTATCGTATCGTCACAAAATGGTATGGATCAGAGCCGCCGGAGGCATTCGATGATGCCGTTTATGCTTGGAAGACGGGTTACTTCGAGGGTAAGTCCGTCTTCCTTGAACCGGACCCCGGAAAGGCGGAGACCGGCGCTGCTAACATAAAGCCTGGGAACCCCGATGATGTCAGGTCTACGCCGGCCACCCCCGCGACAGATGTGACCAGCCACGGGAACCACCCTGCGAGCGCTGATCCGCGCGTCGATTTATCGAGAATTAATGGATCCCAATGAGTGTTTCGGTGGTCGTTCAGTAACACCCCGCCCCCTATCGCGGCGGTCCCGGAAGTTGATCTGATTGGGTACTGACAATTGGAGGGGCACGGGTACTTGAGTGCCCCGATTTCGACTGCAAGACACCCCGCGGATCAGTTGCACTCTATTGCCAAACATGTCCGTGAAAATAGTGTCCGTGGCCACGTCGGTTACCAATGGATCTCCGTGTTGGGCGAAAAACGCGCTGAAATTCATTGTCAATAAACTCGAAATAATATTCTGTGCATATTGACAGCGACTTAGAACGGTCGTGAACAATTTCCCCTGCTCAAGGATCTACGAATGGCTGATGATACGAACTTCACTCCTGCAGTCGATACTGCGTCCGCTGAAGCTCCTCCGAAGACAAAAGAAAAGAAGACGCGCGCACCGCGCAAGCCAAAAGCCGCTGCGGAAGCTGTTGCTGACACTTCGGTAAGCGCGCCAGTGAAGAAGACCCGCGGTCCGGCAAAGAAAGCAGTGGCGACCAGTGTGCCTGTTGCAGCCGAGCCGGCCGCGAAGGCACCAGCTCCCGCAAGTAAGGTCACGGCTACGAAGGCTCAGCCCCCCAAGCGCGCGCCGAAAGTCGCGGCCGCGCCGGTTGATACGGACGGTTTTGCCGATCTTCTGAAGCTCGAAGAAGAAAACCAGAAGCTTCGTAAGGAGCTTTCCGGCAAACTCCGCGCCGAAAACGCTGATCTCCGTAAAAAGCTCGGGATGGCTTGATCGTAGACGATCGTCAACAGCGGCCGATGTAAAGCCGCTCACGACTAAAGACCGGGCTCGCATTGCAAGCCCGGTCTCCCGCTCGGTACTATGGAGCCTGGAAACGAGTCGGGAGACGACGATGAGATCACCATGGCAACTATTCAAAGGCTTTGCATCACGCCGCAAGTCAGATGAAACCGTTGCATCGGTCGATGAGGCCGTGCCGACATCTGACCCGCAGGTTGATTTGTTCGAGCAGCTCAATTCGCGGCAAAGGGAACTGGAAGCGCACCCTCAATCGACCGCTGACGGGAACAAAACAAACCGGCAGCCCGCTTCCATCGAGGCAGACACCCCCCCAACCTTACCGGCGGCACAAACCGATCCCATGCCTTCGCAGGTGGCAGATAACGTTGCTCCGGAGGGACATGACCAGCCCGCACCGGTAGCGCCGGCCGCAAAGACTATCGACGGGAAGAGGGGGATGGACACCCTTACCACCAAATCAAACGGGCGACGGGCGAAAGCGGTTCAAGCGCGAGAGCACCTCGACAAGCGGACGGTTGTCACTGCAGCCGTAGAACAGCCGATAGCGACGAAGAAGACGGCCGTTGACGAAGCCACTGAGCTAGACCTCGAAATCAAAAGTCTTCGATTGCAGCTGTCTACAAAACTGCTTGAGCAGAACACACAGTTGCGTCGTATGATTGGGCGCTACGGTGACACGTGAGCACGAATCCGGCGGTGATGGTTTTACCAGTTCTGTCCCGGAAAGCTTGGGGAATTCGCATCGGTGACTGCCACCTTTTGGTGTTAACAAATAAATTAAACGTTATGCGTGTATCACATAAGAAGACTTATGGAACTGAGGCAAGCGCGCACCTTTCGTTGAGCTGTAGCGCGATCCTGCCCCAGCGAATCCCGCTGTTCCTCGGTCGATTTTAACCGGAAGCCCAATCCGTGGGAGGTACTTCGGTTTCGGCTGCGACATCCACCTTGAAAGCCTCGAGCGCGTTGCCGCAGAAAACTACCATCACTCCCAACGACATGCGCTGTCTTCCTTATTGCGACAGGCGCGCAACGGCACCGGGACGGGGCTGGATCGACAGACCCTCGTCTTTCAGGCCGGTTTCGAGACCCTGCTTGGGCAATCGGGGCGTGTTGACCAGCATTGTCAGCGTGTGAGCCTCGTGTCGGCAATCGTCGGGCACTGACCGTGATGTACGCCTTGGTCAAGCGGCCATTCGCCGAGGCGATGGCAGCGGCCAAGGTATTGAATGTCGCTTCGACGATTTTCATTGATTGACGGAAGCGCAGTCCAGGCTTCCAGCGGTAGACGAAAGACAACTCTTGTCTCTCTTCGATGCCGTGACTGACATGTGCCATGAATCACCAGACAGTGCCTAGCGGCGGGATTTGAGGACGGGTGTAGGACCAAAGTCCGACGCCTATAGGACTGAGGTCTGACCGCGGAACACTCGCGAGCTAAGATCGTTCTGTTTCTAGGAGGCCTTCATTATCTATCCCTAAAAAAAGTCCGGCGGCCTGGCAGTACCGATTTTCGCAATCCTGCTCGCGGTGGCTGAAATACTGGCCACGGTCGTCGCGATCCGTGGGCCGGACGACCGCCAAAGCGGTCGGGTGTGGGTTTTCCAAAAGCCGGCAACGGCAGCTTCGACCTATGTTGGTCAGGGCGTCGACCGGCCCCGATAGCGTAACCAACGACGAAATCAAATCACGATGCCAGTTACGTGGAACAAAGCTGAGCAAATAAAAGTTCCGCCTGACGCATTAAACAAGGAGGAAAGCATGAAAAAGTTGTTCATATCTGCCGTCGCAATTTTTCTCTCAATCTCCGGAATAGCCGTCGGTCAGACAGCGACGGTGGCGGTTCCCGGCGAGGTCAGGACATATGTTCTCGAACAGAAGTCACCTTCCGTTACATTTGAAGGTGACATCGCCGTTGGGACTGCACTTCCTGATACGGTGGAGATCCATACAATCCCCGATCAGGCGGACTACAGCTACGTCATCGTCAATAACAAGCGGGTGCTGGTCAATCCCAAAACCCGTGCTGTGATTGAAGTGATTGAGTAATTAGACGTGCCCTGGCCCGGCTGTTGCCGGGCCAAATCGCGTGAACCCCGTGACCGAGACGGGCCGAAAGCCGAAGAGGAAATAACATGCTCGCTACAATTCTCCTGATTGTCTTGGTGCTCTTGCTGATCGGTGCGCTGCCGAGCTGGGGCCACAGCCGCAATTGGGGCTATGGACCTTCAGGTGGCCTCGGGCTGGTCGTCATCATCCTCCTCATCTTTGTCTTGATGGGCCGCGTCTGATCGCTCGCCCCCTCCAACCTGTCCTAGAAAAGGAACCAATCATGAAGAACATCCTCCTCGCAGCCGTGCTCATCCTTCCGCTCGCCGCTTGCACACAAACGGAAAAGGGCGCCGGCATCGGTGCTGCGTCCGGCGCAATCATCGGCGGGGTGGCGACCGGCAATGTACGCGGTGCGGCAGTGGGTGCTGCCGTTGGCGGCGTGGCCGGTGCCCTGATCGGCAATGCCAGTGAGCCGGGCCGCTGTATCTATCGCGACCGCTATGGCCGCCGTTACGAAGCGTCTTGCTGATCGATCGGCAAACAGCAATCCAGAACAGGAAACGGGCCTCGGCCCGTTTTTCATGTTTACAATTGGTGATGTGAATGGATGGAAGGTAAGCGGCAAGCTAAGGCCATATAGTTCCATGGCTGAGGGCGCCGATATTGCTGCTGGGCCAGCGGTTTGCGAGACGCTCAAGCGTTTGGGCAGGCCAAGCATGGCGATCGACGGTATTGGTGTCGATGCTTCTCACCTGGAACCAGGTCAAAACGGACGCAGCACTTTTCCCTTCGCACCGCGCGGGCTCTTCTAGAGAAGACGAGCGCCTGACAGGGCTATGCCACGGACGCCGATCGCTAGAACAGGCGATCAAGCGGCTCGCCAAGGCAATAAAGCAGGCCGCCTGAACCCCAATCCGTCAGATACCATAGCGCCGATCGAGTTCTCTGAGGGCAAACTGCACTTCGTCGATCGAGACTGGCTCTGAACCCGGCAATTGACGGATCGCCGCTTCGAATCGAGGGCGTAAAAGTCCGAGGCCCAGGCCGCGAGGATCGTTCGCTTTTCATCAAGGGAAAGAGCCGGTGCTCTCACCACGTCGATTGGCCGCTGAAGCTGCAAGCCCTGAACTAGGACCGTTGGTCCTATCGCCATCGCATGGTCGGCGGCCTGCTGTAGCATGTTGTGCATCATCGGCCTCCTCGTGGTACATGGGCATCCCGGTCACGCTGCAAGCGTGACGCGGCTATCACGTTTGTTTCAGGCGCCAGCAGACTGTGTTTCTCTGCGAAAGCTGCGAACAGACCGCCAGCGGTTTCCGCTTCGATCTCGCCGCGAAGTGCCGCGCCGCAGGCCTTGAGTGCGATCGAATGTGCGGTGTCTCGCATCGAGGCCGGCCATTCGACGAGATGTCGATAGGCGTCCCTCACGCTTCGAACCTCTGCCGGAAAGCCAAGGCCGACAAGAATGGAAACAGGTTGTTTAAACATATCGGGTTTCATCGCTTTCTCCTTCCCAACCCGGAATGTTGACGGGCGCCGTCGCGACGGCGC
>UBTA01000030.1 GCA_900468065.1 Hyphomicrobiales bacterium | reverse complement strand
CAGGGCCGGATGAGGGGGCTAAGCCACCTTGAAGACGGAAATCCGGGGAAACTGAAAATGGAAAAATTGGGAAATCGCCACGATGAAGGCCTGCCGCTCTATGCCGCCCCCCTCATCCGCCCTTCGGGCACCTTCCCCGCTGGGGAGAAGAGGCAGTTCCACCTCCCCCTTGACGGGGGGAGGTCGCCGCAGCGCGGCGGGTGGGGGTGACCACCGCGAAGACCATCGTCAATTGCTTATGCCGCAGTTCAACCCACCCCGGAGCTTCGCTTCGGCCCTCCCCCTCAAGGGGAGGGAAAGCCCGGCTAACCGCGTGACAGCCCGGTATGGATGGGCTAAACCAAGCCCCGCGAAACAACAGGCTTTCTTGATGACCGCTATCGATCCCGTCGCCAATCTCTCCGCCCTGATCCGCTGCCCTTCCGTCACCCCCGCCGAAGGCGGTGCGCTCACAACGCTCGACGCGATGCTGAAGCCGCTCGGCTTTGTTACCCATCGGGTGACGGCGACCGAAGAGGGCACGCCGGATATCGAAAACCTCTATGCCCGGCTCGGCACCGGCGGCCCGCACCTGATGTTTGCCGGCCACACCGATGTCGTACCCGTTGGCGACGAGAGTGCCTGGACGCATGGCCCGTTTTCCGCCGACATTGCCGGTGGCGAAATGTATGGCCGCGGCGCCGTCGATATGAAGGGTGGTATTGCCTGCTTTGCCGCCGCTGTTGCCCGCCATATCGAAAAACATGGCGCGCCGGAAGGCTCGATCTCCTTCCTGATCACCGGCGACGAGGAAGGCCCGGCGATCAACGGCACCACCAAGCTGCTCGAATGGGCAGCCGCCAAGGGCGAGCGGTGGGATGCCTGCCTGGTCGGCGAACCGACCAATCCGGACCATCTCGGCGACATGATCAAGATCGGCCGGCGCGGCTCGCTGTCCGGCACCATCACAGTTCAGGGCGTCCAGGGCCATGCGGCCTATCCGCATCTGGCCGACAGCCCGGTGCGCGGCATCCTGTCCCTGACACAGGCGCTGATGGACCCGCCGTTTGATGGCGGAACCGATAATTTCCAGCCGTCCAATCTCGAAGTGACGACGATCGACGTGGCCAACAAGGCCGTCAACGTCATTCCGGCCAAGGCATCGGCGAGTTTCAACATCCGCTTCAACGACACCTGGGAAGCCGACAGCCTGAAGGCAGAGATCATCGCCCGGCTGGATCGCGCCGCCACGGATAGCCCACTTCGTCCCGGCCGCACTCCGGTCCGCTACGATCTGGTGTGGAGCGAACGTCCGAGCCACGTCTTCATCACCCGCAACAACGCCCTGATCGCTTCGCTGTCGGGCGCCGTCGAGGCCGTCACCGGCCGCGAGCCAAAACTGTCGACCACCGGCGGCACGTCTGATGCGCGCTTCATCAAGGATTATTGCCCGGTGGTCGAGTTCGGCCTTGTCGGCCAGACCATGCATATGGTCGATGAACGCGTCGCTGTCGCCGATCTGGAAACCCTGACGCAGATCTATGAAACCTTCATCAGCCGCTGGTTTGGCCATGCCGCAGATTGAGGAGATCGGTGCCTATCTGAAGGGTGTCTGGCTGCTGATCCTGGGCGACAGGAGCGGCTTCGACTGGCTCGACATAACCGCCATCGGTGTCTGGCGCTCCTTTGCCGCTTTCCTCTGGTGCCTTCCGGCCATGGCCGTCGGCTGGGCGGCGTGGCGGATGTTTTATCTGGAGCAGATGCCGACAGGAACGGAAACCGGGCTTGGCTTCATTTTCAAGCTGTTTCTCGTCGATATGACGATGTGGATCGTGCCCCTGGTGCTGGTGGCTGTGCTGGCAAAACCGCTCGGCTATGCCGACATGCTGGCCTCGATCATCATCAGCACCAACTGGCTGGCCGTCCCGACGGTCTACGCCATGGCCGTTCCATTGGCGATCAGACTGGTGTTTCCAGACGGCCAGGGGCTGGCCTATCTGTTGTCCCTGATCCTGCTGCTGGCCAATTTCACGGTGATTTTCAGGCTGGTCAAAACCGTGACCAGCAACCAGTTGCTGCTCGCCTCGGCGATCTCAGCCCTGTTGATCCTGCCGTCGCTGATGTTGAGCGAAGCCCTGCCGCCCCTGCTCGGCCTGATGCCGATCTATCCCACGCCCCTTCAGTAGTCGACCTGCATGAAATAAAGCCCCTCCGGCGGCGCGACCGGGCCGCAGGCCTTGCGGTCCTTCGCCTCGAGTGCGGCCCGCACATCGTCCGGCGTCCAGCGCCCGTCACCCACCATTTTCAAGGTGCCGGCAAACGAGCGGATCTGGTTGTGCAGGAAACTCTGCGCCGTCGCCCGGATCTCGATGACGTCGCCATCCCGCGTCACATCCAGCCGGTCGAGTGTCCGCCACGGGCTGTTGGCCTGGCAATGGGTGGAGCGGAACGTGGTGAAATCGTGATGGCCGACCAGTATCTGGGCAGCCGTGTGCATGGTTTCGTGATCGAGCGGCTTCGACACCCACCAGGCGCGCTTGGCCTCCAATGCCAAAGGCGATGGCCGTGAAATGATGCGGTAGAGATAATGCCGCCTCAGCGCTGAAAAGCGGGCATCGAAATCATCCGGCACGTCCGCCGCCTCGATGATCGACACCTGCTGCCCGGCCTGGCCGAGATAAGCATTCAGCGCATTGCGCAACGTCTCCGGCTTCCAAGCCCGCGAGAGATCCACATGCGCCACCTGTCCCCTGGCATGCACGCCGGAATCGGTGCGCCCCGCACCACGGATCAGAGCGGGCTCGCGGGTCAGCGCCAGGATGGCCTTTTCGACAGCACCCTGGACCGACAGCCCGTTGTGCTGCCGCTGCCAGCCGACGTAATTGGAGCCATCATACTCGATCAGCATGCGAAACCGCGGCATCAGGACAGCCTTGTGCCGGCAGGAATGGGCGTGCCGCGCCGGAAGTCCTCTGCATTCAAAACCTTGCCGCCTGCCTTCTGCAGCCGGGTCAACCGCACGGACCCATCGCCGCAGGCAATCGTCAGGTCGTCGAACAGCGCCGTGCCGGTTTCGCCGCCTGCAGTTTCGACCACCGAGGATAAAACCTTGATCCGCTCCGGCTTGCCGCCGATCTCCAGTTCGAACCAGGCGCCGGGAAAGGGCGACAGTCCGCGAATGTGATTGTGGACCTCAAGAGCGGGCTTGCGAAAATCGATCCGCGTCTCGGCCTTGCTGATCTTGGCCGCATAGATCACCCCATGCCCGGCCTGCGGCGTCAACGGCAGGTCGCCGCCATCGAGCTTGTCCATGGCCTCCTTCATCAAGCCAGCACCGGCCAGCATCAGCTTGTCATGCAGTTCGCCTGCTGTCATCTCGCTGCCGATGGCCACGACCTTGGTCAGCGCCACGTCGCCGGTGTCGAGCCCCTTGTCCATCTTCATCACCATCATGCCGGTCTCGTGGTCACCGGCCATGATCGCCCGCTGGATCGGCGCAGCGCCCCGCCAGCGCGGCAACAGCGATGCGTGGCCATTGTAGCAGCCAAGCCTTGTGCCGCTCAGAATCTCCTCCGGCAACAGCAGCCCGTAAGCCACCACGACGGCAACATCGGCGTCGAATTCGCGAAACGTCTGGCGGTCGCTTGCATCCTTGAAATTGACGGGCGTCAGCACCTCGATGCCGAGCAGTTCAGCGGCCTGATGCACCGGCGATTTCTGCAGGTCGAGACCACGGCGGCCGCCGGGACGGGGTGGCTGCGTGTAGACGGCAACGATCTTGTGACCGGCCTGCGCCAACGCCGCCAGTGTCGGCACCGAAAACTCCGGCGTTCCCATGAAGATGATGCGAAGCGGCATGGTGCACGGTCCCCGTTCTGATCAGGCCCCTTCAAACGGGTTTACGAGCTTCAAATCAAGCCCCTCGAAGTCTTTTGTATTGCGCGTCGCCAGCGTCGCATCATGCGACAGGCAGATCGCGGCGATCATGGCGTCCTGAACCGAGATCGGCCGGCCGGCACTTTCGCGCTTGGCACGGAGACGGCCGGTTAGCACCGGAGCGCCCTCACTGAAGTCCAGAATGCGACCACGAAACTGGATTGCCAATAGGCGTTCAAGCGAGAGAATATACCGATCAGAACCCGTACGCAGATAAAAGCGCTCCGCTCCAAACGACTGCTCCATCACGACGATGGAGTTGAGATACAAATTCGATTCGGCTTGACGTCGAAACCATACTCCAACGCTTTTGTCCGGGGATGATTTTACAAGCTCCGAAATGATGTTCGTGTCGAGTACGATCATTCGAACTCCAAAGCCGGGCGGCCAAAGTCTTTCTTCCGCTCCGCTTCCACCTCGTCCAAAATAGCGGCAAAATCGTCACCCAGGCCTTCGTCAGCTCCAAAAGCCGCACGCAGAACATCGTAGGCAGACCCCTCCACTGGCTTGATATCGCTCGCGGCGATCAAACCCCTGCGCAAAAGCTCCTTGGCTTCATCGGAGAGACTACGCCCTGTGCGGTCGGCCGCGGCAGCGATGTCGCGTTTCAGAGCATCGGGGATATTTCGGATCAGCAAATCGCCCATGCGCGACCTCCACTATGATATCACTGATATCATAGTCTCGCAGGCCCAGACTTTCAATGGAAGGCGTCAGATCGCCTTGGCGCCACGGGTCTTGGCGGCCTTGGTGAATTTGCGGATCACCATTTCGCGCTTGAGCTTGGAGATGTGGTCGATGAACAGAACACCGTTCAGGTGATCGATCTCGTGCTGCAGGCAGGTCGCCAGAAGGCCGTCGACCTTGGCCGTCAGCTTCTTTCCCTCAAGATCGATATATTCGACGGTAATCTCCGCCGGCCGCTCGACTTCCGCGTAATAATCGGGGATCGACAGGCAGCCTTCTTCGTAGACGGATGGTTCGTCGGATGTCGTCAGGACTTTCGGATTGATAAAGACCAGCGGCTGTTTTTCTTCGCCATCCTTGGATACGTCAATCACCAGAATCTGGCGAGGAATGCCGATCTGGATCGCGGCAAGGCCAATGCCGGGGGCATCATACATCGTGTCCAGCATATCGTCGGCCAGACGGCGGACATCGGCATCGACCGTTTCCACCGGCTTGGAGAGCTGGCGCAGCACGGGATCGGGAAGAATGATGAGCGGCTTAATGGTCATCTGGCTCCCATAACCGATCTTTCGCGCCGATGGAATTCTCGTTTTCAAGATTTTTGCAGCAAATGCAGCAGTTTGTATCGATCGATTCACCAATGTTCTTGTTTTGATCTAGTCAACAAACTCGAATCCCCCTACGCTACGTCGATGGAACCAACAATTCTCACGCTCGATCAGCCGCTTTTCATTCTTGGCTCCTACACAGTCACGCTCGGCATGTGCCTGTTCGGCACCGTCGTTATCCTGCTTTTTGCCGGTATCCCGGCAGTCCTTGGCAGGCGGCGAGACCGGCAGTCGGCTGTCGATGCCGAGCAGCGCATGACGGCGCTTCTGGCCGCACAGACCGAGATGCAGGGCCGTATTGCCGCCATGGCCGATGTGTTTGGCGCACGCCAATCCGAACTCAACCAGTCGATCAGCCAGCGGATCGACGGCATGACGCATCGGCTGGGCACCTCGATTACCGAGCAGACCAAGACAACGCACGAGAACCTGCGGCGGCTGCAGGAGCGGCTGGCGGTGATCGACACGGCGCAGACCAATATCCAGTCGCTTGCGAAAGATATGGCCGGATTGCAGAGCATTCTGTCCAACAAGCAGACGCGCGGTGCTTTTGGCCAGTCGCGCATGGAAACCATCATTGCCGATGGCCTGCCGATAGGGGCCTATGCCTTCCAGACGACGCTTTCCAACGGATCACGGCCGGACTGCACGATCCGCATGCCGAACGGTCAGCCGGTGCTGGTGATCGATGCGAAATTTCCGCTTGAAGGCTGGAACGCCATTCGCAGCGCCGAAAACCCGGAGATGGTCCGCCAGGCACAGCAACAGTTCCGCCGCGATATGGAAGTGCATATCCGGGATATTTCCGGAAAATACCTGATCCCCGGAGAAACCCAGGACACCGCCTTCCTCTTCGTACCCTCCGAATCGATCTTCGCCGAGATCCACGAGCATTTCGAGGGGATCGTCCAGAAGGCGCACCGGTCGCGGATCGTCATCGTCTCGCCGTCGCTTTTGATGCTGTCGATCCAGGTCATCCAGTCGATCCTGCGCGATGCCCGGATGAGGGAGCAGGCCCATCTGATCCAGGGCGAGGTGATCCGGTTGATGGAGGACCTGACCCGGCTCGACGACCGGGTGCGCAAGCTGCACGGCCATTTCCTCATCACACAGAAGGATGTCGACGATATTCTAGTGTCATCGGACAAGCTCAAGCGGCGCGGCACCCGCATCGAGGCGCTGGACCTCGAAACGGCTGGCGCCGCGGCAGACGGCAAGCCGGATCAAAAATCCTTCGACACGCGGATCGGGCAATTGAAGCTGCGGGTGGTTGACGAGGACTGACCCGGTCGGGCACTGTCCCCGCAAAAATCGCCTGCCCCGGGAGACACTTCAGATGATTACAGTTTTCGGCTCCATCAACATGGACCTGATCGCCACCACCGCACGCCTGCCCAAACCCGGCGAGACCGTGACCGGCACGAGCTTTTCGACTGCTGCTGGTGGCAAGGGCGCCAATCAAGCGCTGGCGGCGCGGCGGGCAGGCGCAAGCGTTCGCATGGCGGGCGCTGTCGGATCGGACAGTTTTGCCGATGGCGCGCTTGCTCTGCTGAAACAGGCGGGCACCGATCTGTCGCTGACGAAAACCGTGGGTGAACCGACCGGCACCGCGCATATCCTGGTCGGTGGCGACGGCGAAAACGTCATCGTGGTGGTGGCAAGCGCCAATGGCACGGTCAGTACCGATGATGCACAGGCTGCTGTCGAGACGATGAGCGTTGGCGATACCCTCATGCTGCAACTCGAAATCCCGCCGGAATCGGTGGAAAAGGCGCTGGTTGCGGCCAAGGGCAAAGGTATCGCCTCGATCATCAACATTGCGCCTTTGACGGCAGATGCTGCACGGCTGGGCCGGATGGCGGATATCGTCGTGGCCAACGAGACGGAATTTGAGCTGCTTGCCGGACGCGAAGGGCTTTCGGCGGCCGAGCGTGAAGACGCCATGCAGGCTCTGTCGCGGGAAACAGGCCAGACCGTCATCGTCACGCTGGGCGCCGAGGGCGTGGTGGCGGTACTACGGGGCGGCAATGTCCATCGCGCCAAGGGCCTGAAGATCGAGCCGGTCGATACCGTCGGCGCCGGCGATACCTTCTGCGGTTATCTCGCCGCCAGCCTCGATGCCGGGCTCGACTTCGATGCGGCGCTGCGCCGTGCCGCCGTTGCCGGTTCGCTGGCCTGCCTCAACCCGGGCGCCCAGCCGGCTATCCCGCTGGCCGCCGAGGTCGACGCTAAAATCTGAGCGGTTACGACCGCCAGGCCGCTGTTGCGCAATCAGAACAGGGAACGTCGCCGACGCGGCACTGAGGAGAAAATCCCGTAGAAACTACGGGATTTCAGTCTCCAACGTTGTTCTAATTTTAATAAATACCGCGTTATCAAACACCTGCAAAGGCTGCCTTCCCAGGATCAAAGGCGGCCTCACGATGTCGGTCGGCATCTGGCGCTCCATGAGGGGGCATCTCCCATCCAAAGATCGCGTCATTCCGCGGCTTGAAACCCGCGGACCTCTCACAATGCGGGGACACCCATGTTCAAGTTCCAGGCCAAATCGCTGGCGACAAAACTTATTGCGGTCACGGGCGGCACCATTGCGCTCGTGCTTCTTGCTTCCAACTACGTGCTGATCTCCCAGACGCAGGATCGTGTCGAGACACTGGTTCTCGACCAGGCGCGCACGGAAGCGAAATCCATTGCATCCGACATTGCCAGCAACATCGCCGAACTGGCGGGTGCTGCCCGCTCGACGGCTGGTATCATCGGGCGCGGCCAGGAAGGCGGCTATCTCGACCGCAAGGCCGTCGTCGATTTGCTGAAGGCCAATGTCGAAAAGAACACATTCGCGTTTGGCAGCTGGTTTGCCGAGGAACCGAATGCCTTCGACGGAAAATCCAAGGATTATGCGGGCCAGAAGGATTTCGGCGCCAGCAAGGATGGAACGCTGAACCCCTACTGGACCAAGAGCAAGACCGGCATCGCCTTCTCGACATTCGATTCCGATTATCCGGCCGATTGGTATGGACTGGCGGCCAAGAGCCTCAAGGGCGCGATGTCGCCGCCCTATACCGAAAGCACCACGGGCGACAACAATTCGATGTCCTCGATCGCCTATCCGGTCATGTCCAACGGCAAGCTGATCGGCGTCAGCGGCGTCGATGTTTCGCTGTCCTCGCTGGCCAACAAGGTGAAGGATATTCGCCCCTTCGGCACCGGCCGCGTGACGCTGCTCTCGCAGACCGGCAAATGGCTGGTCGCACCAATCCCGGATCTGCTGATGAAGGAATATGACGGTGTCGGTACGGATATCGTCAAGAACGCGCTGTCCACGGCAAAGCCTGGCATGATCCATGACCTGAGCTATGACGGCAACGAAACCTTCGAGCGGGTGGTCTATCCGTTCAGCCTGCCCGATGTGAACACCACCTGGATCGTGCTCGTCGACGTACCGCAGAGCGCCATCAATGCACCGGTCGTCGATCAGACCTACATGATGATCATCGGCGGCCTGATCGTGCTCGGCGCCGTCCTTCTCGGGCTATACATCTCCGTCCGCAGCTTCGTACAGAAGCCGCTTGCGGGCCTCGTCAGCGACGTTGCGAACCTCAGCAGCGGCATCTACACCGCGCCGATCTCCGGTCAGGATCGCACCGACGAAACCGGCTCTGTCGCCAAGGCTCTGGAGGGCTTCCGCCACCGGTTGGCCGATACCAAGCGCCTGGAAGCCGAAGCCCAGCAGGAGCGCCAGTCTTCCGAACAGCAGCGCAGCCAATCTGAGGCCGAACGCGCCCAGTCGAACGCCACCCAGCGCGAGATTGTCGCCAAGCTCGCCAAGGGTCTGTCGCAGCTTTCCTCTGGTGACCTTGCCTATCGCATCACCGAGGATTTCCCCGGCGAATACGCCCAGCTTAAGACGGACTTCAACTCCGCCATGGACAGTCTCGAAGAGACGATCCAGACGGTCAACAGCTCGGTCGTCAATATCGGCACCGGCACCAGCGAAATCAGCAACGCCGCCAACGACCTGTCGCACCGCACCGAACAGCAGGCCGCAAGCCTGGAAGAAACGGCAGCAGCGCTCGATCAGCTGACCTCGCAGGTCAATGCCAGCGCCGACAATGCCAAGGTTGCGGCAAAATCCGTCGAGACCGCCAGCAGCGATGCCGAACAGTCCGGCGAAGTGGTGCAAAAGGCGATTGCCGCGATGAAGGGTATCGAGCAGTCTTCGGGCGAAGTTAGCCGCATCATCGGCGTCATCGACGAAATCGCTTTCCAGACCAACCTGCTTGCGCTGAACGCCGGTGTCGAAGCCGCCCGCGCCGGCGATGCCGGCAAGGGATTTGCCGTTGTTGCCCAGGAAGTCCGCGAACTGGCCCAGCGTTCCGCCAATGCCGCCAAGGAGATCAAGCAGTTGATCAACACCTCGGCCGGCCAGGTTCGCGATGGTGTCGATCTCGTCGGCCGTGCCGGTGGCGCGCTGCAGAAGATCGCCGACCAGGTGGTCCAGATCAACGGGCTGATCCGCCAGATTTCCGGCTCGGCCTCCGAACAGGCCGTCGGCCTCAAGGAGATCAACACGGCGGTCAACCAGATGGACCAGGTGACCCAGCAAAACGCTGCCATGGTGGAAGAAACCACCGCCGCCAGCATGGCGCTGAACGAGGAAGCCCGTGCGCTGAGCACGCTCGTGTCCCGCTTCCACGTCGCGCGTCAGGGCCAGTCATCCACCGAGATGCTGCGCAGCACCGCTGACAAGATGCGAGCACCCGTCAGGGTATCGACGCCGAGCTACAGCGCGCCTGCGAAATCGGCTCCGGCCCGCTACAGTGCTCCGTCGCCAAGGGCAGTGCCGCAGGTTTCAGGCAACACGGCTCTTGCCCAGGACAACTGGGAAGAGTTCTGAGCCACAGGCATTCGACCATTCGAGATGAGATGCAAACGGCGCCCATGTGGCGCCGTTTGGTTTTGTGGGTGGCGCGCCGCAATGACGGTCAAACGCCTCCTCAGCTCACCCGCCAACCTCAAGTGGAACTTACTGCGACCCCCAGCGTTAAGGGTGCAGTATCAACGCGGAGGAATTCGAGATGACTGATCGTGGACCCACAGTTATCAATACGGGCCGTAGCAACACCGGTTGGATTGTTGCTGTCATACTGGCGCTTGTCGTCATCGGCGGCATACTGATGTATACCGGCGTTATCAACCTCAACGGTGGTGGCCGTACCGAGGTGAACGTCAACGTGCCGGCAGTGGAAACCCCATCGGCCGACAAGCCAGCAACAGACACCCCGGCAACGGGTACGCCTGCGACCGGCACCACAACGACACCCACAACAACGACACCCACCACGCCCACAACAACCACACCTTAAATGTGAAGCTCGATTGGGAGTTATGCTCTCGAAGCTGGAAACAACGGCGCCCTTGCGGCGCCGTTGTTTGTTTGGCGTTTTGCTGACGCTCAGAGGCGAGCGAGCCGCTCCGTCAGGAGATCGAAAAACCCCTGATCATCGACCTCGCGCATGACCTTGGCATTGTGCTTGCGGCCGGTGACCTGCCACCAATCGACCACGGTCATGCCGACGGTCAATTCGGACTTGGTCTCGATCTCGACATTGCAATCGCGGCCCTTGAACAATTCGGGACGCAGCAGATAGGCGATGACGGTCGGATCATGCAGCGGGCCGCCGTCAGAGCCGTATTTCTCGATATCGAAACGCTCGAAGAATTCCAGCATTTCGGCCATGGCAACGGCGGCCGGCGAGCCGATCGCCTTGATCTTTTCGACGCGGGTCTTGTAGGTCAGCACCCGGTGGGTGACGTCGAGCGGCATCATGACGATCGGGATGCCGGACTTGAAGACGATATCGGCGGCATCCGGATCGACATAGATATTGAATTCGGCGGCCGGCGTGATGTTGCCGCCCTCAAAGAAGCCGCCGCCCATCATCACGATTTCACGGACACGTGGAGCGATCTGCGGCGCCTTGTTGAGCGCCAGCGCGATATTGGTGAGCGCACCCAGCGTGCAGAGCGTGACAGTGCCGGGCTCTTCGGCCAGCAGGGTTTCGATGATGAAATCGACGGCATGCTGCGTCTGCATCGGCATGGTCGGCTCTTCGACCACCGGGCCATCAAGACCGGTCTTGCCGTGCACGTGTTCCGCCGTCACCAGCTGGCGCACCAGCGGCCTGTCGGCTCCGGCATAAACCTTCACATCGCGGCGATTGCACAGCTCGCAGATCACCCGAATATTGCGGGAGGTCAGCGCGACCGGCACGTTGCCGGCGACAGCGGTAATACCCAGCACATCGAGTTCGCCAGGGCTGCCGAGCGCCAGCATGATCGCGGCGGCATCATCCTGCCCCGGATCGGTATCGATGATAATCTTTCTCGGCACAGCCATGCGGGTCTCCTCCAAATCAGCGAGCGGGACTATGATTTGCCTCTTGGCCCAGTGCAAGCGCCTTGCACTCGCTACGCACAGCTACCATATTGAAGCCTCGCGGATGCTGCCTCGCAGGTCCGTCAAAACAGTCGCTTGAGCTGCAAGGACTAGATATGACCCGGATCACGCCCTTTACGAGCCCGCTCCTGCTCGGTTTCGACGCGATGGAAAAGACCCTTGAGCGCATCGCCAAGGGCAATGACGGCTACCCTCCCTATAATATCGAACGCGTGCGCCATGACGATTCATCCGTCGAGCCGGACAGCCTGCGAATCACCCTGGCCGTTGCCGGTTTTTCGGAAGACGACCTCGACGTCACGACCGAGGAAAATCAGCTGATCATTCGCGGACGCCAGGCGGAGGCGGGTGAACGTGACTATCTGCACCGGGGTATCGCCGCCCGTCAGTTCCAGCGGATGTTCGTGCTGGCCGAAGGAATGCAGGTTTCCAAGGCCGAGCTGAAGAACGGCCTGCTCTCCGTCGACCTCATTCGTCCGGAACCTGTCCGTATGGTAAAGAAAATTAATATTTTGGTCCCAGAGTAGGATAACCGGCGGCTCATGCCGGCTGCACCAAGGACCTGGCCGCTCCCAATGGCCCCGAACTTCGTACAGGAAAATCAATGTGTTGCGGATTTCCATTGTCTTCTTGACGATGAAATCGGCAAAGCCACGGAGTACGACTCATGGGATTGAAACACGTCAGCTCACATCTGTCGAAAAATGACCTGGCGCATCTCGGCGCCGGTGAAGTTGGCTATATCCGCAAGATGCGCTCGGACGAAGTGTCCCGTGTCTTCCCGGAGGCCCCCAATATGGACCCTGATCTTGACCTGTGGGCCCTGTTCGGCGCCGACGGCACGCCGATCCTTCTCACCGACAACCGTTCCAGCACCTTCTTCAAGGCCGCGGAAGACGACCTGCGCACCGTCAGCCTGCATTAGGCGACGGGCTGACGTGACATTCCGGCTTAGACGCGCCGGAATGTCAGATAGGCGGACTTGCGGCCTTCCCGGCGCGCCTTGGCCTCGTAGCGCGTGCTCGGCCAGCCGGCATAGGGCGTCAGCCAGTCGCTGGCATTTTCCGCCGTCCATTCGAACGCCGCGTGATCGTGGCAGTGCGACAGTGTCCAGTTGACATAGGTATCGATATCCGAGGCGAAGCAGAAGATGCCGCCGGGCTTCAGCACGCGCGCGAACCGGTCGAGATTGACCGGAGACACGAAGCGGCGCTTCCAGTGCTTCCTCTTCGGCCATGGATCCGGATAGAGAAGGTCGATCTGGTCGATCGAATTTTCCGGCAGCCAATCCAGCACCTGTGTTGCATCATCATCGTGCAGACGAATGTTTTCAGCG
This sequence comes from Hyphomicrobiales bacterium, assembly GCA_900468065.1. Lineage (GTDB taxonomy): Bacteria > Pseudomonadota > Alphaproteobacteria > Rhizobiales > Rhizobiaceae > Pararhizobium. The sequence continues at coordinate 84,301 of UBTA01000030.1, read as the reverse complement.
CCACGCTCTTCGATATAGCCGACCAGCTTTGCCATCGAATTGACGAAGGGCTCGACGCCGATGAAGCCCGTCGCCGGGTCTTCGACCGCGCGGTGAATCAAGTGCTCCCCACCACCAAAACCGATCTCCAGCCGCACACGACCGACAGGATGCCTGAACAACGTCTTCACATCCGCAGGTGCGGGCGAGGCCAAATCCAGCCGCAGCAAGGGCAGGACCGTATCAAGATGCGTTGCCTGCAGCGCGCGCAGGGGCTTGCCCTTGCGGCGTCCGAAGAAAGCTTCGGTCGAGCGGCTGCGATGCTGGTCAGTCATGGCAATGGTCTTTCACGATAAAAGCGGACGTCTCCGTCAGGAAACATCCGCTTTACAGTTTTATCGGCAGGTCCGTAAAGAGCCGGATCAGGCGGCCTTCAGCGCTTCTTCCTTCAAAGCGTCCTTGAGCGGCTTGACGAGGTCAAGCTTTTCCCAGGAGAAGGAGCCGTCGCGGCCAGCCTTGCGGCCGAAATGGCCATAGGCCGAGGTCTTGGCATAGATCGGCTTGTTGAGGTCCAGATGGCGGCGAATGCCGGACGGGGACAGGTCCATCGTCTTGCGGATCGCGCCTTCGACCTGGTCTTCGGTCACCTTGCCGGTGCCATGCAGATCGACATAGATCGACAGCGGCTGGGCGACACCGATCGCATAGGCGATCTGGATCGTGCAACGGTCTGCAAGGCCAGCGGCCACGACGTTCTTGGCGAGGTAGCGTGCCGCGTAGGCAGCCGAACGGTCGACCTTGGTCGTGTCCTTGCCGGAGAACGCGCCGCCGCCATGCGGGGCTGCGCCGCCATAGGTGTCGACAATGATCTTGCGGCCGGTCAGGCCCGCATCACCATCCGGACCGCCGATAACGAACTTGCCGGTCGGGTTGATGTACCAGTTGCAGTCATTGGCAATCGCGATGTCATGCAGCGCTTCGCGGATATAGGGCTCGACAACGGAGCGAACCTTGGCCGAATCCCAGGTCTCATCGAGATGCTGGGTCGACAGAACGATCGAAGTCACTTCCGACGGCTTGCCGTCGATGTAACGGACTGTCACCTGGCTCTTGGCGTCAGGACCAAGGCGGCCAGCTTCGCCGACGCCCTTCTTGCGGGCTGTGGCCAGAAGATCAAGGATGCGGTGCGAATAGTAGATCGGCGCCGGCATCAGTTCCGCGGTTTCCTTGCAGGCGTAACCGAACATGATGCCCTGGTCGCCGGCACCTTCGTCGCCCTGCTTGTCTGAAGCATTGTCAACGCCCTGGGCGATATCGGCCGACTGGGGATGCAAAAGCACGTCGATCTTGGCGGTCTTCCAGTGGAAGCCGGCCTGCTCGTAACCGATTTCACGGATCGCCTTGCGGGCGGCGGCCTTGAACTTCGCAGGATTGATAACCGGATGACCGGCGGCGTCTTTCAGGACGTTGCCGTCCTTGTCCTTCTTCAGAAGGGTGTCCGGCACCCGGACTTCACCAGCGATGACAACGCGGTTGGTTGTTGCCAGCGTTTCGCAGGCGATGCGAACCCCCCAGGGGTCGATGCCGGTTTTGGCGGCTTCACGATACACAAGATCAACAATTTCATCGGAAATCCGGTCACAAACCTTGTCCGGATGACCTTCTGCCACGGATTCACTCGTAAACAGGTAGTTAGCGCGCATGCGGGAAGTCCCCTCAAAGAAAAAACTGCTTCAAACGTGTTAGTGATTTTGCCACGAATTGACAAGCACACAAGGACATAAATATATCTTTATATGAGCAATGCAGTACTGATTTCTGGTGTTTTGGTGCTTTGAAGCCGTATCCCGCGGGGAGCCTCTCCCGATTCCCGGCCGCAGCGAACGCGTGGTGTCATAAAAAAAGCGGCCTATCCGGCCGCTTTTTTTGTTTCCGCCCGCAGCTGCCTTATTCGGCCTCTGCCTCGGCTGCCAAAGCCTTCACCAGGTCTACAAGCTTGCGGCGCACCTTCGGATCACTGATCTTGACGAATGCGCGGTTGAGCTGAAGGCCTTCCGAGGACGACAGGAAGTCGACCACGTAATTTGAGCTCGACGCTTCTGCCATGCCAGACGGACCGGTTGACGAGTCGCCCGGTGCGTCTTCGAAAAAGAAGGAGACCGGAACATTCAAGATGCTTGAAATGTTCTGAAGGCGGCTGGCGCCGACACGGTTCGTGCCTTTTTCATATTTCTGGATTTGCTGGAAGGTGATCCCGAGGCTCTCTCCGAGCTTTTCCTGGCTCATGCCCAGCATGGTGCGACGAAGGCGAATCCGGCTGCCGACATGAATATCGATCGGGTTCGGCTTCTTTTTGTTCTCTATCATAACGGTTTCCTAATAAGCGAAGTTTCAGTTGCTCCATAACCTGGACACTTGCCGAGAGCAGACTACACGTCACGTTGTGCAGCCGGGCGGAAACCCTCTGAACATAGGTGAAGATCGATGGTGAGAACCACTATGCAATTTTAGGGGTTTTTGGTCAATTCTCTCGCAGAATAAAACTTGCGCGGGAAATCACAGCAAATCCGAGAAAAAGACACGCGAGTAGCATCCCATTTCGCCGCTGCTCACGCGGGCTTATTAGCAAAGCAAGCTTTCCCGGCAAAAGTGTGTCTACAAAGCCCTGTGCGCCGAACGGAAATCCAGTCACAACTTCTCCACGCGCGTTGACGACAGCAGAAACACCGGTGTTGGCATCCCGGATCAACGGCAAGCCCATTTCCACGGAACGAAGCTGGGCCTGCTGGAAATGCTGATAGGGTCCGGGCGTATTGCCGAACCATGCGTCATTGGTCAGATTGAGCAGCGCATTGGCTTGAAGTGCATCATTGCCGATTTCGGCCGGAAAGATCGCCTCGTAGCAAATCAGCGGGTAAAGTGTCTTTCCGCCCGGCAATGTCAGCAGCGAACGCGTCGCTGCGGCCGAGAAGCCGCCGGGCATGGCGACCGTATCCAGGCCGGCTGCCGACAGCAGGCTTTCCAGCGGCAGATACTCTCCGAAGGGAACAAGATGCACCTTGTCGGACGCGCCAACGATCTGGCCGCGATCGTCAATGACATAAATCGAATTGTAGTAGCGCGGCGGCTGGCCAGCACCAGCATCCTCTGCCCGGACAGCACCGGCGATCAGGATCTGGCCGTCCTGGAGCACATCCGAAATCCGCAGCAACGCATCCGGATTTTCCGTCAAAATGAACGGTACGGCGGTTTCCGGCCAGACGATGACATCCGGCCGCTTGCCACCATTTTCAGCTGGCGCCTGCGTCAGCTTGAGATGTTCTTCAAAAATCGCCATCCGCTCATTGTCATCGAGTTTCTTCGATTGATCGATCAGCGGCTGGACAAGGCGAAACGTAACCGCTGGATCGGCCGCCGGCGGCAAAGGCTCACCAAGGCGATAATATCCGTATCCGAAATGGGCGGCGACCAGCAGCACAGCGACGCTGAGCCCAAATCGCATGCCCTTGCGCGTGCCGATCAACGCCGGGGCCGCGAAGACGAAAACAGCCAGCAGCGTTACGCCGCCAAGGCCGATGAGCGAAGCCGACTGCATCATCAGCGGAACGGGCATGGCCGCATAGCCGATCGCGTTCCAGGGAAAGCCGGTCAGAACGAAGCTGCGCAACCACTCGAAAAGCCAAAAGGCAAAGGCGAGCGCTGCAATCCGGCCGAGGCCGTCGGACCAGAGGATGCGGGCGATTGCCGTTGCGAACGCATAGAAGAAGGCGAGGAACGCCGGAACGCCGATCACCGCCAGCGGCACGGCCCAGGCAAAATCATCGGCTTCGACAAGCAGCGCGTTGCCCAGCCACCACAGGCCGCCAAGGAAATAGCCGAAGCCGAAACACCAGCCGATCCAGAACGCCGGGAAGCTGCGCCGGATGAGACCATGGTCGGGATTGCCCGATGCGCCATCGATCAGCCAGACGAGAATGGGGAAGGACAGGAAGGGTGCCGCGAAAATGCCGAAGGGCGGCAATGCAAAAACGGCAATCAAACCGGCGACGAAGGCGGCAAGAGCCCGGCGGGCTCCCGACAACAGCATGATCCTGCCCGCAAGCCACTCCATTCACTTCCCCCAATCGGCACCAGCCGCCACCCGGTCATTCGCGCGGCAGATAGAAACGCGCAAAAACCGTCAATCCGAATCAACGTGGCGGCAGTGTTCCAAAAAAGCAGCTGCTTGTCGTGCCTGGAAACGGCGTTTTAGCCCCAGAGCGTGGAGCTTAGCCGGTTTCGCGCAGTGATTTTTCCGGCTCGCCGGTTGGTGTTGCGTCGAAAGGCACTTCCTCTTCGCCCTTTGCCGGACGGCGGCGGGCGGGCGGGCGCTTGCGGACAATCCGCACCCGCTTCACACGGCGCGGATCGGCGTCGAGAACCTGGAACTCGAAACCGGGGATCGCCTGGACAACTTCGCCACGGGCCGGGATGCGGCCGAGTGCGGCAAAGACCAGACCACCCAGCGTATCGACATCCTCCAGCTGCTCGCGCACATCGAAATCCGGGCCGATCGCCGCGGCGATCTCTTCCAGTTCAACGCGGGCATCAGCCACGAACACATCGTCGGAGGTCTTGGCGAACATGACTTCTTCATCGTCATGCTCGTCTTCGATATCACCGACGACCATTTCGACGATATCCTCAAGCGAGGCGAGACCATCGGTGCCGCCATATTCGTCGATTACCAAGGCCATCTGAATACGGGCGGCCTGCATGCGCTGCATCAGGTCCGAGGCGTGCATGGACGGCGGCACGAACAGGACCTGGCGGATGATGCCGGCCTCTTCGACGGTCTTCGACAGATCGATACGGCCGAGATCGAAACTGGGCTTGGGCTGGCGTACCGGCTTCTCCTGCTTTTCAGCCGTGCTGGCCGTTGCGCTCGCGGTTGAACGGCTGCCGTTGCGCCGCTTGTTGCGCGCCTGCTTGGTGACATAGGAGAGCAGGTCGCGGATATGGACCATGCCGCGCGGATCATCGAGGCTTTCGCTGTAGACCGGCATGCGCGAGCGGCCGGATTCCTCGAAGATCACCATCAATTCAGCGATGGTGATGCTGAGATCCACGGCCTCGATATCGGCCCGCGGGACCATGACATCCTCGACGCGGACTTCGCGGAAACGCAGGATATTGTTGAGCATGGCGCGTTCGGCCGGCGAAAAGGCCGTATCCGCATCGGCGCCACCCGTCATCAGCGCATCGGTAAGATCTTCACGAAGGCTTGAGGCATTGCCCGCACGCCAGATCCGGGCTGCACGGCTCCAGAAGGAGGAGCCCGACTTGCCGTTCTCAGGTTTCGGGGCGGTGCTACTACTGCCCGCTTCGTCCTGACTGGAGGCTTCCGCCTCGTCTCTTACAGCCGGGGCCGGCTGTGCTCTAAAATCGCTCATTGTTCCAAACTATCAAACGGGATCACTGTCCCCATAGGGATCAGATAAACCAAGACCGGCCAAAATGCGAGTCTCCAGGCTCTCCATTCTTTCGGCATCGTTCTCATCGATGTGATCATAGCCGAAAAGATGCAGGAATCCATGCACCAGGAGGTGGGTCAGGTGTTCGTCGAAAGGCTTGCCGAGGTCCTCGGCTTCGCGCACCAGCGTCTCATGGGCAAGGATGATATCGCCGAGCATCGGCCCCGGCATCTTTCCCGGCGTGACCGGAAAGGCTGGAAAAGACAGGACGTTGGTCGGCTTGTCCTGGCTGCGCCATTCCGCGTTGATTTCGCGGATGGATGCGTCGTCGGTAAAGACCAGCGACACTTCCGGCGGCATCTTTGGAAACGGCTGTTTTTCTTCCCGCTTCAGGAAATCGGCGCTCGCGCCAAGGACGCGCTCGCTGAGCGATAAAAGGTCCGCCTCGGAAGGCCATGGGCCTTCCTCGACGCTGATCTGGATATCAAGGCTCGTCATGATTGACTTGCTTCCGCCTTAGCGGTCGCTCTGCTCGCTTTCGTCATGCACGGCCGTCGTTGCCTCATAGGCACGAACGATACGGGCAACCATCGGATGGCGGACAACATCGACGTCCTTGAAGCGGACGACAGAAACGCCTTCGACACCTTTCAGAATCTGCAGGGCCTCGACAAGGCCGGACTTGACGCCGCGCGGCAGGTCGACCTGGCTTGGGTCACCTGTGACGATCATCCGGCCATTTTCGCCGAGACGCGTCAGGAACATCTTCATCTGCATTGTGGTGGTGTTCTGTGCCTCGTCAAGAATAACGGCAGCATTGGCGAGCGTGCGTCCGCGCATGAAGGCGAGCGGCGCGATTTCGATGACGCCCGCCGTGATCGCCCGCTCGACCTTGTCGCCGGGCATCATGTCGTAGAGCGCATCGTAGAGCGGCCGCAGATACGGATCGACCTTGTCCTTCATGTCGCCGGGCAGGAAGCCGAGGCGTTCGCCCGCTTCGACGGCAGGGCGAGACAGCACGATGCGATCGACGGCGCCACGTTCGAGAAGCTGAGCCGCATGGGCAACCGCCAGATAGGTCTTGCCGGTACCGGCAGGACCAACGCCGAACACCAGCTCGGACCGCTCCAGCGCACGCATATAGGCGTCCTGCGTTGGCGTGCGGGCAGCGACAGTCTTCTTGCGCGTCGAAATCTGCGCGAGGTTCAGCTTGGCTTTCTTTTCCATGGTCGGCAACTGTAGCTGGTCGTCGGCAGCGACGGCCATGCGGATGGCGCCTTCGACATCGGAGGGTTCGACGGTGCTGCCGTTCTGCAGGCGCCCGTAGAGATAATCGAGCGCCCGGCGAGCCTGATTGGTGGCGACCACTTCGCCCGAGATCGAAACGGAATTGCCGCGCGGCCGCGCATCGATATGCAGGCGCTGTTCGATCAATTTGAGATTCTGGTCAAACTGGCCAAACAATTCGCTGGCGAACCTGTTGTTCTCAAATGTGAGCACGAAGTGATTGACGTCTGTCGCGGATGTTTTCGACTGGCGCGGCGAGGATGAAACCAATTCGTGTCCGTTCAAGCGGTCAGGCTCCTTGAGTTAGCGGTCCCTCAGCTTACCACTTCGGCAAACAGACTGTTAGGGCCCGCACCAGTGATTCGTACAGAAACAATGTCACCGATTTGCGATGCGTTTGCATCAACATTCACCGACTGCAGCCAGGGCGAACGGCCGATCAGCTGCCCCGGCATGCGGCCGGGCTTCTCCAGAAGCAGGTCGATGGTCTTGCCGATACATTGCTGAGCAAACTCGTTTTGCTGTTTTAGCAACAAAGCCTGCAATCTTTCCAATCGCTTGGCTTTGACGTCTTCCGGCACCTGATCGCCAAGATCGGCGCCGGGCGTTCCCGGGCGGGTCGAATATTTGAACGAAAATGCCTGTGCATAACCGACCGTCTCGACAAGCCGCAGCGTATCCTCGAAGTCCTCGTCGGTCTCGCCGGGAAAACCGACGATGAAATCGCCGGACAATGCGAGATCAGGACGCGCTGCCTTGATCCGGGCGATCAGCGCGATGTACTCGGCCGTGGTATGCCGCCGGTTCATCGCCTTCAGGATGCGGTTCGAGCCAGACTGGATCGGCAGATGCAGATACGGCATCAGCTGCTTCAGGTCGCGATGGGCCTCGATCAGGCTGTCCTCCATGTCACGCGGATGGCTTGTGGTGTAGCGCAGCCGGGCAAGGCCCTCGATCTGCGTCAGGCGATGCAGAAGCTGGCCGAGCCCCCATTTTTCGCCGTCGGCGCCAAGGCCATGCCACGCGTTGACGTTCTGGCCAAGCAGGGTGATTTCGCGCACGCCGGCATCGACCAACTTCTGCGCTTCGGCAACGATCTGGGCAACCGGCCGGGAGACCTCGGAGCCGCGTGTATAGGGCACGACGCAGAAGGTGCAGAACTTGTCGCAACCTTCCTGAACGGTGAGAAACGCTGTGACGCCCCTCGCCTTGGTCTTGGCCTTGTCGGGCGCTGGCAGGTGCTCGAACTTGTCCTCGATGGCATAATCGGTTTCGAGAACCCGTTCGCCGCGCTGGACGCGCTTCAGGGCTTCGGGAAGCCGGTGATAGGTCTGCGGGCCGATGACGAGATCGACGGCGGGCGCCCGGCGCAGGATTTCATCGCCTTCGGCCTGGGCAACGCAACCGGCAACACCGATCATCATATCGCGGCCTTCGGCGGCCTTTTTCTTCTTCAGGTCACGCAGCCGCCCCAGCGCCGAGTAAACCTTCTCGGCGGCTTTCTCGCGGATATGACAGGTGTTCAAAAGGACGAGATCGGCGTCTTCCATGACATCGGTCGAGACATAGCCGTCCTTGGCCAAGGCATCAGTCATCCGGTCGGAATCGTAGACGTTCATCTGACAGCCGTAGGTCTTCACAAAGACCTTGCGGACCGGCGGGCTTTCGAGAGCCATTTCAGGCTTTGCGGATAAAACGGCGATTTCCTGTGTCATGCCCGGTTCCATAGAGCATCAAGGCCCAAAATTGAAGCCCCTTCCCTTGCCTCAACAGCCTCAACGGCCGCGCAGCTTGAGGGCCAGCATTTCGCGGATGCTCTTTTCCACCTGACGGCTGACGACCTTGCGATTGCTGTCTGCGGTGTAGGTGATTTGCTCGCCATAGATGACATCGACATCGACGGCGCCCTCATGGAGGATGCCGAGCAGATGCGGTCCAAGCGGAATATCGCCCGGCCAGGCGGCAACCGGCCGGTGATAACGCCCCATCGGCATGCCGTGAATGCCGGTATAGGCGATGGCGACCGGCTGGACATGGACGGCACCCGTCGGCGACATGGGCACGGCGGCGGCAGCAGCCCCAAACAGCGAGGTCTTGATCTCGAGCAGCCGGTTGCCATCCGATGTCGTGCCTTCCGGAAACAGCACGACGATCTCGCCGTCTGCCAGCCGCTTGCCGATCTCGTTGACCTGATTGCCGGTGGTGCGCTTCTGATCGCGGTCGATGAAGATCGTCGCCTGCAGGCGCGCCAGAAGGCCGAAGACCGGCCAGGCCTTGACGTCGGACTTGGCAACAAACACCACATCGGCGATCGAGCCGAGAACAAGGATATCCTTCCAGCTGGCGTGGTTCGACACCAGCATCAGCGGCCGCTGCCGGTCGGGCGTGCCATGGACGCGCACCCGGATGCCGACGAGGCGACACGCCATGCGGTGCCAGAGACGGGGCAGCGTACGGCGCTGCGGTCTGTCCAGCCAGAGGAGGAGGATCTGCACCGGCGCCATGACAACCGTGGCCACAATCAGAACCGTCATGCAGAGCGCAACGCGCAGCCAATTGATCACGCGCGGCTTTCCAATCCGACGTTCGGCATCATCGTCCGCAGCGATGAGCCGCGTCTATCGTGATCTCTGCATGGTCGGTTGGGATTGCAGCGCAAGCGCGTTTCTCTTCCAGGTCCGCTTTACATCAGTCAGTTCAAGCGGGTACGGCTAGCCAAGATCGAGGCGCATGACAAGGGCGCCGGTTTTAGCGCCGTTAACATCTTGATAATATGCACGTCTCTCGCCAACCTTGGCAAAGCCGAGTTTTCGGTAGAGAGCGATGGCGGCGATATTGGTCTCGTCGACTTCAAGGAAAACCGCTTCGGCCGCCTGATCGCGCGCCTCGCGCAATGCGGCCCGCATCAACCGCCAGCCAAGACCGAGGCGCGAAAACCGTGGATCGATACCGATCGTCAGGATTTCCGCTTCACCGGCCGCCACCCGCGACAGCACGAAGCCGCCGACAAGCGGCTGTGTAATAAACGGACGCGTATAGGCATTGCTCTGACGGGCGATGAAGCCGAAAACGGTATCCTGGATCAGCAGCGAATGCAGTTCCCCATCGCTCCAGGCATGGGTGAAGCGCGATTTGTGGATGGCGGCGGCGTGCGGCAGGTCAGCCGTTTCCAGGGCGAAGATTTCGAATTCTGGCTTGCGGACAAAATAGTCGGACAGCGACATCTTATGCTCGCGCCACCGCAAAACCGGCCTGCGACTTGACGTCGGGACCCCGCAGATAGAGCGGGCTCGGCTTCCCGCGCGAAGGATCCGCTGCGGCACCCAGACGGGCGACAAGACGGATATCCGTCAGGTCTGTTTGCGTGGTGCTTTCCGGTGGGTGGTCTATCAGATGCCTGGTAGCGGTACCGCAGATGAGCCCGTCGAAATCGGCAAAATGTCTTTGGGCCTCTGGAATTTCCAGCATCATCGCTTCGCTGCGTGGAGCACCATCGGCTTCAAAACTCTGGCAATAGAGTTCGTCGCGCTTGGCATCGATCGTTGCCAATATGGCGCGTCCCGGATGCGTTTCGCGGGCCGCTTCGGCAATGGCGGCAAGTGTCGTGATGCCGACGGCGGGCACGCCAAGGGCCAGCGCAAAACCGCGGGCGGCGGCGACGCCGACACGGATGCCGGTGAAGGAGCCGGGGCCGACAGTGACGGCAATGCGCTCGATATCCGCAAGGACCTTGCCACTGGCCGCCAGCGCCTCATCGATAAAGCCCATGAGTTGCTCGGCATGGCCACGGCCGATATCGGCGCCGGCGGAGGCCAGAACCGTGTCGTTGCCGCTGTCATAGACCGCAGCAAAACAACCCGTCCCAGCCGTATCAATGGCTAGGACGATCATACTTTTTCAACATTGATGGATAGCCGCAGCACGGATGAACGCTCGCTCAGACGGCTTCGACCGCCTGCACTTCGGGGATAAAATGGTGCAACAGGTTCTGCACGCCGTGCTTCAACGTTGCCGTCGAGGACGGGCAGCCGGCGCATGCGCCCTTCATGTTGAGGAAGACCGTACCGTCGCGAAAACCCTTGAAGGTGATGTCGCCACCATCCTGGGCCACGGCCGGACGAACGCGGGATTCCAGCAATTCCTTGATGGTCGCGACAATGGTCTCATCGCCCTCATCGAAGAACTCCCCGTCCTGATCGCTTTCTTCAGCGCGCGTATGGACTGCCATCACCGGCTGGCCGGACATGAAATGTTCCATGATCGAGCCGAGGATAGCAGGCTTCAGGTGCTGCCATTCCTGCGCTTCCTTGGTGACGGTGATAAAATCATAGCCAAAATAGACGCCGGTGACGCCTGGGATCATAAACAGGCGCGCGGCGAGAGCCGATCCGGCTGCAGCTTCTTCCTCATCGCGGAATTCCGCCGTGCCATTTTCCATCACCACCTTGCCCGGCAGGAATTTCAGTGTGGCGGGGTTCGGCGTGGCTTCGGTCTGGATGAACATGTCTTTACTCCGCGTCGGCCGGGATCGCGTTCAACCAGCCTGTTTAGAATTATTCAAAAGAATATAAGCCGTTTGAACGGCCGCTTCAAGATGCATGGGCCAGCGTTTCAGCCACCCGAGGATCAATTCCGCTGATCCTGCCACGAAAGGCAGCGCTCAGCTCAGCGCGTCGATTTCCTCGTCGGTGAGCAAATCCGGTATCACCGTCACCGGGATCGGGAATGCCGCGGTTTTGCCGGCGATCGAAGAGACCAGTGGCCCAGGTCCATCCTTGGCAGAACCGGCGGCCAGCACGAGGATCGCGATATCGCGATCTTCCTCGATCAGGCTGTAGATCTGATCCGTTGCGCCACCCTCGCGGATCACCATTTCCGGCTCGATCCCGATCTTTTCGCGCACCGTCTGGGCGATCTTGGCAAGCGTTGCCTCAGCCTCGGCGCGAGCTTCCGCCCGCATGATGCCCTCGACACCCAACCATTGCTGGAAGTCGGCATCGGCAATGACATAGAGCAAAACAAGGCCACCATTGGAGTTTTTGGCGCGCATACCGGCATAGTGGACGGCGCGGCCGCATTCCGGCGTATCGTCGATCACCGCCATGAATTTGCGGCGGTGACCTTCCAGTCTTGAGAGTCGTGTTGAAACCATGAGGCGACTCTTACACCCGATATTTTTGGCTGCAAGGTTTCTTTTGCGGCGAATTATTGCAGAAAGCCGACGATTTCCCGGACCTGTTTCATCGTCACTTCCGCCCGTGCCCGGGCACGCTCGCCGCCATCACGCAGGATGCCGTCGATATGGGTGGTGTCATCCATCAGGCGGCGCATTTCGCCCGAGATCGGGGCAAGAACCGTGACCGCAAGATCGACCAGAGCCGGCTTGAAGACCGAGAACTGCTGGCCGCCGAACTCCTGAAGCACCTCAGCCTTGGTCTTGTCGGACAGGGCGGCATAGATGCCGACGAGATTATCCGCTTCCGCGCGGCCCTTCAGGCCATCGACCTCACTCGGCAAGGCATCCGGATCGGTCTTTGCCTTGCGGATCTTCTTGGAGATCGTCTCGGCGTCGTCCATCAAGTTGATGCGCGACAGGTCGGAGGCATCCGACTTCGACATCTTCTTGGTGCCATCACGCAGCGACATGACGCGCGGCGCCGGACCGCCGATCAGCGGCTCGACCATCGGGAAATAGGCATGCACCGGCTCATCGCCGACCTTGATATCAACACCGTAATCGGTCCGGCGGATATGGTCGCTGAAGTCGATATTGAATTTCTGGGCGATATCGCGGGCAAGCTCCAGATGCTGCTTCTGGTCGTCGCCGACAGGCACATGAGTACCGCGGTAGACGAGGATGTCGGCAGCCATCAGGCTCGGATAGGCCAGCAGGCCGAGCGAGACCTGCTCGGCGTTCTTGCCGCCGGACTTGTCCTTGAACTGGGTCATGCGTTCCATCCAGCCGATGCGGGCGACGCAGTTGAAGATCCAGGCAAGCTCGGCATGCTGCGGCACGGCGGACTGGTTGAAGACGATATGCTTCTTGGGATCAATGCCGGCTGCGATGAAGGCCGCGGCGATCGAGCGGATTTGGTTGCGCAAATCCTCGTGTACGAGCTGGGCAGTGAGTGAGTGCAGATCGACGACGCAATAGATGCAGTCGTTGTTTTCCTGCAGCGCCACGAACTTGCGGATCGCGCCGAGGTAATTGCCGAGGTGGAGATTGCCGGTGGGCTGGACGCCGGAAAAGACGAGCGGTTTGAAGTCTGACATCGTGTCCTCATTCGGGCTTGTGGAGGGCCCGGCCTCTGTTGCTGTTTTCGGGCTTATGCACACTGGCGTAGCGGCGATCAAGAGGGATGCGGCCTGCGCCGCCGGCAAATTCCCTTCAGGGTGGAGGAACGGGCTGCCAAGACATTGAATCCAAAGACCCAAATTGGAATTTTTTCCTCTAATGTTCCATATAAATTAATAAAGAAGGCGGCATTACGGCATAGCTCTTTAGATCTATAAGAAGAAAATTTCATAAAATTGCTTCATTTCGGATGAATTTGCCAATCCGTCACCACAACCAGGTTCTTAGGCCGAGCTCATTCTGCTGTACTGCGCACACCAATGGCGCGGCGAACCGACATTCGCATGATCCCCGGTCCAAAAGGGACGCTAAGCGGGGTCGTGCCAAGGGGATTGTCATGCGTAACTTCTTATCGCTCGCTCTTGCGTGCCTGCTCGCCGTTTCCAATTTCGCCATTGCCGAAGCCAAGGACGAACGTCCGCGTAAAGTGAGGCTTCCCGTCCACAGCAGAACAACAGCTTATGCCGTCCAGACCGTCTCGGTCAGAACCGGCTGCTTTTCACCGCGCCTCGAGGGTATTCTGGCGCATATCGCCGTGAAAACCGGCCGCCGGCCGCTGGTCACCTCCGGCCACCGGCCGCGCTCGCATCGTTCCGGCTCGATGCACCGGTTTTGCCAGGCAGCGGATATCCGCGTATCCGGCATTTCGGATAGCGCAATCATCGCCGCGGCGAAAACAGCACCAGGCATCGGCGGCATCGGCCGCTATTGTAACGGTATCATTCATGTCGATACCGGTCCTAAACGCCAATGGGCCTATTGCGGCAAATCGAAAGGTCATTTCCTCAGCGCCAAGCGCCGTTCAGGAAGGCGCGCCTGAAGCCTGCCGCAGGGCTTCAGGTATCGGTTGGCGGCGGCGTATTGGCAGCACCCTTGCGCTTGATATTACGCCGGATCATCGACAGATCCGCTCCGCCGATCAGGAAGGCGACGGCGAAATAGACGACCATCGAGACGCCGATCAGAATGCCAAGCGCGCCCAGTTTCGTCCAGAACGGCGACCCTGACGCCAGCGACATGGCAAAAACACTGCGCAGATAATAGAGCACGCCGCCCATGATCGCCGCTGCAACGACAAGAAGTGCCGTACGGCGCAGCAGCACCCATTCCCATGTCAGATGACCGCGGCGCAGCAGCGTGACGAAGAGCAGGACCGTGCTGATCCAGCCGGCCGTGGCTTCGGCAACCGCGATACCCGGCGCACCGAGACGAGGAAACAACGTGATCGCCAGGGCGCAGTTAGCGGCCACTGAAACGGCCGAGAACCGCATCGGCGTTTTGGTATCCTCGCGCGCATAGAAACCGGGTTGCAGCGCCTTGATCAGAACGAAGGCGGGAAGGCCGATACCGTAGATGGCAAGGATCGAGCCGACGACGGCGGTGTTCTCGGCATGGAAGGCGCCGCGCTCGTAAAGCACACGGATGATCTCATCGGAGAGGATCCACAGCGCAAAGGCCGCCGGAATGGTCAGGAACAGCACGAACTCGATCGACCGGTTCTGCAGGTTTCCGGCCTCGCGCAGGTGGCCACCCTTCAGCGCCCGCGCCAGCTCAGGTAGCAACACGACACCAACGGCAATGCCGACCACGCCGAGCGGCAGCTGGTAGATGCGGTCAGCATATTGCAAGGCAGCGATTGCACCATCCTGGGCCGAGGCGATTGCCTGACCGATCAACTGGTTGATCTGGGTGATGCCGCCGGTAATTGCCGCAGGTACGGCCAGGATCAGCAGGCGCTTGACGTTGGGCGTGAAGCGCGGAAACTTCAGCTTGATGCTCATGCCGGCATGAAGGACGCCGAAATAGACCACGCCGAGCTGCAGCACGCCCGCTACCAGTACGCCCCAGGACAGATACCAGGCGGTCGCTAGGGGATCGGCGCCAGTGTAGAGCGCATAGAAAAGAGCGCCGATCATCACGATATTCAGGAAAATCGGGGCGACGGCGGCGGCAAAGAAGTGGTGCAGCGAATTGAGCATGCCGCTCATCATCGCGGTCAGCGACATGCACATGAGATAGGGGAACATCACCATCGCCATACGCACGGTGAGAGCTGATTTCTCGGCATCATCGGCAAACCCCGGCGCGATGACGAAACGCACCAGAAGCGGCATCGACAGTTCCATCGCGATGGTGATCAGCAGCAGAACCGTGAACAGCACGCCGAACACTTCCTCGGAAAAACGCTTGGCGCCGTCCGTGCCGTTGGCTTCAATCTCCTTGGAAAACAGCGGCACGAAGGCGGCGTTGAAGGCGCCTTCGGCAAACAGGCGGCGGAACAGGTTGGGGAACCGGAACGCCGCATAAAAGACGTCGGCCATCGGGCCGGTCCCAAGTGCCGCCGCCATCAGCATTTCACGCGCAAAACCGAAGATGCGGCTGCCGAGCGTGGCGCCGCCGACGGTCATGAATTTCTTGACGAGGCTCATGATTCTGCCTTGGATTTTTTCGCACCGGTGACGGAGCGCGTGTGCTGCGGCGCGATCATGCCGGAGGGCATTCGGTCACGCATTTCATCCGCCTCGTCCGACATCACGGCCTTCAGCCGTGCGACGATATTGCTCTGCCGGGCTTCATTGGTGATCTTCTGGCCAACAAGATCGGTGACATAGAACGTATCGATGACCTTTTCGCCGAAAGTGGTGATATGCGCCGAGGCGATATCGAGCGACAAATCGGAGAGCACCGCGGTGACTTCAGACAAAAGACCGGTACGATCGAGGCACTCGACCTCGATGACGGTGAACTTGTTCGACAGGCTGTTGCTGATGGTGACGGCAGGGGGCACCGTGAAGGCCTTGTTGCGCTTGCGATGTTTCGTGCGGCTGGCAATCACTTCCGGCAGGCGCTTCTTGCCCGACAGGACGTCCTCGATCATCTTGCCGATATTCGCCGCCCGGCGCATCTCGTCATCATCGACCGGAAACTCGCGGGTGATCAGGATCGTATCCAGCGCCCGGCCGTCCGAGGTGGTGAAAATCTGCGCATCGACGATATTGGCACCGGCGGCGGCACAGGCGCCGGCGATCACCGCAAGCAGGCGCGGATGGTCGGGCGAGAGGATCGTGATCTCGGTGATGGCGTGGAACTGGTGCGTGCGGACCATCGTCGCCAAAGCACGGCCGGCCTTGTCGGCCTCGCGGATGAAGCGGGCGTGGCGCAGCTGGTCTTCGAGCGGCACCGACAGCAGATAGGGCTGGTAATGCAGCTTGGTATAGGTCTTGCGGTCCTTCTGGCTCCAGTCGGACAGAGCCTCGAACAGCACGTCGGCCGCATGCGCCGCACGCTCCTTGCGCGGCAGATCGGAAAAGCCGCCGGATAACAGCAGTTCGGTCTCGTAATAGAGCGTGCGCAGCAGCTGGCCTTTCCAGCCATTCCAGACACCGGGGCCGACGGCGCGGATATCGGCGATGGTGAGGATCAAAAGCATCTTCAGGCGATCGAGCGATTGGACCTTTTCGGTAAAATCGATGATCGTCTTGCGGTCGTTGAGGTCACGCGTCTGTGCGACCATCGACATGGTCAGGTGTTCCTCGATCAGCCATGCTACCGTTTCCGTCTGCTTGGGCGTCATGCCGAAACGCGGGCAGAGCTTTCGGGCAACCTTGGCACCGGCGGTCGAGTGATCTTCCGGGCGGCCCTTGGCGACGTCATGCAGAAGGACGGCAACGAACAACGCAGTGCGATCCTCGACGCCCGGCATCAGCTTGACGGCGAGCGGATGCAGTTCCTCATCGCGGCCCTGATCGATTCGTGACAGCACGTCGACGGCCCGCAGCAGATGCTCGTCGACGGTATAGTGGTGATACATGTTGAACTGCATCAGCGAGACGATCTTGCCGAATTCCGGAATGAAGCGGCCGAGCACGCCGGCCTCGTTCATTCGCCTCAGAATCAGCTCCGGGTCTCGGCGCGAGGTCAGCATCGACATGAACAGGCGGTTGGCTTCTTCATTGTCGCGCACCGCGGGGGTGATAAGGCCAAGCGACCGGGTGACCTGCTTCAAGGCGGCGGGATGGAACTCCAAGCCGTTGATATCAGCCACATGGAAGATGCGGATCAGGTTTATCGGGTCGCGCTTGAAAATGTCAGGGCTTGCCAGTGCGATACGGCCGCCGTCATCGACGAATTCCAGGGTTCCGGCGATCTTGCGGATGCGGTGGGTGAAGCGGCTGAGAGCGGCGGTGAAGCCCGGAAGTTGCTTGGCCTGCTGGTCTTCCAGTGCGGCGCAGAAGATGCGGGTGAGATCGCCGACACTCTTGGCGACCAGGAAATAGTGCTTCATGAAGCGCTCGACGGCGGTCATGCCGGGGTGGTCGTGATAGCCGAGGCTTTCGGCAATCTCGCGCTGAATATCGAAGGACAGCCGCTCTTCCGCCTTGCCGGTCAGGAAGTGCATGTGGCAGCGTACCGCCCAGAGGAAATCGTCGGCCTTCTGGAAGAGCTGGTATTCCTGGCGCGACAGCACCCCGAGCTTGATCAGATCGGCCGAATCCTTCACCCGGTAGAAATATTTGGCGATCCAGAACAGCGTGTGGATGTCGCGCAGGCCGCCCTTGCCTTCCTTGACGTTGGGCTCGACCAGATAACGCGTGTCGCCGGCCTTGCGGTGGCGCTCGTCACGTTCGGCAAGTTTGGCGGCGATGAAATCGGGGCCGGTGTTCTTGACAATCTCGGTATCGAAGCGGGTCTCTAGCTCTTCGGCCAGTTCCTTCGAGCCGCAGATGTAGCGGGTTTCGAGGATCGCCGTGCGGATGGTCATGTCGCCGCGCGAAAGCCGGATGCACTCCTCGATCGTCCGCGTCGCATGGCCAACCTTGAAGCCGAGATCCCACAGGATATAGAGCATGAACTCGATGGCGGGCTCGGCCCAGACCGCCTTCTTCACCGGCAGCAGGAAGAGAAGATCGATATCCGACCCGGGCGCCAGCGTGCCGCGGCCATAACCGCCGACGGCGGTGACGGCGATGCGAGTCCAGGGTTGCGCATTGGCGGCGTTGAAGACCTCGTTGAGAACGAAATCATGCAGGACGGTGATCAGCTGATCCTGCAACCAGGAAATCCGCTCGGCACATTTCAACCCGCTGCCGTCCTTGAGCAACAGTTCATGGGCCTTTTCGCGGCCCGCCACGTTCGCTTGCTTGAAGGCTGCCAAAAGCGCCTGCCGCATCATGTCGCGGTGTTCCGCATGCGCGGAAGCGATGAAACTGCACTTGGCCCTGAGTGCCGCGACATTCAGGATATCGGGAAATGACGTCTCATGTATGGTCATCAAAGGCCGACCGTCTTCCTGTCCGGCAGGCTCTGCGAGCCGCTGCTTTTGCATGCGCTATAGACCTTTTGTCCGAGAATGGACAGGACTGTAGCGGTCAAGAATTGCCAAGTTGTTTCTTCAGCGCGTAAAGCGCATCCATGGCCTCTCGTGGCGTCATATCATCGGGATTAAGGCTTTTCAAAGCCTCCTCGACCTTCGACGGACCGGCCTTGACGCGTTCCTCGCGGCGAATGGCCACCTGGAACAGCGGCAGGTCGTCGATCAGCTGGCTGGCCGGGTTCTTGCGGTCGGCATCCTCAAGCTTTGCCAGCACATCCTTGGCACGCGCAACGACGGAGGCTGGCAGCCCGGCAAGGCGGGCAACCTGGATACCGTAGGAGCGATCGGCAGCACCGGGTCCGACTTCATGCAGGAAAATGACGTCGCCGTCCCATTCCTTGACGCGCATCGTGGCATTCGACAGACGCTCGAGCTTTTCGGACAGAACCGTCAATTCATGAAAATGCGTGGCGAACAATCCGCGGCAGCGGTTGCCCTCGTGCAGATGCTCGACGGACGCCCAGGCAATCGACAGGCCGTCGAAGGTGGCGGTACCGCGGCCGATTTCGTCGAGGATGACGAGCGAACGATCGGTCGCCTGATTGAGGATCGCCGCCGTCTCGACCATTTCGACCATGAAGGTCGAGCGGCCACGCGCCAGATCGTCGGATGCGCCGACACGGGAAAACAGCCGGTCGACAATGCCGATATAAGCGGATGTTGCTGGCACGAACGAGCCCATCTGCGCCATAATGGCGATCAATGCGTTCTGGCGCAGGAAGGTCGATTTACCGCCCATGTTGGGACCGGTCAAAAGCCAGATCGCCCCATCGCCCTCGCCGTCATGCGGCGACAGATCGCAGGCATTGGCGACAAAGGCTGCACCCGACTGGCGCCGCAGCGCCTGCTCGACGACCGGATGGCGGCCGCCGTCAATGGCGAACATTTTCGACATATCGACCAGCGGACGGCAATAGGCCTGTTCTTCGGCAAGCGTTGCCAGACCTGCCGACACGTCCACGACGGCCAGCGCAAGCGCTGCCGCCTTGATTGCCTCGGCTTGCGCAACCACCGTGGCCGATAGCCTGTCGAAGGCTTCGAGCTCGATGGTCAGCGCCCGGTCGGCCGCATTGGCGATCTTGGTTTCGAGATCGGAGAGTTCCGTCGTGGTGAAGCGCATCGCATTCGCCATGGTCTGGCGATGGATGTAGCGGGCCTTCGCCTCCGGGCTGTCGGTCATCGGCCCGGCATTGCCCTGGGTCACCTCAATGAAATAACCGAGCACATTGTTGTACTTGATCTTCAGCGACTTGATGCCGGTTTCCTCGGCATAGTCGAGCTGCAGCCCGGCGATCACCCGGCGGGACTGGTCGCGCAGCGCCCGCATCTCGTCGAGTTCGGGGCTCGCGCCATCGCGCAGGAAGCCGCCGTCGCGCTTCAACAAAGGCAGTTCGTCGGCGAGAATGGCGGCCAGTTCCGCGACCATATCCTGCGGCAGCGCGCTGACCGCCTGACGTGCAGCAACCAGCTCCTCCGACAGATCGCCACGGCCGAGCAGGCCCGCAACCTCGACTGCAGACTGACATCCCGCAAGAATACTGCCGAGATCACGCGGACCGCCACGGCCGAGTGACAGGCGCGACAAAGCGCGCGGCATGTCCGGCACGTGTTTCAAGGCGGCGCGCAGGTCGCTGCAGAACGATGGCTGGTCGGCAAGGGTCGAGATGGAATCGAGCCGGGCGTTGATCCGCTCCGGATCGGTCAGCGGCGACATCAGCCGCTCGGCAAGCAACCGGGCGCCGCCGCCGGTGACGGTGCGATCCAGCGCCTTCAAAAGCGTGCCGTTGCGATCGCCGGACTGGGTTTTCACCAGTTCGAGATTGGTGCGGGTGGCGGGATCAATGAACAGGGTCGAGGCCGCACTTTCGCGTTCCGGCGCGCCCAGCGGCGGACGCTCGGCGAACTGGGTCTTTTCGACATAGGAGATCGCGGCCGATGCGGCGGCGAGTTCGGCGCGTGAAAAGCTGCCAAAACCGTCCAGTGTCTTCACGCCATAATAGCGGGTGACGCGGTTTTCCGCCGTGGCGCTATCGAACAAGACGGCCGGCTGCGGTACAGCGACGCGGCCGAGAATATCGATGACCGGACGCATCTCAGGATCGTGGAAGACCGTGTCTGCCAGGATCAGTTCGCGCGGCTCGATGCGCAGGATATCGGCCAGCAGCCGCGTTTCCGTGGTTTCGGCCAGCCGGAAGACGCCGGTGGAAATATCGATCCAGGCAAGCGCGATAGCCGGCTCACTGCCGCCGCGAATGCGGGCAAGCGCCATCAGATAATTGGATTCGAATGGCGACAGCAATTTGTCTTCGGTGATCGTGCCCGGTGTGACGAGGCGCACGACGTCGCGCTTCACGACCGATTTTCCACCGCGTTTCTTCGCTTCCGCCGGGTCTTCGACCTGTTCGCAGACGGCGACACGGAAACCGAGACCGATCAGCTTCTGCAGATAATCATCGGCCGCATGAACCGGCACGCCGCACATCGGAATGTCCTGGCCGAGATGCTGGCCACGCCTCGTCAGCGTGATCCCGAGTGCCCGCGACGCTTCGACCGCATCCTGGAAGAACAGCTCGTAGAAATCGCCCATCCGGTAAAACAGGATCGAATCCGGATTATTCGCCTTGATCTCGATGAACTGTTCCATCATCGGCGTGGCCGTGGCGCGGCTTTCCTCCGTCGCCAGTTGGGCGGTGGTGAGAACCTCGGGAGGGCGGGTGATTGGCTCGGTCACAAAAGTCATGGTGGTCCTAAAAAAGTGGTGCCACACTATCCATGCGCGTTTATAGAAGACAACAACAAAGCGGCTGTGGAGAGCCGTCGCCCACAAAAGGTTGGAGGACCCATGGCCGAAAATGAGAAGACCAGTCGCAGCGCAACCAGCGTAACGGACCAGGAAGCTCTCGATTTCCACTCGCAGGGCCGGCCCGGAAAACTGGAGATCTCGCCGACCAAGCCGATGGCGACGCAGCGCGACCTGTCGCTTGCCTATTCGCCGGGTGTCGCCGTGCCGGTCAAGGCGATCGCGGCCGATCCGTCCAAGGCCTATGACTATACGACCCGCGGCAACATGGTGGCCGTCATCTCCAACGGCACCGCCATCCTTGGTCTCGGCAACCTCGGGGCGCTGGCCTCGAAGCCGGTGATGGAGGGCAAGTCCGTGCTCTTCAAGCGCTTCGCCGATGTCGATTCGATCGATCTCGAAGTCGATACGGAAGATGCCGACGAATTCATCAACTGCGTGCGGTTCCTCGGCCCCTCCTTCGGGGGTATCAATCTGGAGGACATCAAGGCGCCGGAATGCTTCATCATCGAACAGAAACTGCGCGAAATCATGGATATCCCCGTCTTCCATGACGACCAGCACGGCACGGCGATCATCGCAACCGCAGGCCTGATCAACGCACTGCAGCTGACAGGCCGCGATCTCAAGACGACGCGACTGGTCTGCAATGGCGCAGGCGCGGCGGCGATTGCCTGCGTCGAACTCATCAAGTCGATGGGTTTTGCGCCTGAAAACATCATCATGTGCGATACGAAGGGTGTGATCTATCAGGGCCGCACCGAAGGCATGAACCAGTGGAAGTCCGCGCATGCTGCCAAGACCGACCGGCGCACGCTCGAGGACGCAATGGATGGCGCCGACGTGGTGCTCGGTCTATCGCAGAAGGGCGCTTTCTCGGAGGCGATGATCCGCTCCATGGCGGAAAAGCCGATCATCTTTGCGATGGCCAATCCCGATCCGGAAATTACGCCTGAGGAGGTGTCTGCCATTCGCGACGACGCGATCATGGCCACCGGCCGGTCCGACTATCCAAACCAAGTCAACAATGTGCTGTGTTTCCCCTACATGTTCCGCGGTGCGCTCGACGTCCATGCCTCGACCATCAACGAAGAGATGAAGATTGCGGCGGCACAGGCCTTGGCCAACCTTGCCAAGGAAGACGTGCCAGATGACGTCGCCGCCGCGTATCAGGGCAACCGGCCCCGTTTTGGCCCGCAATACATCATTCCGGTGCCTTTCGATCCACGCCTGATCTCGTCCATTCCAGTTGCCGTCGCCAAGGCAGCGATGGAAAGTGGCGTTGCCCGCAAGCAGATCCCGGATCTCGCCGCCTATGGCCGGCAGCTGTCGGCCCGCCGCGACCCGATCGCCTCGACGCTGCAGCGCATCTACGAGCGCGTCCGCCGCCAGCCGAAGCGCATCGTCTTTGCCGAAGGCGAAGAGGTGCAGATGATGCGCGCCGCCCTCTCCTATGCCAATCAGGAACTCGGTACAGCCATGCTTCTCGGCCGCGAAGACCGGATGCGCGCGACGGCCGAGCGCGAAGGCATCGATCTCGACCGGCCCGGCATGCAGATCGTCAACGCCCGCATTTCCAAGCGGACCGCCGCCTATACGGACTATCTCTATGCCCGGCTGCAGCGGCAGGGTTACCTGTTTCGCGACGCACAGCGGCTGATCAACAATGACCGCAATCATTTTGCCGCCTGCATGGTAGCGCTGGGCGATGCCGACGGCATGGTGACGGGTATTACCCGCAACTATTCGACAGCACTGGACGACGTGCGCCGCTGCATCGATCCGAAACCCGGCCACCGAGTGATCGGCGTGTCGCTGGCTCTGTGCCGTGGCCGCACGGTTCTGGTTGCCGATACTGCGGTTCACGACATGCCGTCCGCAAACGAACTGGCCGATATCGCCGAAGAGGCCGCAGGACTTGCCCGGCGCCTCGGCTATGTGCCGCGCGTCGCGCTGTTGGCCTATTCGACCTTCGGCCATCCCTCCGGCGAGCGTTCAGAGCGGGTGCGCGAGGCCGTCAATATCCTCGACAAACGCCGGGTGGACTTCGAATATGATGGCGAGATGGCCGCTGACGTGGCGCTCAATGCAAAGGTGATGGAACAGTATCCGTTCTGCCGTCTGTCGGGCACCGCCAATGTGCTGGTCATGCCGGCGTTCCACTCGGCATCGATCTCGACCAAGATGCTTCAGGAACTCGGCGGTTCGACCGTGATCGGCCCGATGCTCGTGGGTCTCGACAAGTCGGTCCAGATCGTCTCGATGTCCGCCAAGGATTCCGACATCGTCAACATGGCAGCACTTGCGGCGCATAACGCCAATAGTTGAGTCGTACCGCTAAAACGAAAGAACCCGCCTGGATAAGTCCGAGGCGGGTTCCTTTTTTCGTAATATCAGACTTGATTAAAAATACCCAAGTTCAATACTCGCTGCACAACATTGGAACACTTATCAAAAAGCCTCCATCAATATGTGACGTGTATTAAGTTTAACTAAATCATGTCAAGTTAACTTACTGTAACCTTTGCTTATCAAGCATTCAGCTTGCAAAGCGGCCAGCGTCGGCGCCGTAATAGTTCAGGTAGCGGCCGGAAATATTGGTGATCGGCAAAACGATCAGCACGTCGGTGGTCCGGAAAGCGTGATCGACAACGGCACCGTCACCGACCATGGCACCGAGACGCATATAGCCCTTGATCAGCGGCGGCAAAGCGGCAAGCGCCTTGCGCATGTTGATGGCTTCGACCGGCATCAGGTCCATGGTGCGGTACAGTTCTGGCCGGGCAGACACGTCCCACTCGCCGCTAACGACCATGTTGTGATGCAGGAAGGACAGCGCCAATGCGTGCTCTTCGGGAATGACGCCTGGAAACGAGCCGCAGCCGAACATGGCATCGACGCCGTATTTCAGGGCGTAAGCCCAGTTTCCCTGCCAGAGAAGCTCGACGGTACGCTTGGTGCGGTATTCCGGCAGGACGCAGGAACGGCCGAGTTCCATGAACTTCTTGTCCGGATGACGCTCAAGCAGCGATCCAACCGAAAACTCGGAAGCCGAATAAAAACCACCCGTACGGGCGGCAACGTCCTGGCGAAGCAGGCGATAGGTTCCGACGATCTGGTCTTCCGGATCGCCTTCGATCGACGTGTCGAGCACCAGAAGGTGATCGCAGACCAGATCCCAGGCGTCGGCATCGCGCTTGCGGCGATCGGCGTCCTGCGGGATCTGCGCCTTCATCTCTTCAACGAAAACCCGGTAACGAACAGCCTGCGCGGCATCGATCTCGGAGGCGTTGCGGGCAAGCCGTGTCTCGAGGTTGCCGATGCGGCCGAGTATGCCATGCGCCGGGGCATTGACGCCCCGGACACGGGTCTGCGGCTGTTCAACCGCCACAACCATATCCAGAGTTTCGATTGTCATCGTACGTCATCCTAGTCGCTTTAATCCTATCCGGCTTAAACCATGTTTCTGCGACAGGATAGTGACATCGGGGAGCCAAGAAAACAGTCAAAATCACGGAGCAAGCAGGCGATTGATCTCGGCAGTCAGCGCTTTCGGATCGGCGGGTTTGGACAACACGGCGCTTGCTCCGGCAGCCAGGAGTTTCTGGCGCGTATCGAGTTGCGTATCGGACGTCAGGATGATGACCGGGACGGGTCTCGCGCCGGACTGGCGCTCATGCTGGCGGAGGCGCTCCAGCATCGACAGCCCGTCACCGCCCGGCATATTCAGATCGCTGACGATCAGCTCCGGCGCGATCCGCACGGCGGCCGGCGCATCGAACAAGGTGACGGCAAGCGCTGCAAAATCATCGACGACCCGAACGGTGTGGCCGGCCCTCTCCAGCACGGAACGCACCATGAGGGCATTGATCGGATCATCCTCGGCCAGAAGCACACCGCCTTCGCCCGGCTTGTCACGCAGGGCGGGAACCTCGCGCAGCATCGGGCGGTTGTCGTTGATTGCGTCGCGCACTTCCATTCCTTTCATGCGGCCGCGCAGTACCTCGACCAGGGATTTTTCCCGCAGCGGCCTGATCAGCCAGGCATGATAACCGTCCATTTGGTTGATCTGCCGGCCGTTGCGTTCTTCCGGATTGATCAGATAGGTCTTGCGCAGCTTTTGCTGTTCCAGACCGGGCATCTGCGTCAGCAGCCGGCGGAACTGCGCCGCGTGGCGATGATCGACGATGATGTCGGTCAGCGGCATCCCCTTTGACATTGCCCGCACAGCGGCGGCCTGCGCATCCTCTATCGTTTCGGCACGTTCGCAGAAGCCGCCGAGCGTACGGATCGTTGCAGACAGCGCTTTGGATGCCGGACCGGCCGGTGCCATGACCAGCACGCGGGACATTCCCAGCACATCCTTTCTGGCCAGCGAAGCGTTGGCGAGATCGCAGCCGAGGGCGGGGAAGCGGATTTCAAATGTGCTGCCTGTGCCGGGAACGCTGGAAAGGGTCAGGGAGCCGCCATATTCTTCCATGATCCGGCGCGAGATGGCGAGGCCGAGGCCGGCGCCGCCGGCGCGCTGCGCGCTGGCGCCCGCCTGCTCGAACTCGTCGAATATCCGTGCCTGTTCCTGAGCGTTCATGCCAGGACCGCTGTCATCAATGCTGATGACAACCGTTTCGCGCTCCAGCGAGGCACTGACGAGCACACCGCCGGTATGGGTGAATTTGACCGCATTGCCAATGACGTTGAACAGAACCTGGCGCAGGCGGGCCGCATCGAAATCCATCAGGCCGGGCACATCCGCAGCGATGGTGGCGCCGATCTCGATGCCCTTTTCATGCGCCCGGTGCGACAGCATCTCAACGACGCTCTCGACCGTTTCGCGCAACGGTTCCGGCGTCGGACGCAATTGAAACCGGCCGGCCTCGATCGAGGAGAAATCGAGCAGATCATCGACCAGTTGCACCAGCGCATGACCCGATTCGCGCATGCCAGCGAGATAGTTCTTCTGCTCACTGGTCAGCCTCGTCTGGCTGATCAGATGGCTCATGCCGAGAATGCCCGACAGCGGCGTGCGGATTTCATGACTGACGGTCGCAAGCAGCCGTGACTTCGCCTGGCTCGCATGCTCGGCGCGGCGGCGCGCCTCCTCGCTTTCGCGGGCAATCCGGCTTTCCTCGGTGACGTCGCGGGCGATACTGTGCAGCATGAAGGCACCGCTTGCCGGCTCGCGGGCGATCACGTCATGCCAGTCGAATATTTTTGCCCCCGCATCGGTCATGATGCGGACGCGGTAGCGATCGGGGGCCGAGGCCGGTTCGAATTCGATCCCGAGCGCCTCGCAGGTCCGGCCTTCCGGCTTCAACCACCCGGTCAGCCGGCAAAACACCGAATTGGCCTGGACGATCTTGCCGCCCGGCTCGCGAATGATGGCGATATCGCCGAGCGCATCATGGATGGTGGAGAGAAGCTGCGACGTCTCACTGCGTTCCCAACGGCTGTCGCTGGCCTTTTCTTCCCGCACACGCCCCTTGGCGGCGGGCCTTATGCTGGCCCCGTACCAGTCCTTGAGCAACAGGGCGGCACCGGTGACGCCGGCAACGGCAAGACCGGCCGAGAGCAAATAGAACCCGGCATCGATGCCCGTACCCAGAATGGCGGCGGAACCCAGAAGCCCGGCACCGGCCAAGGCCGGTTTCAGCGCCGGATACCGCTCTTTTTCTCCACCAAAACCGTCTTCCGGTTCCAACGAATGCGGATCATCAGCCAAAGGCTTATCGGACGCACGCCGGTTGTTCAGCGTCCGCCTTGGCGCGCTGAATTCGGTGGCAATCCGTTTTCTAAGATTTGACAGGTCGCTCATGACGCTTGCCCTAGCATGGCAAGCGTTTTGATTGGCTTCAGCCGGTCTCTAAGATTTTAGCGATCCTGCTTTTTCATATGCAAGAGCTCGTCGAGAATGATCGAACCGGCACCGATCGTGATGAAGCTGTCGGCAAGGTTGAAGACGGCGAAAGACCATGTCGGCAGATGAAACAGCACATAGTCGATGACATAGCCAAAGATCAGGCCATCGATCACATTGCCGATGGCGCCTGCAATGATCAGCGCATAGCCCAGATGCGTCAGGAAACGATCCGACGGCGTCTTGCGCCAGAGCCAGATGACGAATGCCACGACGACAATTCTCAGACCGATGATGGCCCAGCGCTCGACGCCCGAAAAAAGCGAAAAGGCGACACCGTAATTGTAGACACGGTGCAGCGCCAGGAATGGCAGGACAGCGACGCTTTCACCGTAGGGCAACCAGAGCTCGACGGCGGCCTTGATCCCCTGATCGAGCAGGACGGCGACGACAATCAGGATCGCGACCGGCACCGGGCGCGAAAAAAGGGCAGTTTTTTGCATCAGATTCTATCGTCCAGCGTCAGCAGGTGGCGGCGGGCCTCGAACAGCATGATGCCGGTGGCGATGGCCAGGTTGAGTGAATCGGCCCGGCCCTGCTGCGGAATACGGGCAAGCGCCGTCGCTTCGCGGGCAAGCTCCTCCGGCAACCCGGCCTGTTCATTGCCCATCAACAGCACGACCGGTTTCTTGCGATAATCGATGGTGCGGTAATCGACGGCACCGGCCAGGTGGGTGGCGGCAAGCTGCACACCGGCGGCCTTCTGCCATTTGACGAACTCGGCGACAGTGGCGCGCATGAGCGGCATGGCGAACACCGAGCCCATGGTGGCGCGCACCGTTTCCAGCGAAAACGGATCGGTGGTCTCGCCGATAAGGATGACGCCGGAAGCACCCGCCGCATCCGCGGTGCGGATGATGGTACCGAGATTGCCTGGGTCACGGACACGGTCGAGAGCCACATAGGTTTCGCCCAGCGCCGGCTTCACGTCGCGCAGATTGGCGTAGCGCTGTTCGAAGACGCCAATGACCATCTGCGGATTGTCGCGGCGGGTGATCGCGGAGAGTACCTTCTCGCTGACCTCGAGGACGAGCCCGCCGGTGGCGACCGTTTTCAGCGCGACCTGCTCGACCTGCGTCTTGCCCTTGGCCGCCTTGGCATAGACCAGCGTCTTGATGGTCCAGCCGAGGTCTAGCGCATCGATGACCAGCTTCAGGCCTTCGGCGATGAAGGAACGGGTTTCGTCGCGTTCCTTCTTGTTGGCGAGCGCCTTGATATCCTTGATGATCGGGTTGGCAAGGCTGGTGACTTCCTTCACCTGGCCAACACGCCGGGGTCCCTGATTATAGTCGTTCATTTCGGCACCCAACGGGAAAAGAGAGAGGTGGACAGCGCGCGGCCCGGCTCGCTGCCGTCAAGACCGCCTTCGCGCAGGATCAGTTCGCCCGATTCCACCGCGCCGCCGCGCCCGCGCATCGTCTCGCGCATCAGCTCGTGGATGGAATAGAAGCTCGCGCGGATCGAATAGGCCGTCAGCACCAGCCCCTTGGCATCCGGCGACAGGATTTCGCGGCAGATGTCGAGCATCAAAGCGAGGTGATCGAAGAGCTGCCAGACTTCGCCATTGGGGCCACGGCCGAATTTCGGCGGATCGGTGAGGATGATGTCGTAGCGGCTGCCGCGGCGCTCCTCGCGCTGGATGAATTTCATCGCATCTTCGCAGATCCAGCGGATCGGCAGATGGTCGACCCGGCCAAGGGCCTGGTTTTCGCGTGCCCAGCCGATCGCCTTCTTGGAGGCATCGACATGGGTGACCTCGGCGCCGGCCTTGGCGGCGATCAGCGAGGCAACACCGGTATAGCCGAACAGATTGAGCACCTTCAGCGGCCGGCCTGCGGTTTCGATCTGCTCCTTCATCCAGCTCCAGTGCGCCAGCTGTTCCGGAAAGACGCCGACATGGCGAAACGCGGTGAAGCGGCCGTAGAATTCGGCATCAAGGATCTGCATCGGCCAGGTCTCGCCAAGCGCCTGCCGCGGGAAGCGCCAGCGCCCCATGCCGTCTTCATCGGTATCGCCGGTGAAAATCGAATCGGCGTTCTCCCAGACATGCGCGGGCAGCGTCTTTGGCCAGAGCGCCTGCGCTTCGGGGCGTGCGATCCGATAAGGGCCATATTGTTCAAGCTTCAGGCCGTCACCACTATCGATCAGGTGATAATCGCGCGCACCCTTGGTCTCCAGAATGATCGGGATGCGCTCGTCCGGCTTGGCGCCGGTGCGGATGCGCACCTCGGCGCGCGGCGGAGCCTCAGACGACGCGGCTGCTTTCGGCGATGTTTTTTCCAGGGCGGGTTTAGCCGGAGAGCCGCCGGCTCGTGGAGCTTGATGCTTGGGTTGCGGCGTCCGGCTAACCGGCGCCTGTACAGCGCGGCCCTGCACGCCGCGCGACGACGTTGCCGGTGCGGCTTTGCCCTTTGGCCGTCTATCTTTATCTTTCACGCGGTTTCGTCCGTCAGCTGTAATGGTTCAGAGGCTGCAAATAGCACCGCTCTTTCTGTTGGCAAAGCTGTTTCCTATCTGAGATACAATCGTGCGGCGGCGGCAAGGAGAGAATGCTGGTGGAAATGAAGGGCGAAGAACGTATCGCAGCACCCCGCGACCTCGTCTGGGCGGCGCTCAACGATCCTGATGTTCTTAAAGGTTGCATCCCCGGCTGCACGGCGATCGACCGCCTATCGGCGACAGACTTCACCGCAACACTCAAGGTCAGGATCGGACCGATCCCGATGACCTTTTCCGGCAATATGACGCTGTCGAATGTCGATGCGCCGCACAGTTACACGCTGAGCGGAGAAAGTGCCGGCGGTATCGCCGGGCTTGCAAGAGGCCGCGCCGATGTAACGCTCACCGCTGACGGGGAAGAGACCATCCTTGCCTATGACGCCAGTGCGGAAATCGGCGGCAAGCTCGCGCACCTGGGATCGCGCCTTGTCGGCTCGAGCGCAAACAAACTTGCGGCGAAGTTTTTCTCGGATTTCAGCAAGGCGGCGCTAGCCCAAGCGACACGTTAGGCCTGGGCAGCGATTTATGTCAGCACTTTTATTTGGAAGAGGCTGGAAGCAGCGTCTGCGAGGCGATGGTTTCGGCGCGGGTGCGGTGCTTTTCGGCTTCCGCATGCCATTTCACCGCTTCATGCGCCTCGTTGCGGGCCCGCTTGCGGTATTTGCCCTGCGTAAACCAGGTGGTCAGCGAACCGACGACCATGCCGAAGATCACCGCGAGAAACAGGAAGACGAAGAACGGTGCCGAGGCCGACAGGACGCTGTCGGTGGGATTGAACGGGTTGAGTGCCAGCGTCACCATCTGCCGGTTGGCGACCGACAGCACGATCAGGATGATGGCGACCGGAACCAGCACCACGATATTCAACAGCTTCTTCATCATCATTCCGTGTCTCCGTCATGCCGCCTGCCCGACGCATTCAAGCACCGGGCAGATCACCACGTCTCATTCATCATCTTCGTCATCGGCGCCAGGATTAAGGCGCTCGCGCAATTCCTTGCCGGTTTTGAAGAAGGGAACCCATTTTTCCTCGACGAACACACTGTCGCCGGTGCGCGGGTTGCGGCCGGATCGCGAAGGCCGGTTTTTCACCGAAAACGCGCCGAAACCACGTAACTCGACCCGGTTTCCGCCCGCCAGGGCATCTGTGATCTCATCGAGAACCGCATTGACGATATTTTCGACGTCACGGTGATAGAGATGCGGGTTGCGCGCCGCAACAATCTGCACCAGTTCTGACTTGATCACTGTCGCCCCCTGTTGTGAATTTCCGTGTGATCTTAAAGCGTTAAGCCCATCGGACGTCCTTGTCCACCTCTTGTGAAGGCTTGCATGCCATTTTCAAGCTATCAAAATCGGCATGCAAAAGACCGTCGCGTCTTTTCAGTTGCCGCCAACCTGCCAAACGGAAACCAGACCGTCAAGAAACAACTTGTCCCGGCCCAAATTTTCGAGCGCGCCAAAACCCGGAAAAGCGTCATATCCCAAGGATTTGACCAGAGCGGAGGCGGCCGATCCGAGCCCGAACGGTAAGGACGAACTTGGTGCTTTCCACTCTATAACGTCCAGTTCCTTGCCAACCTTGCGGCTATCGAGGAAGGCGCGGATTTCGTCATCGCCACCCAGTTCATCGATAAGGTTGAGCTTGAGCGCCTGGCGGCCGGTAAAGATGCGGCCGTCGGCCAGCTTCAGCGCCTCCTCACGCGGCATTTTCCGACGGTCGGCCACCAGATCGACGAACCAGCCAAAGCTGTCATCGATCATCGCCTGGATCACGGCCTTGGCGTCTTCGCTCGGCGGATGGAACGGCGACGGCTCTGCCTTCAGCGGTGCGGATTTGATCTCTTCCAGCGACACGCCGATCTTGTCCAACAGCGTCTTGAACTGCGGATACTGGAAGATCACCCCGATGGAACCGGTGATCGAGCTATCCCCAGCCACGATGCGGTCGCCGGCAAGCGCAATCATGTAGCCCGCCGAGGCGGCCAGGGTCCGCACGTCGGAAACAACCGGCTTCTTCGCCGCGACCTTGCGGATGGCCTTGAACAGCACTTCCCCGCCATAAGTGGTGCCGCCCGGCGAGGAAATGGTGACGACCAGCGCCTTGACCGCGTCGGTCTCGGCAATGGTGTTCAGCCGGTCCAGCAGTTCGCGGTCATCCTGGATGATGCCGGAAATATTGACACGGGCGATATGCGGCTGGCTAAGGCCACCCATCCCGCCCGCACCGGAATAGACATAGGCGGCAATGCCCGCGCAGAGCACGAGAGCGATGGACACAAGCCGCCAGAAACCGAGCTTTCGCCGAAGGTGGCGCCGGTCGGCGATGGCGAGCTGATCCATGATCTTTCCTCCTGTACAGGGGCATAGGGGCACACCGCCCCTTCAACAAAACGCATAATTCAATAGCGTCAGCGCGGCCGCGTTGTAACCCGTTTTGAACAAAATTCGCGCCTCCATTGTCGCGGAACAAAAAAATCTCCATATTCGCGCTCACTCACATCACCTGGAACGCACGGCGCACGCGCCTTTGCGCGGCGATGTATTTTGAATAACGGATTTATTTCATGCTGAATGAAGTGCAGTTTTCCGGCGCCCTGCCGCATTCGGGGCCGACCCTCGCCGACGCCTATTCGGTCGCGGCGCGCCATTCACGCCGGGTCAAGCGGCTGAAGATCATCCTGCCTCTCGTCGCTGTTTTGATCGGCGGTGTTTTCGTGGCCGTTTCCGTAGTGCGCGCTTTCCTGCCGGAAAACCTGACGATCGAGAACGCGACGATCGAGAACGGCAAGATCGTCATGCAGAACCCGGCGATTTCCGGGCGTAACAAGCAGGACATCAGCTATTCGATGAAGGCGAAACGGGCGCTGCAGGATATCGCCAATCCGGACATCATCACCCTTGAGACGATCCATGCGGAAATGCCCGTCAACGACACCCTGATCGCCACCGTCGAGGCGATCAGCGGCATTTATGACCGCGGCCGCAACACGCTGGATATGAACGCTCCCTTCAGCATTATCATGAATAATGGCGTGGTCGCCGATTTCGAGGCGGCCTATCTCGATGTCAATGCCGGCGAGATGGAAACCAAGAAGCCGATTGCAATCACCATGAACGGCGGTTCCATTGTTGCACAGTCGCTGAGAATGACGGATAAGGGACGCATTGTTACATTTGAAGGCATGGTGAAGGTCATCGTTGACCCCAAAACCATCCGTAAAACCGCCAACTAGAAAACCGGGGCACATATGTCGGCCACTTCAGCCTTTTCCTTTCGGCTTGCCGGAACAGTTATTCTCTTGAGCCTTTTTGCCAGCGCTTCTCTTTCTCCCGCCGCCGCCCAGGCGACGACGAGCAAGATGAAAGGCATGCAGCTTTCCAACGATGAACCGATCCAGATCGAAAGCGACAAGCTTGAAATCAAGGACGCGGAAAGCAAGGCCATGTTTACCGGCAACGTGAAGGTCGTTCAGGGAACGACGACCCTGCAGGCCGGCAAGATGGTGGTTTTCTACAAGAAGGGCGGCGGCTCGATTTCCGGTGGCAATGCCGAGATCGATCGTATTGAAGTCGACCAGAAGGTATTCCTGCAATCGGGAACCCAGCAGGCGACCGCAGATACCGGCGAATTCAACATGACGGCGCAGACGCTGGTTCTGAAGGGCAAGCAGGTCGTTCTGTCGGAAGGCAAGAACGTCTTTAGCGGTTGCCAGTTGAACGTCCAGATGGATACGGGCGAGGCACAGCTCGAGGCCTGCGGCGGCCGCGTCCAGATTCAGCTCGACCCGAAGTCCCAGAAAACGAATTGATGCAGACGCCCACGTGAACATTCCCTTTTTTCACAGACACAAACGGGGCGCCAAACCTGAAGCCGCCGCGCCTGCGCGCGCCGTCGATAAGGCGCGCTATGAGGGCACGTTGATCGCGCGTGGCTTGACGAAGGCCTATCGCGGGCGCCGGGTCGTGGACGGCGTGTCGCTTGTGGTGCGCCGCGGCGAAGCTGTCGGCCTGCTTGGACCCAACGGCGCCGGCAAGACCACCTGTTTCTACATGATCACCGGTCTTGTGCCGGTTGATGAAGGCTCGATCGAGATCAACGGCAATGATGTCACGTCAATGCCGATGTATCGCCGCGCCCGCCTCGGCGTCGGCTATCTGCCGCAGGAAGCGTCGATCTTTCGCGGCCTGACCGTCGAAGACAACATTCGCGCTGTCCTTGAGGTGCACGACAAGAACCGCGAGCGGCGCGAAAGCAAGCTCAATGAACTCCTCAACGAGTTCAACATTTCCCACCTGCGCAAATCGCCGGCTGTCGCGCTTTCCGGCGGCGAGCGGCGGCGGCTGGAAATTGCCCGCGCGCTGGCAACCGACCCCACCTTCATGCTGCTCGACGAACCCTTTGCCGGCGTCGATCCGATTTCGGTTGCCGATATCCAGGCACTGGTGCGGCATCTGACCTCGCGTGGTATCGGCGTGCTGATCACCGACCACAATGTTCGTGAAACACTCGGCCTGATCGACCGTGCCTATATCATCCATGCCGGCGAAGTGCTGACACATGGGCGGGCCAACGATATCGTCACCAACCCGGATGTGCGTCGCCTCTATCTCGGCGACAATTTCAGCCTTTAACCACCCCTACCCGGCCACATGGTAAACGATACCGGCGGCGGCAAGCAAAAATCTGCCGCTTCTGGGACAGGTTTCTCTTGACCACCAAACGGAATTGCGCAAATTTTGCCTAGTCGGAAATGCTGCGATGCGGCATTTTTTCGAGCGGTAGATGATCTTTTGCAGTCCGCGTGGAGAGCCTTAGATCGAGGCTGATTCTGCGCAGCTCGCTCATATTAGACGATCATTGCACATAAAATGCGCTGCGCTTTCGATATTCACCTTATTTCCCGTTGTCGCTTGACCAAACCCCATTAATAAGCAATTTTTGGGCCAGTTGACGAACCGGCATTTTCACCCCCCAAAAGATGAGAGCCGGCTCTGATCATCAAGGGGAGTTTTGCGTCAGAATGGCACTTTCAGCCAGCCTCTTCCTGCGTCAAAGCCAGACTCTGGCCATGACGCCGCAACTGATGCAGTCGATACAGCTGCTGCAGATGACGCATTTCGAACTGAACCAGTTCATCGAGCTGGAAGTCGAGAAAAACCCCCTCCTGGAATTCGCGGCCAATGATGACGCGCCCACCGGTGCGGACCAGCACGGCAAGGACGACCTGCATATCACCCAGGACGAACGCAGCGACCGGGACAACGCAGAGGCCGCGACATTCGATCCGCTGGGCGACGTGTACGACAGCGCGACGTCTGCGACCGGCGAACGGATGAGCGAACAGCTCGACGCCAATTTCGAAAATGTCTTTCCCGACGACACGGCACCGCAGCGCGCCGATGCGCCGGAATTGCTCAGCCAGTGGAAATCCATGCCCGGCGGCGGCGGGGAGAACAGCGACGGTTACGACCTCGATGATTTCGTCGCCAACCGCGTGACGCTGCGCGATTTTCTCAACGAGCAGGTCCCTTTCAGTGTGCATGGCGCAGCGGACCTTTTGATCGCCCAGCACCTGATCGATCAGCTTGACGAAGCCGGCTACCTGCACGCCGACATCGCGGAAATGGCCGAACGTCTTGGCTGTGCAACAGGAGATGTGGCGCGGGTACTCGACAGCCTGCAGCAGCTTGATCCGCCGGGCGTCTTTGCCCGCACGCTCAGCGAATGCCTGGCGATCCAGCTCAGGGGCCGCAACAGGCTCGACCCGGCGATGGCGGCACTGCTCGACAATCTGGAACTGCTGGCGCGGCGTGACTTTACCAGCCTGAAGCGGATCTGCGGCGTCGATGAGGAAGACCTTCTCGACATGCTTGCCGAAATCCGCAAGCTCGACCCCAAGCCCGGCACCGGTTTCGAGGCAAGCCCTTCGGAAGCGATCGTGCCGGATATCGTCGTGCGTCCCGCGCCGGACGGCAGCTGGGCGGTGGAACTCAATCCCGACGCTCTACCGCGCGTTCTCGTCAACCAGACCTATTACGCCACGGTCTCGCGTCATGCGCCGAAGAACAGCGCTGACCATGCCTTCCTGACCGATTGCCTGCAGACGGCCAACTGGCTGACCCGCAGCCTAGACCAGCGCGCCAAGACGATCATGAAGGTGGCGACCGAGATCGTGCGCCAGCAGGATGCCTTCCTGATCAACGGCGTCGATCACCTGCGGCCGCTGAACCTGAAGACCGTCGCCGATGCCATCAAGATGCATGAATCGACCGTCAGCCGCGTGACCTCGAACAAATACATGCTGACGCCGCGCGGACTGTTCGAGCTCAAATACTTCTTCACGGTCTCGATCGGATCGGCCGAAGGCGGCGACAGCCACTCGGCGGAATCCGTGCGTCATCGCATCCGCAACATGATCGTGCTGGAAAGCCCGGAGGCTGTCCTTTCGGATGACGATATCGTCGATCTCCTGAAAAAGGGAGGCGTGGACATCGCCCGCAGGACTGTGGCGAAATACCGCGAAGCGATGAATATCGCCTCCTCCGTTCAGCGCCGACGAGAGAAAAAGGCGATGGCCAAGGTCTCCGCCTGACCGTTTGGAGCGCTTGACCACAGCCCCATCAATTGCCCATATTTATCCCCGATATCCCGGCTATCAGCGGGCTTTCGACCCCAGATTCCGGCTTTCTTAACTGTTTCGTTGACTCCAGCAACAACCGGTAGTATGAGGCGGCCGCAATGAGTACGGGCATAGAGCCTGCTTGAGCATATCCCTCCAAATCCAGGCCGTTCTGACGCAAAATTCTTTTGCGTGCGTGAAGTGCTTGGATGACGGATGCGGTTGGAATAGACTGGTTACGCAAATCACGAAAAGAGAGGAAACTCCATGAGTGTGCGTGTATCCGGTAAACATATGGAAATCGGCGAAACGTTTCGTCTGCGGATCGAAGATCAGATAGAACAAGCCGTAACCAAATATTTTGACGGAGGATATTCAAGCCAAGTCACTGTGGAAAAGTCTGGATCCCGCTTCAGCGCCGATTGCAAGATACACCTCGATTCTGGTGCTGCCTTGCAGGCGAGCGGCGAAGCGAACGACCCGCAAGCTGCGTTTGACGCAGCGTCGGAACGGATTGCCAAGCGCATCCGCCGTTACAAGCGGAAGCTCAAGGACCACCACAATGGCAATGGCCATGCTGGATTTGCTGAAGTAGCCTACACCGTTATGGATTCAGTGCCCGATGAAGACGATGATCTTCCGGATAATTATGCACCGACGATCGTAGCGGAGAGTTCAAAACAACTGAAGACGATGTCTGTCGCAAACGCCGTCATGGCGCTCGACATGACAGATGATCCCGTTCTGATGTTCCGTAGTCCTGGCAATGAACAGTTGAATATCGTCTATCGACGCAACGATGGAAACATTGGCTGGATCGACGCAGCCAATATAAAGGGCTAAGTGGATGATGTCCCGGGCCGGTCAGCCGGCTCGGGACAGTCTGCTTTTTTCTGGTGGTTTACGCATGGAAGACCGTTGACGGTCCGCCGGTAAAGCGCCGAGAGAAAGATGGATGGAGCCGCCGTCCGGCATTTTGCCGGGCGATGCGGTTTCTACCTGCGAACGAGGACAAAAGAATGGCATTGGCAGGCTTGCTGCAGCAGAATGCGATACTTCCGGCCATGAAGGCCAATTCGAAGAAGCAGTTGCTTCAGGAATTGGCGGCAAAAGCATCCAAGATCACTGATCTACCCGAACGTGAAATTTTCGACGTTATCCTTCAGCGCGAACGACTGGGCTCGACCGGTGTCGGCAATGGCATTGCCATCCCGCATGGCAAGCTTGCGCATCTGTCGTCGATTGTCGGCATTTTTGCGCGTCTGGAATCGCCGGTTGATTTCGAAGCGCTGGACGACCAGCCGGTCGATCTGGTCTTCCTGTTGCTCGCGCCGGAAGGCGCCGGCGCCGATCATCTGAAGGCATTGTCGCGGATTGCACGCGTGTTGCGAGATCCGGAAATGGTCGCCCGTCTGCGCGCGACGGATTCCGCAACCGCCATCTACGCCTTCCTCAGCGACGACCAGGCCTCCAACGCGGCCTGATCTCAATACAGCTTTTGCTGGTTGAGATGCTCGATGAAAATGCTGAAAAGCTCCGCCTGGCTGGAAATGGCCAGGCGCTTGTAGATATTCTTGCGGTGGATACGCACCGTGCCTTCCGAAATACCGATGCTTTCCCCGATCGAGCCATTGCTGTGCCCACGCAGGATCAGCCGCACGATGTTGCGCTGCTGCAGCGTCAGCCGCTCGGCGCAAAGCTTTCCGAATGCCTCCTCCATCAGGTCATCGCGTCCAACTTGAACAAGCACCGGCCTTTCTGCCGCATGCTTCCAGCTTGCGCGGATCGCCGCCTGTACGATCGGCTCATAGGCGCGCAGGCTTTCCAGCTCCGTATCACTGAAGCCCAGATGGCCCTTTACCCGCATCAGCGAATAGGTGGCGGTGACGCCGCCATCCAGCGGCACCAGAAAGCCGACCTCCTCAACCAGCGATCCCGATTGCGTCGACACACACGGGTGAACCTCGCGTGACGTACTGAACTGCGTATCGAAGAAATCATCCGGCGCCAGTTCCCGCATCCGCCAAAGGCCGGCCGGATGGCGGTTGTTGCAGGCAACATAGAAGGGATCGAGCAGATAGGCACCGCCGAGATAGGCAGCCCAGGCCTGCGGTGCCACATGCCGGGTATAGCCATCATGCAGCAGGAGTGGCCGAGCGTCATAGGGAAAGACGAAGACGCCGGACAGATCGAACGCCGCCGCCCGGCGCAGCATCGCATCGAGCGCCTCCCCGAACGCCGGCGTCGAGAGGCTATCTATCAGCGCGGCGATCTGGCGGGATTCGTCTGGCAGCAAAAGCGGCACCTTCATTCTTCGGACAGTCTTCGATCTATCCCTTATGGGATATCGACAGCCCCCATTGCGTCAACAATAATCCTTAGAAAGCAAAAGCACGAGGAGAACGGCGATGGCAGGCAGACTATCCGGAAAGACCGCGTTGATCAGTGGAGGCGCCGGAGGATGCGGCCTCGCCGCCTCCCAGCTGTTTGCCCGCGAAGGCGCCCGCGTCGGGATTGTCGATCTGCCGCGCAGCAAGGGCGAAGAGGTTGCCGCCCAGATCCGCGCCGAGGGCGGACAGGCATTCTTCGCACCGGCAGATGTTTCGGTTTCTTCCGAGGTCAAAACGGCCGTCAAAGCCGTGGAAGATACGTTCGGGGCGATCACCGTGCTGTTCAACCACGCCGGCATCCTGGCCGTCGGGCCTTTTCTGGAGACGGAGGAGGACGAATGGGACCGGCTGATGGCCGTCAACGTGCGCTCGATGTTCCTGATGACTAAGGCCGTGCTGCCGGGCATGCTGGCCGCCGGTGGCGGCAGCATCGTCTCGACCTCATCGATCTCGGCCGTGGCGGCGACGCCGATGGAGGTGCTCTACGATACGACCAAGGGCGCCTGCCATATGTTTGCCCGGGCGATTGCGGTGGAGTTCCGCGACCGCGGCATCCGCTCCAACGCCGTCTGTCCCGGCTTCATCGCCACCGACCACGGCAAGCGCGAACTGGTCGGCCTTGCCAAATACGGCGTTGATGTTTCCGATGCAGCGATCGCCGCCCAGCAAGGGCGGATGTGCGACCCGATGGAAGTGGCGCAGGCTGCGCTGTTCCTCGCCAGCGACGAATCCAGCTTCGTCAACGGCACGCATCTGTTCGTCGATAATTGCTTCACCGCGATGTGAAGAACAAAGGGGAGAACGAAACCATGATGGAATCAGGCGGCCACTGGCGCAACTGGGTGGGAAATCAATCATGCATCGTTAGGCACCGGGGCGCTCCGGACAGCGAGGCGGCGCTAGCGGATATGGTGCGCGAGGCGACGTCGAACGGGCTGAACGTGCGCTGCGCCGGTTCGGGGCATTCGTTCACGCCCGTGGCGCTGACCAGCGGGCTGCACCTGACACTGTCGGGCCTGCAGGGCATCAGCCATATCGACACGGCCCGCAAGCGCGTCTCCGTCCATGCCGGCACGACGATCAACACGCTGGGCAAGGCGCTGAAGCGCAGCGGCCTGTCGATGATCAACCAGGGCGATATCGACAGCCAGGCGCTGGCAGGCGCGCTGACCACCGGAACGCATGGCACCGGGCTCACGCTTGGCAATATGGCCTCGCAGATCGTCGGCATGCGGCTGGTGCAGCCGGAAGGCAGCATTCTGGCGATCGACGACAGCGAGCCGGATATGCTGAACGCCGCCCGCGTTTCCATCGGCATGCTCGGCGTCATCTCCGAAATCACCCTGCAGGTGATGGACAGCTACAATCTGCATGAAAAGCTGTGGCGCTGCACCTTCGACGAATGCATGGAGCAACACGACGATCTGGCTGCCAACCACAGGCATTTCGGCTTCTTCTGGTGCCCCGTGCCGGAAAGCCGCCATTGCTACTGCCTGCCGGATACATCCTCGGTCTCGACCACCACAAGCCTGTCTGACGTCTGCGAGATGAAGACCATCGACATCACCGATGCGCCGCCGATGGAAAGCGCGTTCGAAAAGATCGCCTATTCCTCGGAAATCTACCCGATCGAATATGTGCCCAACTTCCACGAACTGGAATATGCCGTGCCGGTCAAATACGGCAAGCAGGCCTGCACCGAGGTGCGCAAGCTGATGCTGGAGAAGCACCCGACCTGCATCTACCCGATCGAATACCGCTTCACCGCCGGTGATGGCGGCTGGATCAGCCCCTTCTTCGAGCAGGATTCGATCACGCTGTCGGTGTCCGGCCAGCCGGGCACGGACTATTGGAACTACCTCAAGGACGTGGACGATATCCTGCGCCAGTTCGGCTCCCGCCCGCATTGGGGCAAGCTGCATTTCTTAGGGAGCGAGGATGTGACGGCGCTCTATCCTCGCGCCGGGGATTTTCGGGCGCTCCGCAACAAGCTCGATCCGGAGGGACGATTCCTGAACGATCATCTGAAACAGTTGTTTGGGTAATATTATGCAGTCTGGCCGTCGCGACAGACGATGCGCTGCCACGCAAATTGTTGGGAGACGGTGTGCGTGGTAGAAAAAAGCTGGCGCTCATCGTTCTTGAGCGTTCACGCGGCAATGGGCGGATGGGAGGCTGACCATGAACGGTGCTGATATTCTGTGCGATGTGCTTTTGGCGAATGACGTCAACATCTGCTTTGCCAATCCTGGCACGTCGGAGATGCATTTTGTCGCGGCTCTCGATCGCCGGCCGGACATGCGCTGTGTGCTCGGGCTTTTCGAGGGCGTGGTGACGGGTGCTGCCGACGGTTACGCACGGATGACCAACCGGCCGGCGGCCACGCTGCTTCACACGGGACCGGGATTGGCAAACGGGCTCGCCAACCTGCACAATGCCCGGCGCGCGCGCGTTCCGATGATCAACGTCGTCGGCGATCATGCCTCCTACCATCTGCCTCTCGACGCGCCCCTGACGTCGGACATCGAGAGCCTGGCTGCGCCGATGTCCAACTGGGTAAGGCGGATCGAAGGGCCTGACGACGTTGCCACCGCAACGAAAGCCGCCGTTCATGCCTCGCTGTCACCTCCGGGCATCGCAACCCTGATTCTGCCCGGCGATGCGGCGT
This sequence comes from Hyphomicrobiales bacterium, assembly GCA_900468065.1. Lineage (GTDB taxonomy): Bacteria > Pseudomonadota > Alphaproteobacteria > Rhizobiales > Rhizobiaceae > Pararhizobium. The sequence goes on along the minus strand of UBTA01000030.1, from coordinate 42,959 downwards.
GGGGCGAGGCAAGGCCGCCCGCGTCGGCAGTCATCGACCGTCCCCGGCCTTCCGCCACCAAGAGCGAGGCAATACGCGGCGCAGCGGAAGCGATCCGCAAGGCCCGCGGCCGGAGTGCAATCCTTGTCAGAGGATTGGCAGCACACGCCGATTCACTGGAGATCGCCGGACAAATCTCAGCCGCGCTCGACGTGCGCCTGTTCAGCGAAGTGCAGGTGGCACATATGCAGCGCGGTGCCGGCCGTGTCGCCACAACCCGCATTCCGTACCCGATCGACGCGGCATTGGAGGTGCTGGCAGATATTGACGTTCTCATCCTCGTCGGCGCACCGGAGCCGGTTGCTTTCTTCGCATACCCGGGCAAGCCCGGACGGCTCGTGCACAAAGACTGCCAGGTCGTGACCTTGGCAGTCCATGGCGAGGACCTGAAAACGGCGCTGGAGGCACTTCGGGACGAATTGGGGATCAAAAGCTCGCAGGCAGTGCCACAGACGAAGATAACCGCAAATGAAGGGCGGCCCAGCGGAGCACTTACCGAAGACGCAATCTCGGTGATCGTGGCGCAAAAACTTCCGGACAACGCCATCGTTTGCGATGAAGCTATCACCTCCGCGCGAAGGTTCTTTTCACTCTCGGAACAATCGGCACCACATGACTTCATGATGAATACCGGCGGCGCCATCGGTATCGGTATCCCCTTGTCCATCGGCGCCGCGATCGCCTGCCCTGACCGAAAGGTTTTGAACCTGCAGGCTGATGGCAGCGGGATGTATACCGTTCAGGGATTGTGGACCCAGGCCCGGGAAAATCTCGACATCATCACGATCATCTTTGCCAACCGCACCTACGCAGTGCTGCATGGAGAAATGCGCAACGTCGGTGTTCAGGCGATCGGAGAAAACGCCCGGAGGATGCTGGATCTTGATAATCCGTCGCTGGACTGGGTGTCGATGGCAAAGGGAATGGGCGTCGAAGCGGCACGTGCGCGTACCTGCGAGGAATTCACGGGTCTTCTCGACCACGCCCTGTCGCGTCACGGCCCCTTTTTGATAGAAGCCGTTATCTGACGCCCATCACCTCAATTCGGGGATGGGCGTCAGGAAGTCGGTTCGGCAGTTATCGCCCGATGCTTGGCATCGAGCGACCTCAGTCTCAAGCCGCCGGTGTTTCGTCCGCAGCAACGATCTTCGGTCCGCCCTTGGCGACGCCGACCATGGCGGGGCGCAGGACGCGTTCGCCGATGGTGTAGCCGGCCTGAACGACCTGGACGACGGTGTTGTTCGGAACTTCCGGGTTCGGAACTTCAAACATTGCCTGATGGAAATTCGGGTCGAACTTCTGGCCAACCGGCTCCAGCTTCTGGACGCCGTGACGCTCAAGCGCCGACAGCATGGCACGTTCGGTCATCTCGACGCCTTCGATCAGTGCGTTGAAGCCAACATCGCCGGCCTCGCGGGCTTCCGCCGGAATGGCATCGAGCGCGCGGCGCAGGTTGTCGGACACGGCCAACATGTCGCGGGCAAAGCCGGCGACGGAATAGGATTTTGCATCCTTGACGTCGCGGGCGGTGCGGCGGCGCAGGTTGTCCATCTCGGCGGCAAGGCGCAGATAACGGTCGCGCATGTCGGCGGCTTCAGCCTTGGCAAGCTCCAACGGATCCGGCTCGGAAACGGCGGTATCGACCTGCTCGTCGGCGGCTTCCGCATAGGCGGCAGCAGCTTCGTCCGCGTTCGCTTCAGCACCGTGTTTGTTTATATCGTCGGTCATGACGGTCTCCGGAATGTCAATATGTCTAGGATTTGGTGTCGATATCGAGCTTTGAAGCCGAAAAATCAAGGGTACAATCGAAAGCTGCCGGAAAAACCGGCTGCTTGCCGGCCGATTATCGCGACAAACGCGACATCAGCTGCGCCGTATAGTCCACCATCGGCACGATGCGCGAGTAATTCAGCCGCGTTGGCCCGATGACCCCGACAGCGCCAACGATCTTGTCGTCGCTGTCCCTGTAGGGCGCTACGATCAGCGATGAGCCGGACAGCGAGAACAGCTTGTTTTCCGACCCGATGAAGATCCGCACCCCGGGGCCGCTTTCGGCCAGATTGAGGATTTCGATCAGGCTGTCCTTCTTTTCCAGATCATCGAACAGCATGCGCAGCCGATCGACATCCTCGGCACCGGCCAGTCCCTCCAGCAGATTGGCGCGGCCGCGCACGATCAGCTGCGTCGGCTTGTCATCCGCCTCACTGCCCGACCAGATGGCAAGGCCGCGCTCGACCAGGTCCTGGCTCAGCGTATCGAGTTCGCGCCGGACCGTTTCCTTGACCTTTTCGAGCTGGCTTCGCACTTCGGGCAGCGTTTGCCCGGCGAGATGGGCATTGAGGAAATTGGCGGCTTCCGTCAGCTGCGAACTGGTGACCCCGGCCGGCAGCTCGATGATGCGGTTTTCGACCTGGTCATGCTCGCCGACGAGAACCGCCAGCGCCTTGGTCGGCGCCAGCCGGACGAACTCGACATGGCGGAGCACGGGATCGTTCTTGGCGGTAATCACCAGCCCCGCCCCGCGCGACATGCCCGACAGCATCTGGCTGGCATCGTTGAGCAACGTCTCCACGGGCTGATCGCGGTCTACCCGGCGCACATGCCGATCGATCGAGGCGCGATCCTCTGGCGACAGATCGCCCACCTGCATGAAGGCATCGACGAAGAAGCGCAGGCCATTCTGTGTTGGCAAACGTCCGGCGCTGATATGCGGGGAATAGATCAGGCCCAAATCTTCGAGATCGCTCATGACGTTGCGCACGGATGCCGGCGACAGCGACATCGGCAGGATGCGCGACAGGCTGCGCGATCCGAGCGGCTCGCCGCTTTCGAGATAGCTTTCCACGATGCGACGGAAAATTTCGCCCGACCGCTCGTCGAGCGCCGAAAGCCTTTCCTGCATTGCAGATTTATCCAGCACCATTCGAACGCGAAAACCCATGTTGTTGAAGTCAATTGGAATATAGTGATCCCCGCCCGGATAGCAAAAGGGAAAATGGCTGAAAAGCCCGCCGTACAACGCCTTTTGGCCCACCTCCACTCTTTTAGCGCAAATGATTTCCCTTCCAGCCAACATAGGCTAGAAGGCTGACAAACATCACAGGAGTTCATGATGCGGCCTTCCGGCAGAAAAACCGACCAGATGCGCAAGGTTTCCTTCGAGCGCAATGTTTCCAAACATGCAGAGGGTTCCTGCCTGGTGAAGTTCGGCGACACGCATGTGCTGGTCACGGCGAGCCTGGAAGAAAAGACGCCACCGTGGCTGCGCAACAGCGGCAAAGGCTGGGTCACGGCCGAATACGGCATGCTGCCGCGCGCCACCGGCGAGCGCATGAAGCGCGAGGCAGCCTCGGGCAAGCAGAGCGGCCGCACCCAGGAAATCCAGCGCCTCATCGGCCGGTCGCTGCGCGCCGTGGTCGACCTGCAGGCACTGGGCGAGCGCCAGATCTCGATCGACTGCGACGTCATCCAGGCCGATGGCGGCACCCGCACCGCCTCCATCACCGGCGCCTGGATTGCGCTGCGCGATTGCCTTGCCTGGATGGAAGCCCGCAACATGATCAAGGTGGAAAAGGTCCTGAAGGACCATATCGCCGCGATCTCCTGCGGCATCTTCGCCAGCCAGCCGGTGATCGACCTCGATTATCTCGAAGACTCGGCGGCTGAAACCGATGCCAATTTCGTCATGACCGGCTCCGGCGGCATCGTCGAGATCCAGGGCACGGCCGAAGGCAAGCCCTTTTCCGAAGAAGAATTCGGCACCCTGCTCGGCCTCGCCAAGAATGGCATTGCCGAACTGGTCGGCATGCAAAAGCAGGCAATCGGGGGCTGAGGACGCCAATGCCCATGCGATCAACGCCCCTCATCCGCCCTGCCGGGCACCTTCTCCCCGTCGTGACGGGGAGAAGGACGATGCGGCAATCTCTGTCGTCCCCTCTCCCCGCAAACGGGGAGAGGGCTAGGGTGAGGGGCAGCTCGCATGGATGAGTTGAAATTCGAAGGCATTCTGGAGACGGCGCTCTATGTCGATGATCTCGACAAGGCGGAGGCGTTTTACGGCTCCGTTCTCGGCCTTGAGAAAATCAGCCGTGCCGGCAACCGTCATATCTTCTTCCGCTGTGGCCCCGGCGTACTCCTGATCTTCAATCCGGCCGAGACGATCAAGCCGCCGCCGGCAGACGGACTGCAGGTTCCGCCGCATGGCACGCACGGCCCGGGACATATGTGTTTCCGGGTGCCGAAAGGGCAGCTCGGTGCCTGGGAAGAGAAGCTGAAGGCCGCCGGGATCACGATCGAATCCGAGGTACTTTGGCCATCGGGCGCACGGTCCTTTTATTTTCGCGATCCGGCCGGAAACAGCCTGGAATGCGCCGAAGCCCGCCTTTGGAATATCGACTGACACGAAGGGGCAAAAGCTCGCCGGATGAGAAAGACGCAGATGCGCAAGCTTGAAGACAAGACACTGATCGTTGCCAGCCACAATGAAGGCAAAATCCGCGAAATCCGCGACCTGATCGGCCCGATGGGCTTTGAAGCCACATCGGCGGCCGATCTCAACTTCATCGAACCGGACGAGACCGGCACGACCTTTGAGGAAAATGCCACGATCAAGGCGCTGGCCTCGGCGAAAGTCTCCGGCCTGCCGGCCCTTTCGGACGATTCCGGACTGGTCGTCGATGCGCTGAACGGCGATCCCGGCGTCTACACCGCCAATTGGGCGGAAACCCCCGATGGGACGCGCGATTTCGCCATGGCGATGCACAAGGTCGAGGCCGCCATCCAAGAGGCTGGCGCTACCGCCTTCGAGCGGCGCACCGGCCGCTTCGTCTCGGTGCTGTGCCTCGCCTGGCCGGATGGCCATGTCGAGCTGTTCCGTGGCGAAGTGGAAGGCCACATCGTCTGGCCGCCGCGCGGCAGCCAAGGATTTGGGTACGACCCGGTCTTTCAACCGCTCGGCTACGACACCACATTCGGCGAAATGAATGCCGAGGAAAAGCATGGCTGGAAGCCGGGCGATGCGCAGGCGCTGTCGCATCGGGCGCGGGCGTTCAAGCTTTTTGCTGAGACGTGCCTGCGTGCGTAAAGTGGAAGTCGATGGGATAATTCACTCCCCGTTATCCCTGTCCTCGGGCTTGACCCGAGGGATGTCACAGGGATCCAGCAGCGCCGCGTCTGCGGCGCAAAGGGCTCTTCCACGCGACAGACGTCGCGTGACTGGATTCCTGTGACGAGCACAGGAATGACGGTGTGGTGAAATTCCGCGCCAAACAACAAATATCGCCTACCCCTACGACACCGCGCCCTAGCGCCTGAAAGACCTAAAACAGAATGGCCACTTTTTCTTCCATCGGTGACAGCAAGGAGCCCGGTTTCGGGGTCTATGTGCATTGGCCCTTCTGTGCTGCCAAATGTCCCTATTGCGACTTCAACAGCCATGTCCGGCATCAGCCGGTCGATCAGCCACGTTTCGTCACAGCCTTTCTCACCGAAATGGCGGCGATGCGGCATATGTCGGGTCCGCGCACCGTCACCAGCATCTTCATGGGCGGCGGCACGCCGTCGCTGATGAACCCGGCAACGGTCGAAGCCATTCTCGACGGCATTGCCAATCTCTGGCATGTGCCCGACGGCATCGAGATCACCATGGAGGCCAACCCCTCCAGCGTTGAGGCGACCCGTTTCCGCGGCTATCGCGCCGCCGGCGTCAACCGGGTTTCACTTGGCGTTCAGGCACTAAACGACAAGGACCTCAAGTTTCTCGGTCGGCTGCACAATGTCGAGGACGCACTGAAGGCCATCGGCCTGGCGCGCGATATCTTTCCGCGCATGTCATTCGACCTCATTTATGCCCGCCCGAACCAGACCGTCGAGGCTTGGGAGCAGGAGCTGAAGCAGGCCGTCTCCTATGCCGTCGATCACCTGTCGCTCTACCAGCTGACGATCGAGGAAGGCACGCCCTTCTACGGCCTGCACAAGGCAGGAAAGCTTATCGTGCCGGATGGCGAGCATTCCGCCGTGCTTTACGAGGCGACGCAGGAGATCACTGAAGGCTTCGGCATGCCGGCCTATGAGGTGTCCAATCATGCGGCACCCGGCGCCGAGAGCCGCCATAATCTCACCTACTGGCGCTATGGCGACTATGCCGGCATTGGCCCGGGCGCCCATGGCCGCTTGACGCGCGGCCGCGACAAGATCGCCACCGCGACGGAGCGCAAACCGGAAACCTGGCTGCAACTGGTCGAGGACCATGGCCACGGCATGGTCGATCAGGAGGTGCTGGGCTACGGCGAACAGGCCGACGAGTTGTTGCTGATGGGCCTGCGGCTGAAAGAAGGCATTGATCTCGTGCGCTGGCAGGACCTGTCCGGCCGAGAGCCTGATCCCGACCGCGAACAGTTCCTGATCGAACACGGCTTCATCGAGCGGCTGGGCAATTCCCGGCTGCGCTGCACGCCGGCCGGCATGCTGATCCTCGATGCAGTGGTTGCCGATCTCGCCTGCTAAAGCAATTCCAGTAAAAGTGGGCAGCTGTTTTATGTCCGGAATTGCGTAAAAACAAAGGACAGAGCGTTTTCGCGATTCGGAGAAAAGCGGAAATGCTCTGAGTTCTATTCGAACGCAGCCAGATATTTTTTGGCGATCGCATCCAGCGCCGCCCGCTCGTCCGGCTCCAGAAGCGCCGTTACCCGGTGCTGGTTGGCGACATGGGCGGTGACGGCACGCTCGACCAGATCGAGTCCTTCCGGCTTCAGCGCGATCAGCACGCTACGGCGATCCTCCGGATTGGTCAGCCGCTCGACGAGACCAGCCTTTTCCAGTTGATCGATCCTGTTGGTCATCGTGCCCGACGTGATCATCGTCGTTGCAAGCAGATCGCCTGGTGAAAGCCGGTAAGGTTTGCCGGAGCGGCGCAGGGCTGCCAGCACGTCGAAGCTCGCCGACGACAGTCCGAACTCCGAAAATGTCTTGTCGACCTCGCGGCCGAGATAGGTCGATAGCCGCGCCAGGCGGCCGAGAAGGCCCATCGGCGCAACATCAAGGTCCGGCCGCTCGCGCCGCCATTGCGCCAGAATTCTATCGACGTGATCTTCATCCATGGTTTTCTGGTACGCAGAATTCATCTTGACGTCAAGATAATCACTGCTATCCTGATTTTATCTTGAACTAGAGATACTTCAAATGAAGATAGAATCCTCCTCCCTCACCGACATCGGCCTGACCGCGATTGCTCCCGCCATCTGGGGCAGCACCTATCTTGTCACCACCGAATTCTTGCCGCATGGCTATCCCCTCACCGTCGCCATGCTGCGCGCTTTGCCCGCGGGTCTCATCCTGCTCTTGATCGTCCGGCAATTGCCGCAGGGCATCTGGTGGGCGCGCAGCTTCATCCTAGGCGCGCTCAACTTCTCGTTCTTCTGGGCGATGCTGTTCGTCTCGGCCTACCGCCTGCCCGGCGGCGTCGCCGCGACCGTCGGCGCCATCCAGCCGCTGATCGTCGTCATGCTGGCGCGGGTTTTGATCGGCACACCTGTGAAAACGCAGGCGATTGTCGCCGGCATTGTCGGCATGGCTGGCGTCGGCCTGCTGGTGCTGACGCCCGGAGCGGCGCTCGACCCGATCGGCATCATCGCAGGGCTCGCCGGCGCAGTCTCCATGGCGTTCGGCACAGTGCTGACACGCCAATGGGCGCCGCCGGTATCGAGCCTGACCTTCACCGCGTGGCAACTGACCGCTGGCGGTCTGCTGCTGTTGCCGGTGGCTCTGCTGTTTGAACCGGCCTTGCCGGTGCCGACCATGGCCAATGTGCTCGGCATGGCCTGGCTGGGGCTGATCGGCGCCGCCTTCACCTATCTCCTGTGGTTTCGCGGCCTGTCCAAGCTGGAACCCGCGGCCGTCGCCTCGCTCGGCTTCCTCAGCCCGCTGGTGGCAACGCTGCTCGGATGGGGCGTGCTGAACCAGAACCTGACGCCGCTGCAGATCGTTGGCATGGTTGCCGTGCTGGTGAGCGTATGGCTCGGGCAACGGGCGCAAATGGCACCGCGTCCCGCAGCCGCAACGAAAACGGTCAGCCCTTAGCTGCTTTCTCCTTCGCCGCCGCCAACCCTTTTGAGATTGGCGCGGCGATACCAGCTGACAGCATCGCCGTCAGACCGGCGGCGGTGGTTCCGCCATAGTCGGTGAAGATTTTGACCGTATCGGCCGGCGTTTCCGAAGCGCCGGCCACTGCAACATCCGGAGCCACGCCGTTTTCGATCGCATCACGGATCATCACATCGGCAAAGGCGGCGATCAAGGCCGGGCCTGAACCGGTCAGGGCGGTGAAATAATCCAGCTCGCTTTCCGTGGACAGTCTCGTCGTCTTTCCGGAACAGGCAAAGAAGCTGTCGGCAAAGGCCGCATCGTTGTCGGTTGCGCCCGGCGTCGAAAGCCAAGGGGTGAAAGACAGTCCCTGCTCGGCGCAGGCATTCGGCATGGCGCGGATGATCCGTTCGCTGTTGAAGCGTGCAAGCAGCGCTTCTGCCGGAACTCGGGCCATGACCGAGATGACCAGCTTGCCGGACAGATCGAGGTCCAGCGCGTCGAGGTCCTTCGGCCGCACCGAAAGAATGACGATATCCGATTGCGCCGCCAGAGACCGGTTATCGGTGGTGAACCGGATATCCGGCCAGGCCTCGAAGCCTGCCGTGTTGCCGCTGCGCGACGACAGGATGAGATCGGCGGCGGCGACGAAACCCTTGGCAAGGGCCGGGCGAAGCAAGGCCCCACCCAGCCAGCCGGTTCCGCCGATGACGCCGAGCGTGGTCAAGCCCACTCGCCCTTGCGCATGACGGGAACCTTGGCGCCATCGGCACGCACGCCATCGATATCCACCTCGCCGGAACCGATCATCCAGTCGATATGGATCAGGCTGGAATTGCCGCCCTGCGCCGCGATCTGTTCCTGGCTGAGCGACGCGCCATCAAGGAAGCATTTCGAATAGCACTGGCCGAGCGCGATATGGCAGGAGGCATTTTCGTCAAACAGCGTGTTGTAGAACAGCACGCCGCTGGCCGAGATCGGCGAGGAATGCGGCACCAGCGCCACTTCGCCGAGACGCCTTGCACCCTCGTCGGTATCCAGCACCTTGTTCAGGACTTCCTCGCCCTTCGACGCCTTGGCCTCAACGATACGACCACCCTCAAAACGAACCTGAATATTGTCGATCAGCGTGCCCTGATGCGACAGCGGCTTGGTGCTCGACACATGGCCTTCGACGCGCAGCGCATGCGGCGTGGTGAAGACTTCCTCGGTCGGGATGTTGGGATTGCAGGTGATGCCGTTCTTGGCCGTCGATGCGCCGCCATGCCATTCGTGACCATCGGCAAGACCAACCGTCAGGTCGGTGCCGGGACCTGTGAAATGCAGGGCGGAAAAACGCTCGCCGTTCAGCCATCCGGAGCGCTTGGCGAGATTGGCATTATGTTCAGCCCAGGCGGCGATGGGGTCGGCGACATCGACGCGGGAAGCGGCAAAGATCGCATTGGCCAGCTTTTCAACGGCAACGGCTTCCGCATCGTCCGGGAACATCTGTTTGGCCCAGGCAGGGTTGGGATAGGAGACGATGTTCCAGTTGATGTCGAAATTGGAGATCTTCTCCAGTGCCGGTTTGTAGGCCATCGACATTGCCTTGTTGGCGCGTGCCACCTTGGCCGGGTCCTGTGCTGCCAGCATCATCGGATTATCGCCGGATATGGCAAGGCGGGCTGTGTTGGCGCTGAACGCCTTGGCCATGCCGTCGTAGAGCCAGCCGCTCGCCTTGTCGAAGCTTTCGTCGGGGGCGTGGGCGTAACGGGCGAGCGTCGTTTCCTCGTCGGAATAGAATGTCGTCACCAGCCCGGCGCCGGCAATATAGGCATGCTTGGTGATCAGCCGCACCAGCGGCAGTGCCGCGATCGGCGCTGTGATCAGGAGATCCTGTCCGCGCTCGAGCCTGAGCCCCACCTTGATGGCGACTTCGGCGAGCTTGTCCAGTTTGACGGGATCGACGGCTTGGTGGGCGGGATGGGTCATGGGGTGCCTGTCTGCTGAATTTACATCACGCGAAAGACTTAGTGCGCTTTGCGGCGAAATTGAAGGTGTATTTGCGCGACCGCGCCCATCATCGCAGGGCAGCGGTCATGGCGGCGATGTTGCTCTGGTGGACCGCCTCATAGGGCGCGAAATAGAGGATGGCAGCCGATGCGATGTCGGCGGCGATGAAATCTTTCAGTGGCGGGATCACAGTTTCCCCTTGCGCAATTGCTGCCGACAAACGCTCCAGATAGCTTCGGTTCGCATCGATCAGCGCCGGTGCATATCCGCCTTCGGCAATCCGGGCTCTATCACCATGGCTCGGCAGGATCTTGTCGATCGGCCATTCCCGCAGACGCCGCAGTTCGCCGATATGCGTACTGATCTGCTTGGGCTCGGCAATGTAGGTAACTGTATCCTCCAGCGTATCGCCGGCCAGCAGCAGTTTTTCGTCCGGCAGCCAAATGACATTGCCGTCGGAACTGTGGATCGCAAAATGATGCAGTTCGACCCGGCGCTGGCCAACCATGAGCTCCAGTTTTTCATCAAACAGCCGTGTGGGCATGATCAGCGGCGCAATCGGCGGATTGGCCGCTTCGATCCTGTCGCGGTTCTCCTCTAGCTTCTGCGCTGTCAACGTGAGGGCGATGATCTCGCAATCGGCAAACACGGCGGTACCGGCAATATGATCCTTGTGCCAATGGCTGAGCACGACGCGGATCGTGCGGACGCCGAGGCTTTCGAGATGCGCGCGGATCGCGGTCGCATGCGCCAGCGAGATATGGGTGTCATAGACCAGTGCGTCGTCACCATCGACGATGGCATAGGAGGCAACGCCGAGCGAGTAGGCGCCGTCATCCAGCCAATTCGGGCCTTCGGCATGCAGCCGCTTGCCTTCAATCCGCCCGTCATAATAGGCGAAGATGCCGGGATAGGGTTCAAGGATCGAAAGCGTCTCGGTCATCTGGGACATTGTGTTTCTCTCAAGCGATCAGGGGGGCTGCGACCGCGTTCAGTGCCTTGCGCGCGTCATCAGGCGACAGCCGCACCTGCAGGCCACGCTGGCCGCCATTGATATAGACCAGCGGCTCGTCAAAGGCTGCCGCCTCGATCGCCGTCGGCACCGGTTTCTTCTGTCCGAACGGGCTGATGCCGCCGACATGATAACCGGTCAACCGCTCGGCCTCGGCCGGCTTCATCATGTTGGCCGATTTGCCCTGAAAGGCCGCCGCCAGCTTCTTCATGCTGACCTCGCGATCGGACGGCACAACGACACAGACGGGCTTGCCATCAACCTCCGCCATCAACGTCTTCAACACGCGGCGCGGCTCCTCGCCCAACGCCTCGGCCGCCGCCATGCCGATCCGGTCGACCGAGGGGTCGTAGTCATAGGTATGAACGGTGAAGGGTGCTCCGGCCTTTGTCAGCGCAAGCGTCGCACGGGTGCTCTTCGACATGGTCTATCCCTGGAAAAGGCCGCTGTAGATTTCCGGCTTAAAACCGGCAGTCAGTTTGCCGTCGTGGTCGAGCACCGGGCGTTTGATCATCGAGGGCTGGGCGAGCATCAGCGCAATCGCCTTGTCTTCGTTGAGGTCCTGCTTGTCGGCATTCGGGAGCGCGCGAAACGTCGTGCCGGAGCGGTTCAACACCGTCTCCCAGCCAAGCGCTGCCGTCCAGCGCTGAAGTGCTTCGCGCGAGATGCCGGAGGCCTTGTAATCGTGGAAATCATAGGCGATGCCCTGGCCTTCCAACCAGGTCCGCGCCTTTTTCATCGTGTCGCAGTTCTTGATGCCGTAAATGGTCACGCCCATGCTCAATCCCTCTTTACCGGTCTGCGGGATAGCATGAAGATGTCCGGCTGAGAATATGCCGATCCGGGCGGATCAGCGCTCCAGCATCTCGATCAGTTGCGGCAGATCACCGACGGTTTCGATGATGGGGTCGACAGCCGCCAACGGTGCGGCGATTGTCGACCCTGTTCCCATAGAAACGCATGTGACCTGTCCTCAGGCCACATGCGGCCACGGCTCAGGCTTCGAGCGCACCCGGCTTGCGCACGGCCTTTGCCGGCTCGTCGCAGGCGATTTTCATCAGGTTGTCGCGGCGGCGGGCGAAGCGTTGCGAGGTGCGCGTCGCGACCAGGCCTGCCTGTGGGGCATGGATATCGATCGCGCCGCCTTCCATGCCCGGTGCGGTGATGATCGTCGCCAGCAGATCGCCGGCGGCAACAGTATCGCCGATGGTGCGATGGAACAGCACGGCACCGGCCTGCGGCGCACGGATCATCTCGATATTGTCGAGCGGCGTCACCTTGCCTTTGTAAGGCTGAAGGGCTGCGGCGGTGCCGCCAACGGCACCGCGTGCGGCCAGAAAGCGCCAGAGCCCTTCGGCATCCTTGCGGGCCATGTCCGGATAGACATCGCGCGTGCCGCGCAGCTCGACCGTCACCGCAAGGCGGCCGGGCAGCCGCTTTGCCTTTTCGGCAGTTTCATGTTTCCAGGCATAGCCGACAGCTTCCTCGAAAGCGCTGCTTTCGCCGTCAGCCAGAAACACGGCTTCCATATCGAGCGCCGATGCCAGATCAGCGGCTTCCGGCCAAAAGGCTTCGTCAACATAGGTGTATTGGACGGATTCATCGTCGCAATGCAGATCGAGCATGAGATCGGCACCCAGCGCCATATGCAGAAGCTGCCGCTTCAACTGTTCGACCGCTGGATAACGCTCTAGATCTTCGACCAGAGTCTGGCGCTCGGAAAGCGAGATCAGCGGGAACTCGCGGTTGAAATTGGTGCGCGAGCCGAGATCGAAACGGCCCTGCAACTCGCCGAAATGCGATTGCGCTGTGCCGAGCGGATTGGCCTGCGGGACGATGGTGATATCGCTGAGAATTGTACCATCAGCATCCGCCTGACGCAGCTTTTCGCACAGGAAATGCAGGAGTGCCGTGCCTGGAAGTTCATTGGCATGCAATGCTGCCTGGATATAGATTTTCGGCGCCTTGGCGTCGCTACCCTTGAAGCGGATGACCGGCAGCCGCCATTCAACACCCGGCGTGTCTCCCTTGATGACGATTTCAGAAATGTCCATGAACATGCCTCCCTTTTGCAATTTCAGGGGCTTATGCGTGTTCCGGCCGGTGGGCGCAAGATGCCAAAAATTGCAGCTTACCCAGCATCGCGGCATTGCTGCGACGGCGAAGGCACAGACCCAATCGGCGCGTGTGCCCCACACGCCGATTAAATGCAAAAGGGTTTCGCAGCGGCAGAAAAATCACTTCTTATCGAGGAAGGACCGGATCGCGGCGACCGTCGCCTCCGGTTGTTCTTCCATCAGCCAGTGACCGGATGCCGGGATCACAGCCCCGGTGACATTGTCGGCCGCTGCACTGGCAACCACCGCCATGGTCGGGCCGAAGGATTTTTCACCACCGATGGCAAGGACAGGCATGGTCAGCTTGCCCTTGGCCAAAAACGCCGTGTTGTCGATCGCATCCTGATCGAAGGCTGCAAACTGGGCGAAACCGGCGTGCATCGCACCGGGCTGGGCGTAGAGTGTGGCGTAGTGCTGCCGCGAGGCCTCGTCCCACTTCTTCGGATCGGCAGAAAATTCATTCCAGAAGCGATCGAGATAGATGCGCTCACGGCCGGCCACAAGGCGCTCCATGTCCGGCCCGCCGAAGCGGAAATGCCAGAGAAGCGGGCTCTTGAGGATCTCTTCCCACGGACCGATGCCCGGTAGCGGCGCATCCATCAGCACGAATTTCGAGACATCCTGCGGGTACTGGGCAACGAAGGCATAACCGACCATATTGCCGATATCGTGGGCGACCACATCGGTCTTTTCCACATTCAGCGCCTTCAGCACACCGGCAATATCCTGGCCCTGCGTCTTCTTGTCGTAGCCATTATCCGGCTTGGCCGAAAGCCCCATGCCGCGTAGGTCCGGCACGATGACCGTATGATCACGGGCGAGATCGGCAGCCAGCGGCACCCACATGTCGCCGGTTTCCCCGTAGCCATGCAACAGGACGACAGCTGGCCCCTTGCCGCCGATCCGGACATGCAGCGTCGTGCCGTTGGTGGCGATGTCCTGGGTCTTGAATTCCGCGGGATACTGCGGAACGCCCTCGGCCAAAGCGGGAGCGGCGAAAGCAATAACGGCAGATGCGATCAGAGAGCGGAGCATGACGATCTTCCAACGTTGCGACAGGCCGGAATGGCCGTCTGATGGAGGCAAGATCGCATTCGTCTCCGGTTCGCGCTAGCCGCCCAACTCCGGAACTTACGTTCGGGAATACCGAACAATCGGGGCGGACCTGAAGCCTGCGGCGGCAAGCTCAAAGCCCCAAGACATGTTAGTCGAGCAGTGGCCAACGATCGAGATACTCGTATTCGCTCTTGCCGATGAAACTGCGGATGAGAACGAACTCGCGCGCAACCCACCGGACAGGCTCGGCAAGCATGTGCTCCGGCACCGGCGTCTCATCATAGAGCACCGTCATATGAGGCATGAAGCGCGGATTGTAGGTGAAGTTCAGACCCACAGCCCACATTTCCTTGGCAAGCTGGACATGAAGATCCATCATTTCCTCGCTGCGGATCGCGTTGGCCAGAACGACAGCCTTGGCGCCGGCAAACGACATGGCACGATCGAAGTTCACCTCGAAAGGCGCCGCCTTGACGGTGGCCATCGCCGCCGAGACGGCGAAGACGATATCGTCCGGGAAATCCGGATATTTGCCGATGCCATTGAGCGAGACATGCATCAGTTCGTGCGGGCGCGGAGTTTTCGACAGACCGTAGCGCTGCGCGATGCCCCTTCCAGTCTCGACGGCCAGCAACGCCACCTCGCGCTCCGGCACGAGGACTAGGAACAGATTGCTCTTTCCAAGATCGTCGGCATGTTTCTGGCGAGGCCGGAGCGCCGCAGCGCCATGACCGAATGAAAAGGACTTCTGTTCACTGCGCACAACTTCATTTCCGGCTTTTGCAAGCATGGCAGACCTCATCTCTTTCTGGATGTCGCCACTATACCCGAGTCGAATGTGAGATCAAGAACAAAACAAGAACAATATGAATTTATTCCCACGCCGACGTGACGGATTGCGGTGCGCCGTGCACCAATTTGACCCTCTCCGAAACGAAGTGAAATCCCCTTGAACCCGTTCATTCCAGTGCAAGAAACGGGTGGCGGGACATGGAAAACTGAGCCAAACTCAGACGATGATCTACGTTCCCAAAATCATCGCTTCGCCTGTCGGAAAACTTGAGCTTGTTGCCGGGGGCGAGGGCTTGGCTGCCATTCTCTGGGAGAAGGATGATCCGAAGCGTGTCAGGCTTAGGGAACGGTCAGAGGGAGAAGATCACCCTGTTCTGCTTGAAACGGAACGGCAACTGGACGAGTATTTCGCGGGCGTCCGGGCGGACTTTACCGTCCGGCTTGATCTGGCCGGCACGCAATTCCAGAAGGCGGTTTGGCAGGCGCTGCTGACGATCCCCTTCGGCGAAACCCGAACCTATGCCGACATTGCCCGGCAGATCGGCCATCCCAGGGCATACCGGGCGATGGGGGCGGCCAATGGCAGAAACCCGGTGTCGATCATCGTGCCCTGCCACCGCGCCATCGGATCGGATGGGAAGCTGCATGGCTTTGCCGGCGGGCTGGAGGCCAAGCGATATCTGCTGGCACTGGAACGCAACCGGCTCAACGCGGCAGCCTGACGGGCGGCAAAGCATTTTTGGCCCCGCTGTCTTGCGCGGGGAACGGAAGGAACGGAACGATGGCAGAGAAAGCACAGACCTATCACGTCTTCGAAACGGCTGGCGGCTATTGCGGCATTGCCTGGAACGATATCGGCATCACCCGGTTCCAATTGCCAACACGAAGCGCTGACGCCACCGAACGCAACGTGCTGCGCCGCGTGCCGGGGGCCGAACGCGGGGAACCGAGCCCGGCGATCAGCGAGGTCATCATCGCGGTGCAGCGGTATTTTGACGGCGAGGCCATCGATTTCTCAAACGTCGCCCTCGACCTCGACGGCCAGGATGAATTTTTCCGGCAGATCTATCATGCTCTCCGCCGCGTCGGCTGGGGCCATACGACCACCTATGGCAGCCTCGCCAAGGCGCTCGGCGCAGGTCCGCAGGCTGCCCGTGATGTCGGTCAGGCCATGGCCAAGAACCCGGTGCCTTTGATCATTCCATGCCACCGCGTGCTTGCCGCCGGCGGCAAGGTCGGCGGCTTCTCCGCCCCTGGCGGCGCGACGGCCAAGGTGCACATGCTCGAACTCGAAGGCGTCCATGTTGGCGGGCCGGAACCGGCGCAGCAATCGCTGCTGTTGTGACCTGTCGAGCATCACAAATCAGATGGTGTTCGCCTTATCAGCGATCGCAGACGGCTGTGGCTCTACATCACCGATCGCACGGAAAGTCATGCGCGTGCCGCTGGTTGAGAGCCGTTTGAACACCGCTTCCAGTGCGGCCATCCGTCCCCTGGGATCCGACTTGCGCTCGAAGTCGCGAAAGGCGTCCTCGTTTTCCCATTCCACGATGGCGCGGACGATTTCGCCATCGGTGCTGGCCAGAAACCGCGCCGCGATGAAGCCGGGATACGTGGCCACCCAGTCTTTCTGGATCTGCGCAAACGCCAATGCGATGTCCGGCTGACTTTCAGCGCCGGACGCCGTGTAGTCGATCATCGAATAAAAGCGGTCGGAAGGTTTCATTCGCTCTTTCCTGCAAGCTGCTGGCGGGGCCGGTTTCTTTCTGCGGTTGCGGAGAGACTGACACCAAACGCTGTCATTGAACAGGACTGTATTCCGACAATTTCTCGCTGACGCTACCGCGAACCCTTCGTCCTTCTGCCCGCCGTTGCCAGCACGCAGACGATTTGAAAACTTGCGCGTCGCCTCTCTGTCGTATATACTGAACCATATGGTTCAGTATATACTTCCCCGTCTCGACGCCTCCTTCGCCGCGCTGTCGGACGCCACCCGACGCGGCGTTCTGGAGCAGCTCGGACGCGCGGACGCTTCGATCACGGAGCTTGCCGACAAGTTCCACATGACCCTCACGGGCATGAAGAAGCATGTCGGCATCCTGGAGCAGGCCGGACTGGTCACTACGGAGAAAGTCGGTCGCGTGCGGACCTGCAAGCTCGGCCAGCGCCGGCTGGAGGAAGAGGCGGCATGGATCGAGAGATACCGCCAACTCTGGGCTACACGCTTCGATGCGTTGGACGGGATTGTCGAGGAATTGAAACAACGGGAGAAAGTCGATGGACAAAAGACATGATCATGAGCCCATGAACAGCCGCACGACGATCGAACGAAAGTCCGAGCGCGAGCTGGTCGTAACGCGGACCTTCAATGCCCCGGCACGCATCGTCTACGAGGCGTGGACCAGACCAGACCTCTTCATGCGCTGGTGGGCGCCGAAATCGACCGGCGTGCCTCTGCTGTCCTGCGACATGGATGTCCGTGTCGGCGGCGGCTACCGCGTCGCCTTTGGCCAGGACGCGTCAAGCGCCATGGAATTCTTCGGCAAGTATCTCGAAGTCATCCCGAATGCACGCCTCGTCTGGACGAACGAGGAAAGCGAAGACGCCGCCGTGACCACCGTGACCTTCGAGGACAAAGGCGACGTGACGCTCCTGACACTCTTCGAACTCTACCCCTCGAAGGAAGCTCTCGACGAAGCCATCGCAGGAATGGAGGGCGGCACGCCCGAGCAGTTCGAGCAGCTGGACGAACTGCTGCTCACGCTCACCATATAAGGGTTGCGAAGTGGATCAAACGGCGGCGCACAACGCCGCCGTTTGATCCTTTACTCCCACTCGATGGTGCCGGGTGGCTTCGACGTCACATCATAAACAACGCGGTTGATGCCGCGCACTTCGTTGATGATGCGGGTGGCGGCGCGGCCGAGGAAGTCCATGTCGTAGTGGTAGAAATCAGCGGTCATGCCATCGACCGAGGTGACAGCGCGGAGCGCGCAGACGAATTCGTAGGTGCGGCCGTCGCCCATGACGCCGACGGTCTGGACCGGCAGAAGCACGGCAAAGGCCTGCCAGATCGCGTCATAGAGGCCAGCCTTGCGGATTTCGTCGAGATAAACGGCGTCTGCTTCGCGCAGGATTTCCAGCTTTTCGCGGGTGATGCCGCCCGGGCAACGGATGGCAAGGCCCGGGCCTGGGAACGGGTGACGGCCGATGAATGAATCAGGCAGGCCGAGTTCCTTGCCGAGGATGCGGACCTCGTCCTTGAACAGTTCGCGCAGCGGCTCGACCAGCTGCATGTTCATACGCGCCGGCAGGCCGCCGACATTGTGGTGCGACTTGATGGTGACCGAAGGGCCGCCGGTGAAGGAAACGCTTTCGATGACATCCGGATAGAGCGTGCCCTGGGCAAGGAAATCGGCGCCGCCGAGCTTTTTGGCTTCCGCCTCGAAGACATCGATGAACAGGCGGCCGATGGTCTTGCGCTTGGTTTCCGGATCGCTCTCGCCTTCCAGCGCATTGATGAACATGTCCGACGCATCGACATGGACCAGGTGCAGATTGTAATGCTCCTTGAACATGGCAACGACATCGGCCGCCTCGTTCTTGCGCATCAGACCGTGGTCGACGAGGATGCAGGTCAGCTGGGAGCCGACCGCTTCATGGATCAGCAGCGCGGCAACGGAGCTATCGACACCGCCGGACAGGCCGCAGATGACGCGCTTGTCGCCGACCTGTGCCCGGATATTGGCAACGGCCTTGTCGCGATAGGCGGCCATCGACCAGTCGCCCTTGAGGCCGGCAATCTTGTGAACGAAGTTGGCCAGCAGCTTGGCGCCATCGGGCGTGTGCACGACTTCCGGATGGAATTGCACGGCGTAGAATTTCTTCGCTTCGTTGGCGATGAAGGCAAACGGCGCGTTCGGCGAGGTGGCGACGACCTCGAAACCGGCCGGGATCGCAGTGACGCGATCGCCATGGCTCATCCAGACCTGATGGCGGGAGCCGACGGTCCAGATGCCGTCAAAAAGCGCGCATTCCTTGTCGATCTCGATGAAGGCGCGGCCGAACTCGCGGTGATGGCCAGCCTCGACCTTACCGCCGAGCTGTTCGCACATGGTCTGCTGGCCGTAGCAGATGCCGAGCACCGGCAAGCCGCTATCGAACACGACCTGCGGCGCACGCGGCGAGCCGATATCGAGCGTCGAGGCCGGGCTGCCCGACAGGATGATCGCCTTCGGGTTCAGCCGCTTGAAGCCTTCGTCTGCCAGCTGGAAGGGTACGATTTCGCAATAGACGCCAGTCTCGCGCACCCGGCGCGCGATCAGCTGGGTAACCTGGCTGCCGAAATCGATGATGAGAACGGTATCGGGATGGACTGTCGCTGTCATGACGCGCTTCCGCTGGCTTGGGCTTATTTGATGGGGAACTATGTCGAGCCTTTAAATAAAGGCGGCCTTGAGCGCAACGATTACATTGCACCCGGACAATTTTGCGGCCTCAGACAGTGATTTCGCCGGTTTTAACGGCATTTTCCAGCGCATCGACGGCGCTCGCCAGCTTCTCGTCGATCACGTGCAGATATTCCGTCCAGTCGCCGACATGTTTGAGCTCCGCCTTGCCATCGGAAATACCACGCAGGCCGATCAGCGGAATGCCGAACGACTGGCAGGCGCGCAGCACGGCGAAGGTTTCCATTTCCACCATGTCGGCGGCGATGCTGTCATAGGCAGCACCTGAGACGATGTTGGCGCCGGTCGAAAGGCTTGCCGTCCTCACGCCGGGAATGCGCAATGCCAGATCGACGGTGACGGGCAGATCGAGAAACGGCGTCGCGCCCTTTTCAAAGCCGAGCGGCGAAGCGTCCATATCGCGATAGGCAACCGAGGTGGCCTGGTAAACTTCGGCCTGTTCCAGCCGGGCAGAACCGGCCGAGCCGAGCGAAATAACGAGATCAGGCAGGCTGCCGAGGTGAGCCAATTCGGCAAGCGTCCGGGTCAGCGTCACAGCCGCTTCGACCGGACCGACACCGGTCATCAAGGGCGAAATGCGCTCGCGCAGGTGCACGCCGTATTCGGCATCGACAGCCATGACGTAGAGCAGGCTCTTATCCGCCACATGCTTCAGTTCAAATGTCATCCTTCGATCCCCTCGCGTCCGCGGATCACCATCATCGTTGCGGTCATCGAGGCGATCAGCTTGGCAGGGCCATCCTGCGAAATCGCATAGCCGCGGCCGTCGGAGACGATGATCGTCGTGCCGGGCTTTGTTACTTCGCCGCGAAACAGGAAACGTTCACCCCGGCCCGGAGACATCAGGTTGACCTTGAATTCGATGGTAAGGATCGAGGCATCGGGATCGATCACCGAATAGGCGGCATAGGTGCCGGCGGCATCGAGTGCTGCCGAAATGATCCCCGCATGCAGAAAGCCGTGCTGCTGTGTGAGCTTCTCATCGAACGGCAGCTCGATCTCCACCGACCCCTGCTCCACCCGCGTCAGTTCCGCGCCGATGGTCGCCATGGCGGCCTGGCGGCCGAAGCTGTTGCGGATGCGCTCGCGAAATTCCACCGTGTACTCTCAATCGCTCGTGTTGCCGGTGCACAGACAGTTGCATGGCGGAAAAACAAGGACAAGCCTCAATTCATGAGGAAAATCGATGCGTTGAGCAATGTGGCGAAGGCGACCCAGGCGAGATAGGGTGTAAAGAGCAGCGCCGAGAGGCCATCCTGTTTCCGGCTCACAACGATGAAACCGACGATCGAGATCAGCAGCGCGATGATGACGATCAGCGCCAGCGCAATTTCCTGAAATCCGAAGAACAGCGGCGACCAGGAAAAATTGAAAATCATCTGCGCCACCCAGAATCGCATCGCCGTCGTGTCGCGATGGTCGAGGAAGGTGCGGGCGCCGACAAAGCCGATGATGACGTACAGCACCGACCAGACCGGCGCGAAAATCCAGTTGGGCGGATTGAAGGATGGTTTGACCAGCGACTGATACCATTCGCCGGGAATATTGTTGATGCCGATCAAAAGGCCGCAGCCGAGAACAGCGGCAATGAAGAGAATATGGATCAGGATACGGTTCATGCGGCCGAGATAGGGCGATCATGTGCACAGCGCCAGATGGACCGGGCTTTTAATTTTGCGCCGGCAATCCCACTATCATTGCCATGAGCGACCAAAGACCTTTCGAGATCAGGCCGGGCACAGGCGATGATCTGTTCATGATCGCCGGGGTGCTGGTCGATACATGGCGGTCGACCTTTCGTGGCTTGCTGGCAGACGACTTTCTCGACGGCATGTCGCGCGAGGATCAGGCCGTGCGCCACGCCCGGCGCATGGGCGCTCCAGGCGTCCATTATCTCGTCGCGGTGGAGCCTTCGGGCGGCGGGATCGTCGGCTTTGCCAATTTCGGTCCGGGGCGCGGCACGGTCCCGGCCGATCTCCATGAGATCTATGCGCTCTACGTCCGGGCCGGATATCAGGGCGCGGGCATCGGCACCGCACTGGTCTCAACGGCGGCCGGGCACTGCGCGGAGCAAGGGGCAAAGTCGCTATTTGCCTGGGTCCTGTCGGGCAATCCCAACCGGAAATTCTACGAGCGGCTCGGCGCCAAGGCGGTGGAAACCTCCAGCATCTGGCTCGACGACAGACATTACGAGCAGGTTGCCTATCTCTGGGAAGACATCACCACGCTCGTGAACCGCTGAGGGTGGGCAATCAGAGCTTGCCCACCCTCACCATATGCTGGTCCCAAGCGACCCGGCTGCGGGTCTCCCCGAACGTGCCGGTGTAGGACGAGGCGACGAAACCGTCCGCTGCGGGCGCGATCCCTGCCGCATCTGCAAGGCTTATCCGCCGCACAACCCGGCCGGTTCTCGCATCGACCGTCACCGCAGCACCGCCCTTCGGCGATGTCAGTCCGACCAGCCCATCACGCCGGTTGACGGCGATGGCGCCGACGTAATTGGCGAGCGCCAGCGTCGTTTCCTCCGGCAGGTCAAGAAAACGGATGTCCTCGCCGCGCGAAAACGAGCCGGCAAGCGGCGGCAGGTCGTTGCGAGCGCCCTCGTATTGGCAGGCGAACCAGATCTTTCCTGTAGCATCGATATCGACATGACGGGTCGAGAGCTGACGCAGATGATCGGGCATGGCATGGCGCTCGATCAACGCGCCCGTAGCGGTGTCGATCAGCGCCAGAGACGGTTCCATATGGTCGAGATTGAGCTTGGTGCGGCCGAAATCCGGATGAGTTTCGATACCACCATTGGCGACGACGAGCATATGGCCGTCGGTAGACAGGGTCATGTCGTGCGGCCCGATACCATAGGAAGGAAACTCGCCGATCCGGGCAAAACCGTCGGTGCCGTCATAGACGCCGATCATGCCGCGATTGCCGGTGAAATCGTTTTCCGTGGCATAGAGCACCCGTCCATCCGCCGAGAAGCAGCCGTGGCCATAAAAGTGCCGGCCCTCGACGGAGGTGATGACGATCGGCTCGATGCTGTCATCCGGCGCAAAGATCATCGCATAGGTACCCGGGCGGCGGGCAAAGGCAACGGCGCGGTTGGTCACCGGCGACCAGGTCATGCCATGGGCGCGGGCGGGCAGCGGCACCCGCTCGATAATCTCGCCGGCCTCGGTCAACGTCGCGACGCCATAGGAACCATCCGGCGCCATGAAGGCGGAGGCATAGATCGCATCCGTGCGCGACAGCGCGAAGGCGGCTTGGGGCGCAAGGGTGGCGGCCCAAGCGGCACCGGCCATGGTCAGGAAGGTGCGGCGGCCGGTGAGGATTTGGCCGGTGGAGATGGTTTGGTATGCCATGCAAACAAATCCAAATTTACCGGCGGCGCTTTCTAGCCTCCGTCATTCCTGTGCTCGTCACAGGAATCCAGCCACGCGACGTCCGTCGCGTGAAAAGACTCTTTCGCTCACGGACGTGAGCGCGCTGGATCCCCGCCACAAGGGCGAGGATGACGGAGAATCTGGGAAATCGCCAGAGACACCGGGTGGGTAACGCGATTAAAGCCAGCCCCGCCGCTTGAAATAGAGGAACGGCAGGAAGGCCGATAGCACCATGATAAACAGGGCCAGCGGATAACCGAACTGGAACTTCAGCTCCGGCATGGCATCGAAGTTCATGCCGTAGATCGAGGCGACCAGGGTCGGCGGAAGGAAGACGACGGAGGCGACCGAGAAGATCTTGATGATCTGGTTCTGCTCGAGATTGATCAGGCCCAGCGTCGCATCGAGCAGGAAATTGATCTTGTTCGACAGAAACAGGGCGTGGTCGCCGAGCGAAGCAGCATCGCGCTGGATCAGCTTGATCCGCTGCCGGCTTTCCTTGATCGTCTTGCGTGTACCGATCCCATCCAGCGCCGTATGATAGGCAACGAGACGCCCGACGCTGACGAGGCTTTCGCGGATGACGCTCAGAAAATCACCCTTCTGGCCGATTTGCTCGATCAGCGACTGCAGGTCGCGGGTCTTCTTGGTGACGCTCGAATGGTTCTTGCGGAACACTTCGCGCGAGATACCGTCGATCTCATTGCCGATCCGCTCCAGAGCATCCGCCGTCCGGTCGATCATCGCTTCGAGCAAGCCGAGCATGACCAGTTCGCCACTTTCGCAGGACACGCCATTCAGGCGCTGCATGCGTGCGGCATAGAGATGAAAGGGCTTGGGGTCGGCATGACGGACCGTGACAAGCGTGGAGCCCTTCAGGATGAAGGTCACCGGCACCTTGATCGGGTTGTCGCCATCGAGTTCGGTCGCTGCCGTCATCGTCATGAATTCGGCGCCGTCTTCCTGATACAGGCGGTCGGAGAGCTCGATCTCCTGCATTTCATCGCGCGTCGGAATTTCGATGCCGAGCTGCTGCTCGACGATGCGGGTTTCATCCTGGGCGGGATTGAACAGGTCGAACCACACGATCGGCGTGATATCGCTCAGTTCCGGGATAGCGTTGATGACGGCAAGGTGATTGTTCTGGCAGGAATAGATGCGCAGCATGTCGGTTTCCAATCTGGCAAGTCATCGACCGCCAGCGGAAACCCCTTGTGATCAGGGCCTGACGGTCGAAAAAATCGAAGCTCTACTTCGACTGTCGGGGTTCATGATCCGTTGATCCTTGTTTGGCCGTGCCCACAGGTGAACACCGCCGATCCATTGCGCCAATGTGCGTTTGTTGTCAACCGCTTGCCGGCAACCGGAATGCAGTCTTTTTTGCTCAGTCGCCATCGGCAAAAGAGAAGCCCGAGCTCAGCCCGATCGCGGCGCCGAAATCCAGGTTCAGCCGCTGCAGGACATCGTTGGTGTTCTGCAAAATGCGGTTCAGCCTGCCGCGCTGTTCGTCATTGGTAATCGCTTCCTCGACCGGCAAATCGATCTCATCGAGATCGTCGACGATGGCCTGTAGCAGGTAGTTGACGGCGGTGACCACATCGGCGTTCCCATCCGGCAAAAGCGCCTTCATGTCTGCCGTGTTGAACAAGGTCTGCAGCGCCGTAAAGTTTGCAGAGAGCGCCGGCATGGTGTTGCCGGAGCGCCAGTAGATCGCCATTTTCGGATGGCCCTTGTCAGGCACGCCCTTGATGATCCCGGCATAGAACGGCCGCAGCCGCTGGTCCCGGATCGCTTCAACGCCGTGGACGAGGATACCGAGCAGCTCGGTCGCCGCTTCCTTGCCATCGCGGTAGATCGGATTGTTTGGCCCCGGACTCTTCCAGGCGGACTGGATACCATCCCGCTTTTCCCATTCGGCATGAAGCTCGCCGGCCACGGCTTTCAGATTATCGGCGATGGCTGCGCCATAGCGGCAGCGAAAACCGTTCTTCTCGGTTGGCAAGACTTCGGCTCCGGTGCCATAGAGCACATATTCGAGCGCGCCGAGCCCCTGCGCTGCCACGCTCTTGCCTTCGAGAGTTTCTGCCGAAGTCGCGGTTTCATCATTCGTCGCCAGAATGCGCTGGACCTGCTTCAGGCCGGTGCTCTTGCGATCGGGGAAAAACAGGAAGCGCTCGAAACGGTTGCCTTCGATGACCGGCCCGACGCGGACGATCTCGATCGTTGACCATTGCTGAACGACCTCGTCGAAGCTCATCTGCACGTCGCCGAGCGTCTCGTCAGATGGTTTCACGCACAGCATGTGCGCCGCTTCGGCAAGCGTTTCCGTTCCCTCCAGCAGATCGCGGTAGCCGGGCCGGACGAAATCATCGACGGCCTTCTGCATGACGCCGGCCACGGCCTCCTGTTCCAGCCCGGCGCGTGGCGCTGCCGCCTCTTCATCTTCCGCCATGACAGACAGTGGCAGGAAGGCAAGGCTCAAACCGAGAAGCAGGATATGCCGGTGGCGCATCAGAGAGACTCCAGAAATGTGATCAGGGCTTGTCTATCGGCTTTTTCCAGTGCGGCAAACCGGTCGCGGGCTTTTGCTGCCTCACCGCCATGCCAGAGGATGGCTTCCGTCAGGTTCCGCGCGCGCCCGTCATGCAGGAAGAACGTGTGGCCACTCACCGTCTTGGTCAGGCCAATGCCCCAGAGCGGCGGCGTGCGCCATTCGCTGCCGGATGCGACACCCACCGGCTGGCCGTCGGCCAGGCCTTCGCCCATGTCATGCAGCAGGAAATCGGAATAGGGCCAGATCAATTGGAACGCATGCGCCTTGTTGGCGGCATCGCGGCGGGTAACGAATTTCTGCACATGGCAGGACACGCAGCCGGTGTCGTAAAACACCTTCTTGCCCGCCAGCGTCTCGGCAAAACTTGCCTTTCGCCGCGCCGGGACCGCGAGGTTTTCCGAATAGAAGGTGATGAGACCGAGGACAGGGTCAGGCGCTTCCGTATCGCCGAGGCGCGGCTGCACGCCGTCTGCCATCGCCAGGCAGGCCGTCTGCGCGGCCGTGCAGTCGCCATGGCTGCGCCTGGCATGGGGCGACGAGATGCCGATATCATTGGCCAGCGCATCGGCGGCCTGCTGCCGCACCGTGGCGCTCTGGGCTTTCCAGCCGAAGCGGCCAAGCGCCAGCTTGCCGGATTGCGGGTCTCGAACCACCGGCAGCTTGCCACTGATCCCATCGCCGTTGGTATCGTCCGGATCGGCATTGGCGATGATATCGGCGGGATGAATGGCTTCGATCAGCCCGAGCCCCGACATCACCTGCGTCACCCGTGGCGAAAGGGTGGTCGTTGGGTCGAGCGGCCCGTAACCGGGCTTGTCGACCGAATAACTTGGCTTGCGCAGGGACACGGTTTCGCCCCCCGCCAGCGTCACACGCATCTCGGTATAGCTGATCCGCATATGACCTTCGGCCGCAAGACCGGGGACCGCGCTGTCCTGCAACTGCTGGCCATAGACGGGATCGGGAAAATTCAACACCTCATGCGCCGCAATCGCCGCGCGCTCCGCATCGGTCTTTGGCGCGCGGGCAAGACGCAGGAACATCGACGTGGCGTCCGTGGAGCCTTCCGGCGGATGGCCGCGGCCATCCTTCAGATGACAGGTCTGGCAGGCGCGGGCGTTGTAGAGCGGCCCCAGACCGTCCGATGCCTGCGTCGAAGAGGGCGACGAGACCCAGAGCTTGCGGAACAGCGCATTGCCGAGCTTGAAGCTCTCTTCCTCGGCAAAGCTGATATTGGCGGAGAATTGCGAGAGAATATCCTGGTTGACGGACGCGATCGACGTGCCCGCTCCGCCTGACATGGCTTCGAATTTTTCCGCCTTGGAAAAATCAGTGGCAGGGCGGGTGACCGCCTCGACGCGCGTTCGGTCCGCACCGGTCAGGTCATCGCGGGTGGATGACAGCGGAAGCTGTTCCGCACGGCCTTCCGTTTTGGCAGGAGGTTCTCCAGCCAAAATACCGCCGCCAGAAACGGAAAAGCCGCCCGCCGCTGTCAGGAACAGAACGGCAGACGGCATTATCAGGCGTCGGACGAGCCAAGTACGCATTCAGAAAAAACCGGGCCGCTCACGGCAAGCGGCGGCCCGCCTTTGCTTTCTCATTGGAAGACAGCGTTAGGATTATCCAGGCTGTCGGAACCTTCAAGCTCGATCGTACCAAGTTCCAGCGACGCAATGACGCGTTCGACCGTCTTTGCCTGCGCAACGAGGCCATCGATGGCAGCCTGAACGACGGCATTGCCTTCGGCATTGCCTTCACCGATCATCTGGTCGTACTTTTCCACGGTCTCGCCGCGCTTGGCCATGGCCTGCATCGCGGTGATCGTGGTGGCCAGCTTTTCCTTCATTTCCTTGTCCAGCGCCGGATCCTTGGCGGCAACGAGTTGCGACAGCGACGGGCCGGTCACCTTGGTGCCGTCAGCCTTGGTGTATTCGCCGGTATAGGCCGACTGAATGCCGATCGCGTCATGCAGATGCGAGTTGTAGGTGTTGTCGGAGAAGCAATCATGCTCTTCTTCCGGATCGTGGAGAAGCAGGCCGAGCTTCATGCGCTCGCCGGCCAGTTCGCCGTAGGAGAGCGAGCCCATGCCGGTCAGGATGGCACCGAGGCCAGCCTTCGGGTCGGCTTCGACATTCTTGGTGGCAGCGCCGTCCGGCGTCCAGTTGGCAACCATGTCCTTGAGATCGGACACGAGCAGGTCGCTGGCAGCCTTCAGATAGGCGGCGCGGCGGTCGCAATTGCCATTGGTGCAGGCTTTTGTGTCATAGTCCGTGTAAGGACGATTGCCGGCACCCGGGCCGGTGCCGTTCAGGTCCTGGCCCCAGAGCAGGAATTCGATGGCGTGGTAGCCGGTGGCGACGTTCGCCTCGATGCCGCCGGCTTCCTGCAGCGTACCCGCCAGGAATTCCGGTGTGATCTTGCTGGCGTCCACATCTTTGCCGTCGATCTTGATCGTCTTGTTGGCAATGACGTTGGCGGTGAACAGCGCGTTCTCGTCGCTCTCGGCGCCATAGCTCGGATCGACATAATCGATCAAACCTTCATCCAGCGGCCAGGCGTTGACCTTGCCTTCCCACTCGTCAACGATCGGGTTGCCGAACCGGTAGACCTCGGTTTCCTGATAGGGGTTGCGGGCGGCAAGCCAGGCTTCACGGGCTGCCTTCAGCGTCGCCTCGCTCGGGGTAGCGATCAGCGCGTCAACGGCCTTGTCGAGCGCCTCGGCGGTCGAGAGCGCATCCGAAAACTTGGCATGCGCCACATTGGCATAATGCTTGACGACTGCGGCGGCATCGGTTGCAGCCTGCGCCGGCTGCAGCGCCAGCATCGAGGTTGCAGTGGCAAGCGCCAGCGCAGCGCTGCGAAGGAATGATTTGGTCATGGCCTCTCCTGGTATTTTCCCGGATGAATCCGGCGTTCCCGCCGCCCGGTTCCGGTCGCGCAAGCCGCGCGGGCCGATGGATGGACGTGGCTATTCAGCCCGGTTTTCATGAACCAAAACCAAACTTGTGTCAAAGTGTATAGTTTAGAATGTTTTCAATGTGGGGTGCGGCAGAAAGGCTCGCCGCAGAAGCTGTGGCGAGCCCGATTGAAGCGCCTGCAATGCACTCAGCCCTTTCGGCCCATCACACAGAAGAAGAAGCCATCGGTATCCGTGGATGCCGGGGTCAGTGTCACGGTCTTCATGTCTGCAGACCATGGCTGCCTCTTGTCGGTGCCGTAGAGATCCGCCCAGGCGTCGGCAGCAGACAGGATTTCGAACTCGGGATTGTCCTCGCAGAACGCGTAGACCTGCGCCTCGTTTTCCTCCGGCAACACCGAACAGGTGACGTAAATCAGGTGGCCACCGGGACGCACGAAGGATGAAGCTCCAGCCAGAGCTTCCTGCTGCTGGCCCAGCCGCTCCTCGAGATTCTTCTGCGTCAGCCGCCATTTGGTATCCGGACGGCGGCGCCAGGTGCCGGTACCGGTGCACGGCGCATCGACCAGGACGCGATCGAACTTGCCGGTAAACGGCTTCAGGCCGTCCAGCCGGTCATGAACCTGCACATTGCGGGTGCCTGCACGCTTCAGACGCTCGATGATCGGAGCCAGGCGCTTGCGGTCGGTATCGTAGGCGTGGATCTGGCCCTTATTGTTCATGGCCGCTGCCATGGCCAGCGTCTTTCCGCCACCGCCAGCGCAATAGTCAAGAATCTGGTCATTTTCCTTCGGCATGACGAGATCGGCGACGATCTGCGAGCCTTCGTCCTGAACCTCGAACCAGCCCTTCTCGAAGGAGATTTCGGCGGTGACGTTGGGAAGACGCGAGGCGCCCTCGCCCGCCTTGACGCGGATGCCATTGCGGGCAATCGCCGTCGGCTCGACCGCGCTACGATCCAGCGCCTTCAACACCTTGTCGCGCGTTGCCTTCAACGTATTGACCCGCAGGTCGAGCGCCGGACGGCCAGCCAGAGCCTGGGCTTCTTCAAGCCAGTCTTCATCGAAGTTTTCTTCAAACGACGGCTGGACCCATTCCGGGATGTCACCCTGCACATGCAGCGGCGCATCGTCGAGCTTGCGGCTGGCAAAGGCGGCAACCATTTCGGCGGTCAGGGGCTCGGGAGCGAATTTGTCGCCCTCCAGTTCGCCAGACAGCTGTTCTGGCGAAACGCCCCACTGGCGGAACATGACGGCATGGCCCAGCGCCGTGGCGCTGTCGCTATCCATCAGATAGGCATGCGAGAGCTTCATCCGCAGGGCGTCGTAGACAATGTTGCCGATTGCGGCACGATCGCCGGACCCGGCGAAACGATGTGCCAGCCCCCAATCCTTGAGGGCATCGGCAACGGGACGCTTGCGCGTTTCGATATCGGCGAGAACCTCAATGGCTCCGGCGAGCCTGCCACCCAGTCGCATCTTTCAAACTCCATTTTCCGCCGTGGTAGCGGTGATGGCCGTCAAGAGCAAGCCGGGAGGCGCTGGCGTATGACGAATGCTGACCAGATGGGAGGCTGTGGTTTACGACGGAAGGCGGCGCCTTTCCGTTGGAACCCTATCAAATCCATCCGGAACAAATCCCGGACAGGGGTGTTTCATCGTCAGCTGACGACGCGATAACAGATGCTGGCAGTGCCGGAGCTGACCATGCCGATATGGGAAGCGGCAGCCTTGGAGAGGTCGAGAACACGGCCGCGAATGAAAGGCCCGCGATCATTGATGCGAACGACGACGGTTTTGCCGTTGCGCTTGTTGGTGACGGCAACCTTCGTGCCGAACTTGAGATTGCGGTGAGCAGCCGTGAGATAGCTGGCATTCATCCGCTCGCCGGATGCGGTGCGCGATGAAAGTGCGTACCAGGATGCGCCGCCGCAATTGCCGGCCTTGGCCGGAGTTGCCTTTGCCTGACCAGGTGCTGCCTGGCTTGGTGTCACCGCTGTAAAAGTTGCCCCCAAGGCAAAAGCTGCTGCTAAAGCAGCAGATGTTAATTTCATCTTGATCAAAAAGATGACCCCTTCGCTTGAAATTTAGTTAAACCTTACGAAGGCTTGGGTTGTCGGGGGGAAAAATGGCGAAAACGTGCTTCAACCTTTAACGTTGCATTAGGAACTATTGACGATCTACGAAAAATTCAAATTACGAAATTTTGAAATTCTGTCATAAAGCTGCAGAAATGCTTTGGATTCAGGCGTTAGCTTGCCGGAGCCAACTCACATCCTCGTGAGTCTCTATAGCCTCGAGAAAAAGGATTCAATTTTTTGAAATTGGCCAAATCCAGCCAATTTCGAAGCTAGAGAATCTCTGATTCCCGTCATAGGTGTGCAAATTTGGCAGTACCACGAAGATATTCTTGCCATTGCCATAGACCAAATGGCCATCACCATGACGATATTCGGCCACAATTCACCCGGTTCTATCGGAAACAAAACATAGACTATCCGGACCGCCTTTTACTTGAAAGATCATCCGCGCCAGTGGCCGTTACTCCATAATTCCGCTAGCGAAATCCGATAGTCTGGGAACCGGAAGACGAAGCCGAGATCACGCAGCCGTGTATTGGAAACGCGCTTGTTCTCTCCATAGAAGGACCGCGCCATCGGCGAAAGTTCGGCTGTTTCGAAGGGCATTTCGGGAGGCGGCGCGACGCCCATCAGGCGGGCGGCCTCGGCCACGATATCCTGCGGCGGTGCCGGTTCGTGATCGGTGACATTATAGATGCCACCGATCGATCGCCCGGAGAGAAAGACGGTAGCACCGGCAATATCCTCGACCCGGATACGGTTGAAGACCTGATTGGGCTTTATCAGGCGGCGTGCCGTTCCGGCGGCGAGATTGCAGAATGCGTTGCGGCCGGGGCCATAGATACCGGAGAGCCGCAGCACCGCGACGGGGATGTTGCTGGCCTGGCCGCAAGCCAGCCATGCCTGTTCGGCGGCGACACGTTCGACGGAACGAGCGGAGACCGGCTCCAGAGACGCATCCTCCGCCACCCAGGCGCCGCCATGGTCGCCGTAGACACCAACGGTTGAAAGATAGCCGGCCCATTCCAGATTGGGCATCAACTCGGCAACAGACGGCGCTCCGGGACGCATCATCGGATCGCCGTCGCGGCCCGGCGCAATCGACTGGATGAGATGCGTCGTGCGCTTCATGACGGCGGCCAGTTCCGGCGAGATCGTCGTGCCGTCATAGACAAGCGCATCGATGCCCAAAGCGCGCAGGCCGGCAAGCTTGTCCTCAGAGCGTGTCGTCCCCGTGACCGATTGCGCCAGCGGCAAAAACGCCTTGGCAATCGCCGAGCCGGAAAAACCGGAACCCAAGATCAAAACATGCATCAGACAACTCCTGCCAGTTTCCATTCGGCGAGAACCTCGGGATCGGTCTCGCCTTGCCGTCTTGCCGCAAAATCAGAGAAATCGCCAGCCGTCATCAACCGCGACAGCGCCCAGACCGCCATCCCCCGCACGGTCGCCGATGGGTCGGCTGACAGGGTGAGACAGAGATCGATCAGGCTGGCCTCACCGGAATTTCCGGCGGCGATCAGACAGTTGCGAACGAACCGGTCGCGGCCGATGCGCTTGACCGGAGAGCCGGAAAAGAACGTGCGAAACGTCGGATCGTCGAGCGTCAGCAGAAACGACAGAGGCGGCTCTTTCAGATCCTCGCGTGCCTTCAGCTTCATTTCGGAGGCCACGGCTGCAAACTTGTTCCATGGACAGACGGCCAGACAATCGTCGCAGCCATAGATACGGTTGCCGATCCTTGGGCGAATAGCGGGATCGATCGGGCCTTTATGTTCGATCGTCAGATAGGAAATGCAGCGGCGCGCATCGATCCGGTAGGGTGCCGGAAATGCATCGGTCGGACAGGCGTCAAGACAAGCGCGGCAGGAGCCGCAGTGATCCCGTTCCGGCGCGTCGATCGAAAGATCGGCGGTGGTGAACAGGCTGCCGAGAAACAGCCAGGATCCGAATTCGCGGCTGACGAGATTGGTATGCTTGCCCTGCCAGCCAAGCCCCGCCTGCTCGGCCAGCGGCTTTTCCATCACCGGCGCGGTATCGACGAAGACCTTGACGTCTTCGCCTGCCCTCGCGGCAAAACGTGTCGCCACCTCTTTCAGCTTGCCCTTGATCACATCGTGATAATCGCGATTGCGGGCATAGACCGAGATGGCACCAAGTTCGGGATTGTCGAGGATAGAGCGCGGATCTTCGTCCGGCCCGTAGTTCATGCCGAACAGCACGACGGAGCGGACGTCGCTCCAGAGCACACGTGGATCAGCGCGGCGGCCGGCCGTTTCGGCCATCCAGTCCATCGTGCCGTGATAGCCTTCGGCGAGGAAATCGGCGAGCCGCTCCGGTGCCTGCGGGATGGAATCAGGAAGTGTCACCCGGCAGATATCGAAACCCTTGTCGCGGGCCTCGTCCTTCAGGAAGCTGGTGAGCGTCCGGCGCCTCTTCTCATGCTTCTCCTCAAGGAGCGCATTGCCGGGCACGGGACCGCTCCTTAAAAATCGAGGTCGGCGTAATGGGAAACGGGCGTGACGCCACGCACACGCTCGGCCAGCAATGGGCGGAAAGACGGCCGTGACTTCAGCCGCTGGTACCAGTCCTTGACGGCCGGTGCTTCCGACCAGTCGATTTCACCGAGATAATCCAGCACCGAGATGGCGGCCGCTGCGGCAAGATCGGCATAGGATAGCCGGTCGCCGGCGAGATAAGTACGCGAGCCCGCAAGCCAGCCTAGATATTTCAGGTGCTGGCGGATATTGGAGCGCGATGTGCGCAGCATTTTCGAGTCCGGGGCGCCGCCACCCTGATCCGGCGTCATCTGCAGCTTGAAGATACGCTCGCGCACCAAGGGCCGCGTCACGTCGGCTTCCATCTTTTGCAGGAACCACTCGACCAGCCGGCGGATTTCGGCGCGCTGGAAGGGGTCTTCCGCCAGAAGCCGGCGATCGCGTTTCAGCACGCCATGGGTTTCATCGACATATTCGGAAATCACCATCGCTCCACAGAGCGCGCGCATGCTGTCATCGACATAAACCGGCAATGTGCCCGCCGGATTGAGCGTCAGGAAATCCCGCCGCTTCTCCCAGGGCTGCTCCTCCGCCAATTCCGTCTGATAGCCGTATTCCGACAGGATCAGGCGGACGAACCGGGAGGATGTGGACATCGGGTGGTGATAAAGTGTCGGCATAAGCTATCGGATTTCGTCAGTTCGGTTGGAGGGGATGGGTGTGTCGTGGCGGTTTCGTCTGGCCACCGTGTGTTAGAAAAAGCTATAGGAACTTGCTGCCGCAAACACAAGCGAATCAGCCAATGCCCTTCGTTGGCCCCAGAGCCTAACCTCCAATGCTTCAGGGAAGCTTAATTCATGGCCGATCAATCGATCATCAGTGCGCTTATCCTTGGCCTTATCGAAGGCCTGACCGAATTCATTCCGGTATCCTCCACCGCCCATGTCCTGCTCGCCGGGCATTTCCTCGGGTTCAAGTCCCCCGGCAATACCTTTGCAGTGCTTATCCAGCTCGGTGCGATCCTCGCCATCCTGCTGGTCTATTTCCAGCGGCTGCTGTCCATCGCCCTTGCCCTGCCCTCCAGTGCGAAGGCCCGGCGGTTCGTCCTGTCGGTCCTGCTCGCCTTCCTGCCGGCTGCCGTGATCGGCGCCATTGCGCACGACTTCATCAAGACCGTTTTGTTCGAAACGCCGATGCTGATCTGCATCGTCCTGATCATCGGCGGCGTCATTCTCTATGCGATCGATCGCATGCCTTTGAAGCCGATATATCGCGATGTCATGGATTATCCACCCTCGCTGGCGTTCAAAATCGGACTTTTCCAGTGCCTGGCGATGATCCCAGGCACTTCGCGCTCCGGCGCGACGATTGCAGGCGCCCTTCTGATGGGAACCGACAAGCGTTCCGCCGCCGAATTCTCGTTTTTCCTGGCGATGCCGACGATGCTCGGCGCGTTCACCCTCGACCTCTACAAAAATCGGGATGCGCTCAACTTCGACGACGTGACGCTCATTGCCGTCGGCTTCATCGCCGCCTTTGTCTCGGCGCTGCTGGTGGTGCGTTCGCTTCTGAACTTCGTCTCGAACCGGGGCTTCGCACCGTTCGCCATCTGGCGCATCCTCGTCGGCACGGCCGGCCTTATCGGCCTATGGCTGCTGGGTTAAACCCAATAAAAAACCGCATGCACCTCAGTAAAGAGGATGCATGCGGTCCCTGGCCCCCGCCATAGTCCGTGCCGCCCTGTTTAAAGGCGGAAATTCTTATTCTGCGGCGAGCGTTCCGATCGACGCCGTCGTGCAGGGATCGACGCCATAGGCCGGCGCGCAACCGCTGTGATTGCTGGCGACCGTCTTCGGCGCAGCGAAGGATCCAGCCAGGATAATAAGTGCCGCGCACGCAAAGAAAATCGCGATCGACTTGCCCATAAAAAATGTGCCTCTCAAGGTGATGTGACTGCTCCGGTCATTCCTTGGGTGAACGATGCGGCGCGGCTGCTGTGTATGTGCTGGAACTGTCGTTATCAATATCGATACATGTTGAATCGACGGTAAAGACCAATCGCTTTTTTAGGTGAGGCAGAACTGCAACGTTTTCTTCTGCGACGGTCAAAAAGAAACCGCCGGTGGGTACCGGCGGCTTATCGAACAATACATTTCCAGGCTGCGTGCAGGGTGATCAGGCAGTGCTGCCGGACCGGGTATACTGTCCCTGCGGGCGATAGCGCACCACGTAGGACGGCAGCACAGCCTCGACGGAGGTCGGCTCGATACCGAACGCCTGCAACGTGCGTCCTTCGGTCTGCGCCTTTTCAGACACGATATTGTCGCTCTTCAGCAGCGTGACCTGATCGACGGTCAGCGGCGGCGCGATAAACGGCACCATCGACGCGACGGAACCGATCAGCGACGCGACACCGAAGGGGATCGGCAGCAAGGCGCATTTGCGATCGATGGTCTTCAGGAGAATTTCGAGACAGTTCTTGAAGGTCAGAACATCCGGTCCGCCGATCTCGTAAATCCGGCCGCGTGGAACCTTGCCTTCGACGGATTTGGCAACAGCTTCGGCAACGTCGGTCACATAGATCGGCTGGAACGCCGTGTTGCCACCACCCACCAGTGGCAGCACCGGCGAAAAGCGCGACATTTCGGCAAACTTGTTGAAGAAGCCGTCCTCTGGACCAAAGACAATCGACGGCCGCAGGATGACGGCTTCCGGGACGGTTTCCAGGACCGCCTTTTCAGCGCGGCCCTTGCTGCGGGCATAGAGCGATTCAGCATTGGCATCTGCACCGATGGCGGACACATGCGTCAATGTCGCGCCAGCACCGCGCGCGGCCTCGGCCACCGCACGGGCACCAAAATCCTGGACCGAATCGAACGTGTTGCGCCCGGCCTCGAACAGGATGCCGACGCAGTTGACGACGTGATCGGAACCCTGCACGGCCGCATCGACCGATTTGCGGTAGCGCAGGTTGGCCTGGACGAAGGAAATCTGGCCGACATTGCCCAGAGGCTGCAGGAAACCAGCCAGATCCGGACGGCGAACAGCGACGCGAATGCGAAAGCCGCGTTTGGCCAGGGCCCGCACGACATGCCGGCCGACAAATCCGGACCCGCCGAAAACAGTGACGAGCGGCGGGAGATTGGACAAAGTCATGGCACAGGCACTCCTGATCTGCAGTATGGCGTATATGAGCTACATAGCCCAATCATCGGGCAACGGGAAGGCTTATCGCCAAGGCTTTTCTGCCGCTTTACGCCGCAGTTGCGGCCGCGCGTCAGACGCCCTCGACAACGACCATTTCAGCATCGGCGACTTCCTGGCGAATAGCGGCGGCAATCTGATATTCCGGGGAATTGTAACAATCGACGGCGGCCTGCAGCGACGGGAACTCGATCACCACGTTGCGGGCGCGAACATCGCCCTCCAGACGCTGGAAAGCGCCACCACGCGCCAGGAAATTCGCGCCATATTTCTCAAACGCCGGCTTGGCGGCAGCAACGTAATCCTTATAACGCTCGGTATCGCGGACATCGACCCGCGCAATCCAGTAGCCCTTGGCCATGGTAATCTCCTCAATCTCTCGGCAGCCTGCGAATTCTCGACGCGATTTCTTCCGTCAATTCCGTTGACCGGTCAAGACAAAGGAAAGCCCCGCGCGATATCTCCGAACGGGAAGCAAATATCAGATCAGAGTGCGCCGGTCATTTCACCAAGGATAGCCCGTGCCGCCGCCTTCGGATCGTCAGCCTTGACGATCGGGCGGGCGACGACGAGATGGCTCGAGCCGGCGCGCAAGGCATCGGCTGGTGTCATGACGCGCTTCTGGTCGCCCTTGTCGCTGCCGGCCGGGCGGATGCCGGGGGTGACGATGGCCATGTCCGGCCCAGCGATCTTGCGGACGGCGGAGGATTCTTCGGCCGAGCAGACGATGCCGCCCATGCCGGCGGCGCGGGCCTGTTCGGCGCGCCGCAGCACCAGCGTGCGCGGATCGTATTGATAACCGGCGTCGACGACGTCCTGCTCGTCCATGGAGGTGAGCACGGTGACGCCGAGCAGGCAAAGATCGGAACCTTTTGCCGCTTCAACGGCCGCACGCATCGCCTTCGGATAGGCATGCAGCGTCAGCATCGACATGCCCATCTTGGCGATGTTCTCGACACCCTTGGCGACCGTATTGTCGATGTCGAGCAGCTTCATGTCGAGGAAGATCTTCTTGCCGTCTGCGGCGAGGTCGCGGGCAAATTCCAGACCGCCGGCAAAGACCAGCTGGTAGCCGATCTTATAGAACAGCACGTCGTCGCCCAGCGTTTTGACGAGTGCCTCGGCCTCGCCGACGGTTGGGATATCGAGCCCGACAATCAGCCGGTCACGCGCGGTCACAGTCATTTTTGCCATCCTTGCCAGAGCTCCATGGCGGTCCAGTCGCATGCAAGGGAACGGTCTGCAAGAGAAAATGCGTAGAGGCAGCCACCGCCGGCCAGCTGGTCGTGGCTGCGTGAAATCGGCAGGCCACCCAGGTGACATTTCAGCAGCGTTCCGACGCCGCCATGTCCGACAAAGGCGATCGGCTTTGCCGGATCATGCCGGTCCAGGATGGACGTGACTGCAGTCACAATCCGCGTCTGAGCATCGATTGCCCGCTCCCAGCCATGAAAACTCTGTTCGGGATTGGCAAAGAACCAGTTGGCAGCCTTTTCAAATTCTTCGGGTACGAGAAAGCCGGTGGCCGAGCGGTCGTTTTCGCCGGAATGTTCAAGGACCTCGACTTCGGCGCCGCTTGCACGTGCCAGGATAGCTGCCGTTTCCAGGGCCTTGGTCTCATCGCTGGAAAGAAAACGGGAAAGCTGCTGCGCCCAACTGCATTGGGCCGCCTTTTCCGCCCGCGCGATGCCGATCTCGGACAGTCCCCAGCGGGGAACCGGCACATCCGGTTCAAGGCGGATTTGCGGATGCGTAATATAAACTGCGAACATCGACAGGCCTCAATGCGTCTTGCGGTAAACCCACAGCTGCGCGGGCGGGATGTTGCGGACGACAAAATCATAATGGGAGATCTGGTAGCGATCCGGCATGGCGACAACAGGCGAGAGCGGGCCGTAGGAAATCTGGATCACCGGGCGGCCAACCGGGATGCGCGACAGCAGGTCATCGATGAGCGAGACACGCATATGCATCGGGAAATTCAAGAGCGGCACGGCGGAAACGACACTGTCGAACTGCTGGTCGCGGCGTGTGCCGAGCGTTTTGTCGAGATCGAAGGCGTCGCCATTGATGAAATCGACAGCCGGATAGGTCTTGACCAGGTGCAGGAAGAAATCGGTGGAAAATTCGATCGACACCAGGTTTTCCGGCTGAACGCCCTTCTGCAGGATCGCCTTGGTGATGACGCCGGTGCCGGGGCCGAGCTCGAGAACAGGAAGACCGGAGTGCGGATTGACGACGCTGGCCATCCGCCGGGCGGTTATTCCGGATGTCGGTACGATCGAGCCGACAGCCTTCATATTGCTTCGCCAGCCCTTGAAGAAACGGATTTCCTCATCGAATTTCTTGCCAAAGCGCTCTTTCAGACGAAAATTCATGCGTATCTCCAGCAAAACCTCGTCTGCGTCTCGAGCAGGCTTCATGCCTGCCGGTGCAAACGTTGCGTCTCCAACTCCGAAATGATTATGTGTTGCCCTCAGCGACAAAAACAAGTCATTTCGCGTCATTATATTAGACTACCAACACCGGGAAATACCACCTCGCTGTTGATAAGCGCATACGAAAACGGCCGGATCAGGTCCGGCCGTTTTCCATCTCAAAATTCCTGCCGGGCCTAAACCCGCATCGGCATCAGAACATAGAGAGCATCATCGCCCGCCATGTCGCGCACCAGCGTCGGCGAGCCGGCATCGGCCAGCATGAAGACGGCATCGGTGCCGGAAAGCTGCGCAGTGATATCAAGCAGGTACTTGGCGTTGAAGCCGATCTCCAGCGGATCGCTGTCGTAACCGACGGCGAGTTCTTCCGTCGCACTGCCCGAATCCGGATTGTTGACGGTGAGCGTCAGCTGTCCGTCCGACAGCGCCAGCTTGACGGCACGGCCACGCTCCGAGGAAATCGTCGAAACACGGTCGACGGCCTGCGCAAAGGACTGGCAGTCGATCTTCAGTTCCTTGTCGTTGTTGGCCGGAATGACGCGCTGGTAGTCCGGGAACGTACCGTCGATCAGCTTCGAGGTCATGATGATCGAACCGATCGTCAGGCGGATCTTGGCGTCCGACACTTCAACGGTGACGACGACATCCGGGTTATCGACCAGCTTCTGCAATTCGCTGACGGTCTTGCGCGGGATGATGATACCCGGCATGCCTTCCGAGCCCGACGGCGCCTCAAGGTCAGCGCGGGCAAGACGGTGGCCATCGGTGGCAACGGCGCGCAACTTCAGCTGGCCCTTGCTTTCGATCGTGTGGATATAGATGCCATTCAGATAATAACGGGTCTCTTCCGTCGAGATCGCAAACTGGGTGCGATCGATCAGCATCTTCAGGTCCGTCGCCTTCATGCGGAAGGTGTGGCTGAAGGCACCGGCGGTCAGATCCGGAAAATCGGACTCCGGCAGGCATTGCAGCGAAAACTTCGAGCGGCCGGACTGGACGGTCATGGCCGTGCCTTCGGCATTGGTGGCGAGCGCCACTTCGGATCCATCGGGCAGCTTGCGAACGATATCGTAGAGCAGATGTGCCGGCACCGTCGTTGCACCGGGCGTTTCCACCTGTGCCGGGGTCGCCTCGGTGATTTCGAGGTCGAGGTCGGTCGCCTTCATTTCAAGGCTGGCACCGTCGGAGCGCAAAAGCACGTTCGAGAGGATCGGAATGGTATTGCGACGCTCGACCACGCGGTGAACGTGGTTCAGCGACTTCAGGAGATTGGACCGCTCGAGAGTAATGCGCATGAGATGCTACCGCTTTCAACCATCGCCGGGCGGGCCGCGCCTCCCGGCTTGAACTTTTGAAGTGCCCGCTTTCAGACGGGGAAGATGTGGACGGGCAAAATGGCAGAAACAAGCCGTGAAAAGCAAGGGGTAACGGTGGTTGAGCCCCAGTAATGTTTGCGCTGCCGCAAATCCGCTGCTCTTGCCGAAGTGCCGCCGCTCACCCATAAAGACCGGACGCCGGCTGAACGGCTGGCAAAGGCACAAAGGCAGACAGTTTTGGAAAAGCAGGCATCGGGCGAAACGCAGACGAACGAGCGGCAGAAGAGCTACCGCCTGCACAATGTCGCGGTGCCCGCACGGCCGCTGGAACCGGCGCTCTATCTGGTCGCCACCCCGATCGGCAATCTCTCCGATATTACCCTGCGCGCCCTGGAAACACTGGCCGGCGCCGATGTGCTCGCCTGCGAGGATACCCGCGTCACCCGCGTGCTGCTGGATCGCTACGGCATCGTCAACCGGCCCTATGCCTATCACGAATACAATGCCAATGAGGTCGGCCCGAAGCTTCTGGCAGCGCTCGACCAAGGCAAATCCGTCGCCCTTGTCTCCGACGCCGGCACGCCGCTGGTCTCCGATCCCGGTTACCGGCTCGGCCAGATCGCCATCGAGGCCGGGCATCGGGTGGTGCCCATTCCCGGAGCGTCCGCACCTCTGGCAGCCCTCGTCGGATCAGGTCTTCCGAACGACGCCTTCCTCTTCGCAGGCTTCCTGCCCTCCAAGGACAAGGCGCGGCGCGACCGGTTTGCCGAACTCGCCAATATTCCAGCGACACTGATGTTCTTTGAGTCCCCACACCGGATCGCCGCCGCCATCGTTGCCGCCCATGATGTGCTCGGCGGCGAGCGGCGGGCATCTGTCTGCCGCGAACTGACCAAGACCTTCGAGGAATTCCGCCGCGGTACGCTGGCCGATCTCAAGGCATTCTATGACGAGGGCGCCACCGTCAAGGGCGAGATCGTGCTGGTCATCGGCCCGCCCGATGCACCGGCGGCACCAGAGGCCGACGATGTCGATGCCATCCTTATGAAACTCGTCAAGGATATGTCGACCGGCAAGGCAGCGACCGAGGCGGCGAAACAGACCGGCCTCAACCGCAAGGAACTCTACGACCGGCTGCTGGAGCTCAAAGACCGGGATGAAACCTGAGCCTCCGAGCAAAAAGAGACTGAAGGCGCTCCGGCGCGGCGCGCTCGCGGAATATCGCGCCGCCCTTTGCCTCCTCCTCAAAGGCTACCGCATTGTCGCATTCCGCTACCGGACGAAGCTGGGCGAAATCGACATCATTGCACGCAAGGGCAATCTGATCGCCTGCGTTGAGGTGAAGGCCCGCCGGTCGCTGGAAGATTCTGTGTTTGCCGTTTCCGATTTTGCACAGCGCCGCATCCGTGCTGCAAGCGACCTCTGGCTTGCCAGACAGCGCGATTCAGCGGAACTTTCAATTCGCTACGACATAATCTCGGTCACGCCCTGGCGCTGGCCGGTTCATCTTCCCGGCGCTTTTTGAACAGCTGTGCACAGTTGTAATCGTTCCGACACAAAAGCGTTATGCGGACGTCATGAAATGGCTTTAGCCGGTTCCTCACCCTAAACCTGGTGAAAGGAACGACAATGATCAGGAAATTCACGATGACCGGCCTCGCGCTGGTTTTCTCCGCCACCTCCTCGTTTGCCGCGACCAATATCAGCTGGTGGCACGGCATGGCCGGCCGCAACGGCGAAGTCATCAACGAGATCGCCACCAAGTTCAACGCGTCGCAGACGGCTTGCGCGCTGACCCCGGTTTCCAAGGGCACCTATGAGGAAGCGCTGGCTTCCGGCATCGCCGCTTTCCGTTCTGGCGAACAGCCCAACATCCTGCAGGTTTTCGACGCTGGTGCAGCAACGATCATCAACGCCAAGGGCGCCGTCATCCCGGCTGAAGACCTGATCAACAACGCCGGCTACAAATTTGACCGCGATGCCTTCATCGATGGCGTTCGCTACTTCTACGCCGATAGCGACGGCAAGTTCGTCGGCATGCCGTTCAACTCGTCGGCTCCGATCATGTACATCAACGACGAAGCTCTGAAGAAGGCCGGCGTCGAAGCCCCGAAGACCTGGGAAGAATTCGAAGCTGCCGCCCCGAAGCTGAAGGCTGCCGGTTTCATTCCGCTCGTCCAGTCGCAGCTGACCTGGCAGTTCACCGAGAACTTCTTCTCGCGCAACAACATCCAGTTCGCCACCAACAACAACGGTTACGACAGCGTCACCGACACCCAGCTGAAGGTCACCGACCCGAACCTCATCATGATGTTCGACAAGCTGAAGGCCTGGGCTGACGAAGGCTACTTCGCCTTTTACGGTGCCGGCTGGAACGATAACCAGAAGATGTTCGAAGAAAACAAGGCTGCTCTCTGGATCGGTTCGTCCGGCTCGTTCGGCGGCCTGACCAAGACGGCCCAGATGCCCTTCTCGGCAACCTTCCTGCCTTACTGGGGTTCGATCAAGGGCGCCGGCACCTCGTCCTTCATCGGCGGCGCTGCTCTCTTCGCCATGTCAGGCAAGTCGGAGGAAGAAAACAAGTGCGTTGCCGACTTCTTCCAGTTCCTGACCTCGCCTGAAATCCAGGTTTTCTACCACAAGGCCACCGGTTACGTCGCCATCACCAAGGCAGCTTACGAGCTTGCCAAGAAGGAAGGCTACTACGCCGAGAAGCCGGCAGCCGAAGTCGGCATCAAGCAGCTGATGCTGCCTGCCGGTGAATGGTCGAAGGGCTACCGCCTCGGCTTCTACCCGCAGATCCGCGAAATCATGGAACGCGAATACGGCCGCATCTTTGCGGGCGAAGTCTCCGTCAAGGACGCGTTCGACACGATCGAGAAGGAAGGCAACGAACTTCTCGCCCGTTTTGCAAAGACGGCTGGTTGATCTCTGATCTCCCTCCCCCTTGTGGGGAGGGTGGCCCAAACGGCCGGGAGGGGCTCTTTCCTTTAAAAGATCCCCTCCCCAACCCTCC
>UBTA01000066.1 GCA_900468065.1 Hyphomicrobiales bacterium | reverse complement strand
AGAAGGTCGCCTCGGATATACCGTGCTTGCGGCAGACATCGGCCGTCCTCAGGCCGTTCTCCTGCTCTTTTAATATCCCGATGATCTGCTCATCCGTGAACCGTGAATGCTTCATGCCCGTCTCCTCAGAGTAACGGACTCTACCAAAATTTGGAGGAAGTTTCGGGTCTCAGGTCAGTTTGCGTCCGCGTCAGGAGTAGGCAGCGCGCTCGTTCTTCTCGTGAACGCGGCCAAACGCAGCGGCCTTATAGCAACCAGCGACCTCACACAAATTTTCGCACCGCTCGCTGAAATCTTCGCGCTCGGCTTAGTGGTCGGTTTGTTCCTGGCCGTGGGGCGAGGCAATGGTCTATTTGGGACGGTTGCCTTCGTATTCAATTTTGTCGCTCTGGCCAGTCTGGAGGGGGTGGAGGTTGTCATCAATCTCGTATTTTCCAAGCTCCCTCCAACAACCATCATCGAACTCCAATCAGGGCCGCTCGGGTT
This sequence comes from Hyphomicrobiales bacterium, assembly GCA_900468065.1. Lineage (GTDB taxonomy): Bacteria > Pseudomonadota > Alphaproteobacteria > Rhizobiales > Rhizobiaceae > Pararhizobium. The sequence continues at coordinate 21,804 of UBTA01000066.1, read as the reverse complement.
GGTTCTGGTGGCGAGTTCGCTGTTATTTCTCTTCGGGACAGTCGCGTTTGTAACCTCGCTGGCAATCGGAAAAAATGTTCCCCGCGTCCCTCTCGCCCTCTACCTTGTGAGTGCAATGCCGATCGCATTTCGGGCGTTCGTGCCCGAGTTGGCACTTAATCTGGGACTGGCTACATTAGCGGGAGCGCTGGTTTGGCTTTCCGCGTGGCTTTGGTCAAGCGCGGAAACTTTTGGGCCGTCAACTTCGCGAGAATAATATTGCGGAACAGGCGAACATCGCGACTTGATATAGAGGTTCGCGTCGCCACAATTTCTAAGCGGTGTGCTGGCGCGAATTTTGGCTGACCGCATTCACCATGACAACGCGGTTGGGTTTATTATTTGGCGTCCACGCATTGCGCGTCACTGTCCGTCAGGCGCTTTGTTCCGTTCGCAGTCTGGGGTCAGAACAAGAGCAGTCCGAAATCGTACGCTAAGGCCGAACGGAACAGGAACGATGTTGTAGTTCGGACCTGCAGCATCCGATCGCTGTGGATTGCCATCGACATGCGCCAGTTTTGATTTCTCTGTCCGGCCCGACTCGACAACGCTCGACGCAGATTGGTCGTGAATGGAGTCGGACGATGGCAAAGCGCAAGCTTCTCAAAGATCAAGATCGCCGGAGGCTTGTCGATATCCCAGTCGACGAGGACAGCTTAATCCGACACTATTCGTTGTCATTGGCGGATCGCCTGGAGATCGAACTGCGGAGACGTAATCACAATCGGCTCGGCTTTGCCATCCAGCTATGCCTAATGCGATACCCGGGTCGAGTGCTTGGAGCAGAAGAAACTCCGCCTCGCGCCATGCTGAGATATGTTGCTGATCAGATCGGCGCCGCTCCAGACGAATTTGCCCTCTATGCACGCCGTGAAGAAACCCGTCGGGATCATATGGCGCGGCTAATGGTCTATCTGAATACGAGAAGCGCGACGCTGCAAGATCGCCGCGCCGCGCTATTGGCGGCAATTCAAGCGGCGACCATGTCCGACGACGGTGCTGCGATAGCCAGTTCGGCTGTCGCCGCGTTTCGCGAACGCGGAGCTCTTCTGCCGGCGATCGACACGATCGAACGCATCGGCCTTGCCGGCCGTGCCATAGCCCGGCGCCGGGCAGAAAAAACCCTGATTGAAGACATCCCACTCGATAGGCTTCAATCACTGGATAGGCTGTTAGAGGTTGACTCGTCGATCGGCCAGACACGCTTTCATTGGCTGCGTTCGGCGCCAGAAGCGCCGGCTGCGTCGAACCTCGTCGGGCTGACCGACAGGATAGCTTTTCTGCGGCGGCTGGAGATCGATCCGGAACTGCAGGCGCGCGTATCATCCGGACGGTGGGACCAGATGATCCGGGAGGGCAACGCAACGCCGGCCTGGCTTGCCAACGACTTCAACGCCAGCCGTCGCCACGCTCTGATCGTGGCTCAAGTCATCAAGCCTTGCCAGAAGCTCACGGACGATGCGGTGACGATGTTCATCAAGCTGATGGGCAAGTTGTTCTCTCAAGCCAACAATCGAAAGAAGCAGCGACAGATGGACTGCAGAGCGAATACCGCCAAAGCGCTGCGCATGTTTCTAGATACGATCACCGCGCTGCAATCCGCCAACGACCATGGTCGAAACGCATTGGATGTTCTCGACCAAAGAGTCGGCTGGGACAGGCTGCTTCGGATGAAGCCTGAGCTTGAGTCTATGGTTGAGGACAACGAGACAGCGCCGTTGACCGTCGCGGCCGAGCAATATGCGACCGTCAACAAATACGCCGGTGCGTTCCTTCAGGCCTTCACGTTCCGCTCGGCGCATCGCCACGACCCGCTTCTCGCGGCAATTGCGCTGCTGAAGCGCCTCCATGCCGAGAAGCGGCGGACACTCCCGGATCGCATCCCGCTCACCCACCTCAGCCAGACCGATCGGCGGCTCATCTTCGAACAGGAAAAACCCGATCGCCGTCTCTACGAGATCGCCACGCTCGCGGCTTTGCGAGACCGGCTTAGATCTGCGGACATTTGGGTCGACGGCAGCCGATCTTTCCGGCCGATTGACGAGCATCTGATGCCGCGGTCGACATTCATCACGATGAAGGAAGAAGATCGTCTCGGTTTGGGGGTCCAAGGCGACGGCGCGCAGTGGCTTGCCGAAGCGTGTCAGATGCTCGAATTCAACCTGCAGCGTCTCGCGCACAGAGCACGATCCGGAAAGCTCGACGGAGTTCGTCTTGAGGCCGGAACGTTGATCGTTACACCAACCGTCGGCGAAGTCCCCGTGGCCGCAGAGGAACTGAATGCCGAGATCAGCGACATTTATCCGTTGGTCGAGGTTCCCGCCTTGTTAAGGGAAGTGCATGAATGGACCGGCTTTGCGGATCACTTCACGCATGTTCGCACCGGCGACATCCCGAAAAATGTCTCTGCCATGCTCGCTGGTGTACTGGCCGATGCGACCAATCTTGGGCCGAAGCGAATGGCGGGTGCCTCCAAGGGGATCAGCGCTCACCAGATTGGGTGGATGCGCACATTCCCTGCCCGATCGGAGACCTACCGCGCAGCGCAAGCGTGCATCACCGATGTCCACACCCAGCATCCGCATTCCCGCCTTTGGGGCAATGGCACAACGTCATCGTCCGATGGCCAATTCTTTCGTGCGAGCGACCGAGCCGCAAAGCGCGGCGACATCAATTTGCACTATGGCAGCGAACCCGGGACGAAATTCTATAGCCATCTGTCAGATCAGTACGGCTACTTCAGCATTTTGCCCATCAGTCCGACCGAAAGCGAGGCGGCCTATGTGCTCGATGGGCTCTTCGACCAGGACACGGTGCTCGACATTCAGGAACACTTTACCGACACGGGCGGTGCCAGTGATCATATCTTCGGGCTGTTCGCCTTGATCGGAAAGCGGTTCTCACCGCGACTGCGCAATCTCAAAGACCGGAAGTTCCACACGTTCGAGAAGAGCGATGCATATCCAACCCTGTCGAACCATATCGGGGCGCCGATCAACACCGCCCTGATTCTCGACCATTGGGACGATCTGCTCCATCTCGCGGCGTCGATCACGACGCGGTCCGTGGTACCGTCTACGATCCTGAAGAAGCTGTCCGCATCTCCGAAGCAAAGCCATCTCGCGAGGGCGCTCCGCGAACTCGGCCGTATCGAAAGGTCGCTCTTCATGATCGAGTGGTACTCAAGCCCGGCACTACGGCGGAGATGCCAAGCCGGCCTCAACAAGGGTGAGGCCGCCCATAAGCTGAAACGCGCTGTGTTCTTCCACGAGCGAGGCGAGATCCGCGACCGGTCGTTCGAGAGCCAAGCGTTCCGCGCCTCTGGTCTCAACCTCGTCGTCAGCGCGATCGTCCACTGGAATACAGTCTATCTTGACCGCGCAATCACACAGCTGAAGCGAGCGGGTCGAGATATTCCTGATACTCTGGTGAAACACATCTCGCCGCTCAGTTGGGAGCATATCAACCTTACCGGCATTTACACCTGGGATGCCGAACATCAGATGCCGAACGGATTTCGATCGCTCCGCCTTCCGGCTAGGCTAAAGGACGCCGCGTAAGTTCTCATTCCGTTCGTCCTTAGCGTACGATTTCGGACTGCTCTTGTTCTGCCCCCGTGTAGGCATACTCCTCGACAAAGCTCATCCCGGGCTTTCCGAAGGCGTGTTCAGTGACTTCCGCAAGAAACTTTGGAACTACGTGCATCGCACATACGTGACCTGTCTGTCAGTTCACCACCTTGAGCGAGAAGAAAACGGACGTCTTTCCATGTGGCGAGCATATACCGGCAATTATGCTGGTGTTGCACTTGTCCTCAATCCGGAGCCATTCACGCAGATGATCCAGGACCCCAGCTTTTTTAGCGTCCCTGTCAGCTACGCTACCGAGCAAGAGCTTAAGCAGAAGCTCCTCCGGACCGCTGCTGGGATCGAGGAGCATCACGAGTTCATCTTGACGCAACCTCGTGATTTGATCGAGTGGTACTTTAGCAGCCTTCTTCGGAAGATCGCCACGGCCTCGAAACATCAAGGCTTTCGAGAAGAGGAAGAATGGAGGGTAATGCATACCCGGTTCGTAGACCCCTCTGACGGTCTACGATATGAGACTGGCACTATCCGCGGAATCCCCCAGATCATCACGAAACTGTCGCTTCATCGCGATGGGCCGTTTGCCAGCAAGGGCATGACTATCCCTAACCTACTTCGTCAAGTCATAATCGGACCGACGAATTATCCGTTTGTTGTTGCTGAAGCTATCGAGACGGCCATGATCACCGCTGGCATTCCCGACGCTCAATCGAAGATTAAGATATCGCAGATCCCTCTGCGTATGGAGCCCTCATAGGTTAATAGTACGAAAAGCGATAACTGTTTTTCCCGCTACGGGTTTTGCCTATTCACAGCCAATGCCATCGTTGTCGCGATCAAGGCCATAGATGTCCGAGCCGACGACGGTAACGGGGCCGTCAACATACGCTGGACCGTTTCCACTGCCACCCGCGCAGTCGACATCGCTGGCGACTGGTACACAAGGGTCATAGTTTGGGTCGCATTCCTGGGCCGCACACCGGCCGTTGTATCCGATGACGATTAAGATCGACAAAAGGCCGGCCGCCCAGCGGTTCACTCTGCAGCATACTTCTTTGCGGTCGCGCGCAGTCGTTCCGTATGATCGTAAATTTGGTCAAGAGAATCGATGATCAGCCGCTCCTCGGTCTCCCCATCGAACAGTCCAATATATTTGATCGACCTATTAAAGTGCAGCCTCGCTAGCGGCTTCCGATTATTGTTGTCGATCAAGACCGCGCAATATGATTTTGCATCTCGCATCACTACGCGTTTCGGGCTGACGGTGTCACGGACGATGGCCTTGACAATCATGTAGCCTTCCCGCTCCTCGTCTGTTGTGACGATCTCGGGATCTTCCGCTACTGGTTCATCGATCTTCTCGATAACCTCGACGGTATCAGCGAGGGCGTTCGAGAGCCGACTTTTTACCGTGTCCATGATAACTTCACGGAACGCGGCGCGCACCACGCCGGTCATCATCTCTTTGATTTGCGCTGTCATCCGCCCGTCATAGACGCTCCCGGCGACCATCTTAACGAACTCTTCGGTCGGTTCTTCGATCAGCTTGGAAATGATCTGCTTGACGCCGGAGGTGTATTTTAGTCGTTCCGCGGTCGCCAGGATGGCGTTTACGTCGAAGGCGGCTTTCTCAAACTTCCGCAGTTCGACGACGATGCCAGCATTGAAATCCGTGACATCGAAGACGAAAAACGGCCTGGTATCCAGTTTGTTTGGCGCCTCCAGGTCGGTGTAAAAGTTGAACGTCCGCCCGTTGGTCAGAATGGCGAATTTCGCGTTTGTGACGCTGAAGTATCGATAGAGCTGGTCGAGGTGCTTTTTCTCGAGCGCAACTGAGATTGGCTTGCACTCAATCAGGATGCGGATCTCGTTGTCGATCTTGATCGCATAATCGACTTTCTCGCCCTTCTTGCCCACTGCGTCGGCAGTAAACTCGGGGATCACCTCTGATGGGTCAAAGACGTCGTAGCCAAGAGCTCGAAAGAAGGGGAGGACGACTGCTGTCTTCACAGCCTCCTCGGTTATCATTGTGCTGGAATGCGACTTCACGCGCTCAGAGATGGCGCGCAGGCTTTCTTCAATGGTGCTCATGAGTTCCCCAACCCGTTATTCGTGTAGACTTGCCGATGTGCAAGCAAAGGTCAAGCGGACAAATTGCAGCGATAAGGGTGATTATCGCTACTCGTTTCAGCTTTGACTTAAGCGGGCAACCCTTTAGTTTGCACGTAAAGGACGTGGCACTAAGTAAACGGGGAAATAAATGAGATTTTGGAATACCAAGCTCGCTTTCGCGACAACTGCGCTCATCCCTATTGGATACCGTTAATGTATGCACTGATCCGAGCCATCCCGGATGCCGAAGTCGTACTGGCGATGGAGCCAGAAGAACTTGCCTCGAAAATACTGTTCCTCCTCAGAGGAGAGAGCAGCAACTTCAGCCCCCACAATCTTGAAAGCGAGGTTTATTCGTCACAAGAGCCCATGTACCCCTTCGATCGTCAGGACGCGGTAGGGCATGCAGTCCGGGAGGCGTTCATGTGGCTGATCGGCCAAGGGCTGTTGGTGCCAACCAAGGGAAATCTGGGCAGCAACACATGGATGGTTCTCAGCCGGCGGGCGCGGGCGTTCGAAGACGACACTGACTTTGCTGCATATCGCCAGGCGAACCGGTTGAACAAGGATAACCTGCACAGGAAGATCGCAGCGCCGGTCTGGCAGGCGTTTGTGCGCGGTGAGTATGATGTGGCGGTATTTTTAGCCATGAAGGCCGTGGAGACCTCGGTCAAGGATGCCTCAGGCCTCGCCGACCTTATTGGAGTGAAGCTGATGCGAATGGCTTTCCATTCCGCTACCGGGCCTCTCACGGATATGTCGGCTGAAGAAGGTGAACGAGATGCTCGAGCCAACCTTTTCGCCGGAGCGATAGGCTCTTACAAGAACCCTCAGTCTCATCGCGACGTGGATCTCGATGACCCCGAGGAGGCGATCGAGATCATCATGTTGGCAAATCACTTGCTTCGCATTGTTGACGCTCGTCGTTCCGTCGCCTGAGTGCCCCCCAACGATAATGGTCATTCTCGCTACTGGATAAGCATCACTCTGTCGACTTGCAGCACTCGAGTTGCATGGGGGAAGGACAAGTGAAATCGTACGCTAACGGAACTCGTTTATATTTCCGTGGTTTGACGCCTGCGCTGAATATGAAGTTTTGGGGCGAAATTTGGGCGAAAATTGATCTTGAGCATCACTTTCGCGGCTAAACGGACTATTTCGCACTAATCTTGTTCTGGCCCCAAATGGGCGCAGGGTGCCGCGAAGGCATCGTCGATGGGAACGATGCGGCCCGCAAATTCAGGCCGGACATGGCTGTCGAGCCAGGTCCGCAGCCGGGCGCCTTGGAGGCAATTCCAGTCCATCGACGCCGGCATCGCGACCGGAAGGTCCGGCTCGTCGCGATCCCGCACTGTTTCTTGGTGGCCGCCGAGCTCGGACTTACGGAACATGGCCGTCCGCTGCTAGCGCGAAAAATGATGAGCGCCGATTGGTCGGGAAACGCACATCGTCACAACCGCCGGACTGATCGAACTGGCAATCTCGCGGCGGCTGATCTCGACCGGGATGATCGCGAATGAACTTGCCGTCACGCCGCGGGCGGCGCTTCGAATCGTCGAGGAGTTGGGGCTGCGGAGATGACGGGGATGGGGAGGTTTCGGGCGTAGGGAATACTATAACGGTCTATTGCCCGCGGCCGACGTTCGTGAGACTCTTTAAGAGCCCAGTAGGAGCCGTGGCTTCAGGGCTCTTTCTCTTATCAGTCAGCATATTCAGGTTCTTGAACCTAATCTCGATTACCTCCTTCGACACCGCGAAGTGCGTCGATAGGGAGCCCAGCAACTCTTGATATTCCCGGAGATTCTGGGGTTGGTCGTCGACGAAAACAAAACCGTTGCCTCGATCCCGAATATCGTGCTCTTGACGGAATTTATGTACCTTCATTAGAAAGTGAAGCTCGGGAAGGATCAGCGCTGATGAAAAGACATTGGCTTGAAACTCAAGCCGACGGTAATTTAGGTCTCTTCGACCCTCCGAATGTACGAGAAGATCGCTCTCGATGACGCTTTCTGACCTCAGGTATCTGCCGTGTCCCAAGCAGAAATGACCGATCTCGTGTCCTAGGGTAAACCTTTCACGGTTTCCGTCTTCATGATCGTTGATTTGGATCGTGTTACGGGAGAAGTTTGCCGAGCCCGACACGATTCTCCCGTCTGCATCAATCACAACCTCGTTCGAAAATTGGAGGTTGATAGAGAGTTCGGCACACACCCTCTCGAGGTCCACCGGGCCGTCTCGATAGTCGATGCGATCTAGCAAATCCTCCCCAGCTATTCGGAGCTGTTCAGTAGGGATGAAAGGAACGGCACCTGTGCCGGCGGCGTTGTCTTGATCCAGCCCTGATGTTGCGGTCGGATCAAGGTTCGCAAGCAACTTGCTCATCGAGTCGAAATAACGACCGCCGTGAAAAGCCGCGAATTTCAGGGTCTTTGCAGAGTTCGCGGTCTGAAAGATTTGCGACTGTACAAACTCCTTCTCGAGACGCAGTCCTCCATGACGCTGGGCAATGATTTCTGCCCCGTTGTCATCGAATTTCACAATGCCAATGTTGTATTTGGTTGCGACGTGTTCTGCCCCAGACTGCAGCCGTGACGAGACGACAAACACACCTTTAACGGCCCGTCCGAACACGCTATTGAGCTTGCTTACAAGGACCGTAACCTTGTCCTCCGGCACGCTTCCATTGTAATTTTTGCATTCGAAAACGACCCAGTGGTAGGGTTTGTCGCCTCCTTCTCTCGTGATTTCCAGAACGATATCAAACTCGACGTCACCGCCCCTGTCGGGGCAATAATATTTCTTCTTCGTGAAGATCTCAGTGAGTTTCGGTGAATGAACGCCATCAATCAGCTCACCCTGTTCCTTCTGCCCGAGTAAGTAATGATAGAAGGCGTTTTCGAGCTCGTTGCCCTTACTTGTTGAACTCACGATCTCTCCTCGAGGCTTATGAGGGACGCCGCTTCTCAAGCGACCGCTTCAGGTGTGCCCGCATGTTTCGGCGGTAGTTTCGTAACTGCCGGTATATCGGTAAGCCTAGCGGAGCTGTTAACCTCGCAGCCCGCGTTGCATACGTCCAGAATGTCCAGTTTCTAACGTCATCTGCCTTGCTTTCAAATTCACGAACGCGGCCATAGCGCTCTAGAAAGCCGCTCATGTTGAAATCTGACATGATCTGGTCAGTGGATTTTTCGGGAAAGCGCTTCAACAGCGTGAGGGCCATTCGCTTGGCGCTACTGTTCGCCTTGCGTTGAAGACCGCTGAGGGTACTGTCGCGCAAGAACATATTCCGGCCGTCGTAACGAAAGCCAAGGTACTCTAGCCCATTTGTACCCTGCTCTCCCACAACTCGGAACCAGCTTTGATCCTCACCGGCCGCCTCATAGTGAAAGATTGCGGACTTCTCAGGCTTAATGCGGAGCTTTGGCCCATGCGCAACTATCTCCGCCCGTACCCACTCCTCTAGCTCCAGTGCTGCCGCAGGCTCAGTGGGCACAACAATCAAAATATCGTCGGAGTAGCGGAAGTAGCGACCGCCCAATTCATCGACCTTCTGTTTTACGGAGGCGTCGAAGTCTAGCAAATAGAAGTTCGCAAGCAGGTCGGAGATGGGGGAACCCTGTGGAATTCCATAAGGTTTCCAATGCTTTTTGACGAGCGACGGCTGACCGTCGCCCCCCGCGACTTTTTCTCGGAACTCTTTGCCCGTGCAAAGTTGGCGCGGAATCAGAGACGTAGCTACAAGATATCCGTTTATCGACTCTCCCGTTTTCGAAACGTGCTTTGGTCCCATGTAACCCAACCGCACAAAGAGTTCATCTCTGTCGATTACCGAGTACGAAGTAATCGCTTTAAAGACCTTGTGGTGATCACGCGGAAGGCGCGGCACCCCAAGGAGTGAACACCATTTCTGCTTCAGCACCGCATGATCGAGGGTTTCAAAGAAGCTGCTAATGTCCAACGCGATAACACAGCAGTTGCCCATTGTACGGATCGCTTGCACCGTCTCTAGCGCAAAATGAATGTTGCACTGTCCTTTACCGTCATCGCCGACCACCCGCCTATAAGCCAGAACATTTCGGTCAAGCCCGCGAGCCTTGAGCTCGTTTTCGAAAGGGACTGACAGGAGGTGTCGATAATAGCTGTAAATATAAGAGTCAGCGCGGCCTGCAAACCGGATAGGTCTCTCCTTTGCTTCCCCCTTCACGCCTTTTGCAGTGAATTTGGTCCACCGCTGGTGATATCTAAGGAAAGGGTAGAACGTATGGGCGGCTACTCGGGAGGCGTCAGCAGCAAGTGCCCTTGCGTCCACTTCGGACAGGAACGCGTCGAAATGTGGATAGCCCTTGGGCTTAAAGGTCCACTCGCCCGGTTTGCTTTTTGAGCGAGAGGGGGCGAGGTTGCCATGTGCCTTTATGGTCAATACCCTCGCCCCGCACCGTTTAGTAAAGAAGGCACTTTATCGATCTAATCGTCTATACTGTCATCAGTATGTTATGCGCATCCTGCTGGCGTGATCCGATATCAAAGGAAATCCTGATGGACATCGCAATGAATATCTTCATGAGCCTTGACAGCTTCAACAGCTGCTCCAATCCCCTAGATTAAAAATCCTGTGACCAGATAATGCCTCATTTGCGAGGTCACGATTGTTACTTAAGGATTGCAACTGTAACTATTCAAGGGGTCTCATTACCTTCTAACAAGATTATTTTCTAACAGCCACCAATTCTCGAGGCTAGCCATTCATATCTCCACCAAGAAGTGCGGCAGTTTATTGACCGCCTCATCAGAGACACTTGGTGCCCAATCACGGCAGGTTCCCTGGCTTCATTTCCTGAACGACTCTCCATCATGTAATCACGGGTCTCCTTGTCAATTCCGCAGCCTCGGTTCCTGGTGGTGAATAGATGACGCCATGCGTGATTTTCGCGACCGTAGGGTGCGGCAATGCCTGCCAAGTCGCTTGGAGCGCCGCCTGAAGGACAGTCAGCCGGTCGTCAAATAGCTGCCCGTTGCTGCAACAGAGCAATGTCACGATAATTCAGTTGCTTAGGCAGTATCTGGAAGGGGCCGACAGTTCGTATCCGTTCAAGAGCTTCAAGATTTTCGGTTTCCGATCTCCACACGCGCTCGCTTTAGGAACACGCTCGTTTGTCGATGTTGCGCCGACGCCAGCAGCTTACGTGATTAGGCTTTTAGGCATTTCTTCGGTGAGAGAGGTTAGTCTCTGGTGAGAAAGGTCTTGTTCACCCATCCTTCCCGGCCCGTTTCCGAGACACGCACGTGCACCCACCCATTTTCCTCCGCTAAGATCACAAGGGAAACACCCGAGCCTAAAGTGTCGAGTAGAATATATTTGGGCCCGGGTCCTTCACGGACATTTAAGTTCGTAGTCGTCTTCCCCGTCCCGATTCCGATTTTAATGACGGGGTCTGCTTCCGGGTCAACCTTCTGAATGTCAAAAACGGTAGGTGTCGACCGAACTTCCTTCGTCTCCAACGAAGGAACCGTCGCAGGAGTATCGGTTCGTTCGTCCACCGATTGCCCAAAGTTTACTACGGGAGAATTTGCCAAGGACATCTGAACTGCGTCATCAAATGCCTTGCGAAAATCAGGCTCAATGTTTCTCACTTCCCTGTTGGGAAAAACTTCGATTTCGGCCTTTGTTTCGCCGTTGGACGCTTGTCCTACGGGTGGGGTCGCTCCGACCTTCGTTGATGTTTCAGGAGTGTTTGTTCCAGCAGACCGGGAGAGGCTATCGTCGACCGTTTGGCTGTGATCAGAAATTTCAGGGGAGGCGCCGCTCTTTGTTTTTGAAGTGCCGTTTGCAAAAACGACCACGGCCACAGTCATTCCAACGATAATCCAGAAATCCCGGTAGGGTGCCGCCATCGATTCAGCCTAACCCATGTCCATTTCGACCTGCTTCAGACGCGCATAAGCCTCCACAAGTTGTTGAGGCGGAGCCTTGCGCAGCATCAAAGCATTGTCTGAAAGTCGGCGCAATTCGATCGGGCCATTGGATAACTCCCGTTCCACTTCAGCTCGTAACCTTGCGATCTCCACTTTAACCTCCTGGACCGCTCGGGGATCGGTGGGAATCGAAGAATTGAACACGAACTTTCGCTCCACTGAGCGAGCCCAGGTCTGCAGTTCGCCGGTGAGAGAAGGTCCAAACCCCGGGACATTAATCACGGCTTGATGCTGGATGTCCCATGCGTTTTCGAAACCATAGGAGGCTAAAGTAGCCTTCCGTCCTTGCCCGATACCAGGGATTTTTGCACGGTCGATAAGATGTGATTCCATATGCTTGACCAACTGCAGTTGCCGCTTCTTCTGATCCAGCACTTGCAGCTTTTCACGCTCCTTGGCCGGAAGACCACTGTGCGTATTGGCCAGTGTTAGGTAGTGATCCTTCCGTTTTTCGAAAGTTTCGGGACCGGCTTGCGAGAGCCAAAGTTTGTGCTGTTCGACCCAGCCAGCTTTCGCGATACTATGTTCGTTGCGGAATCTTGTTTTTAAGTCAGCGGAACGGAATAATATAAAGGCCGCTCCCGCAGTCAGGGCCAGCCCCCAGAAACCTTGAACGGCGGCCATCAGGTAAATTCCAATTCCGACAGCGATGATTCCCGCAAATAAAGTTACACTTCTTTCCGATCGTGCCGCACGACCGGAAGGAGAAATAGTAAGATTGGGAATTGGACCGATAATGGTTTCCACCTCGGGCGGCTTTGTCGGAGCCGCCACTGCTCGAATTGCAGCGATCAATTGCCCAATGTCCAGAATGGGTGATGAAGGGGAGAACTGGGCCGGAAATAATGGGCGGCCCATTGCGTGTTCGAGTTTACACCACGGGCATGATGAGAGCCCACGAACATAGGAGTGTGATTGATCTTTGGCACAGGACACAAGGGAGGTTTCCGCCGACTTCAGCTTTACAACCCAATCAGCTGCCGTCGGCCGTCCCGCCGGCTGGCGCATGGGCGGTAGAAAGGCTCCCTCAAAAGCTCGGGCGATATCCGTTCCATAGTCGGAAAGCGACGGAACGTAGGGCGGCGGTTCCATCATCGTTTCAGCTCGTCGCTCACTGTAAGCGAACCGCCCATCTCTGATTGCGGATTTGATGTCCATGTCGCCTTTGCCGAGATACCGTCCGGCAAAGGGATGCCGACCAAGAAAAAGAAGCTGAAAGAGGAGTACCGCCAGGCCAAAGTTATCGTGGTTTGGCGTTCGGTCAATCTTATCAAAGAGCGCGCCCTGAAGCTCCGGCGGTGTATATTCCGCAACGCCCACGAGACAGCGATACAACATTGAAGGTGAGCGGTACTGGAAAGAGTCGCTGTCGATTAACGTGACGAGCGCTTTGTTCGAGACCAAAATACCGGAGTGATTTATGTCACCAATAACGCAGCCAGCCGCGTGAATGCTGGCAACTGCACTGGCCAGATTGATCGCTGCCCGCAGCAGAAATTTCGAATCCGCTGATGGAAACTCCGCTTTCCTGCTGGCCGGACCGTAAAGGTCATGGACACTTTTGAAGCCATTGACCTTCTTCATCGTGAAGCCGAGAAATTCGCCACTTGGCGATTTCAGGGTATCGATGGGGAAGGCCACGTAGTCCGAGTTGAGGTGAAGACGCGAGGTCACCATCGACTGAATCTTGTTTTGGCGCTCTTTGCCTTTACCCTTGCTGTATATTTTAGCGGCAAGATCCGGCGCTTCCGTGATGTGGTGCACCGCACCTTCGCCCCCCTTTCCTAATAGAGGCCCAAGGGTGAGCCGCCTCCCGTCTGAGGATAGGACGACAGTCATATCCGGACCGCCAGGATCAGAGTTTTATCATCGTCGGTTCGATCGCAAACGCTGGGGCCATCCAGATAGGACTGCAACGCAGCAGACAGCACCTCGTTGTTACCCACACCATCCGATGCTTTCAGTGGAGCGAGCATGCGATCAAAGAAGGGCGCGTGGGCTGCTTTTGCCGCCTGGTCGAGGACCATTCGCTCAATGCCGTCCGAGAACAACGCAAACTCATCAACAGGGTCATCGACGAAAACGACTGTGAGGCGCGGCTGTGGGTCGTCGGTGACAAACGAAGTCGTTGACGCGTATTCGCCCTGGTATGGCCAGGAGGGCACCTCCCAAAGTTCGGTTCCCGAACGCTTCAATACTGCCGCACCATCACCAATATGAATGACGATTGAAAACGTGGGGGTAATGATGACGGCCACGAGAGTGGCTGCAAAATCTCGCGGACGGAGTCCTTCGGACTCAGCTTTGAAATTGATTGCTTCTCGGATGCCGTCGATCCAATCCCACACAATCTCCTCAGTGAGCGAGGAAAACGGGTGGAGCGCCAAAAAGCGTTTGCAGGCGCGTAGAAAATACAGACACACGATTTTAGAGCCGATGTCTGCTCGAACTGCGCTCCCGGCGCCGTCGGACACAACCGCGATCATTGTCGGTCCGTCCGAGGACGTAACATGCATAGCGCCAGCATAGTCCTGGCAGACCGTTCCGGTTTTCAGGTGGGAGGTGCCTATCGATCGCGCACCTGCCCACCGCCAGCTCTCATTCATGCAATCGATGCCCAACCGTCTGGGGTAGCTGGATTAGCGAGCGGTACCGCATCGCCGGGGTTGGACTGAGAGACAGAGCTCAGCGAACTCGATAGCCACGAAAACAGATCCCGGAAACGAAGTTCATTGAGGGCGAGGGGTTGCCGCGTGGAAATCTGCGAGAGGATTTCCATATTGGCGCCTTGAACTCCCACAGCAAAAAATGAGAACGCCTTCTCAGCTTCACCGGCTTTGACCGCATTCGCCGCCGATTGCCAAGCGTCGGTAGGAGCTCCATCGGTGATCAAAAAAATCCAGGGCCGATAATAGGAGATCCCGTTCTGCCTGTAGGAGTTCTTGCGGTCCCGTAGAATTTGCAATCCTTGCTCAATTGCATACCCCATGGGGGTGTCGCCCTGCGATGAGAGTTCCGGAACAAACCACTGCTGCACGCTTTGAAAATCGTTGACGACGGTGACCGGGCCGAATGTGACCAAGCCTACTTCGACGCGTTTTGCCGCCAATGAGTCCGCAAAAAGTTCATCTTTGAACTGAACGAGGCCGGCATTGAGCTCTTTCAACGGATTACCGCGCATCGAACCCGAAACATCCAAAATGAGCAGGCAAGGGCAACGCGGTTCAGGATTGTCTACGAATTCCGCGCCTTCAAAGGGTTGTTGCTCAAAGGGATTGCTCATAAAAATTTGCCTTTCGGGGCTATTGGATGAATTGACAATACGAATAGTTTTTAGTTGGCAGCAATACCGAACGCGTTGAGGACATCGGGGGTAATGGTTCCGGTAATCTTCAAATTGTAGTCTGTCTGCATGGCGATAAGCGCGTTCTTGCAGCTTGGGCCAACTTTGCCGTCGATCAAGCCAGAATAATAACCGTATGCGGTAAGGGCAGTTTGGACCTGCATGGCGATGCGCTTGAACTTGTCCGTGTTCCCCGGCAACACTTTCAGCGGAGCGCTCAGTGTCGGGGTTGTCGTTGGCTCGTAGGTCGGAATGACGGGCGTGGGATCTGCCTTATATGTCGGAGCGGGGCGGGTGTAGACTGTTGACGGGGGAGAATATGTCGGCGCGCTATAGCGGCGCGTTGTATAACCGGTGCCTCCACTCGAGCGATGGCTTGAATGCGAACTGTGTGATCGGTGGGAACTGTGTGATCGATGGCCCGCTAGCGTAAAAATATGGTTGAGCCGCAAGCGCTCCAAAACCGAAGGCATGGGGCTTTTCTTCACAGTTATTTCGCCAAACGGCATCGCGTCGGACTTCGACGGGAAAAAACCCGCCACCAACAGCGACGGGATTAAGAATAGACGAGATTTCATAATGGCCCCAGCGCAGCAAACCCCTCGTCGTGACTATACCATTGGAAAAAGCCACCACAAGTTTCGCGTGCACGACAATCCGTGCAGAAATCAAGATATTTTCGCTTCCAATCAGAAATCGTTGATGGCGCGAAGTCCCGATACTCAGCAGGAACCGAACAAAGCGGAAAATTGTAAAGCGAGGTGCGAATTCCCCTCGCGGTGGTGATATCCACAGCCCGCCCGATTTGTTCAAACTCGGTAGATGTATCCTGGAAGGAGAATTTCCAGTTCATCCGCCCAAATCCGATCCGCTCCAGCTGCATGAGTGCCCAGACGGAGATAAAACCAAGTCGCGTATTGATGAACGTGGCGAGATCCGGAAGATCATTGCAATTCTGCTGCAATACGACCGTTCTTAACTCCACGGAAGCGCCTGCACGCATCAAGGTTACCAATCCCCGCTCGAGCTGAGCGAAGGCCCCTTCTTTTCCAACGATATGATCATGGGTAGGTGGGTGTGCGGAATAGAGGGGAACGCCCCACAAAATGCGCTCTCTCCCAAGCTCGAAAATTGTCTCGGCATCGGATGGTTCGAAATGCTGGCCGTTGGTCAAAATATGAAAGCGGATATCCGGGCGTTCGACTGCGACCCTGGAGAGCATTTCGAACAGGCGTTTCTTATGGAGGAGAGGTTCGCCTCCCGAAATGCCAACCATCGCATCCTGCGGAGCAAGAGACGCCGCGATAGTGAACTGCTCGAACAGGTCCGCGTGGTATTTCTTCGGCGGCTGTGAGCACATGACGCATAGCTGGTCGCACTGTTCGGTCACAAGGAGCGTATTGTGTCGTGAAGACGCACGGATCAGTCGATGGGCACTTGTCTGGCCGGGAAGGACAAGCAAAACATCGCCATCGACGCTTTCCTCCGGTGATGTTCGCACAACGAAGGAAAAACCTTGGAAGTTGTACTCGCGGCGATCCCCTTCGACATCAATGAGCGTGGCATCGTGTTGTGATCGTGCTTCCGTGCCCGATTCCTGAAGACGAACGACGAGGGGCTCGTCGATCGGAAACGGATCGACTTGAACGCGCAAGCTAATCATAAATGGACTTTCGCAAGCGCCACGTCGAAATGCGGCGTCCCTGACCATAAGGCCAGTGACTTCTGGATTTTTGGGCTGTCCGAGTAGATCATGCTGAAAATCTTGTCGAAGATATATGTATGCCGCTGACAGAAGTCCGTCAGATGCTTTGGCAAATCGATGCGTCCATAGCGCGACAGATCATCAATCAGGTCTACGCCGCAAAAGGCCTGATACGGACAGTGGACGCAGTCAGGATGAAAATTATTGAGTGCCTCGGCATTCAAGGCATCGACCGTGTCGCGTGCCAAGCCGCTGTGAACATCGCCCATCGACAGATCAAACTGACCGACCCGACTTACCATGCGCGCTTCGTCTGTTGGGTAAATCTTCCCGTCGTGGTCGACCACCAAATAGCCATAGCCAACCACGTTTGGATTCCGCAGATCAACATGTCCATTGTGGCCGGCGCGGAGGACCCGTCGCAGGCAGTGAACAAAGTAGTATTCTTCGAGGGGACGATCCGATACCCAATTGAACTCAACGAGCGCATCGATGAACGACGAGTGGTACCGGTTCCAAATTTTCGCACTGGCCTTCGCATCGAATTTTTTCCGTGCAAAACCTTGATAATTCACCGGTCTTAGATAGATGGACCTGATCCCGAAATTCAGAAAGGTGTCGATAACCGATTGTGGCGGGGGTGGATTTTGCGGATTTATGGTCGGTAAGGCCGAAACCTTCCCAGGGCCCAGTCTAGCAACTGCCGCTGTAAGGTTTCTAAAGAAGGCATTGGTCCTCTCCGCTGTAATCGTTCGCTGGGATTGATGGGTGAGGGGATTTGAATCCAGTGATGTACTTGTAAAAACATCAGGCTGCTCCAGAAGTTCCCACGCTTCAAAACTGACTTCCTGAAGGTTCGTACAGATCACGAATTCGCTTTCCTCGAACTTCTCTCGACAGTAGTCCCGCACCCTTTTTATTATGTCCAGCCGGAGCAGGGGCTCGCCGCCCTGGAATTCGATCTTGATCTTTCTGGTCGTAAGATCGCCCAAAAATCTGAGGACTGCTTCAATCGTCTCCTCGTCCCAATCGAAGCCGGGCGTGTTTTCGTTGACGCGTGAAACCTGGCAGTATCCGCAGGCCAAATTGCACCTGAGCGTAGGGACGAGAATTACGTAGTCCAGCTCGTGGGGTACATAGAGACGACTGGCGAATCTGTGTTCGAAGCCCGAATAAGCAAGATCACCAATTTCTTCAAAACCATGGCCGTTTTCATGCAGAAATCGTACATCCGATGGTTCGAGCTGCCCAAGCGCATAGCGGTGTAGGAACTTGTCATCAGATTTGAAATATCCGCCCGCGTCATCGGCAAAGAGCAAGAGGTCGTCATCAGACTCCCGGAATTTAAGTGGTACGATTGGCAAAGCCTGTTACGCCCTCTATCAGCATTCTTCGATGGATCAGCGATTCGCTGTAGATTTTTTGCCGGTATAGGCAGAACAGAAAATCCTGGAGCAACGCCGGATCGTCTGCTCCTGGGCCGGCGAGTTTGACCAGAGTTCCCTCTATATTCAGGCCTACGCCCGGATGGAGATAGCCAAAACGCGCACTTGCATCTGCCACCCAAGGCATCAGTGCATCAGGCACTATGGTTTGCGATCGCGTCGTGTTCGAAGCGGGTTCCATCAGGTGAGCCAGGTAACTGGGAGGCATGTTGTCATCAACATCTATATTTCCTTGTGCAGCGGCGTGCTCGAGTTTGCCGTTGGTTGACGAGCCACATCTCGCTTCACTGGTTCAAATTTTCTGCAATTGTCTGGTTACATCGGTCGGAGGAACCAACATCATGTTTTAGCAAACTGATCCATTCGCCGTCATCAAAGCTTAAGAATTCAACATGGCATTTGCTCGGATCGATCTCTGCCCACTGAGCTACCAGGAGACGACTGTCGAGCTGATACATCAAGTCGAGATACTGATTTTCTTCTCCGCCGAGGGGGAGCCTAAAGACTTCTCCCGTGCGAACATTTGCCGCGAAGGCTATAGAACAAGCCGTTCCGCAACCGATTTCCACCACGGCGAATTCGCCGGCAAATGTCGGCCCGCCTTCGATGGCGCTCGATATCCTGGTCCGAAAACTTCTCACCGATGCATCCGTGCTTGAAAAATCAGGTGCATTGTTCGGACCTGAATAGATACGGTAGACCGGGAGTTGGGACGGTTTTATACGAGCGAGTGAAATCTCTCTCGCTGGGGAAGCTGCGGTCGTGTATGCCGGGTTTTGCCAAGTGAAGGGCCGGTAGCCGACGTCAAAGACAATTTCGGAGCCATGTAAGGTTTTAAAGTAATCAGCTTCTGCGACGATGACTTTTTCTAGTTTTGCCAACAAAGCTGCCTGCGCATAGGCTTCGGTGCCATACTTCAACTTAAGTTTCGCCAATGAACCGACGGAAATCTTTGTAATAAAGGATGCGATAAGGCTCGTGTTCGCAACCTCGTAGGTACTCGCGATCATCACCCCGCCATCGGGCGTCGGATACACTGGCGGACTCTTGTTAAACAAGATCCCAGCGCTTTTGAGCTCGGAGCGGATATTCTCCAAGGTTGTTTTCCCAAACCTGAACCCGCCGAAATCGGCGGATGCAGGCCTCGACCCGTCACCAACGAGCTCTAGATAGACGACTGTGCCTGTGGATTTTCGGTATCTGCCGGAAAGCTCGACACCGACCGATGGGGAGGATTTTGCCGTCGTATATTCTCCAAGGTCCTCCGTTAGTCTTCGGGTGTTCTGCGCCTCGAGCAGCGACTGGTTTTCACCGACAGAATGCCCTGCCAGCGATTGTGCATGTGCATTTGGGATGACGGCCATGCACAACAGAAAAAAAGCTAGAGAGGCACACAGCGCCGACTTCAACGCGGTCGGGACTAGTTCTCCGACATTCAAATCGTTGCGTGGGGCCAGGCCGTCCATTTATTTCTAGGTTCTCCCCAAGGACTCGGGTCGCAAATCTTCGCGCCTACCTTGCAGACAAGTCAGATCACACCCCTCAGCATTTTTCTAGCCCCGAACATCGCAAATAAGCAGCCATTGAAAATGGCGAAGCAGACGATTCGGTGCAAGCCCAGTGTCGGGCATCGCGCTCAGCGGCATATATGTAAAAAATTCAGATACTTGGTCTGCTGACCCTCACGCGTCGGCGGCAAAGTTACAGGGCCGCGGGTTCAATTCCCTTCAAGGCGTCCAACTTTACGCAGTTGACGATTTAAACACGATTGTTACGGCCGGTGCCCCCTATTCCAATATTAAGCGTGCGGTGTGTCAACTGCAGACACCTTATCAAGCAGCTCATGCGGGTCGAAGGCCAGGACCGACGCGAGTTTTAAAAACTCTATGACGTCAACGCGGCGCTGGCCGCTCTCCAAGCGTGCAACGAACGACTGATATTCCCCGAGCTTAGAGGCAAGTTCAGTCTGGGTTAGTCCCGCACCTTCGCGCATCTCGATCAGTAGCGCTATGAAAGTCTTGTGTTGTGGTGATCCCAGTGTTTTTGCCACGGCTTCCCATCCGGCCAACGATGGGGGCTTTATCAATATCTGATTTTCAGTTATCTTAAATTCAGATAATGAGGTGACGTGATCATCTAAGAGGGCCGCTGCCATGGAACTGCGCCAACTCACCTACTTCGTTGCGATTGCCGAGGAACTGCATTTCGGCAGGGCAGCGGCCAGGGTGCATATTGCCCAGCCCGCCTTGTCGACGCAGATCTAGGCGCTGGAGCGCGAGCTGGGCGTTCAGCTGTTTGTCCGTTCCACACGGCGGGTCGAGCTGACGGTTGCGGGCGAGACCTTCTATAACCGATGTGTGCGGATCCTGAGCGATATCGATATGAGTGCGCAGGCGACACGCTCGGCCGCTGGCAAGACGGTGCGCAAGATCCGGATCGGCACCATCTATCCGGCCACTATCGGCGTGCTGCCGGCCTTCCTGTCGAAGATCGCCCGTAAATATCCGGACATCCAGCTGCAGATCCAAAGCGGTTCGACCAGCGACATCATCCGTAGCCTGGAATCCGGCCAGATCAATCTTGGCTTTATCCGCCCGGTGGAGAATATCGGTAGTCTGCGGTTCTTCTCGTTGGCCAATGACGAATATTTGCTGGCCGTCGCCAAGGACAGCCGGTTGGCCGGTCTAGCCGAGATCGGCATCGACGACCTGCGTGATCAAAAAATCATCTCGTTCTCGCGCCAGAACCTCTCTTATACCGAACGCTACTTTGCCGAGATGTTTGCCGAGCATGATCTCGTCCGAAACATCGCCTACAGTTGCGACGACACCTTTGCGCTGATCTCGCTGGTATCGGCCGGTCTTGGCATTGGATTTGCGCCGCAATGGACAAGAGACTTTCCCAACCGTAATTTCGAGCTCCGAAAGGTGAGGGGAGTGGATTTCAAGCGGCATGGGGGTTGCCTGGAACATGGAGGGTCCGACGTCGTCTCGGGACGATATCATCGATATTGCGCGGTCCCTGGTCCGGCCGTCGAAGCAGGTGGCAACTGAACACATGCGTGCCCGGTAAGCGGGGATGCGGAATGCAACTTCGGGAGCGGTCGGTCCCGATTTCGGCCGAGCCGGCGGCGCTTTGCTCAATCTCCTACGGCTGCCCCGGGAACCGAAGTTACATGCGCGAATTCCCGAACCGTGGCATAAGCCGCGGGATGCCGGAAGCGGTCAAATTCCATGCGCCGCCCGAACTCATGCGTTTCTACCGCCGAAGGTTACGAGTTGTGGGCACCGTCACGCCTCTGAACACTCCGAATATAGCTCCGATCATTCCGCCAATGACAACGCCTGCGGAACCTCCCGCGAACGCTCCGACAATGCAGCACGCAACCCACTCCGCAACGCCCGATGCGTCGGCGACGAACAGTGTTGCAACGAGACCGACCACAGCGCCGAGAATGCCGAAGACGATTCCGACCCCTGTCACGGATTCCGAGGGGTCGAGGGTACGTTTCTCCGAGGGCGGGCTAGTGGCGTGCTCTGCCACCGGAAACTGTCTATCGCCGTCTTCCATTCGGACTTCCTCCGGTGCGTATCAGCCGCC
>UBTA01000007.1 GCA_900468065.1 Hyphomicrobiales bacterium | reverse complement strand
GTTCTCACACTGTCTATATCGACGTCCATATAGACAGAGCATCCAGTTCGCCTCACTTCTTAGCAAGGCGGCCCTCCTCGGATGCGTACGGTCTTCCGTTCCGTGATTTAAAACATTTCCCTACATCAGACGGCCCAGAGCAGGGCTAAGCCACGGAACGGATGGAATTCATATGCCGCTTATGGAAACGAGTGATGCAGTTTTCTGTATTGATCGGAGTTGGTCGGACCACCACAACTTAATTGTTCAAGGATGGGCCTTTTCCAAAGACGGCAGCCCCGTCGATTTCGGAAATCTTATGATCAACGGGTTGAGCGCAGAAGTCGTGAAAACGACCCCGCGTGGCGACATTCAAGCTCTTTACAGTCAATATCCGGTTCCAGAAGAGTGCGGTTTCGTCGCGAATGTGCGGCGGAATGTTGTGAGCACGCACGTCCGTCTCGGTCAGGCAGAGATTAATTTGCAATCTGACTGGAGCGCTCCGGCGAAGTTCTCGCCGCTGCCACCACTTGGCGACCTCTATGCAAAGTTCATCAACGAAGTGAACGAGCGCAAACACGTCGTTCTTGAGGTAGGGAGCAGAGTCGTCGGCAATAAGGGCCGCTCTGGCGATTTCCCGGGCGCTGAAAAGTATATTGGGATGGATTACCATGATGGCGAGAACGTCGATGTGGTTGGCGACGCGCACTACCTGACGAAATATTTCGAGCCGGGCTCTATCGGCGCTGTATTTTCAACGAGCGTTCTGGAACATGTCGTGTTCCCATGGGTGGTTGCAGCCGAAATCCACAAGGTAGTGAAGATCGGCGGGATTGCATTGATCGATACCCCGTTCGTTTGGCCAACACACGAACGCCCCGCTGATTTCTGGCGCTACACCGATATGGGGCTATCGATCCTGTTCTCAGGCTATTTCGGGTGGGAGATCGAGGACTGCGGCCTAGCCGTTCCGGTGTCCATCCATCCGGACACTGACGAGATCAACAACCCTCAATTCCCATGGGAGCCAGCCTACGGCGCGTCGCGGATCTACGCCAGAAAGGTCCGTGAATTTGATTGGGAGAATTTCCGCTGGGAGAAAGCGGACCCAACCCAGGTATTCGAGGGTGTCTATCCAACAAAATCCTTTAATGGAACCTGAATCGCAAAGGGCGCCCTAATTTAGAGGGCGCCCTTTTATTAGTTTACGACTTCTTGTCCCTAAGTCTTAACTGGCCCGGTGACTGTTCAAACTGTGTCGCCTCATGCACCTTTCGCCAAGTTTCCAGATCGTTAGTGACCATCTCCGCTGTTGTTGACGTATTCGATGGCGAAGGTGACAGTTCCTCCTTCGGTGGCCGAGGAGAATAAGGGGTGTGTGATGCGCTCCATTCATCCAGTGGATTGGCCATAAAAATTCCTCGTCTGTTTAAGTCAATTGAGACGTTACCAAGGTCGTGAACAGCTTGGAAGCGCCATTCCATTAAAACGTGATGGGGTCCCCTTGGTGGCAGGTAGCAAGAATAATCGTGTATGGGTTGCACACCCTCCAGTAGCGTGTTTATGTGCGCTCTATTCACGGAGGGGTGGTATTTATATGAGTGTTCTCGAAAATAACTTTGATACAAAATCAACTGTTTCCAACGTGCTGGACGAGTTTTCGACCGACATGCCCACTGAAGACGCGGCGCTGAAGCTGTTCAATGGTGAGTGGTCTTCGCATATCCCCGGCTTTGGCTTCGGCTATTCCGCACATATTTTCGAGCGGGTAAGGATCGATTTCTTCCGAAACCAGATCGGCACGTTTGTCGGAAAAGACGTGCTGGAGCTGGGCCCATTGGAGGCGGCGCAAACCTATCTGATGGCCACCGAGGGTGCCAACGTCCTCGCCATCGAGAGCAACAAGCGTTCTTTCCTTCGCTGCCTCATCGTGCAAAACCTGTTCCAGTTTCACGCCAAGTTTACGCTGGGAGACTTCAGACCGTATCTCGCAGCCACCGGCAAGCGCTTTGATTTCATCCTGGCGACCGGCGTTCTATATCACATGACTGACCCGCTCCAGCTAATCGAGGACATGTGCCGCACCAGCGATACCATCGGCGTCTGGACGCACTATTACGATGCCGGACAGCTGAAGGAAAACCCGAAGCTTTCCCATCGGTATGACCATGAGCCGACTGAAATTGAATGGCACGGTCGGACTATGCGGCAGCACCGGCAGGCGTACAAAGACATGCTGACGTGGGTAGGGTTCAGCGGCGGCACGGCGCCGACAAGCGCATGGTTGACGCGTGACAGCCTGCTCGGGGCTTTCGACGCTCTCGGCTTTGATGTGACGATCGATCACGACATTCCGTACTTCGAAGCGGGTCCGTGCATCCAGTTCTGTGCCAAACGGCGAAAATAGACCTCAACGCACATTCCCACGATTACGCCCCGCCTCACCAGCGGGGTTTTTCTTTGCCCGCACCGTAGGCACCAAACTCCACAATCAAGGGACGCTACCATGCCCGTCTTCGGCGTTGCATCGCTCAACAACTTGTCCAAATGCCACCCCAGCCAGAGCTGGCTCGGTTTGTCTGAACAGTTTGCGTTGTTTCGCTAAGTGGAATTCCGCCATTGTTATGCTGCGGCCTTCATTGGCATCAGCGCGTTGAAGTAAGCCTGATCCGGTGTCTGCCGGTCAAGGGATGAGTGTGGGCGTCGAGTATTGTAAAAGGTCAGATAACGGCCAATCCCAGCGCGGGCCTCGGGCACGGTTTTGTAGGCATGGAGATAGACTTCCTCGTATTTAATCGACCGCCAGAGTCGCTCGACAAAGACGTTGTCCCGCCAAGCGCCCTTGCCATCCATCGAGATTTCAATCTCGACCTTCTTCAGCACCGCTGTGAAGTCGATGGACGTGAACTGTGATCCCTGGTCCGTGTTGAATATGTCTGGCTTGCCATAGCGGGCAAGCGCTTCCTCGACCGCTTCTATGCAGAAGGCCGTCTCCATCGTGATCGACAGCCGCCAAGAAAGCGCTCGACAACAGCGCAGAGATAGACGAACCCCCGCGCCATTGGGATGTAGGTCAGGTCCATTGCCCAGACCTGGGTTGGTCTGGTGACGGCCAGATTCCTTAGCAGGTAGGGTAAACCTTATGCCCAAGCGCTGGTTTCGACGTATTGGGGCGACGGTAGATCGCCTCAATGCCCATCTTCCTCATCAGCCTCGCGACGTGCAACCGCCCGGTCTGAAGCCCTTCTGCTTTCAAAAGCCCTTGCAACATTCGACTTCCGGCGAAGGGATAGTCGAGATGCAGTTCGTCAATCCGGCGCATCAGGATGAGATCGCCGGCCGGCACAGGGTCGGGGCAAATAATAGACGCGGCTACGACTGACGCCGAGAAGCTTTGCACGACGAACGACCGATAGTTCGTGTTTGCGGTTGATCATTTCTTTCCGCTCAGCAAACCGGCTTTGCCGAGCGCACCGGATAAAAAATCGTTCTCAAGCGTCAGTTCTCCGATCTTGGCATGGAGTGTTTTCACATCGACAGTGGGTGCCGTGGGCTCCGACTTCGTCTCATCGCCAAAAACACCCGTCGCCCCCTCAAGGAGCTGGTCCTTCCACTGCTTGATCTGATGGGCGTGCACGTCGAACTGCTGCGACAATTCCACAAGGGGCTGCTCACCCCTCAACGCAGCAAGTGCCACTTTCGCCTTGAAAGCCGGGCTGTGGTTCCGGGGCGGTCGTCTCGTCATGCTCTCTCCTGTTTCCGGCATTTAAGCCAAAGTCAGGCAGAAATTCCACTTATCCCGGCTGTCCGATTTTTCCGGGCCAGCTCTATTTTCACGCTAACCACGTTGACTGGCCGCTTGCCATTCCCACTGGAAGTGCCACAAGGCGCCCCACCGGCGATCGCAGAAGATATTGTTTTCATTGTATTTTTAGAGTTTTACGTCTCTTCCTGCAGGGGTCGCCAATCTTGTCCCGAAGAAACCTGGTTCTTGAACGGCCCTTCATTTGCGAGATCATCCGGCAATTTGCCGAAGCGGGCCAAGTGGCAATGCACCCTTATTTTAGCCGCATGGTTGGGCGGGGCATGGTACTGAAAAGTAAACCAACCGCCATGCCCCTATGGCGTTCAAGGCCAATAATATTTTCTAGCATTTGAACTTCTCGGTCACCATTACGACAAAAGCCACAGCGCCTACGGCCTTCGGGTGAAGATCGGGGCGGGGGGCATGCCTATGATCGCCCGATGGAGGAACGTAGCGTTGCCGCGCATGTAGAATCATAACAGCTGGGACGTTGACTCAGATAAGATCAATAATTCTGACACCATTGATATGAGTAGGCACGAAGGTCACTCTGGCTACCCTGGACGGCGGATTTCGTCCGATGAACCCGCCACACAGCGCGCTAAATCCTCTCCGCTACTAGACGCCCGGTACTTCGTCGTCGGCCACAAGGCCGCCTTCGCTTTCAAGAATGGAGAGGCGCTGTGCTTCCGAGCGGGTAAATTTGAGCTGCACGCCGAGACCTCTGTCTCCCTCGGGAATGAAGAAGGCTCCGGCTGATTCGAGCGCAGATTGAAGCTTTAGGATGACCTCTTGTGGCGGCATATCGAGTTTGCGCTCGAATGCAGCGATTGTATCTTCACCAATCCCTGAGCGCGTTGCCAGGAGCTGGCGGGATATTTCAACGAGCGCCCTCGCGGCGCGGCATTGGGAACCAGTAATCATCATCATCCTCCGGCAGTAAAGGATGACCGAAGGTTGGTTGCCGGTCAATTGCCGGGATGACCAATGGGGTGGACCATCGCTGTCAAAGAACAAAGAAACCGATGACGGCTGCGATCGGTACTGGGACACCGACAAGCCAGATCAACAATTCGCGGACCATGAAATGCTGATAGTCGGATGCGTGCTCGTCCGGGTGCAAAACCGGCGGCACGGCTGGGGAATGCGGAATGGCCATGACCTGCCTCCAGCGTTAAAAATAGAACATCCAGATCAGGATGACGACGATCAGGGGAACGCCCATGAACCAGAGAATACCTGCGCGCAACATATCGAATTCCTCCATTGAATCGCTTCTGTAACGCGTGGTTGTGCATTTCGTTCCTTCGTCCTGTTATGCGCACGCCCGCAGCCCTCTGGAGCTGCATCGCATCGACCCATCGCGTGTCGTCGAGGCGGTAATCGCCGGGGCGAGGTGCGTGGGCTGACGACAGGGGCCGGCATCTGGCTTGCGGGTGCCATCGGCCTTTCGCTCGGCTTCGGACACTGGCTCATCGCCGCACCAGCCTGATGCGACGGCCGAGAGAATGAAAGGAACTGGAAAAGCCAGCTCACTTCCAAGCCCTTATGAGGCCTATACGGCATGGCAAAAAAAACGGGCCGAAAGCATCTCTGCCGTTCGACCCGTCCGGTAAAGTTCGGATAGGGGGAATTTCCAGACATCTGCAGGCAGAACATCCTGCCGATGGGAGGTCTCTTACAGGTCCATCATGCCCGAACAGCGATAATCCATTTGACATAAAGCGCAGAAGATTTGACATTTCTGCCAATGTCATCTGATCCAGTCTCCAATCGCAGCGTCAAGATTATTGTCGTCGTACTACCGGAATCGTCGATCATGTCGCTCGCTTCGGTCCTGGATCCGATGCGGGCCGCAAACCGGGTTGCCGGCAAGGCATTGTTCGAATGGGACATTTTGTCTCCCGCCGGCCAGCCGGTCCTTTTGACATGCGGTGTCTCGATTGCCGTCGATGGTATGTTTTCGGCCCGGGCGGAAGGTGACGTGCTGTTGGTCATCGGCGGCTTCAATCTGGAGCGCTATGCGGGAAAATCCTTCGTCGCCAGCCTGCAATCCTGTGCCCGGCACTTCTCCGTTGTCGCCGGGATCGAATCGGGCTGCTGGCTTTTGGCGCGCTCGGGTCTGGTCAATGGCCGCACAGCCACGGCGCATTGGGAGGAACTGGAGGATTTTGCGCTCGCCTTTCCCGATGTCTCTGTCCGGGCCGACCGCTTCGTGACGGACGGCAAGTTCTGGACGTCCGGCGGGGCGTCGCCCACCTTCGACATGATGCTGCACATGATCCGCCAGCGGTTTGGCTCGGCCGTGGCGCTAGATGTGGCAAGCATCTTCGTGTATGACGAGACACATGCGGCAACAGATGCCCAGCCGCTGGTCTCGCTTGGACGCATGGAGGCGCTTGATCCGGCACTTGCCCGGGCGATCCGCCTGATGGAACGCACGCTCGACCGGCCCTTGTCGATCGTAGCGCTTGCGCTTCGCGCCGGGCAATCCCAGCGCAAGCTTGAAATGCGCTTTGCCAAAGCCCTGGGGATCAGTCCGGCCGCCTATTATCTGCGGCTGCGTCTGCAGGCGGCACATCGTCTGGTCGGTGACACGCAGTTGCCGGTACGCGAAATCGCCCTTCGCTGCGGTTTTGACAGTCTGTCGTCGTTCTCGCGTGCCTTCAAACATCTTTATGGCGAGAGCCCGCTGAAATCGCGCCGTGGGCGACAATGATCCGCTTGGTAATGCTGCCCATTTTTTCGGGGGCGAGACAGTTTGACTGCCGCATTCAAGCTGATTCTCATCTTCTCCCTTGCCGCAGGCCCATGCGGGCCATATCCCTGCTGTGAATGGAGAGAGCAATAACAGTGAAAACAATGATTCTGGCGGCTGCACTTGGCTTTGCAAGCTTGACGCTGGCGGGCTGCGTCAGCGAAAGCAGCTCGTATGATGGCAGCTATAATTCCGGCCCGCGCGACTATTCCGACCGCTATGGCCGGGATGATCGCTGGCGCGACCGCAACGATGGATCGGATCGCCGCGATCGGCAGGATCGCGGGGATCGCTGGGATCGAGGCAACGATGAGGGCCGCCCTGAACGGCCGGATCGGGATTACCGCCGGGGCGATAATCGCCGCTGCGAAAACGATCCGCGCTGCGAGGTTCCGGCATATAATGAAGAGCGTCCGCGCTATGACCGGCGCGGCTAATCGTTTGTAGCCCTTGCCGTGCCGACGATGCTGCCGGCGCGGCCTCCGTCTGTGTCGCTAATTTTGTTGGATGGTTGAAACCGTTGCTGGTGAAAGCCGAAGGGCATAATCCTTCGGCATCAGACGGATACCGTGGAGGGAGAGCGGCGAGGGAGGAGCGAATTCGCTTTGCCGCCCCGGCTTTGTCGCATGAAGTCGCACAAGCGCACTTTGAAAGCTCTGACTGCCGGTAGATATTTTATTTTTGGTGAGAGCGCAGGGATTCGAACCCTGGACCTACTGATTAAAAGTCAGTTGCTCTACCGACTGAGCTACGCTCTCCCAGGACCGGTCTGTTGTGTCCGGCGGAAGTGGGCGGACATATGCACAGCGGGCTTGTTTTGGTCAACCCAAAAAACAGGCAAAAGTGCAAAAACGATGTTTTCCAAGGAGATCGCCAAAAGGTGATTGGTTTGGCACCGGCTTCGGCGCTAAGACGGCCGGGCTTGTTGCAGGCTGGAGTTTTGACCTGGTGTCCATCGCTGATATTTCCATCTGGACCGCCGTTCTGGCGGGCGCGCTATCCTTTCTTTCGCCGTGCGTTCTGCCGCTGGTGCCGCCCTATCTCTGTTACATGGCGGGCATATCGGTGGATCAGTTTCGCGGTGGCGAAACGCAGGTAGCCTCGACTGGCACGCGGCGTGCGGTATTCGGCGCTGCCTTCCTGTTCACCCTTGGTTTCGCCACTGTGTTCGTGGCGCTTGGGGCAGGGGCATCCAGCATCGGCCTTGTGCTGCGCCAGCATATCGACATCTTGTCGCGCATCGGCGGGATCGTCATCATCATCATGGGCCTGCATTTCCTCGGCGTGTTCCGGATCGGCATTCTCGGGCGCGAGGCGCGTTTTCAGGGGAACGGCAAGCCGGCGACGCTGTCGGGCGCCTATATTATGGGGCTCGCCTTCGCGTTTGGCTGGACGCCATGCATCGGCCCGGTGCTCGGCACCATCCTTGGCGTCGCGGCTGCGCGCGATACGGTGACCGACGGAGCGATGCTTTTGGCGGTTTATTCGCTGGGGCTGGCCATTCCGTTCTGGATCGCTGCCGGGTTCTCGGGCGCTTTCATGAAATTCCTGTCGCGCTTCCGCCGCCATCTTGGCCTGGTGGAAAAGCTGATGGGCGTGTTCCTGATTCTCGCCGGCCTTGCCTTCGTCTTCGGCTTCATCAGTTCGATGGCCATCTGGTTCCAGGAGACCTTTCCAGTCCTGATGCAAATCGGCTAAGCACGAACCTCAAGCAGAGGTTTCGCAAGCAATGGCTGAAATAGCGGGTTTGGTACTGCCGTTCTTCGGCCTGATCTTCGTCGGCTATCTGGCGGCGAGGTTTGCCCGCAATCCCGCAAGCGAGGGCTCCGGCGATGCCATGGGCTGGCTCAATATCTTCATCATCTACCTGGCGCTGCCGGCCTTGTTCTTCAAGCTGGTCTCGAAAACGCCGATCGAGCAGCTGACCCGTTTCGACTTCGTGTTTTCCTCGATCGGCGCGACCTACACCGTCTTTGCGCTGGTGTTTGGCATTGGCTATTGGATACGCCGCAATTCTCTGGCCGAATCGACCGTGCAGGGGCTGGCCGGTGCCTATGGCAATATCGGCTATATGGGGCCGGGGCTGGCGCTACTGGCGCTCGGCGAGCCCGCGGCCGTGCCTGTCGCCCTGATCTTTTGCTTCGAGAATGTGCTGCATTTCATGGTGGCGCCCGCGATGATGGCGTTGGCAGGCGGCGAGAAAAGTTCACCCGGGCAGCTGGCATTTGGCATTGCCAAAAAGATAGTGCTGCACCCGTTCATCCTATCGACGATTGCCGGTGTGGTCGCCGCATATTTCTCGTTTCAGCCGCCGGTCCCGGTGCAGAGGCTGATCGACTATTTGGCGCAGGCTGCTGCTCCCTGTGCGCTGTTTGCCATGGGCGTGACGCTGGCTTTGCGGCCGCTGAAGCGCATTCCTGCCGAAATCGGCTACATCGT
The DNA here is from genome assembly GCA_900468065.1 of Hyphomicrobiales bacterium. Classification (GTDB taxonomy): domain Bacteria; phylum Pseudomonadota; class Alphaproteobacteria; order Rhizobiales; family Rhizobiaceae; genus Pararhizobium. The sequence continues at coordinate 72,752 of UBTA01000007.1, read as the reverse complement.
TCCGGCAAAGCTGATCCTCCACCCGGTACTGATGTATCTGGTGATGAGCCTCGCCGGCAATTTCGAGCCGGTCTGGGTGCAGACGGCGGTGCTTCTTGCCGCGTTACCGACGGCTACCAATGTCTTCGTCATCGGCCAGCAATATGGCGTCTGGCAGGAGCGGGCGTCGGCGACGATCCTCGTCACCACCGTTCTCTCGGTGGCGACGGTGACGATGCTGCTTTATCTGATCAGTTCAGGCGCTCTTCCGGCTGATCTTTTCCCGTAGGGTGCTGCGCAGGGATTGCAGGGCGCTGCCGGGGTGGATCCCCTCGCGCATCATCAGATTGCGCAGCGGCGCAAGGCTCGCCAAGGCCTGCAGTCCGGCGGCGCGCAGCATTTGCACCGGCAGGAAGTCAGACAACAAAGAGCGATTGAGCAGATCGACGCTGACGGTGCGGCTGAGAATATCCGCCCGACGCTTTCGGTCGTAACGCACACCAAAATCACCGGGAATAGGCGAGGATCCAAGCAGGGATAAGGCGGCCATGATGTCGCGCAGGCCGAGATTGAGCCCCTGTGCGCCGATCGGCGGGAAGGCATGCGCTGCCTCGCCGATCAGAACCATCCGGCCCTTGCCGAAGGATTTGGCGGCCATGCCGGAGAGCGGAAACGACTGGGGCATGCCTTCGACGGTGACTTTCCCCAGCATCGACTGCATGCGCTGTTCCACCGCCAAAGCCAGGGCCTCAGGCGAAAGCGCCAGTGTCGTTTCAGCGTCCTCAGGTTTTTGCACCCAGACAAGGCTCGATCGCAATCCGCCGGGCAGCGGCACCTGGGTAAACGGGCCGTGCAGCGTGTGGAATTCCGTCGAAATGTTCTGGTGCGCTGATTGATGGGCAAAATTGAGCACGACAGCGCTCTGCGGATAGGACCAGTTTCGCACATCGATCCCGGCTGCCGCGCGTACGCCGGATTTCCTGCCGTCGGCACCAACGACAAGGCCGGCACTGACCATGCGGCCATCGTCGAGCGTCAGGATCGAGCGTTCGGTTGCAAAGTCGATCTGCGACAGGCTCGCAACAATACGGGTAAGCGAAGGTCGTTTCTCGGCTTCCTTGTCCAGCAGAGCAAGAAAAGGCGCATTGGGAATATTATATCCAAATGCCTCCAGCCCGACTTCAGCGGCATGAAAGGTCACTGTCGGCGCACGCAGCAGACGGTTCGTTCCATCGATGATTCGCATACTGGAAAGCGGCGCTGCCAGCGGGGCAATCGCCTGCCAGATGCCAAGGTTCCGGACAAGCTCAAGCGACTGATCCATCAGCGCCGTGGTCCGTCCATCGGCTTTGCCGGCAGCCGGCGCAATCAACGCGACGCTGCGGCCCGTGTCGGCAAACGCAAGCGCTGCCAGAGACCCGGCCAGTCCGGCGCCGACGACTGCGATTTCAAAGTGCTCCATGGCGTCCGGTTCCCGTGCATGTATCTGTTGAGGTCTCGATCTTAACCGTCGGCGCCTGCGAATGAAATGGGGTGAAATGGCGCAGATGTCCGTCGCATCCACAGTTGATTGTTGTGCTTTTGCTGCCTCGGGTGATTTTTGCTGGCAGCCAAACTCAAACGGTGCATATTACCGCCAACACCGCACGATGGTGCGGGTACGGGAGTGTGGGCCGTTGATCGGCCGGTTCAGCATGCTTCCAAGGAAAGCGCAGAGTAAGGACAGGGTGCGTCTGCCGATGAAGTTTTTTAACTACAAGCGCGTGCCCTACGCGGAAATTCGCGCATTTTCCGTTCATATTCTCACCGCATCCGGCTCGTTTCTGGCCTTTCTGGGCGTGGTCGCCGCAGCCGAGCACCGATTCGTCGATATGTTCTGGTGGCTGGGCCTGGCGCTCGCCGTGGACGGGATCGATGGTCCGATCGCCCGCAAGGTCCGCGTCAAGGAAGTCCTGCCCAACTGGTCCGGCGATACGCTCGACAATGTCATCGACTACGTCACCTATGTGCTGCTTCCGGCCTTCGCGCTCTATCAGAGCGGCATGATCGGCGAACCCTGGTCGTTCTTTGCCGCAGGCGCCATCGTCATGTCGAGTGCGATCTACTATGCCGACATGGGTATGAAGACGGATGAATATTTCTTCTCCGGTTTCCCGGTCGTTTGGAACATGGTGGTGTTCACGCTGTTCGTCATCGATGCCAGCGAACTGGCTGCTTCGATCGTCGTGGCCGTCTCGGTTGTCCTGACCTTCATGCCGATCAGCTTCCTGCATCCGGTACGCGTCAACCGTTTGAGGCCACTCAACCTGGCGGTCTTTACTGTCTGGTCGGTGCTCAGCGGCTATGCGCTGCTGTTGCATTTCGACACGCCCGCCTGGGTCGTGGCCGGTGTCGTCGGTACCGGCATCTATCTCTATGTCATTGGTTTCGTCTTGCAGCTATTTCCCCGGCTTGGACGGGGTTGAGGAGGTTTCATGGCACAGGCCATCATGGTGCGGACGCTCGGCGGACCGGATGTTCTCAAAATCGAAGGGATCACGCTTTCGGCGCCGGGACCCGGCGAAGTGCAGATCCGCCAGGTCGCGGTCGGCGTGAACTTCATCGACGTCTACTTCCGCACCGGTCTCTATAAATCGGCCGAAGGGCTGCCGTTCATTCCTGGCAAGGAGGGGGCGGGTATCGTCACAGCCGTCGGCGACAATGTGTCCACCTTTGCAGTCGGCGATCGCGTCGCTTACGCGTCCTCCGACGGGGCCTATGCGAGCGAACGCAATATCGATATCTCGCAGCTGGTGAAGGTGCCGGACGATATCACGCTGGAAACCGCAGCGGCGATGATGCTGAAGGGCATGACGGCGCAATATCTGCTCAACCAGACCTTCAAGGTCGGGCCGGAAACCACGCTTCTGTTTCACGCAGCCGCTGGCGGCGTTGGCCTGATCGCTGGCCAATGGGCCAAGGCGCTCGGCGCGACCGTCATCGGAACCGCGGGTTCGCAGGACAAGATCGACCTGGCGCTTGCCCACGGTTATGACCACGTCATCAACTACCGCACCGATGATTTTGTCAGCGCGGTCAAGGAGATCACCGGCGGCAAGGGCGTTGATGTGGTCTATGATTCGGTCGGCAAGGACACCTATCCGGCCTCGCTCGATTGCATCAAGCCGCGCGGCCTCTGGGTGAGCTTCGGCAATTCGTCGGGTCCGGTCGAAGGCGTCAATATCGGAATTCTGGCGCAGAAGGGCTCGCTGTTTGCCACGCGGCCGACCTTGTTCAGCTATGTTTCGACGCGGCCGGCACTCGAGGCGTGTGCAAACTCCCTGTTTGATGTTGTGCAAAGCAACAAAGTGCGTATCAATATCAACCAGACCTATGCGCTTGCCGATGCAAGTCAGGCGCACGCAGATCTGGAAGCAAGAAAAACGAGCGGAACAACATTGCTGATTCCTTGAGACAAGCCGGAGAGGCAGCCAAGGCAGCAGAGCATGAGAAAAGAGGGGCGGCGTGTCGGCTGAGGGACAACCCGCCAACAGTCTATTGCTGGCTGTTGGCCAACTGACAAAACTGTTCGGCACATTCGCTGCCTGTGACGGAATCAATCTCGATATCAGGCCGGGCGAAATCCATGCCCTGCTCGGCGAAAACGGCGCCGGCAAATCGACGCTCGTCAAGATGCTGTTCGGCGTGCTCGCTCCTACCAGTGGCCAGATCGTCTGGCAGGGGCAGCCGGTACGAATCACCAGCCCCAGTGCTGCGCGCAAGCTTGGCATCGGCATGGTGTTTCAGCATTTCTCGCTATTCGAGGCGCTGACCGTCGCTGAAAACATTGCCCTGTCGATGGATCCGGGCGTGTCGCTGGCAAGGATCGCCAAGGAGGCGTCCGATCTGTCGCACGCCTATGGCCTTCCGCTCGATCCGCATGCGCATGTGGCCGACCTTTCCGTCGGCGAACGCCAGCGGATCGAAATTGTCCGCGCATTGCTGCAAAATCCGAAGCTGATCATTCTCGACGAGCCGACCTCGGTGCTGACACCGCAGGAGGCCGACCGGCTGTTCGAAACGCTGAACAAGTTGAAAGCCGAGGGGCGCTCGGTTCTTTATATCAGCCACCGGCTGGAAGAGGTGCAGCGCATCTGCGACCGCGCCACGGTTCTACGCCACGGCAAGGTGACGGGCGCGTGTGATCCCCGCCAGGAGACCCCGTCTTCACTGGCGCGGATGATGGTCGGCAGCGATGTCGCGCATGTCAGCGCCGAAGGTACCAGCACAAAGGGGGCGGTCAAGCTCGAGGCCCGCCATCTGTCTGCCTCGGCCAGAACGCCATTCGCCGTTTCTCTCAAGAATATCTGTCTCAAGGTGCATGCCGGTGAGGTTCTGGCAATCGCCGGCGTCGCGGGCAACGGGCAAGGCGAGTTGTTCGATGCCTTGTCCGGCGAATATCCGGTCGCCACCGACGATGTCATTCTAATCTCCGACAAGCCGGTTGGTACGCGCGGCATCAACGCCCGCCGGCTGATGGGAGCAAGTTTCGTGCCCGAGGAACGCCATGGACATGCGGCCGTTTCGGCGCTTTCGCTCTCCGACAATCTCATTTTGGCCCGTAGCCAGTCCGACCGGCGCGCCTTTCTCGGCGGCGGCCCACTCGGGCTGATCCGCCAGGATGCGGTCAAGATGGCGGCAAAGCGCATTTCCGCGGCGATGGACNNGGCAATCTGCAGAAATTCATTGTCGGCCGCGAGCTCGACCGTCAGCCGACGGTGTTGATCGTCAACCAGCCGACCTGGGGTGTCGATGCCGGGGCCGCCAGCCGTATCCGCCAGGCGCTCGTCGATCTGGCCAAATCCGGTTCCGCCGTTCTGGTCATCAGCCAGGACCTCGATGAGATTTTCGAGGTTGCAACCGAGATCGCGGTCATCAGCGAAGGCAGGCTTTCCGATATCTATCCGGCTTCGGACCTGTCGCGTGAAAAAATCGGCCTGTTGATGGGCGGCATGTATGGCAAGACCGAGACTGCGGAGACGGCGCATGCGCATTGAACTGGAACGGCGCCCTGACGTCTCCAAACTGTTTTCCATCCTGTCGCCGTTCATCGCGCTCGGGCTGACGCTGTTCTTCGGCGGTATCATGTTCATGATGCTCGGCAAGGACCCGTTCGCAGCGCTCTACAGCTTCTTCATCGAACCGTTGACGGAGGTCTGGTCGCTGCACGAACTGGCGATCAAGGCAGCCCCCCTCATTCTCATCGCTGTCGGCCTGTCGGTCTGCTATCGCTCGAACAACTGGAATATCGGCGCCGAAGGCCAGTTCATCATGGGGGCGATCGCCGGGTCGATCCTGCCCGTCGTGTTCTACGAATGGCAATCGCCGCTGGTCCTGCCGCTGATGATGCTGCTCGGCATGCTGGGCGGCGCACTGTTTGCGGGTATTCCGGCCTTTCTCAAGGCACATCTGAACACCAACGAAATCCTGACCAGCCTGATGCTGGTCTATGTCGCCCAGCTGTTTCTCGATTGGCTGGTGCGCGGCCCCTGGCGCAATCCGGGCGGTATGAATTTTCCGGAAACCCGGACGTTCGACGCAACGGCCATCCTGCCGGAAATGATCGCATCGGGACGGGCGCATTGGGGCTTTGGTTTTGCGATCATCGCCGCGATCCTGGTCTGGTTCATGATGCGTTACACGCTGAAGGGCTTCGAGATTACGGTGCTTGGCCAATCCCAGCGGGCAGGGCGTTTCGCCGGTTTCTCGTCGCGCAAGATGATCTGGTTTTCCATGCTGCTTTCCGGCGCGCTGGCGGGTCTTGCCGGCATTGCCGAAGTCAGCGGCGCGATCCAGCAGTTGCGCCCGGTCATTTCGCCCGGCTACGGTTTCACGGCGATCATCGTCGCCTTTCTCGGGCGGCTCAATCCGCTGGGGATCGTCGTTGCCGGTCTTGTACTCGCCCTGACTTATCTCGGCGGCGAGGCAGTTCAGGTTTCCCTGCAGATTTCCGACAAGCCGATCCGGGTTTTCCAGGGGCTTTTGCTGTTCTTCGTGCTCTCCTGCGACACGCTCATCCACTATAAAATCCGGATGATGTGGTACGATTTGAACGACACGACCGGCGAGGGTGCGCGCTGATGGGTATCTATGAAGCCATCCTTCTAACGGTCATTACCGCGGCCACACCGCTTGTTCTGGCGGCAATCGGTGAACTCGTCACCGAGCGTTCCGGTGTTCTCAATCTCGGCGTCGAAGGCATGATCATCATGGGAGCAGCCTGCGCTTTCATTGCCACGCAATTAACCGGATCTCCCTACATCGGCATTCTTGCCGGCATTGCTGCCGGAGCACTGTTTTCGCTGCTGTTCGGCTTCCTGACCCTGACGCTCGTTGCCAATCAGGTGGCGACCGGACTGGCCTTGACCATTTTGGGTCTTGGCGTTTCCAGCATGATCGCTGAGCCCTATCTCGGACAATCCGGCATCAAGCTGCCGCAGATCGTCTTCCCGGTCCTCTCGGATATCCCGTTCCTGGGTGCCGTCCTGTTCAAGCAAGATCTGATCTTCTATCTGTCGATCGCGCTGGTCGCCGGTGTGAACTGGTTCCTGTTCAAGAGTCGCGCCGGACTGAAGCTGCGCTCCGTCGGCGACAGCCATGCCTCGGCGCATGCGCTTGGCATCAACGTCATTCGCACGCGTTATCTGGCCGTGATGTTCGGTGGCGCCTGCGCCGGGCTGGCGGGGGCGCAGCTGTCTCTGGTCTATACGCCGCAATGGGCAGAGAACATGTCGGCCGGGCGTGGCTGGATTGCGCTGGCGCTGGTGGTGTTCGCCTCCTGGCGGCCCTGGCGGATCATCGCGGGTGGCTATCTGTTCGGCGCCGTATCGATCAGCCAGCTCTATGTCCAAGCGCGTGGCATCGACATTCCCTCGCAGTTTCTTTCTGCTCTTCCCTATCTGGCGACAATTATCGTACTCATTCTCATCTCGCACAATCGGCGCACGACGTTGATCAATACGCCGGCATCGCTCGGCAAGTCCTTTGTGCCGGACAGGTAACAAGAACAACAACGCAAACCAAACCTACAGGGGTAAAAATGAAAAAATTACTTTTCGCACTCGCCACAACCGCGGCGGTCATCGGCTTTTTCGCTGGCGCCTACGCCGCCGATAAGGCAAAGGTCTGCTTCGTCTATGTCGGCTCGAAGACCGACGGCGGCTGGACGCAGGCGCATGACATCGGCCGTTTGGAGCTTGAAAAGGCGCTGGGCGACAAGATTGAAACCCAGTTCCTCGAAAGCGTTCCGGAAGGTCCGGATGCCGAACGCGCCATCGAGCGCCTGGCGCGGTCGGGCTGCGGTCTGATCTACACAACTTCGTTCGGTTTCATGGACGCGACCGTCAAGGTTGCCGCAAAGTTCCCGGACGTGAAGTTCGAGCATGCCACCGGCTACAAGACGGCTCCGAACCTTGCGACCTATAACAGCCGCTTCTACGAAGGCCGTTATATCCAAGGCCAGATTGCTGCGAAGATTTCGCAGAAGGGCGTTGCCGGCTACATCGCGTCCTTCCCGATTCCGGAAGTTGTGATGGGCATCAACGCGTTCGTCACGGGCGCCCGTTCGATCAACCCTGACTTCAAGATCAAGGTTGTATGGGCAAACACCTGGTTCGACCCAGGCAAGGAAGCCGATGCTGCCAAGGCACTGATCGACCAGGGCGTCGATGTGCTGACACAGCACACCGACACGACGGCACCGATGCAGGTTGCTGCCGAGCGCGGCATCAAGGCCTTCGGTCAGGCATCCGACATGATCAAGGCCGGCCCGGAAACGCAGCTGACGGCTATCGTCGATACCTGGGGCGCCTATTACATCAAGCGCACCCAGCTGTTCCTTGATGGCAAGTGGGAGACATCGTCGAGCTGGGACGGCCTGAAGGACGGCATCCTGACCATGGCGCCCTACACCAACATGCCGGATGACGTGAAGGCTCTGGCGGAAGCGACCCAGAAGAAGATCGAATCGGGTGAGCTGAAGCCATTCACCGGCCCGCTGAAGAAGCAGGACGGCTCTGAATGGCTGGCAGCCGGTGCATCCTCGGATGACGGCACGCTGCTCGGCATGAACTTCTACGTCGAAGGCGTTGACGACAAGCTGCCAAAATAAGTTCGGCATTCAATGCTGCAATCAGGAAGGGTGGCCGCAAGGCCGCCCTTTTTGTATTCGGCCCCTAGTAAATTTGCCCGACGGCGCTCAAAAGCAGTTTACATAAGTCATATAGTATGATTTTTTAACCGAGCTGCTGAGGAGCAGATTTTTGGGAGGAAATCATGAATATCAAGACTGCACTGAGCTGTGCCACGGTTCTGGCTGCCTGCATGTTCGGCTCGGCCTCTGCCGCCGATCTGACGATCGGCTTTTCGCAGATCGGCTCTGAATCCGGCTGGCGCGCGGCTGAAACAACATTGACGAAGCAACAGGCGGAAAAGCGCGGCATCGACCTGAAATTCGCCGATGCGCAGCAGAAACAGGAAAATCAGATCAAGGCGCTGCGGTCGTTCATCGCCCAGGGCGTTGATGCCATTTTGATCGCCCCGGTTGTCGCGACCGGTTGGGATGAGGTCCTGACAGAAGCCAAGGATGCCGAAATCCCGGTCATTCTTCTCGACCGCACGGTCGATTCGTCCAAGGATCTCTACCTGACGGCCGTCACGTCCGACCTCGTTCACGAAGGCAATGTTGCCGGCAAGTTCCTGGTCGACAAGGTCGGAGGCAAGCAATGCAACGTCGTCGAGCTGCAGGGAACCACAGGGTCTTCGCCAGCTATCGATCGCAAGAAGGGCTTCGAGGAAGCACTGAAAGGCCACGATAACCTGAAGATCATCCGTAGCCAGACCGGCGACTTCACCCGCACCAAGGGCAAGGAAGTCATGGAAAGTTTCCTGAAGGCGGAAGACGGCGGCAAGAACATCTGCGCGCTCTATGCCCACAATGACGACATGGCCGTCGGTGCCATCCAGGCGATCAAGGAAGCCGGCCTGAAGCCGGGCACGGATATCCTCGTGGTTTCTATCGACGCCGTTCCAGATATTTTCCAGGCGATGGCAGCCGGCGAAGCAAACGCCACTGTCGAGCTGACGCCGAACATGGCGGGTCCGGCCCTCGACGCACTCGACGCGTTCCTGAAGGACGGCACCAAGCCTGCCAAGTGGATCCAGACGGAATCGAAGCTCTATACCCAGGCTGACGATCCGCAGAAGGTCTACGAAGAAAAGAAGGGCCTCGGCTACTGATCGATTGCCGGCATCGCCCGAAGGTCGCGCCTGTTGTCTTCTGACCGCAGTCGTCGATCGCAAGGCGATGCCGGAAAATCCTCTTTGCCAACGGTTGTAGCCGTGCCCCTGCGACGGATGCTGACATGATTGGCGGAAATCCGTAAGCTACGGCTGACCTATTTTCCTTGAAGTATCGGTTTCATGCAAAACAGCTCAAACGATATTCTTGTCGCCGCCGGGATCGTGAAAACCTTTCCGGGTGCCATCGCCCTCAACAAGGTCGATTTCTCGCTGCGGCGCGGCGAAGTGCATGCGCTGCTGGGGGAAAACGGCGCCGGAAAATCGACCCTGATCAAATGCATGACGGGTGCCTACCGCCGTGACGCCGGTTCGTTGACGCTGGATGGCGCAGAGATCGATCCGCGCGACACACTCGACGCCCAGAAGCTCGGGATCGGCACCGTCTACCAGGAAGTAAACCTGCTCGGAAATCTGAGCGTTGCGGAAAACCTCTTTCTCGGGCGCCAGCCTCGCCGCTTCGGTCTCATCCAGAACGGAGAAATGAAGAGGCGGGCCAACGCGTTGCTGGCGCAATACGGCATCGACATCAATGTCTCCACAGCACTCGAAAGCTATTCCGTGGCTATCCAACAGGTGGTAGCCATCGCCCGCGCCGTCGATCTCTCCGGCAAGGTGCTGATCCTCGATGAGCCGACGGCCAGTCTCGATGCGCAGGAAGTGGAAATGCTGTTTCGCATCGTCCGCGGCCTGAAGGCGAGGGGACTTGGCATTGTCTTCATCACCCATTTCCTGGAGCAGGTTTACGACCTCTCAGACCGGATCACCGTCCTGCGCAACGGACAGCTGGTCGGCACGCGTGATACGGCATCGCTGCCGCGCCGCGAACTCGTGACTATGATGCTTGGCCACGAACTCCAATCCGTCGAAAAGGCAGCAGGCGGGGCGGAAGCCGCAAGTGGCCCCGTTCATTTCCGATTTTCAAAATATGGCAGGACCGGCAAGATCAAGCCGTTCGACCTGGATGTTCGCAAGGGCGAGGTTGTTGGCATTGCCGGACTTCTCGGCTCCGGCCGCACCGAAACGGCGGAACTGATGTTTGGCGTGCACAAGGCCGATAGCGGCAGCGCTGATATCGGCGGCAAGACCGCCAATCTGTCTTCGCCGCGTGCCGCCATCGCCGAAGGTTTTGGTTTTTGCCCCGAGGATCGCAAACTGGACGGCATCATCGGCGAACTGTCCGTGCGCGAAAACATCGCTCTGGCCTTGCAGGCACGGCGTGGCTGGGCAAGGCCATTGCCGGCATCCGAACAGAACGCCCTGGCCGATCGCTACATCAAGGCTTTGGACATTCGCACCAGTGATCGCGAAAAGCCGATCCGGCTTTTGTCCGGTGGTAACCAGCAGAAGGCCATTCTGGCACGCTGGCTGGCGACCAACCCGCAATTCCTCATTCTCGACGAACCCACACGTGGCATCGATGTCGGCGCCCATGCCGAAATCATCCGCCTGATCGGTGCGCTCTGCGCGCAGGGCATGTCGCTGATCGTCATTTCCTCCGAGCTTGAGGAACTCGTGGCTTACAGTTCGAGGATCATCGTCCTGCGGGATCGCGCCCATGTCGCCGAACTGACCGGCAGCGAGATCACCACTGAACATATCGTCAATGCCATTGCTGCGGCAACGGCTGCAGGAGGCGCATAATGATTGACAACGCAAAACGCCTCGCCCGGCGCCTGCTTCCGCAGTTTATTGCGCTGGCGATGATCCTGGTGCTGATTCGGCTGGTCTTTCCAGACTTCTTCTCGATCGAAATCCAGAACGGACGGCTCTATGGAAGCCTGATCGATATTCTCAATCGCGGTGCGCCGGTCGCTCTTCTGGCCGTCGGCATGACGGTTGTGATTGCCACCAAAGGCATCGATCTCTCTGTCGGTGCGGTCATGGCCATCTGCGGCGCTGTTGCCGCCGCATCCAGCGTGCGCGGCGATCCACTGATCGTGACCCTGCTGCTGGCGGTGGGAACCGGCCTGATCTGCGGTGTCTGGAATGGTTTTCTGGTGTCTGTTTTGAATATTCAGCCGATTATCGCCACGCTGGTGCTGATGGTGGCCGGGCGCGGTATCGCCCAACTGGTCACGGAAGGGGCGATCCTGACCTTCAACGATCCTGGCCTGATCTTCATCGGCAGCGGCTCTTTCCTTGGGCTGCCGATGCCGGTGATCATCTGGCTTGTATTCGGCATCGCCGTCGCATTGCTGGTGCGGCGCACTGCGCTCGGAATGTTGATCGAGGCCGTCGGCATCAACCGCCGCGCCAGCACGCTGTCCGGCATCCAGACGCCTCTGCTGCTGATGGCGGCTTATATGCTATCGGGCTTGTGTGCGGCCATCGCCGGACTGATCGTCACGGCTGACATCAGGGGTGCCGATGCCAACAATGCCGGTCTCTGGCTCGAGCTTGATGCCATTCTCGCCGTCGTCGTCGGCGGCACGTCGCTGCTCGGCGGCCGGTTCAGCATCGTCGCCTCGCTGATCGGTGCAATGATCATCCAGGCGGTCAATACCGGTATCCTGTCGTCGGGCTTTCCGCCGGAATTCAACCTGATCATCAAGGCTGCGATCATCGTCATCATCCTCGTCATCCAGTCGCCGCGGGTACAGGCTGGATTGACGTTCCTCAGCCGGAAATCCGTCCGTAGAGAAATCGCAGAGCAGTCCTTCCGATGAACCAGAAATATCTCCCGCTGATTGCCCCCATCGTCATCTTCGTCGTTTCCTATGCGGCGTGTGCGGCGCAGTATCCGAACATCCTGTCGACCCGGGTGATCGGCAACCTTTTGACGGATAATGCTTTTCTCGGCATCGCTGCGGTCGGCATGACATTCGTCATCCTGTCGGGCGGCATCGACCTGTCGATCGGATCGGTCATCGCCTTCACCGGCATATTCCTGGCTGTTCTGATGCAAAATACCGGCATCCACCCGCTCGCAGCCTTTGCACTTGTACTTCTGATCACCACGCTGTTCGGCGCGATCATGGGGGCGATCATCCACTATCTTGAAATGCCGGCCTTCATCGTGACGCTGGCCGGCATGTTCCTCGCCCGTGGCATGGCTTTTGTTTTGTCGATCGATTCCATCCCGATCAAGCATCCGTTTTACGCGACGATGAAGACATTTTACTACAAGCTGCCGGGCGGCGGCCGCATCACGCTGATCGGCGGACTGATGCTTCTGGTCTTCGCAGCCGGCATCCTCATTGCCCAGCGCACCCGCTTCGGCACCAATGTCTATGCACTCGGCGGCGGTGCCCAAACATCCGCCTTGATGGGCGTTCCGGTCGGCCGCACGACAATGATGATCTATGGTCTTTCCGGTTTTCTCGCCGGGCTTTCGGGAATCGTTTATTCCCTATACACCTCTGCAGGGTATTCGCTCGCAACCGTGGGTGTCGAGCTGGATGCAATTGCCGCCGTGGTGATCGGAGGAACGCTTCTCACAGGAGGCGCCGGGTTTGTCGGGGGGACACTCGTCGGCGTCTTGATTCAGGGGCTGATCCAGACCTACATCACCTTTGACGGGTCTCTGTCGAGTTGGTGGACGAAAATTCTGATCGGTGCTTTGTTGTTTACGTTTATTCTGATGCAAAAGGCTATCCTGTTTTTGTCGCGGCAAAACAAGAGGTATTCCTAAAGGGGGGATTTGCTTGCGTAAGGGACTGCTCGAAACTGTCTTGACCGGTGCGCGAACGCGTACGAGCCACGCGCAGGTGGTTGACGAACTGGGCAAGGCCATTGTGTCGGGTGATTTCCCCGTGGGCTCCATTTTGCCTGGTGACCCGGAACTGGCGATGCGTTTCAAAGTATCGCGCACGGTCTTGCGAGAGGCGATGAAGACGCTGGCGGCCAAGGGACTGATTGTACCACGCGCCCGTATCGGTACCCGGGTGACGGCGAAAAACCAATGGAACCTGTTCGACGGCGATGTTTTGACATGGCATTTCCATCGTGGTGTCGATGAGGAATTCCTCTATCATCTCAGTGAGATACGCCTGGCGTTCGAACCCCACTCCGCAGCCCTTGCCGCCGTCAATGCGACGGAAGCCGAGATTAGCGGCATGATGCGGCTGGCGGTTGCGATGGGCGATCCCGAACACACAGCCGAAACGCTGGCGATGGCCGATCTGCGGTTTCATCTCGCAGTCGTCGAAGCTTCGGGAAACCCGTTCATGCGCACTGTCGGCAGCCTGATCGAGGCAGCCCTAGTCGGCATCTTCAAGCTGAGCTCGCCCGCATCTGGCCGCGAAGGCATTGACGAGGTGTCGCGTTCGCATATCAAGATCGTCGAGCAGATCAGCCGGCGTGATGAGGCGGGAGCAAGGGCGGCGATGGAGAATGTCATCCGCGTCGGGCGCGAGCGCGTTCGGGTGGCCCTCAAGGAACTTGCCGACGTGAAGGCCCCGACCCGGTGACTGCCACCGCTGGTTTTGTGGCATGACCGAAATTACCGGTGCATTTGGTCCTCGATAAAGCAGGACCACCGCCAAAAGAGCCGCAATTCGGCAGTTGCTGCCTTGCTGCAACTGCATCTTCCGCCTATTTGATAGAACTGAATCTGACATGCGCCGCCTCCGGCGCGTGTATCTCCATCAACGGTGTCCGAGGGTTATGTCCGAACTGATTGTTATTTTCGTTCTTCTATTGATCAATGCGTTTTTCGCGCTTTCGGAAATGGCAATTGTGTCGGCAAGCCGGCCACTGCTGCGGCAGATGGCAAAACAGGGCAACAGCCGCGCCGAACTGGCGCTGCGGCTGGCCGAGGATCCGGGTAAATTCCTCTCCACTGTTCAGGTCGGCATCACCCTCGTTGGAACGCTTGCCGGTGCCTATGGTGGTGCCACAATCGCCGATAAGCTGGCGCCGACGCTCGATACGATCAGCTGGATCAATCCTTACGGCAGCACAGTTGCCGTAGCGCTGGTCGTCACCCTTATCACCTATCTCTCTGTCGTGATCGGCGAGCTTATTCCCAAGCAGCTGGCGCTGAAGAATTCCGAAGGCGTGGCGATGTTCGTTGCCGGCCCGATGTCGGTTCTCTCGCGGCTGGCGGCCCCGGTCGTCTATCTGTTCGAGATGTCGGCATCGTTGTTCATGCGGGTTTTCGGTATTTCCAGCGATAGCGACCATGTGACCGAAGAGGAAGTGCAGGCAATCATGGCCGAGGGCGTCGAAAGCGGCGCCATCGAGAAGTCGGAGCATGAGATGCTGCGGCGAATCATCCGGCTTGGCGACCGCAACGTCAAATCGATCATGACTCATCGCACCGAAGTCAGCTTCATCGACGTCAACGACACGCTGGACACCATCCGTGCCAAGGTCGAGCAAACCGCTCATTCACGCTATCCGGTCATGGATGCGACCGGCGAGGTGCTCGGCGCGGTGCAGGTCAAGGAAATTTTGAATGCGCCGGCGAAATCCGGCTTTCAGATCAGAAACTTCGTCAAGGATATCCATACCTTGCCGGAAACTGCCTCTTGCTTGAAGGCGCTGGAGGCTTTCAAAGCGTCGCATATCAACATGGCGATGATCGTTGATGAGTACGGCAGTATCGAAGGCATCATCACCATTGCCGACATCCTGGAAGCCATCGTTGGTGTTCTGCCGTCAAACTATGACGACATCGAGCACGCACTGATTCGGCAGCGGGACGATGGATCGTATCTGGTCGATGGACGCACGCCGATCGATGAAATCCATCTGACGATCGGCATCGACGAAATTGATTCCGACGGCAATTACGAAACCATCTCCGGCTTCCTGGTGCAGCAGTTGCGCAAGAACCCGGAGGAGGGTGACGTAACGGAAGCTTATGGATACCGTTTCGAAGTCATCGACATGGATGGCCGCCGCATCGACAAGATTCTGGTCTCGCGCGCCGCGCACTGACACCTGACGAATAAGCTGAAAAACAATAAGGCCGGGAAATCCCGACCTTTTGTCCACTCATTTGGTGTTTGGCCTGCTAGTACATCCGTAGTCAGGTCAACTGCAGGCATTATTCGACTGCTTTGGTTAATAAATAGTTAACGCGACACAAGGCCGCCGGCGTGTCAGTTTTCCTCGATCGAAATGCCGCCTTCGCCGATCTTCACTTCCACGCCGTCAGGCTTGGATTCCTTGTCGTAGATATAGATGCCCAATCCCACGACCAGAACGACGAGACCTCCGATAAGCATATAGAGCGCATTACGATTCAACTTCATTTCCTTCCAACAAGGGCTGCCTTTTCCCGACGTGAAATAGGCCTGCTTTGGGTCTTTGGAAGGGGGGAACGATCAATCAGAGCGCTGGTTACCGCAGAATCATCACATCGCATGTTGCGCCGGCATCCACCGCCAGCGCATGCGGCGGCCGGATGATCAGGCAATCGGACTGGGCAAAGACCTGCATCATCGAGGAATCCTGGCGCGAGAACGTTTCTGCATGCCAAACGCCATCATCGCCTCGGGTCAACCGGGCGCGGACATAGTCCTGACGCTTGTCGTTGGCGGGGAGCGCGGTCACTGTTTGTGCCTGGCCGCTGCGATCGCGCCGGGGCAGGGAGCCGAGATGGCGCAGCAACGGCTCCAGGAAGAGCAGTGCGCAGACCAGGCTGGAAACCGGGTTTCCGGGCAGGCCAAGCACTGTCATACCTTCAAGCGATCCCACCATCAGCGGTTTTCCGGGGCGCATGGCAATCTGCCAGAAATCGAGGACCATGCCGCTTTCGACCAGTGTCGACTGGACGAGGTCATGATCGCCGACGGAGGCACCGCCAAGCGTCACCAGCACATCTGCGCCTGCGGCCTGTGCCTTGGACACTGCCGCAGCAATGGCCGCCTTATCGTCGCGCACGATCCCCAGATCGATGATCTCGGCTCCATTGTCCCGCGCGATCGCCGCGACGCCATAGGTGTTCGAGGCAATGATCTGGCCGGGACCCGGCACGCTGCCGGGCGGCAGCAATTCGTCGCCGGTGGCAAGGATGGCCACTTTCGGGCGCTTGAAAACCGGTAATTGCGGATGGTTCATGGCCGCCGCCGCCGTCAACCGCCCGGCGTCAAGCACGTCGCCTGCGCGCAATACGATATCCCCGATGGCGAAATCCTGCCCTTTGGGTCGGATGTGACGGCCTTGTGCCAGGGCAAACGTGGTGCGGATCCGGCTGTCCGCCAGTTTTTCCGTGTCTTCCTGGATCAGGACCGTATCCGCGCCGGCAGGAACCGGCGCACCGGTAAAGATACGCACAACCTCACCTCGGCCGACATGGCCGGAGAAACCACGCCCAGCCGCCGATTCGCCAATGACGACAAGTTCGGTACCAATGTTGGCAAAATCTTCGTGGCATCCGGCATAGCCGTCCATCGCCGAATTATCGAAGGCCGGATGGGTGACGAGAGCGGCGACATCGTTTGCGAGAACGCGTCCCATCGCCTCGTGCAGGCCAACCATTTCAAAGCGGGTTGCCGGCGCCGAGATTTTCAGCAACCGGTCGAGCGCATCTGAAACCGGGAGCAATGCCATCAGCCCTGACTTTCCTTGCGGACATAGTCGCCGGACCGGCCGCCCGATTTCTGGGCAAGCCGGATACCGCCGATTTCCATCTCGCGATCGGCTGCCTTGGCCATGTCGTAGATCGTCAAGCAGGCAACGCTGGCAGCCGTCAGAGCTTCCATCTCGACGCCGGTGCGGCCGGTAAGTTTGGCCATTGCTTCGACTCTCAGGCCCGGTAGCGTCTCATCGGCGGTGATATCCACGGAGACTTTCGACAGCATCAGGGGGTGGCAGAGCGGGATGAGGTTGGCCGTCTGCTTTGCTGCCATGATGCCGGCAAGCCGCGCGGTGGCAAGGACATCGCCCTTCTTGGCATTACCCTTGAGAATGAGATCGAGCGTCTCCGGCCGCATCCGGATATAGCCCTCGGCAACCGCAATGCGCACGGTCTCGGCCTTGTCTCCGACATCGACCATATGGGCCTGGCCATCGGCGCCGACATGGGTGAGGGAAGGCGTACTCATTATTCGGCGGCCAGGATGGTGGCGGAACCGGTCAGAAGAGCGCGGGTCGCCGCGGTCACATCGTCCTGGCGCATCAGGCTTTCGCCGACGAGGAACGTTGAAATGCCGCTCTTGGCCAGCCGGACGCAGTCCTCATGGCTGAAGATGCCGCTTTCGCCGACAAGCAACCGGCCGGCCGGAATCAGCGGTGCCAGCTTTTCGGAAAGCGCGATATCGACCTCAAAAGTCTTCAGATTGCGGTTGTTGATGCCAAGCAGCGGCGAACTCAGTTTCAGCGCGCGCTCCAGCTCTTCCTCATCATGCACTTCGACGAGAACGTCCATGCCGAGCGAGAACGCCTCTTCCTCTAACCTCTGTGCATCGTAGTCATTGAGCGACGCCATGATAAGAAGAATGCAGTCCGCGCCCCAGGCACGGGCCTCGTGAACCTGGTAGGTCTCGAACATGAAATCCTTGCGTAGCGCCGGAAGCGAACAGGCATTGCGCGCCGCCGTCAGGAATTCCGGCGCACCCTGAAAACTTGGACCATCGGTTAACACGGACAGGCAGGCGGCGCCTCCGATTTCATAGGCCTTTGCCAAGAGCGGCGGATCAAAATCCGGGCGGATCAGTCCCTTGGAGGGGCTGGCCTTCTTGATTTCGGCAATCAGGCCGAAACGGCCTTCCGCCTGCTTGGTTTTCAGTGCGTTCAGAAAACCACGCGGCGCTTCCTGCCCGGCGGCCATCGCTTTCAGGTCTGCGATGGTGACGCGTGATTTTGCAGCGGCGATTTCCTCGCGCTTGTAGATTTCGATCTTCTGCAGAATATCGGCCATGGAGTTTCTCCTTATGCCGCGTTCGAAACGCGGATGAGCCGCTCAAGCGTCGCATCGGCAGCGCCGCTTGTCAGCGACTGACGGGCAAGCGTCATACCCTCGCGCAGATCGCCGGCGCGACCCGCGATCACCAGCGAGGCGGCGGCATTGGCAAGGGAAATATCGCGATAGGGTGTTGCGTCGCCCTGAAGAACACCCTTGAGCGCCACGGCATTGTGCGCGCCATCGCCGCCCTTGAGGTCGGCAAGCAGAACAGTTTCCAAACCGAAATCGGACGGCGTCAGTTGAAATGTACGGATAGCACCGTTTTCGAGCGCCGCCACCTGGGTGACGCCGGTCGTGGTGATTTCGTCCAGTCCGTCGCCATGCACGACCCAGACGCTTTTCGAACCGAGATCGCGCAACACTTCGGCGACAGGCACCACCCAATGCGGCGAATAGACGCCGACAAGCTGCTGCGTCACGCCAGCCGGGTTCGACAGGGGACCGAGCAGATTGAAGATTGTCCTTGTCCCCAGCTCGACGCGGGTCGGGCCGACATGGCGCATGGCGGAATGGTGCTGCTGGGCGAACATAAAGCCGAGGCCGGCGTCTGAAATACAGCGTGCAATGACGTCCGGCCCGATATCGAGCTTGACGCCGAGGCAGGAGAGTGCATCGGCCGTACCCGACTTGGAGCTGAGCGCCCGGTTGCCATGCTTGGCGACAGGGACACCGGCGCCGGCGACAATCAGCGCCGCCAGCGTCGAGATATTGTAGGTTCCAGCACCGTCACCGCCCGTTCCGACGATGTCGATGGCATCGGCCGGTGCTTCGACCGTCAGCATACGGGCCCGCATGGCGCCGACGGCACCGACGATTTCATCGACGGTCTCGCCGCGCACCCGCAGCGCCATCAGGAAGCCGCCGATCTGGGAAGGGGTCGCCTCGCCGGACATGATGATTTCGAAGGCAGCACGGGCATCGTCGCGGTTAAGCGCTTCACCCGCTGCGGCCTTGGCGACGAAAGGCTTCAAGTCCGGCATGCTGATCCCTTTTGCGTTACCGCTGCTGCGACAGAGCGAGCTCGGCGAGCTGCTGGTTGATCGTGACACCGTAGCCCTTCTGCAACTCACTGACCATCTGATCGAGAATGTCGTCGCCGCTGGCCTGGGCGATGGCATTGATCTGCCGATCGTCATTGTCGAGCGCGTCACCAGGGTTGTCGTCATCGACCTCGGTGACCTTCAACAGGATCTGGCCTTCGCCGCCAATACCGGTGGCATTGGCGACTACACCATTGGCGCCGCCAAAGGCTGCGGTCACAGCCGCAGGGCTGAGTGCCGCATCTTCTGCAGACCGGCGCAGTCCCGATTTGGTTTCGACGGCGATACCAAGTTCTGTAGCAATGGCTGCGAGCGTTTCGCCCTTTTCGACCCGGCCCTTCAACTCGACGGCCTTTGCGGCAAGCTCGTTGCGCTGCTGTTCCGCCGTCCAGTCGGCGACGACCCGTTCGCGGGCTTCGTCCAGCGTGCGGTCACGCGCCGGCGTCACTTCATCGACGTCGAACCATACGTAGCCGTCGCGGCCGAGATTGACTGGCAGGGTTTCTCCGCCGACTTCAGCCTTGAAGGCTTCCTCAAGCAGGGTCTTTGCCTCGGGGATGCCGGCAATCTCATCGCCATTCGTATCGTTGCCGCGGGCATCGACCGCATTCAGGACGATCAGCTTGAGGTTGGTCTGTTCGGCAGCTTCCTTCATTGAGGCTCCGGAAACGCGGGCATCCTCGAATTTGTCATGGATACCCATGATTTCGTTGGAGGCATTGGTCAGTGCCAATTCCTTGCGCAGTTCGTCCTTGACCTCATCATAGGCCCGAACGGTTTGCGGCTTGATGTTGGTGACACGCAGGATGACAGCACCGAAGGCGCCGTCGATGACCGGCGTCGTCTGACCATCGGCCACGAGCGCAAAAGCGGCGTCGCCCAGCTTGGCATCAGGCATGCGGTCGCGGGTGAAATCACCCAGCAGCACATCGCTTGCCGTCTTGCCGGAAGCGGTGACCAGAGCGTCGAAGGTCGTGCCGGTAGAAAGCTTGATTGCCGCGGCGTCAGCCTCTTCACGCGAGGGGAAGGAAAGCTGTTCGACGGTCCGTGTTTCCGGCGTGCTGAAGCTGTTCTTGCGCTTGTCGTAATCGGCCCGCACTTCGTCCTCGGTGACCGAGGCCGGATCGGCGATATCGGTTGGTTCCAGCTTCACATAGGTGATCTTGCGAAATTCCGGCGCACGATATTCAGCCTTGTGCGTTTCGAACCAGGGTTTCAATACTTCATCGGACGGCGCCTTGACCGGATCGACATTGGCATTCGACAGAAGCAGATATTCGACCGTACGCGTCTGATTACGGTAGAGGCGCAGGGCGTCTCCGAGCACCTTCGGCGGCGTGTAGCCGTCCGACAGCGCTTCGACGATCTGCGAGCGCACCGCAACCTGGCTGCGATTGTTGATGTAATCCTGCTCTCGCAGACCCGCATTGCGCAGGACGCTGGAGAAGGTCCCCCGGTCGAACTGGCCGTTGACACCTTTGAACGCGGGATCCTCGCTGATCAGAGAAGCGAGGCGGTCCTGCGAAAGGCCGAGGTTCATGTTCTCGGACAGCTGGTCAAGCGTAGCACCGGCGACGAGCTGCGAGTAGACCTGCGCTTCGACGCCGAAGGCCTTGGCCTGTTCGCGGCTTAGCCGCGTCCCAAACTGCCGGGAAAGCTGGGCGAGTTGGCGCTCATAGGCAAGGCGGAAATCGCTCGGAGAGACTTTTACGTCCCCGACCGTCACAACAGCGTCGGCCGCACCTGGTACAAGCGACGTGGACACACCCCAGACACCGAAGGAAAGAACAAGAAGGACCAAGAGCCCTTTGACAACCCAAGTCTGGGCGCCTTTTCTCAGGAATTCAAGCATGGGACTGCATACCTCGTCGCAATTTCGGGGCCGCCGGATGGCAGCCGGTGTCGTTCCTTAGAGCAATCCGTAGCGGAATTGAAGGGTTGAACTGCGCAAAAAGTCGAGGAAATCAGCGCGGCGCCGGCGTATGGGGCAGTCATGCGGGCATTTGCTCATGATGTCGCGTCAACGGTTACAAGACGGGAGCCAAGCATAGTCAGCGGCCGTGCCGTTCCAAGGCCGAAACATGTCGGAAATGTTAGCCGGCAATCTAAAAATATCTGTCACTATCCATGGCCGCGCGGGTCATATCGCCACCGAAAATGCTAGCATTGATCCGCCAGAACATGCCGACTCGCTTGATGCGCAGCAATCTTGGCGGGAAAGCCGGAGTGCAGACATGGAATCCATTATCGTCATGGTCAATCTGTTCGGAGCAGTCGCGTTGCTGCTGTTCGGCTTGTCGCAGGTCAAGGATGGTGCGACACGCGCTTTCGGGATCAGGCTGCGAACCGGATTGGCACAGGGTACCAGCGGGCCGGTGCGTTCGTTTGTGGGCGGGTTCGTCGCAACCGTCGCTCTTCAGAGCTCGACCGCCACTGCGCTGATGATTGCATCGTTTGTCGAAAAGGGGCTTGTTCGTGCACGCATGGCTCAGATCGTGCTGCTCGGGGCAAATGTGGGAACAGCCGTGACCGCCTGGATCGTCGCGACCGGCATCGACTGGCTGTCGCCACTGCTCATTCTCGCCGGGGTGATGCTCAACCGGGCAGGGCGGTCAAGTGCGAAGCAGGGAGCGGGCACAGCGCTGGTCGGTATCGGCTTGATGCTGCTGTCGCTGCATCTGCTCGGGCTGGCGACGGAGCCGATGCGCCAATCGCCGGCGCTCGGAAGCTTCCTCACCATGCTCGACAGCGCCTGGCCAGTCGCCATGATCTTCGCCGCCGTGCTCGCTTTCGTTTCGTCGTCCAGCCTTGCCGTTGTTGTTCTGATCCTGTCGCTTGCAGCCGCGGGTATCCTGTCATCCGGCCTGACGATCGCGCTCGTGCTGGGCGCCAATCTGGGTGGTGCGATCCCACCGGTCATGGCGACATTGTCAGCTTCTGCGTCGGCCAAACGGGTAACGGCTGGCAATCTTGTCGTTCGCACCATCGGTTGCCTGATTGCGCTGTCGGTGGCAGCACCTGCCGCCGCTTTCCTGCAGACGCTGCCGCTGTCGCCGGCAAAACTACCGGTCGATATCCACCTGATCTTCAACGTCGCGCTTGCCATGGCCGCCTGGCCATTCTCATCGCTGCTGTCGGCCGCCATGCTGCGGCTCATTCCGGATGAACCAAAGGCCGAGACGGGGCCGCTCTATCTCGACGACCGCGCGCTGACAACGCCGGTCATCGCTCTCTCCGGCGCAACCCGGGAAGTGCTGCGCGTCGGCGACCTGATCGAAAAGATGCTGATTTCGACGATGAATGCATTCAATAGCAACGATCGTGTTCAACTACAGGACATCGGAAAGCTGGAAAAACAGGTCGATCTGCTGCAGCAGGAAGTCAAACTCTACCTGTCACGGCTTGGACGCAGCGGTCTCAGCGACGACAACGGCCGCCGCTCGATCGTGATCATCGATTATGCCATCAACCTTGAACATATCGGCGACATCATCGAAAAGGGCCTGACGGAAGAGGTCAGGAAGAAGATCGACAACGGCCTCAAATTCTCCGAGGACGGTTATCAGGAACTGACGACGCTGTTTAATCTCACCATCGACAACCTGCGCATTGCCCAGACGATCTTCGTCACCCGCGACGCCGATCTTGCCCGCCACCTGATGGAGGTGAAAGTTGATGTCCGCCACATGGAGAAACGCTCGTCAGAGCGTCATCTCGAGCGCCTGCGCGACGGCCGTACCGATAGTCTTCAAACCAGCTCCCTGCATCTCGACATTTTGCGCGATCTCAAACGTATCAACGCCCATATCGTTTCCGTCGCACATCCGATTCTCGATGAAAGCGGACTGTTGACGGAAAGCCGGTTGCGGATGCCGCACTGAGGCTCAAGGCGCCGCTGTGATCCCGTCACGGACGAAGGCATCGAAACATGGCGTCAGCGTAATGCGGCGGTGGCCCTCGGCAAGCATGGGCTGATAAAGGTTGAGCAGCGCCAGGCGTGCGGCCGTTGGCGGGCATGTCGGGTACAGTGCAAGATCGACGGCATCCACAGCCTGCTTGACGTGCGCATCGAGCGGCGGCACGGCCCGGTAGGGGTCGGCGCCGATGGCGATGTATTTCGGCGCATGGCGATCCATCAGCCAGGGGAAGGGATTGGTGAAATCGATTGTCATGATCGTCTCGAACCGCACCTTGTTGGCTATCTCATAGCTGTGGATTGCCGAGATGACCTCATCGGCGCTCTGCAGCCAGAGAGCCTGGAAATCGAAATCGCTATAAAGCAGGAACGACGGCAAAGTGCCATCTGATGCCAATGCGTCATAGGTTGGGCGGTAGACCACATAGTTGTTGCGCAGCTTTTCCATGCGCTCTGTAAGAATATCACGGACGCTGACGGCGCCCATGCTCTTCAGGTTTGTTTGCTCCAGCGGCGAGTTGTTGATACTGCCGATCCAGGCCCTGGCGGCCTTTTGAGTGACGGCAGCAGCCGGCGGCAATGCTGCACACAATGAAAGTACGGCAATTGCTACAAACGCGGCCGAAGGACCTTTGTGTCGATAACTGTCGAGCATGATGCCAAGCAGCAACGGCCACAGGAAAATGAAAGCCTGACTACCAGTATTTTGGCTTTCGAACAGCAGGCCAGCGGCGGTGAAGCTTCCCAGCCAAAAGAAGGAATGATCGGCGATATCCGCGAAGGCCGTAAAGCCGGGCTTGGCCGTAAAAACGCGGATCTTTTCGAAAAATGCCTTGTAGCTTGTCAGCAGAAGAACCAGGCAGAGGAGGGCGCAAGCCAGGACTGTTTCGAAATTGAGCGAGGCTGCTTGCAGCAGGCGGGGCATCAGGCTGGTATCGTTGATCAGAACCAGCGATTGGATATCGGCGATATAGGCCGTCACCGTGCCGGTGGTCATTTCGATGAGGGCAATTGCGGCAAGGAAGAACGCGCCGGCCACCAGGGCTGAGCGCAGCGGCAGGCGCCCCGACAGAAAAGCCGTCAGGCAAAGAACAACGCCTGCAACCACGCCCGTAACCTTGACGAACAGCAGAGCCAGCATCGCCAGCACAGTCACGATCGCCAGTGTCTTCCATCCACGCACGAAGACCAGGCAGGCGGCGAGCACAAAGAGAATCTGGCAAACTTGGCGATTGTAGATGCCGAAGCCTTCCGAGCCCGGATAGGGGTAGAACTCGCCCGTATTGAAAGGCAGCAGCGAGAAAAACAGGAACGGCAACAGCAGCCCGTATGCAATCGCAGCAGAGCGGCTTTGCACGTCGCGGACCACCAGCGCCATCAAGGGAACGGTCACCGTCATCAACGACCAGTTGGACAACAACAACGGGTGTCCATCGGGGAAAAGATAAAGCCAGCCGGCAAAAAGATAGTAACCGAGGCCGCCGACCGGCGCGAAAAAGTCGATCGAAGGGACCTGGCCGTCAAAAATCCGGTTTGCCGCATCGAGATAGATATAGTGGTCCCAATACATCGGACCGATCGGCATCGTCACCGTGGTCATCAACGCCAGCGGCATGCAGGCAACCACAAGCGCCAGTATGATGAGCGGCCAGCGGGCGAGGGCGGCTCGGGCGCGGTCGTGCCAAAGCGATCTGCGGCGGGAGGAAAGCACTGTATCGGTCGAGGCCTGCATCGTCGGTATCGTTCCCGGCTATCGGAGCGGTCAATGGCGGTTGTCCTGCGTTTATGACAGGTCGGGGTTGTATCCGGGTTAACATGGCGGATGATGTTCCTTGCAATATCTTCCTGCTATGAAACAGGCAGAATCGCCCCGGTCTGAAGCGGGGATGCCATCAAAGCGGGAGAACGTGAATGAAGCGCACATGCCTGGCGATCGTTTTGGCGGCGGGGGAAAGCACCCGGATGAAGTCGTCCATGTCGAAGGTGCTGCATCCGGTCGCCGGGCGGCCGATGATCGCGCATGTGGTCGAGTCGCTCGTCAATGCATCGATCACGTCTGCAGCCCTTGTGCTTGGCCGTGATGCCGATGCGGTCAAGGCCGCTGCAGGCCGCGATGATATTGAACTTTCCGCGTTTCTGCAGACGGAGCGCCTCGGCACGGGGCATGCGGTTCTTGCGGCAAAGGACGCCATTGCCAAGGGCTATGACGATATTCTCGTCGTTTTCGGCGATACGCCACTGATTACCGCAGCGCCGCTTCTGGCTGCTCGGAAAGGTCTTGCCGACGGCAATGATATTGTCGTCGTCGGCTTCCAGACCGCCGACCCGACCGGTTATGGCAGGCTTATCGTTGAGGACGGCGCGCTTCTGGCAATCCGCGAGCAGAAGGATGCGACCGAGGACGAGCGAAAGATCACCTATTGCAATGGTGGCTTGATGGCGATCAAGGGCGCCAGAGCGCTGGAACTGCTCGGCAAGATCGGCAATACCAATGCGAAGGGCGAATATTATCTGACGGATATTGTCGAGATCGTCCGCGCTGAAGGCGGCAAGGCGATTGCGGTCGAGGCGCCGGAGACGGAGCTGACCGGCTGCAACAATCGCGCCGAACTGGCCGCGATCGAAGCGATCTGGCAAAAACGCCGCCGTCACGAACTGATGGTCTCCGGCGTCTCTATGATTGCGCCGGAAACCGTTTTTCTCGCCTTCGATACGCAGATTGCTCAGGACGTGCTGATCGAGCCAAATGTTGTTTTCGGCCCCGGAGTCATCATCGAAAGCGGCGCGATCATCCATGCGTTCTCGCATCTGGAAGGCGCCCATGTCGGGACAGAGGCAACCGTCGGCCCCTATGCACGCCTGCGACCGGGCGCCAACCTGGGACCAGAATCAAAGGTCGGCAATTTCTGCGAAGTGAAGAAGGCCGAGATCGGCGCCGGAGCCAAGGTCAATCATCTCACCTACATCGGCGACGCCTTCGTCGGCGAAAAAACCAATATCGGGGCCGGCACGATCACCTGCAACTATGATGGCGTCAACAAGCATATCACCCGGATCGGCGCAAACGCCTTCATCGGCTCGAACTCGTCGCTCGTAGCGCCGGTTTCCATCGGCGATGGCGCGCTTGTTGCGTCGGGTAGCGTCGTTACGCAGGACGTGCCGGCGGACGCGGTGGCCTTTGGCCGGGCGCGTCAGGAGATCAAGCCAGGGCGGGCAAAAATCCTGCGTGAAAAATACCAGGCCGAAAAAGCCGCGAAACAGAAAAAATAGCCGATCGCCGCGCTGCGGTTAACGGTTGAAATCGAAAGTGAATTTCAGGCCGATTGCGGATTTTTCGAAATTCGATACCAAAGCAGCACCTAACAGATATTATGGGACCGGCTCCGGTTATTTCAGGAGCCGGTCTTTGAACATTGCGGAGAAGAAACATATGTGCGGTATCGTCGGTATTGTCGGAAATCAGCCTGTCTCCGAGCGTCTTGTCGATGCGCTGAAGCGTCTTGAATACCGCGGTTATGACTCCGCCGGTGTCGCGACGATCCACGACGGTATACTTGAGCGCCGCCGCGCCGAAGGCAAGCTTGTCAATCTCGAAACCAAGCTGCGTGGCGAGCCACTGGCTGGCCAGATAGGCATTGCCCACACCCGCTGGGCGACGCATGGCGCTCCGACCGAAAATAACGCCCATCCCCACTTCACCGACGGCGTCGCCGTCGTCCACAACGGCATCATCGAGAATTTTTCCGAGCTGAAGGACGAGCTTGCAGCTGCTGGCGCAACCTTCAAGACGCAGACCGACACCGAGGTTGTTGCGCAATTGCTGGCCAAGCTGATCCGCGACGGCATGAGCCACCGGGTTGCGATGCAGGCGATGCTGCGCCGCGTCACCGGCGCCTATGCGCTGGCCGTCATCTTCCAGGACGCCCCAAACACGATCATGGCCGCCCGTAGCGGCCCGCCGCTCGCCGTTGGTTTCGGCAAGGGCGAAATGTTCCTGGGTTCCGACGCCATTGCGCTGTCGCCATTCACCAACGAAATCACCTATCTGATCGACGGCGACTGGGCAGTACTGACCGCCGATAGTATCGAAATCCTCGATCATGACGGTAAACCTGTGTCCCGGCCGCGCCAGATTTCGGTGGCCGCGGCCTATATGGTCGACAAGGGCAATCACCGCCATTTCATGGAAAAGGAAATCTATGAGCAGCCGGAGGTGATTTCGCACGCGCTCAGCCATTACGTCGATTTCATCGAGAACACGGTCAATCCGATTGCCGCCGCCATCGACTTCGCCAAGGTTCCAAGCCTTGCCATCTCGGCCTGCGGCACCGCCTATCTCGCCGGCCTCGTCGGCAAGTATTGGTTCGAGCGCTACGCCCGCCTGCCGGTCGAAATCGACGTTGCATCTGAATTCCGCTACCGCGACATTCCGCTGTCGCCGCAATCCGCCGCCCTGTTCATCTCGCAGTCCGGCGAGACAGCCGACACGCTGGCTTCGTTGCGCTATTGCAAGGAACACGGCCTGAAAATCGGCGCCGTTGTTAACGTCAAGGAATCGACCATCGCGCGGGAATCCGACGCGGTCTTCCCGATCATGGCCGGCCCTGAAATCGGCGTCGCATCGACCAAGGCCTTCACCTGCCAGCTGTCGGTGCTCGCAGCGCTTGCGATCGGCGCCGGACGTGCACGCGGCACCGTGTCCGAGGCTGAGGAAAAAGTGCTGGTTCGCAGCCTCGCCGAGATGCCGCGGATCATGGGCAAGGTGCTGAACAGCATCCAGCCGACCATCGAAAGCCTGGCCCGCGAATTGTCGAAGTGCAAGGACGTGCTCTATCTCGGCCGCGGCACCAGCTATCCGCTGGCAATGGAAGGCGCGCTGAAGCTGAAGGAAATCTCCTATATCCACGCCGAAGGCTATGCCGCCGGTGAATTGAAGCATGGTCCGATCGCTTTGATTGACGAGAACATGCCGGTCATTGTCATCGCACCACACGATCGCTTCTTCGAAAAGACCGTATCGAACATGCAGGAAGTCGCCGCCCGTGGCGGCCGCATCATCTTCATCACCGACGAGAAGGGCGCAGCCGCCTCTAAACTCGCGACGATGAGCACGATCGTGCTGCCGAATGTCGACGAGATCATCGCACCGATGATCTTCTCGCTGCCGATCCAGCTGCTCGCCTATCATACGGCCGTCTTTATGGGCACCGACGTCGATCAGCCGCGCAATCTGGCAAAGTCGGTTACGGTGGAATGATTACCCGGCTTGAAAATCCGGCCGATGTGGCGGCGATCCATGATGTCACGATATCAGCTTTCAAGGGTCATCCGCATAGCGATCAGACCGAACATCTTATCGTCGATCGCTTGCGGCAAGCGGGTACGCTGAGCATTTCGTTGATCGCTGAAGTCGATGGCGACGTCGTGGGCCATATCGCCTTTTCGCCTGTCGCGCTGTCAGATGGCTCGAAGGACTGGTTCGGGCTCGGGCCAGTCTCTGTTTTGCCAGCGTTTCAGGGGCAGGGCATCGGTGGCGCCCTGATCCGCCGAGGGCTGGATATGTTGCGGCATCAGGCAGCGGCCGGATGCGTGGTAATGGGCGACCCGGATTTTTATCAGAAGTTCGGATTCCGCAATGACCCTCAGTTTGCCCTCAAGGATTGTGCGCCGCAATATTTTTTGGTGCAGCCCTTGTCGTCCAACCCGGCGTCCGGCATTGTGACATTTCACCCGGCGTTTTACGCTGGCGTAGACCAATAGACGGAGCGGCATGACAGACAAACCGGCACGTGGGTTTTTCGCCACGCGGTTGAGGAATTATTTCCTGACCGGCCTGATCATCTGTGCCCCGCTCGCCATCACCGCCTGGATTACCTGGTCGTTCATTCTCTGGGCCGACAGTTGGGTCAAACCCTATCTGCCGTTCGACTATAACCCCGACAATTTCCTGCCTTATCCTGTCCCAGGCTTTGGCTTGCTCACAGCATTGATGCTGATCACGCTAGTCGGCTTTTTCACCGCGAACCTGATCGGCCGCAGCGTGGTCGGCTTCGGTGAGTCGCTGCTTGTCCGCACCCCGCTGGTGCGCCCGATCTACAAGGGGCTGAAGCAGATATTCCAGACCGTGCTGCAGGATCAGTCGAATTCGTTCAAGAAGGCCGGGTTGATCGAATATCCGAGCCCAGGCCTCTGGGCGCTGGTGTTCATCGCCACGGATGCCAAGGGCGAGATCGCCGTCAAATTTACAGAGCGAGGCTTGGACATGGTTGCGGTCTTCCTGCCGCCGACGCCGGTGCCGACCGCCGGCTTTCTGATTTTTGTGCCGCGCGAAAAAATCGTACCGCTCGATATGAGCTCCGAGGATGCCGCCAAGCTGCTGCTGTCGGGTGGGCTGGTTACTCCTGACTATCTGCCAAAAACCCTGGCAGTCACACAGGAGACGACGCCTGCCAAACGCGGCAAGACGCTTAGCCGGCCCTGAGAAACCGGATCGCTTCGTCCCGGCGATGCAGATAGAGCAGCGTCCGCAGAGCCTCGCCCCGCTCCGTCGTCAGGTCGGGATCGCGTTCGATGACGTAAGCCGCGTCCTTGCGGGCGATTTCCAACAGGTCGCCGTGTGCCTCTAGGCTGGCGATTCGGAAACCGGGTGTGCCGGATTGCCGCGTGCCCAGCAACTCGCCTTCGCCGCGCAGTTTCAGGTCCTCTTCAGCGATCAGGAAGCCGTCTTCGGTATCCCGCAGGATCGACAGCCGCGCCCGGCCGTTTTCACTGAGTGGGCCTTTATACAGCAGGATGCAGGTCGAGGCCTCGTCGCCCCGCCCGACGCGGCCGCGCAGCTGGTGCAGTTGCGCCAGCCCAAAGCGCTCCGCATGCTCGATCACCATGATCGTCGCGTCCGGCACATCGACCCCGACCTCGACGACGGTGGTGGCAACGAGAAGGCGGATGTCGCCATTCTTGAAGGCGAGCATCACCGCGTCTTTTTCCGCGCCGTTCATGCGTCCGTGCACCAGGCCGACAGTCGGGCCGAACTGCTTGTCGAGGCTCTGGAAGCGTTCGTCGGCGGACATCAGGTCGGAAGCTTCCGATTCCTCGACCAGCGGGCAAATCCAATAGGCTTTCTTGCCTTCGGCAAGCGCGGTGCGCAGCCGCGCAACGATTTCGCCGGTGCGCTCGGTCGATACTGTGACTGTCTGGATCGGCTTGCGGCCCGCCGGCTTCTCGGTGAGCTTCGAGACATCCATGTCGCCGAATGCAGCCAGAACCAGTGTGCGCGGGATCGGTGTAGCCGTCATGACCAACATATGCGGCGAAATCCCCTTCGCCGTCAGCCGCAGGCGCTGGTGCACGCCAAACCGGTGCTGTTCATCGACGACGGCCAGCAGGAGATTGCTGTAGACGACCGTATCCTGGAACAGCGCGTGCGTGCCGATGACGATCTGCGTTTCGCCGGAGGCGATGCGTTCCAGAATGGCATCGCGCTCGCGGCCCTTGGTGCGGCCGGTCAGGACATCGATGGCGATACCGGCAGGTGCAGCCATCTTGGACAGCGTCGCGAAATGCTGCCGGGCGAGAATTTCCGTCGGTGCCATCAGCACGGCCTGGCCGCCGGCCTCGACGGCCGCCAGCATCGACATCAGCGCCACCGCCGTCTTTCCCGAGCCGACATCGCCCTGGAGCAGCCTGAGCATCCTCTCGGTGCCTGCCATATCCCTCAGCACTTCGTCGATGGCAACCGTTTGGCTGCCGGTCAGCGAAAATGGCAGCGCGGCAAGGACCGGTTTGCTCAACTTGCCCGTTGCATGCACCGGTATCCCGGCCACTTTGCGCAGCCTTTGGCGCACGAGCGACAACGAGAGTTGTCCGGCCAGAAACTCGTCATAGGCTAGCCGCCGCCGGGCCGGTGCCTGTGGATCGAGATCGGTTTCGTCGCGCGGGTCGTGCAGCGCCAGGAAACAGTCGCGGGCGGACTGAAAACCCTGCTTCTGCATCAGGGCTTCTTCGATCCATTCAGGAAAATCGGGAATGCGGGGTAGGGCCGCCTCGACCGCCTTGCGCAGGATGCGCGCGGAAAGACCGGCTGTCAGCGGATAGATTGGCTCGACCAGCGGCAGGTTTTCAGCTTCCGTTGCCCGCACCATATAATCGGGATGTACCATCGATGGACGGCCGTTGAACCAGTCGACCTTGCCGCTGACGGTGACTGTCTCATCGATCGGCAGCGCCTTTTCCAGCCAGTTTCCCTTGACCCGGAAGAAGGTCAGCGCCAGCTCGCCGGTGTCGTCATGCAGGAAGACGCGGTAGGGCTGGCTGGTGCGCGGCGGTGGCGGTTGGTGCCGATCGACCCGGCCGGTGATGGTGACGATGACGCCCTGCGGCGCGCGCGCGATACCCGGCTGGTGGCGCCGGTCGATCAGCGAATGCGGCGCGTGAAAGACGAGGTCGATCACCCGGCAATCGTCGATGCTTTCGCGGCCGAGCAGCCGTGCATAAAGTTCACCCGCTTTCGGGCCGATGCCGGGAAGCGAGTTGAGGGGGGCAAAAAGTGGGTCGAGAAGGGCAGGACGCATGCGGGGCAGACTGAAACGAGGATTAGGTCTTTGGCAAGGCTGACAATACTCTTTTCAGCGTTTATAGAGCCATAGCGAAACGCCGCCTTTAGCGACGCGGCGGCAGGAAGGACTTCTCATGACCGGCATCACCCGCACAAGCGCCGATCTCGATCCGCGCCGCAAACGGATTCTTTTTCGTGCCTGGCACCGTGGTGTTCGTGAGATGGATCTGGTTTTCGGACAGTTCGCTGATAACGAGCTTGCTGATCTGGCGGAGACCGATCTCGACGAGCTCGAAACGATCATGGGTGAAGAAGACACCGATCTGCTCAAGTGGGTGCTCGGATCACAGCCAGTACCGGAGCGCTACCGCACGCCCTTGTTCAATCGGATCGTGTCCTATCGACCTGATTTTGACGTGCTGTTTGACCATAAGGACAAAAACGCCTGATGATTGCCGGTTTTGATCCCAAGAAAGTTGCGCGCGCCACCCGCGAGTTGACCATCGGTCCGGTCCCAGCCGGGGTCGAGCCGCTGATCCTTGCCGAGCTTGCCCGCGCCAACGGCCCAGTTGCCTATATTCTCTCGGATGGCCAGCGTATCGCCGATGTCGAGCAGATGCTGGGGTTTGCGGCACCGGATATTCCCGTGCTGACCCTGCCGGGCTGGGATTGCCTGCCCTATGACCGGGTCTCGCCCAGTGCCGATACATCGGCCCGCCGCCTGGCAACGCTGAGCGGCCTGATCGCACACGCGAAAAAGCCGCATCCGGCCATCGTGCTCGTCACCGTCAATGCCGCCCTGCAGAAGATGGCGCCGCAGGATATCATTGAAAGCCTGGCGTTTTCGGCCCGCCCTGGCACCAATATCCGGATGGACGATATCGCGGCGCGCCTGGGACGCAACGGCTTCGAACGCGTCGCAACCGTGCGTGAAGTCGGCGAATATGCGGTGCGCGGCGGCATTCTCGATGTTTTCGTTCCCGGCAGCGAGGAACCCGTCCGCCTGGATTTCTTCGGCGATACGCTCGAAAGCATCCGGTCGTTCGATCCGGCCAGCCAGCGCACCACCGGACAGGCGCGCTCGCTCGATCTCAACCCGATGAGCGAAGTGTCGTTGACGCCCGAAACGATCAGCCATTTTCGCACGCAATATCTGTCGATGTTCGGTGCGGCGACCCGCGACGATGCGCTTTATCTGGCGGTCTCCGAAGGCCGGCGTTATGCCGGCATGGAGCACTGGCTGCCGCTGTTCTACGACACACTCGATACGGTGTTCGACTATCTCGCCGGCTTCCATATTGTCACCGACCATGTGGTTCGTGAAGCAGCGGCCGAGCGCTCAAAACTGGTTCAGGATTATTACGAGGCCCGCCAGTCGTCGGTCTCGCCGGGCAAATCACAGATTTCGCAGGGCACGCCCTACAAGCCGGTGCCGCCGGAGATGCTGTATCTCAGCGTCGAAGCGTTCAATGCGGCTCTGGTGTCGCGCAATGCCGTGCGCCTCTCGCCGTTCAGCGAACACGAGGGCGAAGCGCGCCAGGTCATCACCGTCGATGCACGTCTCGGTGTGCGCTGGGCGAAAAACGCGACGGAAACGACCAGCGACGCCGAACGCGTCAACGTCTTCGATTTGGCCGTCAAATATATTGCCGACCGCCGCGCCAAGGGCGCTAAGGTGCTGATCTCCGCGTGGTCGGAGGGATCGCTTGATCGCCTGCTTCAGGTGCTGGTCGAACACGGCCTTGCCAATATCAAGCCGATCAAGGCGATGTCGGAGCTCAATAGCCTGAAATCCGGGGAGGCGGCCTCCGCCGTTCTCAGCCTCGAAAGCGGCTTTGAAACCGGCAATCTCGTCGTCATCGGCGAGCAGGACATTCTCGGCGACCGCATGGTGCGGCGTTCGAAGCGCCGCAAGCGCGGTGCCGATTTCATCGCCGAAGTCGCTGGTCTCGACGAAGGCAGCATTGTCGTCCACGCAGAGCATGGTATCGGCCGGTTCATCGGGTTGCGCACCATCGAGGCCGCCGGCGCGCCACATGCCTGCCTCGAGCTGGTTTATGCCGACGAGGCAAAGCTGTTCCTGCCGGTCGAAAACATCGAACTTCTGTCGCGCTACGGCTCCGAGGGCAGCGATGCCGTTCTCGACAAGCTCGGCGGCGTCGCCTGGCAGGCGCGCAAGGCCAAGCTGAAGAAGCGCCTGCTGGATATGGCCGGCGGTCTAATCCGCATCGCCGCAGAGCGCCTGACACGTCATGCGCCGGTGCTGACGACGCCGGAAGGGCTCTACGACGAGTTCGCGGCACGTTTCCCCTATGACGAGACCGAAGACCAGATGACCTCGATCGAGGCCGTTCGCGATGATCTCGGTGCCGGTCGTCCGATGGACCGGCTCGTTTGCGGCGACGTCGGTTTCGGCAAGACCGAGGTGGCCCTGCGCGCCGCCTTCATCGCCGCCATGAACGGCGTCCAGGTGGCCGTTGTCGTGCCCACCACGCTGCTCGCCCGCCAGCATTTCAAGTCGTTCACAGAGCGCTTTCGCGGTCTACCTGTGCGCATTGCCCAGGCGTCGCGTCTGGTCGGCTCCAAGGAACTGGCACTGACCAAGAAGGAAGTCGCCGAGGGCAAGACCGATATCGTCGTCGGGACACATGCGCTGCTCGGCACGTCGATCAATTTTGCCAATCTCGGCCTGTTGATCATTGACGAGGAACAGCATTTCGGCGTCAAGCACAAGGAGCGGCTGAAAGAGCTGAAATCCGACGTGCACGTCCTGACGCTGTCGGCAACGCCGATCCCGCGCACGCTGCAATTGGCGCTGACGGGTGTTCGCGAACTGTCGCTGATCACCACGGCGCCGGTCGATCGCATGGCGGTGCGCACGTTCATTTCGCCGTTCGACGCACTTGTCATCCGCGAAACCTTGATGCGCGAGCACTATCGTGGCGGCCAGAGTTTCTATGTCTGCCCACGTCTGGCTGACCTGTCGGAAATCCATGATTTCCTCAGATCCGATGTGCCGGAACTGAAGGTTGCCGTCGCCCACGGTCAGATGCCGGCGACAGAACTCGAAGACATCATGAACGCCTTCTACGAGGGCCGCTATGATGTTCTGCTATCGACGACGATCGTCGAATCCGGTCTTGATGTGCCGACGGCCAACACGCTGATCGTTCACCGTGCCGACATGTTCGGTTTGGCGCAGCTCTACCAGCTCAGAGGCCGTGTCGGCCGTTCCAAGGTTCGCGCTTTTGCCCTGTTCACGCTGCCGGTCAACCGGACGCTGACCGGCATGGCTGAACGGCGCCTCAAGGTGCTGCAGTCGCTCGACACGCTGGGCGCCGGTTTCCAGCTGGCAAGCCACGACCTCGATATCCGTGGCGCCGGTAATCTGCTCGGTGACGAGCAGTCGGGTCATATCAAGGAGGTCGGTTTCGAACTTTACCAGCAGATGCTGGAAGAGGCGGTTGCCGAGCTCAAGGGGGACGAGGAGATCGCTGATAGCGGCTGGTCGCCGCAGATTTCCGTCGGTACCCCGGTGATGATCCCGGACGATTATGTTCCGGACCTGCACCTGCGCCTCGGCCTCTACCGTCGCTTGGGCGAGATCACCGAGCTGGGTGATATCGACGCCTTCGGCGCCGAGCTGATCGACCGCTTCGGCCCACTGCCGCTCGAGGTCCAGCACCTGTTAAAGATCGTCTATATCAAGTCGCTCTGCCGCACCGCCAATGTCGAAAAGCTCGATGCGGGCCCGAAGGGCGTCGTGGTGCAGTTCCGCAACCGCGAATTCCCCAATCCGGGCGCGTTGGTCGGTTATATCGCCAAGCAGGGCATCATGGCCAAGATCCGCCCGGATCACAGCATCTTCTTCCAGCGCGATTTCCCGACACCGGAAAAGCGGCTGGCGGGTGCTGCGGTGGTGATGACGCAGCTCGCCGGGCTGGCGAAGACCTGAAGGTCCACGAAAAAAAAGCCGCGCGGGATGTTTTGCGCGGCTTGCTGAAACCGGATAACGCCGGGTCAATTGATCTGCGAGGTATCCTTCATCTTGGCGATATCGCGCAGGGCATCCTCCAGCACCTCGACCGACTGGGCGCCCATGACGGCATATTTGCTGTCGACGATGAAGCAGGGAACACCTGTGACGCCCATGCCGCGTGCCATGTCTATTTCTTCGAAACCGCGTCTTTGTCTGCATCAGAAGCAAGCAGTGCTGCAATGACCGTGCGGTCAAGACCGGCCTCGGCCGCAATGTCCAGCAGCACCGCGTGATCGCCGATATTGCGGCCCTCTTCGAAATTCGCCTTGAAAAGCAAGGTGGCGACCTCGCTCTGCGTATCTCCGCCTTCGGTCAGGGCCCAACGGATCAACCGATGCGCATCAAGTGTATTGGGACTGATCTTGACGGCATCGAAATCAAACGTAATGCCGTCCTGCTCGCCAAGGCCAGCCAGCATCTCATGCGCACGATCCACCGCCGCCTGGCCGCCGAGCTTGGCAGCGAGATGGGCCTTGTGATCGACGCCCTCCGGCGGCAGGTCCGGATTGAGCTGATACGGCCGCCAGTTAACGGTGACGAGGATATCGGCCGCGACATTGGCGATCGCCTGATCGAGCCTCGCCTTGCCGATATAGCACCAGGGGCAGACGACGTCCGAGACGACATCGATATTGACATGGTTCATGGCGCTTACTCCTCGCGCTGAAAATCGTTGATCAGCGACATAGGCGTCCCGGTTTGCGCTTTCAATGCGTTACCAAAAGTATACCGCCATCCATTCCGCATCACTGCACAGTTTCGTCGAACCATACCGGCAACTGGTAGCCATAGAGTGGCACGACACTCGGGCGGCCAATGCGCTTTTCACGGGCGACCCATTGTGAGCCGACATGGTAGAGCGGCACGAGATAGAAATTGGAGACCAGCAGGCGATCGTGCGCCCGCACGGCTGCCGTAAAGTCTTCGACACTGACGGCGCGCAGGATGTGATCGACAAGCGTATCGACATCCTTGTCGGCGACACCGGCAAAATTCGAGCTGCCTTGTTGATCGCGCGATTGCGATCCCCAATAGGTAATCTGCTCGATACCCGGTGAAAGCGAGGACGGGAACGATTTCATGATGATGTCGTAATCGAATGACTGGGTGCGCTGCTGGTATTGCGAATCATCGACCGTGCGCACGGATGCGGCAATCCCGAGTGCCGCCAGCGAGCGCTGATAGGTCAGCGCCAGTTTTTCCTGGCCTTCGTTCTGGGTCATGATCTCGAAGGCGAGCGGCGTGCCGTTGGCGTTGAGCATCTTGCCGTCCTTGATGCCGTAACCGGCTTCACGCAGCAGCGTCACGGCTTCGCGCAGCACGTTGCGGTCGCGCCCCGAGGCATCGGTCACGGGCAGGCGGTAGCTTCCGTCGAGAACCGACGGATTGATGCGGTTCTTGATGTCGCCGAGTATTCCAAGCTCCCGGTTATCGGCAGCTACGCCGAGGTAGGAAAGACCCGAATTCTGCCAGAAGCTTTGCGTGCGGGTATAGGCATTGTCGAACAGGTTCTTGTTTGCCCATTCGAAATCAAAGACCAGCGCCAGCCCCTGGCGCAGTTTTGGGTTCTCGAACATCGGCCGGCGCGTGTTGAAGACGAAACCGAGCATGCCCGAAGGTGTCTTCGGCGTGAACGTCTCCTTGATCACCTTGCCGGACTGAACGGCCGGGAAATTGTAGCTGCGCGACCATTTCGTCGGGCTGCCTTCCGGATAGATATCGATCTCGCCCTTCTTGAAGGCTTCGAACAGGGAATTGTCCTGCAGGAAATATTCAACGGAAATCTCGTCGTAGTTGTCGAAACCAATTTTTGTCGGCAAATCCTTTGCCCAATACTCGGGATTGCGCTTGTAAACGATCCGTTCTCCCGGCCTGACCTCGGTAACGCGATAGGGCCCCGAGCCGAGCGGGAATTTGAGTGATGTCTGATCGAATGTCGCCACATCGGTCGCGTGTTTCGGCAGGATCGGCGTCATGGCGAGCAAAAGCGGGAACTCGCGGTCGGCCTGATCATTGAAGGTGAAACGGACACTCCGGTCGCCGATCTTCTCGACCTTGTCGACCTTTGCCAGCCGCGTGCTGAACGGAACGCGGCCCTTGTCCCGAAACAGTTCGAACGTGAAAATCACATCCTCCGGCGTCACCGGCTGGCCATCGGCCCACTTCGCCTTCGGATTGAGGTTGAACTGGATGAAGGTGCGATCATCATCCCACTCTACCGTCTCGGCCAGCAGGCCATAGAGCGAAAAGGCTTCGTCACGCGAGCGCTGCATCAGCGAATCATAGACAAGATTGCCATATTCCGGATCGAGCATGCCACGCGCCGTGGTGCGCATGCTCTTCAGGATGAACGGGTTGAGACTGTCAAACGTGCCGACCACACCATAGGAGACGCGGCCGCCCTTCTTGACGTCCGGCTTGACGTAGGGGAAGTATTTGAAATTGGCGGGCAGGGCGGGTTGGCCGTGCATGGCGATGCCGTGAACCGGCTCTGCCTGTGCAGTTACACCGGTGCCAAGCGTGGCCAGCACCGAAATCAAACCCAAAAACAATGCGCGCAATGCCCGCCTCCTGCTGTCGTCGTCTCGTGAATCACGGCAAATTAACACGTTGACCAGCATTTCCAACCAACCGATACTTTAAAAGCCAATGCCTGCCCAAGAACGGAACGCAAAAAAGTGGCGGGGAGGCTGGATATCCGTCGCCGCTCCCTGTAACAGGTGTTCCCGGAGACGAGGGTCATGCAATTGCCTCATTTGCCCAACAGGAGAGCGGGCAGCTGACCATTGATCACGAGCGTCTTTAGACTGCTCAGACACCGGAATTCAGGAGACGGGTATCATTATGATCTTCAAGTCGAACTTCACCAAAAAGGCTGCTTTGTCGGCATTCGCCGGCGCAGTTGCTGTTGCCGCGATGCCGGCCGCGTCTTTTGCGCAGCAGGCGGCTGGCGCCGGCCGTCCGCCCCAGGGCTGGTTCAAGGTCTGCACCAAGCAGGAAGACAACGATGTCTGCATCGTGCAGAACCTGTTGACGGCCAGCAACGGTCAGCTGATCACCGCAGTTGGCCTGATCAGCGTCCAGGGCAAGGTCAACCGCAAGGTTCTGCAGGTTTCGGTTCCGTCGGCACGCCTCATTCCGCCGGGCATCCAGATGCAGATCGACGGTGGCAAGGGCGCCAAGCTCGACTACGCCATCTGCATGCCGGACAAGTGCGTTGCCGAAGTGCCGCTCAGCGATGCTGTTCTCGCCACCCTGAAGAAGGGCGGCGAAGTGGTCTTCACGTCGGTCAACTTCCAGCGCGCGCCGAACCCGATCAAGATTTCGCTCGGCGGCTTCACCGGCGTCTTCGACGGCGAGCCGATCGAACAGTCCAAGCTCGAAGAGCGCCAGCGC
This sequence comes from Hyphomicrobiales bacterium, assembly GCA_900468065.1. Taxonomy (GTDB): domain Bacteria; phylum Pseudomonadota; class Alphaproteobacteria; order Rhizobiales; family Rhizobiaceae; genus Pararhizobium. The sequence goes on along the minus strand of UBTA01000007.1, from coordinate 33,635 downwards.
CTGCTGCAGGAAGAAATGCAGAAGAAAGCCGAAGACGCGCGCAAGAAGCTTGAAGAAGCCCAGAAGGCTGCCAAGGCGAACTGATTGCCTGTTTCATCAACAAAAAGCCGCCGCGATCATCTCGCGGCGGCTTTTTGCGTTTAACGCCAAAGCCATCATCAATGGCTAGTCTCAGTGCTGGACAACCGCTTTCGGTTTGTACTGCCCGACGGTCTCCGGATCGAAGAATGCGTTCACCTGCGAGTGACGCACCGGCTTTCCGCTCTCATCCGAAATGAGATTCTGTTCGGAGACATAGGCCACGTATTCCGTCTCCTCATTCTCGGCGAGAAGATGGTAAAACGGCTGGTCCCTGGTCGGGCGGACTTCAGCGGGAATTGAATTCCACCATTCCTCGGTGTTGGCATATTCCGGATCGACGTCGAATATAACGCCGCGGAATGGAAACACGCGATGGCGAACAACCTGTCCAATCTGAAATTTTGCGTCTCTTTGTTTCATCATGTTAGGTTCCTTTCGCTGTAGTATGTGGTGGTTTTTCCTCAAACATCAATAGCGAAACTCAGGCAGGACATGGGCGCGCAGCGTCACGGATCGACGGAGGCAGCGTCGCCGTACGCCGTTGCTTGCCTCTCCGGGAAAATCGTCGTACCTCACATATGAGGAGTTCTTCGATGGCGGATATTGCATGAGCAATCAGTGGGGTAGGGACCATCAGGTGACGCGCGGCCGTAGCTCGTCCGGCCTCCTGCTGCCGGCTGTGCTCTGCCTGGCGCTGATTGGCGCGGGCGGCTATTTCTGGTTTGCCCGGCAGGCAATGCAGACGGAAATTGCCGCACTGAAGGCCGGAACGACTTCGCTGACCGCCGAACTTGCCAAGGTCACGGCAGAGAAAGACACGGCGAACAGCGATCTCGTCAAATTCAAAAAGAATTCCGGGAACTGGGCCGAGGAACTGGAAAAAGACTATGCCGAGCTGAAGCTGAATGAGGTTCCGAAGCTCACCCGGCTGCTGGACAAGCGCGACGCCGATATTTCTGCGCTGGAAAAGCTGCTTTCGAGCGAAAAGACCGCGGCGAAATCGGCCGTCGATGATTTTACGGCAACGATTGCCGGGCTGAACGATCAGCTGAGCACAGCCAAGACCGATTTTGCCGATGCCCGGACACAGGCGCAAAATCTTGGCGCTGAAAAGCTTACCCTGAACAAGCAGGTAACCAGCTTGAAGGCGGCCCTCGAGCGGGCAACGGCCGATGCTGTTGCCGCGCAAAAAGCGCTGGAGCAGAAAGTAACGGAGGCCGGGAAAGAGCCTCCGACCTTCAAGTCTGTGCTCGATCTGGCGCGCGATGTGCAGATCAAGACGCTGGAGCAAAGCCTCGGCGAGGAGCGCCGGAAAGTGGAGGCGCTGCAGAAGCAGCTTGAGGATCAGGCTCAAGCCGCTGCCAGAATTGCACCGGAAACGCAATCCAATAAAGCCGTTATCGATAAGCCGGTATCAGAAACTGGCCAGACTGGCCCGGGTGCAGGACTGGTGCCGCGTGACCGGCTGATGGTGGACACTATCATCGGCACGACGCGCGGCGTCGGCTTTCTGGACGATGAGAAGAAACAGCGGCTGAAAGACCAGCTGGCGTCAGGTGCTTGTGTCACCGATGCGCTTGAGAGTGTCTTCGACAAAGTACCGCTGATCCTGATGCGCAACCTGATGCGCGATTTCAAGAGTGAATGCTGACAACCGGTATCCGCCTGCCTGGCCGATGCCATATGTGGAGAAAACACGATGTTCCGACAGGCTTTCATGGCCGCAACGATCCTGACGGCGCTTGCGCTCACTCCGGTATCGGCAGCCGAGTTCGAAAAGAACATCATGACCGGAGGGCCGCAGGGCACCTATATCCAGATTGGACGGGATGTTGCAGTGCTCGGCAAGACGTGTGGCCTGACCCTCAACGTCAAGGAATCTGCGGGTTCGCTTGAGAATTTCGTCGGCGTCCGCAACAGCAAGAATACCCAGTTCGGCATCGTCCAGAGCGATGTGCTCGAATATCTGAAAACATTCGAGGCCGATGATCCGGAAGTGCAGCAGGCCGTGCGCGGCGTGCGCATCATGTTTCCGCTCTACAACGAGGAAATTCATGTTCTGGCCCGCACCGACATTAAGGACATGGGAGATCTTGCCGGCAAGAAGGTTGCCGTCGGCGTCAAGGACAGCGGCACCTTCCTCACGTCTTCCCTGATCCTCGACATCCTGCAGGTAAAGACCGGGGAGCGGGTTCCGCTCAATCCGGATGCAGCCCTGCCGAAGCTTCTCGCAGGCGAGATCGATGCCTTCTTCTATGTCGCCGGCGCGCCGGCAGCGCTGTTCAAGAACAATCCGATCGACGGTGCGAAATTCCATCTGGTGCCGATCACCGAAGCGCCGCTTCTGGCAACCTACACGCAGTCGCGGATCGACGCTGGAACCTATACCTTCCAGAAGGAGCCCGTCGAGTTGATCGCGGTCAAGGCTGTGATGATGACCTATGACTATGACATCAAGCGCAACGCGTACCAACGGGAAAGCTGCAAGGCCGTCTCGGAGTTTTCCAGCCTCATCCTCAATAATCTCGACAAGCTGCAGGCAAGCGGCCATCCGAAATGGAAAGATGTCGACCTCACAGCGCTGCCGCCCGGCTGGCAGGTAGGGGTCTGCGTCAAGGCCGGCATGGCGCTCGACTACAAGCCGACCTGCAAGGCACCAGCGACCGCAAGCCAAGGCCAGGATAACAACGAGGAATACCTCAATCTCCTGAAGCAGCGCCTGAAGAAACAATAGACGCCGCCAGCGCCCAAACACAAAGAGCCGGCTTCGCGAGAAGCCGGCTCTTTGTTGTGTTGATACGGACCGCTGACGGGTCCGAAACCGGCTGTTAGGCCGAGTAGTACATGTCGAATTCGACCGGATGCGGGGTCATCTCGTAGCGCATGACCTCGACCATCTTCAGTTCGATATAGGCATCGATCTGGTCGTCGTCGAAGACGCCGCCGGCGGTCAGGTACTTGCGATCCTTGTCGAGGCTTTCCAGCGCTTCGCGCAACGAGCCGCAGACGGTCGGGATCTTCTTCAGTTCCTTCGGCGGCAGGTCGTAGAGATCCTTGTCCATGGCCTTGCCAGGATGGATCTTGTTCTTGATGCCGTCGAGGCCGGCCATCAGCATGGCGGCAAAGGCGAGGTACGGGTTTGCCAGCGGATCGGGGAAGCGGACTTCGACGCGCTTCGACTTTGGACCCGTGCCGAACGGAATACGGCACGAAGCCGAGCGGTTGCGGGCCGAGTAAGCCAGCAGAACCGGTGCCTCATAACCCGGGACGAGACGCTTGTAGGAATTCGTCGTCGGGTTGGAAAAGGCGTTGATCGATTTGGCATGCTTGATGATGCCGCCGATGAAGAAAAGGCAGCTTTCCGACAGGCCGGCATATTCGTCGCCGGCGAAGGTTGGCTTGCTGTCCTTCCAGATCGACAGGTGGACGTGCATGCCCGAGCCGTTGTCACCGAAAATCGGCTTCGGCATGAAGGTTGCCGTCTTGCCATAGGCATTGGCGACCTGGTGCACGACGTATTTGTAGATCTGCACCTTGTCGGCATTGCGCACCAGGGTGTCGAACCGGACACCCAGTTCGTGCTGGGCGGCGGCCACTTCGTGGTGCTGCTTTTCAACGGTGACGCCCATTTCCGTCAGGACCGTCAGCATTTCGGAACGCATGTCCTGGCAGCTGTCGATCGGCGGAACCGGGAAATAGCCGCCCTTGACGCGCGGACGGTGACCGAGGTTGCCGGTCTCGTAATCGGTGTCGTCGTTCGACGGCAGTTCCGACGAATCGAGCTTGAAGCCGGTATTGTACGGATCAGCCTTGTACTTGACGTCGTCGAATACGAAGAATTCCGGTTCCGGGCCAACGAAGACGGTGTCGCCGATGCCGGATGCCTTGAGATAGGCCTCGGCCTTCTTGGCGATGCCGCGCGGATCGCGGTTATAGGCTTCGCCGGAGACCGGATCGAGAATGTCGCAGACGATAACCATCGTGGACTGCGCAAAGAAAGGATCCATGTGTACGGTTGCCGGATCCGGCATCAGCACCATGTCGGACTCGTTGATGGCCTTCCAGCCACCGATCGACGAGCCGTCGAACATCACGCCATCGGCGAACATGTCTTCGTCGACACAGCCGATGTCCATCGTCAGATGATGCAGCTTGCCCTTCGGATCGGTAAAGCGCAGATCAACGAACTTGACGTCGTTATCCTTGATTTGCTTGAGGATATCATTTGCAGTCGTCATTTTTTGAAAGTCCCTCTTTTGAGATGACGAGGTATGGCCTGAACCGAACGGTCAGGCGGATTAGATGGCGTCGATGCCGGTCTCACCGGTACGGATGCGGATGACCTCCTCGATATTGGAGACGAAGATCTTTCCGTCGCCAATACGTCCGGTCTGGGCGGCATTCCGTATGGCCTCGATCACGGCCTCCGCATTTTCGTCAGCCAGTACGACTTCGACTTTCACCTTCGGGAGAAAATCAACAACGTATTCAGCCCCACGATACAGTTCCGTGTGGCCCTTCTGGCGTCCGAAGCCCTTGGCTTCGGTGACGGTGATGCCCTGCAGGCCAACTTCCTGAAGGGCTTCCTTCACTTCGTCCAGCTTGAAAGGCTTTATGATCGCTTCGATCTTTTTCATGAGAAAATGTCTCTCCGCTTCTCCCGTTATGGCAGGCTTATGCCCGCTCGCCCTCAATATGCATTTTACATGCCAGATATGGCAAATGCGATGCAGTTTTGGATGAAAACACCCGCATCTACGATGATCATATCCCTTTCTTCGGAATAAACAGCGTCATTTGCCTATTTTTTATGAATTTTTCTGCGTGAAAGCAGGTTGTCCGCAACTGCTTGCCCTTGCTGTTCGGTTAAGCGTGATATTTGAGCGCCAATTATGTGCAAATGCATAAAAAATATACAAAATCGGCCTGTAGTTTGTGCTTGTCGCCGCTGCTGCTTGGGGGCATTTTGTCCGGATGCCAATTCCTCGCGACGCCCTGATCATTGCACCCGCTGAAATGTCTGCCATCGATCGCGATGCCGCGCTGTCGGGCATCGACAGTTTTCGGCTAATGACATCCGCCGGCATGGCTGTCGCCGCCGCAGCACTACGGCTTTACCCCGGCGCCTTGCGGTTTGTCGTTCTGTGTGGACCCGGCAACAATGGTGGCGACGGGTATGTCGCGGCGGCGGCCTTGGCCGGCAGCGGGGTTGCGGTCTGCGTTTTTTCCCTCGGCGAGCCCGGCCAGCTCAACGGCGATGCAGCGCTTGCGTTTAAGGACTGGACGGGGAGCACTGCTCCTCTCGCGCACTATACGCCGCAGCCCGGAGATATCGTCATCGATGCCCTGTTCGGCGCGGGCCTCGCGCGCCCGGTCACACCTGCGGTGGCGTTGACGATGCAGGCGGTTACACAAGCCGGATTGCCGGTCATCGCCATTGACCTGCCGTCCGGCCTTGACGGTCGCACCGGGCAAGTGCTGGGCGAGAGTTTTCGCGCCAGCCAAACCATCACCTTCATGGCACGAAAGCCGGGGCATCTGCTGATGCCGGGCCGTACACTCTGTGGCAGCCTGCAAGTGTTCGACATCGGCATACCCGAGCGCATTCTGCTTAGCCATGCCAGCGGTCTTTGCGAAAACGGCCCGCATCTTTGGGCCGGCCATACGCATGTCCTTGATCCCTCAGCCCATAAATTCAAACGCGGCCATCTCGCTATCTTCTCAGGCGGGCCGCTTTCAACCGGTGCGGCACGGCTGTCGGCTATGGCCGGTTTGACGGCGGGCGCCGGACTGGTGACGCTTGCGTCGCCTTCCGCGGCGCTTGCCGCCAATGCCGCGCATCTGACAGCCGTGATGCTGAAGGAAGTCGACGACGCCGTCGGCGTGTCGCACTGGCTTGCCGACAAACGCATCAGCGCCTTTGTGCTCGGTCCTGGATTTGGCGATCTGGAGAGGGCGCGGCAATACGCCCTGGTGCTGTGCGAGCGGGCGCTGGTGCTCGATGCCGACGGGATCACCGCTTTCCAGGATGATCCGGCGCTACTGTTTGACGCCTTTGCTGGAGGTAAAACCCATCTGGTCATGACCCCGCACGACGGCGAGTTCGCCCGGTTGTTTGCGGATATCGACGCCGACCCAACTCTGTCAAAAGTCGATCGTGCCACCGCGGCTGCCAAACGCAGTCATGCCGTCATCGTCTACAAGGGCGCCGACACCGTCATCGCATCGCCCGACGGCCGCGCCGCGATCAACACCAATGCGCCGCCCTGGCTGGCGACGGCCGGATCCGGCGATACGCTTGCGGGCATTATCGGTGCACATCTGGCACAGGGCATGCCAGCCTTTGAGGCTGCTGCTGCCGGTGTCTGGAGACACGGCCGGGCCGGAAACAAAGCGGGCGAGGGGTTGACCGCGGAAGACCTGGCCGCCGCAATCGCGCCCTTGCCAGCCATTGGCTGATCAATCCACCCGCTTCTGCAGGGCCCGCGCCCCGTTTGGCGCATTCACCTTGCCCTCGGTGATGAAGAACGCAAATACGTCGCGCGGCTTGTTTTCCGGCTTATGGGCGGGATCGGCATGGGCGAGATCGCCAATATCGCCGCCCGCAGCCCAGATTTTCACCCGGTCAGCCCAGAGATCGAGGCGTTTTTCATCATAACAGGTCGCGACGTCGTCGCTGCCGGTTTGAAGGCGCGCATAGACGAAATCACCAGTCACATCGGCGATCATCGGATAGTCGAAATGGTCGGCGCAGACGACCGCGACCTTGTGTCTGGCAAGCAGGGCGGCGAATTCCGGCGTACGGAAGGAATCGTGCCGCACTTCAACGACATGGCGCAGCGTCAATCCATCCTGCTTCTCCGGCAGCAGTGCCAGAAACGCACCAAAATCCTCAGCGTCGAATTTCTTCGTCGGCATGAACTGCCAGAGGATGGGGCCAAGATGCGGTCCGAGCTCCGTCAGCCCCTGACCCAGAAATTTGCCGATCGATTCACCGGCCTCCGCCAGCACCTTCTTGTTGGTGGCAAAGCGGCTGGCCTTCAGCGAGAAGATAAAATCATCCGGCACTTCCGACGCCCACTTGGCGAACGTCTCCGGCTTTTGCGAGCCGTAATAGGTGCCGTTGACCTCAATGGCTTTCAGCTGGCTGCTGGCATATTCCAGCTGCCGCTTCTTCGGCAGCTTTTCCGGATAGAACGTCCCCTCCCAGGGATCGAAGGTCCAGCCGCCAATACCGCAGCGGATCGCGCCTGATGTCGACATACTCTTTCCCTCTCGTTCTACGGCTTACTCTGCCGCGGCCATCTTGCGGATCGGCCGCCGTTCCAGAAGTTCCTTCAGGAAGGCGCCGGTATGCGACCGCTTTTCCTTGACGATATCTTCCGGCGTTCCTGCTGCGATCACTTCGCCGCCGCCATCGCCACCTTCGGGGCCGAAATCGATCACCCAGTCAGCGGTCTTGATGACTTCAAGATTGTGCTCGATGACAACGACCGAATTGCCCTGGTTGACCAGTTCGTGCAGCACTTCCAGAAGCTTGGCGACGTCATGGAAGTGCAGGCCGGTGGTCGGTTCGTCGAGAATGTAGAGCGTGCGGCCGGTCGAGCGTTTTGACAGCTCCTTGGCCAGCTTGACGCGCTGCGCCTCGCCCCCCGATAGGGTATTAGCCTGCTGGCCGACCTTGATGTAGCCGAGGCCGACGCCCTGCAGCGCCTGCAGCTTGTCGCGCACCGCCGGAACGGCGGCGAAGAACTCGACGCCTTCCTCGACGGTCATGTCGAGCACGTCGGCGATCGACTTGCCCTTGAAATGCACGTCGAGCGTTTCACGATTGTAGCGCTTGCCGTGGCAGACGTCGCAGGTGACATAGACATCCGGCAGGAAGTGCATCTCGATCTTGATGACGCCATCACCCTGGCAGGCCTCGCAGCGGCCGCCCTTGACGTTGAAGGAGAAGCGGCCCGGCTGATAGCCGCGCGTCTTTGCCTCCGGCAGGCCGGCAAACCAGTCACGGATCGGCGTGAAGGCTCCGGTATAGGTGGCTGGGTTGGAGCGCGGGGTGCGGCCGATCGGCGACTGGTCGATGTCGATAACCTTGTCGATATGCTCAAAACCGTCGATCCGGTCATGCTCGGCCGGGTTTTCACGCGCGCCCATGATGCGTCGAGCAGCTGCCTTATAGAGCGTCTCGATCAGGAAAGTCGATTTGCCGCCACCCGACACGCCGGTGACCGCGGTAAAAATGCCGAGCGGAATCGAAGCCGTGACGTTCTTCAGGTTGTTGGCGCGGGCGCCGACGACAGTAATTTCCTTTTTCTTCTTCGGCTTGCGCCGTTCGGCGGGAACCGCAACCGCCATCTCACCGGACAGATATTTGCCGGTCAGCGAATTCGGGTTGGCGAGGACTTCTGCCGGTGTGCCCTGCGCCACGACTTCGCCGCCGTGAATGCCGGCAGCCGGGCCGATATCAACAACGTAGTCGGCCGTCATGATCGCATCCTCGTCATGTTCGACGACAATCACGGTGTTGCCGATGTCGCGCAGATGCCGCAGCGTGTCGAGCAGCCGGGCATTGTCGCGCTGGTGCAGGCCGATCGACGGCTCGTCGAGAACGTAGAGCACGCCGGTCAGGCCGGAGCCGATCTGCGACGCCAGCCGGATGCGCTGGCTTTCGCCGCCCGACAGCGTACCGGAATTGCGCGAGAGGCTGAGATATTCAAGGCCGACATCGTTGAGAAACCGCAGCCGTTCGCGGATTTCCTTGAGGATGCGCACCGCGATCTCGTTCTGCTTGGCATTCATGTGTTCGGGCAGGACCTCGAACCAGTCACGCGCCACCCGGATCGACATCTGCGTGACTTCCCCGATATGCAGTTTGTTGATCTTGACCGCCAATGCTTCCGGCTTCAGGCGAAAACCGTTGCAGGCCGGGCAGGGGGCTGCCGACATGTAGCGCTCGATTTCTTCGCGCGCCCAGGCACTGTCGGTCTCCTTCCAGCGCCGCTCCAGATTGGGAACGATGCCTTCGAAATTCTTGGTGGTGTTGTAGGAGCGGGCGCCGTCCTCATAGTGGAAGCTGATCTTCTCCTCGGTACCCTGCAGGATCGCATGCCTGGCCGCGTCGGACAGGTCAATCCATTTGCTCGACAGCTTGAAGCCGAAGGCCTTGCCGAGCGCTTCGAGCGTCTGGTTATAATAAGGTGAAGACGATTTTGCCCAAGGGGCGATGGCGCCATTCTTCAGCGTCCGGTCGGGTTCCGGGATGATCAGCGCCTCGTCGATCTTTTGCTGACTACCGAGGCCATCGCAGGTCGGGCAGGCACCGAAGGGATTGTTGAACGAGAACAACCGCGGCTCGATCTCCGAGATCGTAAAGCCGGACACCGGGCAGGCGAATTTCTCGGAGAACAGCACGCGTTCATGCGTCTCGTTCAGCGACTTGTTGGCCGAACCGCCGGCCGAGGTTTCTTCCGGCGGCAGCGGCTTGTCGGCAAATTCGGCGATCGCCAGGCCATCGGCAAGCGTCAGGCAGGTTTCCAGACTGTCGGCGAGGCGCGCCGTCAGGTCCGGGCGCACGACGACACGATCGACGACGACATCGATGTCATGTTTGTATTTCTTGTCGAGTACCGGCGCCTCGGCGATCTCGTAGAACTGCCCGTCGATCTTGACGCGCTGAAAGCCCTTCTTCATCAACTCGGCGAGTTCTTTCTTGTACTCGCCCTTGCGGCCGCGCACGATCGGCGCGAGAATATAAAGACGGGTGCCTTCGCCGAAACCGACGACCCGGTCGACCATCTGGCTGACCGTCTGGCTTTCGATCGGCAGGCCGGTGGCTGGCGAATAGGGCACGCCGACGCGGGCAAACAAGAGACGCATATAGTCGTAGATCTCGGTGACCGTTCCGACCGTCGAGCGCGGGTTGCGCGAAGTGGTCTTCTGCTCGATCGAGATTGCCGGCGACAGGCCGTCGATCTGGTCGACATCGGGCTTCTGCATCATCTCGAGGAACTGCCGGGCGTAGGCCGAAAGGCTTTCGACATAACGCCGCTGGCCCTCGGCATAGATCGTGTCGAAAGCAAGCGAGGACTTGCCGGAGCCCGACAGGCCGGTCATCACGATCAGCTTGTTGCGCGGCAGATCGAGGTCGATGCCCTTGAGATTATGTTCGCGCGCGCCGCGGATGGATATGGTCTCGAGTTTGCTCATCGTGCCCAGCTTTGTATATGTATTGGAAAGCTCCTATTTAAGTACGCCAGCGCCCATGTCGAGGCGCAAGGTGAAAAACAGCGGGCTTTCCGAGTCGGTTGACAGGTTATTACAAATTTAATAGAACAAAGATAGAACAAAATTCGAAATCTGTTGTGGATGACACAATGCAAAGGGGCGTATGCTTGGCCGTCAGCCGCTAAGATGTGCGTTCTGAATTTGGTAGCCGGGCTGGAAGGCTGGGCAGGATAGCGGGAAAAGCAAGATGGCAGGTAGTGTCAACAAGGTGATTTTGATCGGTAACCTCGGGGCAGACCCGGAAATCCGGCGCACGCAGGATGGCAAGCCGATCGCCAACCTGAACATTGCGACGTCGGAAAGCTGGCGCGACCGCAATTCCGGCGAGCGCAAGGAAAAGACCGAATGGCACCGTGTGGTGATCTTCAACGAAGGTCTCTGCAAGGTTGCCGAGCAGTATCTGAAGAAGGGCGCGACGGTCTATATTGAAGGCCAGTTGCAGACCCGCAAATGGCAGGACAAGGACGGCCAGGATCGCTATTCGACGGAAGTCGTGCTGCAGGGCTTCAATTCGACGCTCACCATGCTCGGCGGCCGTGGTGACGGGCAGGGTGCCGGCGGTGGTCGGGGCGGCTCTGAATATGGCGGCGGCAACACCGGCGGCGGCTCGGACAACTACGGCGGTGATTACGATCGTCCATCCTCTGCACCGGCAGCCCGCTCCGGCGGCGGCGCTAGCAGCAGCGGCGGCGGTGGAAACTTTTCGCGCGACATGGACGATGATATCCCGTTCTGATCAAAGCGTTCGACAGTCAAAAAGGCCCGGGACACCGGGCCTTTTTCGTCAGTGGAGCCCGCGTTTACCGCGCGTACTTATAAAGCCATGGTCGATTTGACGCCGTCGACGACGAACTGAACGGCCAAGGCCGCGAGAATGACGCCCAGCAGGCGTGTCAGGATGGCGCGGCCGGTGACGCCTAGAAACCGGTCGATGCGGTCGGCGATGACGAGGGCGGCAAACAGGATGGCGAGGCAGAAGGCAATGACCAGGATCAGTTGAGCCCGGTCGATCGTTGCCGAGAAGGAGCCGGAGAGCAGGATCGTCGCCGAGATCGCGCCCGGGCCGGCAATCAATGGCAGCGCCAGCGGAAACACCGCGATATTGTGGATATGGTCGCGGGTAATGGCAGTCTCGCCGGTCTTTTCCTTGCGCTCGTTGCGTTTCTCGAAGATCATTTCGAAGGCGATCCAAAACAAAAGCAGGCCGCCGGCAATCCGGAAAGCACCGATGGAGATGCCCAGCAGGCCGAGAATACCGTTTCCGAACAGCGCGAAGGCCGACAGGATGAAGAACGCGATCAGCGTGCCGCGGCGGGCCACCAGAAAGCGTTCATGCCGGCTCATGCCGACCGTCAGGCTGAGGAAGATCGGCGCAAGGCCGGGCGGATCGATGGTGACCAGGATCGTGGTCAGCGCATTGATCAGAAGGTCGAATTGAGACATCCCATTCCCCTCGCGGCCTTGTTTATGATGGCCGTCTGATGAATTGTTAGGCGAGGGTGGTGCCGAATGAAAGGGCTGTCCTTCACTGTTCTGCCGCTTTTGCCTTGCAAATGCCTGCGAGAGCGCCGATGAGGCTAAAAGGCTGTTCAAAACCCAGCCCCGAAATTGGCGCTCGCCAATGCATTCGGCTATAAAAAACTGTCTGATTCTGAACAAAGATCGTGATCAAAATTGACTGAACAAAGCACACCAGGCGGCGGCAAGAATCCACCAGGCATCGAGCCCATTTCCATCATGGAGGAAATGCAGCGCTCGTATCTCGATTACGCCATGAGCGTCATCGTCAGCCGTGCTCTCCCCGACGTCCGCGATGGTCTGAAGCCCGTGCACCGGCGCATCCTGTTCGGGATGAGCGAACTGGGCATCGACTGGAACAAGAAATACGTCAAATGCGCCCGCGTCACCGGTGACGTGATGGGTAAATTCCATCCGCACGGCAACTCGGCGATCTATGATGCGCTGGCCCGCATGGCCCAGCCCTGGTCGCTGCGTTTGCCGCTGATCGACGGTCAGGGCAATTTCGGCTCGATCGATGGCGACCCGCCGGCGGCTGAACGCTATACCGAGTGCCGTCTGCAAAAGGCAGCCCATGCGCTGCTCGACGACCTCGACAAGGAAACGGTCGATTTTCGCGACAACTATGATGGCACGCTGAGCGAACCTTCCGTTGTTCCGGCGAAATTCCCGAACCTGCTGGTCAACGGCGCAGGCGGTATCGCCGTCGGCATGGCGACCAATATCCCGCCGCACAACCTGATCGAAGTGATCAACGGCTGTATCGCCCTGATCGATGAGCCGGGACTGGAACTGCCGCAGTTGATGGAGATCATTCCGGGTCCGGACTTCCCGACCGGCGCCTTCATCCTTGGCCGCTCCGGTATCCGTTCAGCCTATGAGACCGGCCGCGGCTCCGTCATCATGCGCGGCCGCGCCACCATCGAACCGATGCGCGGCGACCGCGAGCAGATCATCATCACCGAAGTTCCCTTCCAGGTGAACAAGGCGACGATGATCGAGAAGATGGCCGAACTGGTCAAGGACAAGCGCATCGAGGGCATTTCCGACCTGCGCGACGAATCCGACCGCCAGGGCTACCGCGTCGTCGTCGAGCTGAAGCGCGACGCCAATGCCGAGGTGATCCTCAACCAGCTCTATCGCTACACACCGCTTCAGACCTCGTTTGGTTGCAACATGGTGGCGCTGAACGGCGGCAAGCCGGAGCAGATGACGCTGCTCGACATGCTGCGCGCCTTCGTGTCCTTCCGCGAGGAGGTCATCAGCCGCCGCACCAAGTATCTGCTGCGCAAGGCGCGCGATCGTGCGCATGTATTGGTCGGTCTGGCGATTGCCGTCGCCAATATCGACGAGATCATCAAGCTGATCCGCAGTGCCCCGGATCCAGCCACCGCGCGCGAACAGTTGATGACGCGCCGCTGGCCGGCGGCAGATGTCGAAAGCCTTATCCGTTTGATCGACGATCCGCGCCACCGTATCAATGAAGACCTGACCTACAACCTGTCCGAAGAGCAGGCCCGGGCGATCCTTGAGCTGCGTCTTGCCCGTTTGACGGCCCTTGGCCGCGACGAAATCGGCGACGAACTCAACAAGATCGGCGCCGAGATCAGCGACTATCTCGATATCCTGTCGTCGCGTATCCGCATCATGACCATCGTCAAGGATGAGCTCATCGCCGTTCGCGAAGAGTTCGGCACCCCGCGCCGCACCGTGATCGTCGAAGGCGGTCCGGACATGGACGACGAGGACCTGATCGCCCAGGAAGACATGGTCATCACCGTGTCCCACCTCGGTTACATCAAGCGCGTGCCGCTGGCGACCTACCGGGCCCAGCGCCGTGGTGGCAAGGGCCGCTCCGGCATGGCGACGCGCGACGAGGATTTCGTCACGCGCCTGTTCGTTGCCAATACGCATACGCCGATGCTGTTCTTCTCGTCGCGTGGCATCGTCTACAAGGAAAAGGTCTGGCGCCTGCCAATCGGCACGCCGCAATCGCGCGGCAAGGCCCTGATCAACATGCTGCCGCTGGAACCCGGCGAACGCATCACCACCATCATGCCGTTGCCCGAGGATGAAACGACGTGGGAAAACCTCGACGTGATGTTCTCGACAACGCGTGGAACGGTCCGCCGCAACAAGCTGTCGGATTTCGTCCAGGTCAATCGCAACGGCAAGATCGCCATGAAGCTCGATGAGGAGGGCGACGAAATTCTCTCCGTCGAAACCTGCACCGAGCATGACGACGTTCTTCTGACGACGGCGCTTGGCCAGTGCATTCGATTCTCGGTTGATGACGTCCGGGTCTTTGCCGGCCGTAATTCGATCGGCGTTCGTGGTATCACGCTTGGCGACGGCGACCGGATCATCTCAATGACCATCGTTGGCCATGTCGATGCCGAGCCGTGGGAGCGTGCAGCTTACCTCAAGCGCGCTGCCGCCGAACGGCGGGCTGCGACCGGTGAGGACGAGGAAATCGCGCTGGTCGGCGAAGAGGTGACCGAAGAAGGTCAGCTCGATGACGCCCGTTATGAGGAACTCAAGGCACGCGAGCAATTCGTGCTGACGGTCTCGGTCAAGGGTTTTGGCAAGCGCTCCTCTACCTACGACTTCCGCACCTCCGGCCGTGGCGGCAAGGGTATTCGCGCAACGGATACCTCCAAGACCGGCGAAATCGGCGAACTGGTCGCAGCCTTCCCCGTGGAAGACAATGACCAAATCATGCTGGTCTCCGATGGCGGTCAGCTGATCCGGGTTCCCGTCGGCGGCATCCGGCTTGCGAGCCGCGCCACCAAGGGGGTGACGATCTTCACGACTGCGAAGGACGAAAAGGTTGTGTCCGTCGAGCGTATCAGCGAGCCCGACCCCGAAGAGGACGAGGACATCGCCGGTGAGGTCGATCTGCCGGAGGGCGAGGCGTCGTCGGCCGAGCCGCCAGCCGCAACAGAAGAGTAAAATCTTCCATCACATCTTTAAAAGCCGGGCGATCGCATCGCCCGGCTTTTCTTTGGAATTGAATTTGATCGGCTATCGTTGGGGTGATCACGGCAAAGAAAAACCGGACTGGCAGGGGAACCGTCCGGTTTTTATGTCAGCTGGCACTGGAGGTTGCCGCTGGAAACTTTGGAGATGTCATACGCTGAAACCGCCGGCGTCACGGCTTATCGCCTTCATCGCGCTTCTGTCGCGCTGAAGTTCGAAAATGGTTTTGGCGAAATCGACCAGGAACACGATACTAATCACTGCCGATATGATCATCATTGTGATGGCCATTGCAGATCATCCTCTACTTGAACAAATGATTGCGGTTAAGACCAGTCCGGTCCACGCGCGCTTCGTTTCTGATTGCGTTTGCCGTTGCAAAAAGCATGACAAAAAACATGGTCATCGACAGAAGAATAAGTGCCATAGCGGTGATCCTTTCAGCCAATAAACGGCCGTGGCTGGAAAAAGTTCCGTTCTCTACCTCCGGAATACAAAATCGTCCTTGAAACAACCTTGAACGCAGCATTCATTTAGCGTTCATGCCGTCCGGATGCTGTTCCTGAGGGAACACGGGGAGCGGCAAGCGTGCTCCCTTGCGATTGGCCGCAGTCCGTGACAAAAGGCTTCGAAACGGAAACAGGCGCGATGATCACTGCTTTTTATCCCGGCTCCTTCGACCCGATGACGAACGGTCACCTCGACGTGCTGGTACAGGCGCTGAACGTGGCGCCGACGGTCATCGTGGCGATCGGTATCCATCCCGGCAAGACGCCGCTGTTTTCCTTCGAGGAGCGTGCGGCCCTCATCGCCCAGTCGCTCAGAGAATTCCTTCCGGAAAGAGCGGGCGACATCTCGGTTGTTTCTTTTGACAATCTGGTGGTCGATGCGGCGCGAAAGCATGGTGCTTCGCTGCTGGTCCGCGGCCTGCGCGATGGCACGGATCTCGACTATGAAATGCAGATGGCGGGCATGAACAGGCAGATGGCGCCGGATATCCAGACCCTGTTTCTTCCGGCCGGCACGGCATCGCGGCCCATTACCGCCACATTGGTTCGCCAGATCGCTGCCATGGGCGGTGATGTCAGCGCCTTCGTACCCAAGGCCGTTTACCAGGCCCTGAACGCAAAACGCAAATCCTGACGTTTTCCTTTTATTTCCACGGGAGCTAACATGAAAATTCTCCAACTCGCTTTCGCAGGCGCCGTTGTCCTCGCATCCCTGACCAGCACTGCCTTTGCCCAGGCCAAGGAATACATCACCATCACGCTGAAGGACGGCCCGGTCGTCATCGAGCTGATGCCGGACGTTGCGCCGAAGCATGTCGCGCGCATCAAGGAACTGGCCGCAGCCGGCGACTACAACAATGTTGCGTTCCACCGCGTCATCCCGGGCTTCATGGCCCAAACCGGTGACGTCCAGTATGGCAACATGGAAAAAGACTTCAAGGGCGACATGGCCGGCATGGGCGGTTCGTCGAAGCCGAATGTCGAGGCTGAATTTTCCAAGGTTCCGTTTGAGCGTGGCACAGTCGGCATGGCCCGCAGCCAGGACCCGAACTCTGCCAATTCGCAGTTCTTCATCATGTTCGCACCCGGCGATTTCCTGAACGGCCAGTACACGGTCGTTGGCAAGGTCGTCGAAGGCATGGACAATGTCGACAAGATCAAGAAGGGCGACGAAGCCAATAATGGTTCCGTCACCGATCCCGACCGCATGATCAGCGTCAAGGTCGGCAAGTAACACACGTTTAAAAACGCCCGCTTTAACAACAAGGAGAAGGCCATGACAGAGATCAAGGATCCTGAAAACACCATCATCATGGAAACCACCAAGGGGCAGGTGATCATCCAGCTTCTGCCGGACCTGGCGCCGGGCCACGTTGCCCGCATCAAGGAGCTGTGCGCCGAAGGCGCCTATGACGGCGTCGTGTTCCACCGCGTCATCGACGATTTCATGGCGCAGACCGGCGACGTGCAGTACGGCAAGACGGGCGGCAAGGATTTCAATCCGGCCCGCGCCGGCATGGGCGGCTCCGAAAAGCCGGACCTCAAAGCTGAATTCTCTAACATGAGCCACGTGCGTGGCACATGCTCGATGGCGCGTAGCCAGATGCCGAATTCTGCCAATTCGCAGTTCTTCATCTGCTTCACCGACAGCCCGTGGCTGAACAAGCAGTATTCGGTCTGGGGCCAGGTCATTTCTGGCATGGACAATATCGACAAGATCAAGAAGGGTGAGCCCGTCAAGGATCCCGACAGCATCGTGTCGATGAAACTTGCCGCCAACGCCTAATTCAGGCTATTGCCAAAACCCGTCCCGGATCGCCTTGAAAAGGCGCCGGGGCGGGTTTGCCGTTTAAAGAAGATTTTTCATGCGCGTCGATCTGTTCGATTTCGATCTCCCCGAGGATAATATTGCGCTGCGGCCTGCAAGCCCGCGCGACAGCGCCCGCCTGCTCGTCGTTCAGCCGCAAGACAGCATTGAGCTGTCCGATCGCAGCGTCATGGACCTGCCATCGTTCCTGCGCCCAGGCGATGCCCTCGTTTTCAACGATACAAAAGTCATTCCCGCCCAATTGGAAGGTCTGCGCCGGCGCGGCGAGGACGTGGTCACGCAAGTGTCGCTGACGCTGCATATGCGTGTCGCAGCCGATCGCTGGAAGGCGTTTGCGCGTCCCGCAAAACGTCTCAAGCCCGGCGACCGCATTGAATTCGGCCACGGCTCCAACACCTGCCTCATGGGTGCGCTTGACGCGACTGTCGAGGAGAAGGGCGAGGCGGGCGAGGTGACGCTGCGGTTCGATCTTTCCGGCCCGGCGCTGGACGAGGCAATCCTTGCCGTCGGCCACATTCCGCTACCGCCCTATATCGCTTCCAAGCGCCCCGAGGACGAGCAGGATCGCACCGACTACCAGACAGTCTACGCACGCGAGCATGGAGCCGTAGCGGCGCCCACCGCCGGTTTGCATTTCACCGACCGCCTGTTCGACGCCCTGGATGGGCTCGGCGTCGAGCGCCATTTCGTCACCTTGCATGTCGGCGCTGGAACCTTCCTGCCGATGAAGGTCGATGATACCGACGATCACGTCATGCACCAGGAGATCGGTCACGTCAGCGCCGAGGTCGCCGAACGCTTGAACGCGGTGAGGGCGAGGGGCGGGCGCATCGTCTGTGTCGGTACCACGTCGCTGCGGCTGATCGAAAGTGCGGCCGAGGAGAATGGCGACATCCGCCCCTGGTCCGGCCCGACCGGCATTTTCATCACGCCCGGCTACCGCTTTCGCGCTGTGGATATGCTGATGACCAATTTCCACCTGCCGAAGTCGACGCTGTTCATGCTCGTCTCGGCCTTCAGCGGCCTTGAGACGATGCGGCGGGCCTATGCCCATGCTATCGACACCGGCTACCGTTTCTATTCCTACGGCGATTCAAGCCTGCTTTTCCGGGATGCAACATGACCGAGACTTTTCAGTTCAACATCAAGGCAACCGACGGCAAGGCGCGTCGCGGCACGGTATCGATGCCGCGCGGGGAAATCCGCACGCCGGCGTTCATGCCGGTCGGAACCGTCGGAACGGTCAAGGCGATGTATCTCGATCAGGTCCGCGATCTCGGCGCCGATATCATCCTCGGCAACACCTACCACCTGATGCTGCGCCCCGGCCCGGAGCGGGTGGCGCGTCTTGGCGGCCTGCACGAGTTGATCCGCTGGCCCTATCCGATCTTGACCGATAGCGGCGGCTTCCAGGTCATGTCGCTTGCCGGCCTGCGCAAGCTTGACGAAAAGGGCGTGACCTTCAAGAGCCATGTCGATGGTGCCTTGCATTACATGTCGCCGGAACGCTCGATCGAAATCCAGGGCATGCTCGATAGTGATATCCAGATGCAGCTCGACGAATGTGTGAGACTTCCGGCCGAACCCACTGATATTGAACGTGCAATGGAAATGTCTCTACGCTGGGCAGATCGCTGCAAGACCGCCTTTGGCAATCAGCAGGGCAAGGCGATGTTTGGCATCGTCCAGGGCGGCGATGTGCCGGCGCTGCGTGTTCGCTCGGCCCAGGCTCTGTCCGGGCTCGATCTCAAAGGCTACGCGATCGGCGGCCTCGCCGTCGGTGAACCGCAGGCGGTGATGCTCGACATGCTCGACATCACATGCCCGGAACTGCCGGTCGAAAAGCCGCGGTACCTGATGGGTGTCGGCACGCCCGACGATATTCTGAAATCCGTGGCACGGGGCATCGACATGTTCGACTGCGTCATGCCAACCCGCGCTGGCCGTCACGGTCTGGCTTTCACCCGGCGCGGGCGGGTCAACCTGCGCAACGCCCGTCATGCGGAAGATATCAGACCGCTGGATGATCAGTCCACATGTCCGGCAGCACGCGACTATTCGCGCGCCTATCTGCATCATCTCGTCCGCGCCGACGAGAGCCTGGGCGGCATGCTGCTGACCTGGAACAACCTCGCTTACTACCAGGATCTGATGGCCGGCATCCGCAAGGCGATCGAGGAGGGCCGCTATGCCGCCTTCATGGAAGAAACGCAGGACGAATGGGCGCGCGGCGACCTAGCGCCGCTCTGAGCGTCTGGTCGATCAGATTTCAGGTCCCGGCGCCTGCTGCAGCATCTGCACGCCGTTGATCTTGTAACTGCCGTCCGGCTGCTTGATGAGAAAATACAGTGCCGTCCAATCCTTGCCGTCCGGTGCGGAGATCAGCACCTCCTGCACCACCGCGTCGCCCTCGACCTTGCTGCGGCCGAATGCGAAATTGCCGGGGCGGTAGACCGGCGTATAGCCGCGCTTGACCATCTCGAAGAAGATGCTCTTGTCCGGAAATTTCTGCCTGATCTGCGGCGACGCAAAGGAATAGGCCGTTTCCGCGTCATCGTTGAGAAAGGCCTCGATCTGGTTCTGGATGATCGACTGGGCGGTATCGACGGGTTCTGCCGCCAATGACGGCGACGGCGTGAATAAGAGAATGGCAATGCATGCGCAGGCTTTGAGCGTCCGGATCATTCCCCGCCTCCTTGCTGGCCATTGGAATAAATAAGATACGTAAATCGAGCGAAAATGGTTTCCCGGCATATTGCTGATGTTTATAAAATAAATTTATTTTATAAATTCAATGAATTAAGTGATTTTACTAAGGTGAAATGGAGGCGCCTTCTGCATGAGGCCGGGCTTTCGTTGGTTACCCCCGGACCTCTATGCCGAACCGGTCCATCATTCTCCCCCAGATCATGACCGAGTGCACGCTGATCGGCTTATCGCATTGAAACGCATTGGCTTGATGCCGGTCAAGGGCAGGTCGATCCGGGCGGATTGCCGCCCCTCAGCAACAAATCGATCAAGCGTGTCGGCGTTCTTAGATTTCGAAGACTTGGGAGTGCAAGATCTTGCTGGTGAGGCAAGGGAATTTGGAGGCCTCGCCCGGAATTGAACCGGGGTGCAAGGATTTGCAGTCCTCTGCGTCACCACTCCGCCACGAGGCCTCACGAGTTCTAATAATTGAACCGTGGCGGCGGTTTAGAATGATCCTAGAGAAATCGCAAGAGGCAATTTCCGAAAAACATTTCCGCGGATTTCCGGGGGGATATTTCCAAGCTGTTTTTCCCACTGCCAGCCTCCTGCGTTCGAAAAAACAGCGGCATGCCGGGCTCAGCCTCAATCCCGGCAAATTGCTTGTCCGGTTTGGTGCTGATGTCGGCCAGCGGCACCATCGATATGGCTCGGGGCGAACCGGGTTCTCCACTCGATCCTATTTCCCGGCTGGGCATCCATTGCGATCAGACTGCCGAGCGGCCCTCTACAGACAACGACCAATGCAGCCGTATAAAAAAACCCACGGCCAATGCGCGGGACCACATTAGACTGCGGCCAAAAACGGTTTTCGCGATACAGCTGAGCAGTTAGATGAAGGCAGTGCCTGCCTTGTCCTGTTTTACGTTTCGGTAAACTTC
Source organism: Hyphomicrobiales bacterium (assembly GCA_900468065.1). Lineage (GTDB taxonomy): Bacteria > Pseudomonadota > Alphaproteobacteria > Rhizobiales > Rhizobiaceae > Pararhizobium. The sequence goes on along the minus strand of UBTA01000007.1, from coordinate 12,804 downwards.
AACGGTTTGACTCAGCCCAAGTGGTTTTATGGCGCGGCTACGCAATCAAGCACAGTTTGTGCTGTGCCTGATCTTGAACAATCGCAACGGCTTCACGCATTCCATGTAGCCAGCAACGACACTGCCGCTCATGACAAAAGCCGCATATTGTCTCGTTTTGTTACCGAAAGCCGATGTCGGTCAATGATAATAGAAACAGGCGCAATCGGCCTTGATTTCATCGGAAGCATTCCAGACGCGGACCGCCAGCTTCTTGGCTGCACCGGTTTCGTCCAGCCGCAAACCCAGAAGCGACACTGCCGCAAGCTTCGGATTGACCGCATCGATCTCGATCGTCGATCCAACCTGATGGACACCCTGCTTGGGCGTCCATGTGAAAAACTGCACGCTGTAATGCATTGCGTTCTCCTTCCCATGCTAGGCGGCACCGTTGGCGCTGGAAACGCTGCTACAGACAGCAATAGCGTCCAGCCGGGGCTCAAAACCCGCAGACGGGAGGATAACATATTCGCGGCCGGATGAAATGGTTTCATTCGGTCCGTTTCAAATTGTGCATGCACCCGACTGCCGCATCATCTGAATGACAGTGAGGCGGACATCGGATCGGCAAGAGTCACTGCGGTTACAGTATTTCATTGTTCAACGCGAAATACTGTGTTCACCAAATGCCGTCTTTAAAAAGTGAACGAAGGACGCAATATTGTCTCCAAGACGTGACATTCTGTGCAAGGATAAAGCGGATGAAAAGAGATCCCCTGTTTAGTATTGGCGATTTCGCAATTTGGTCGGCCATTCTCGGTGGCGTGATCGGCTATCAGCTGTGGGCACATGCCTCTGAACCGGCTCTGACCACCGCCGTTTCCGCCATCGGCCAGATGGCCGGCTGACGGCCGCTCTCCGCTCGATAGGCGAATGGCTTTAAAGTAGGTTCTCCCGCAACAGCGATGATACATCACGGGAGATTATTCTTTTAAGCACCGTCGCTGCCGCCCTAACGGATCATTGTTGCGGCGCGCGCGGCGATTTTGTCATAGGCATCCGGTTCGGGTTCAAGCCCAGGGAAAACCCGGCTGACGCCCAGACGCAGAAGTGCTTTCAGGTGTTTTCGACCTCCCATACCGGCAAATGGCGCAAACGGTGTCATTGCCGTACGGGCAGCGTGGTCGGGGTAAAGGTGGGCAAATTCCGCGAAATTGGTAAAGCTCTCGTGGTTTTCCTGCCTGACAAGGAAGGTTTCAGCAGGCGCGCCCTCGGCAAGGATAACCTCATGCGTATCCAGAACAATATGGAAATATTCGATCGTCTCCCTGTTTACAGGAGGAGACGGCGCAATCGAGAGACCGTTGACCAGATCCTTCACCCGGATCAGAACACCATCGATCAGCAAGGCGTGGCCGGGTGAAAGATAGAGATCCCGGTGCGGCGTCGTTTGGTCGAGCGCATGGCGGGCCACACGGATCGGCACAATACTGGCATCCCAGGCAAGAGTGCTGCGCTTGTAAACATGACGGCCGATCCATTTGATTCGCATGGACTTGCCGCGCACGGTCTCGACGCGGTCGCCGATTTGAAGTTTCTCGATGCATATTTCGCCGCGGGGCGTGGATATAAAGGTTCCGCTCAGAAAACACATCGGTTGTCCTCCCGGAGAATGCCCGCCGTTACCACCATCCTTCTTCCACCACCGTCTGCCCATGGCCTGGGCCAGCGTGGGGGGGATGAGGGAGGCAGCGGCGGCCCCGATCACTGCAACCTTTGCGCCGGTGGCGGCAGCCAGGCCGAGAAAGTGACGCCGCGCCAGATTGGGCGGCAAATGTTGCTCTTTGCGTGACGGCATGGCTTGCTCCTTTTAACGCTGAACCGGAGATACAAGAATATGCCTTCCCAGCCGGTGCGGCCACCGATGCAACAGGCTATCGCAGCTGTACTTTTGGAGTAGGCGATACGCCCCTTTTTCCGGCAAGAAATGGAGCGCGCTGGAACTGGTATTCCTCGTGCCGCGGGGTTCGTTTTCAGACCGTTTTGGGGAAATCACTCAGTGCCCTGCATCTGTTGAAAGCCATCGTCCTCCGCGCAACAGCAGAGGCTGTTGGGGATAAGTGACAGTCGCTGTCTGCAAAAGCTCTTGCCGCAGAAGCCGCAAATTTCGGTTCTACCGAGCGGACGATGAAGTGGAAAAGTGCCGGTCCGTCTACGCGCGGCCGCACAGATCTGGAACCGGACTGAAGCTAATTCTGTTCGTCTTTGCTTGGAATGTGATTTTCCATCTCTTTTGCGTAGAGAATCAGAAGGGCACCAAGCTCCTTGGCGGCGTTCGGGGACATTGCAGTCTGGAGTTGATGGGGTGAACGATCGGTATCCTTGAACATCTCCCATTCCCATTTGGAGACGGCATAGCCGATGCGCAGCACAATATGATAGGGCTCGCCCACAGCCACCCCCCATTCCAGAAGGGTATAAGCCTTCAGTTTGTTGCCGGTATCCACCTCCCATTTAGACATATCGTTTTCGCTCACGATACGTTCCTCCCGTCCATGCTTGCCTCAAGTCCTCTGCACCAAAAATCTAAATGAAAACGGTCGCACACGCGCCTACCTTTAAGGCGTAGCCGCCCATAGCCCAGATGTCATAAACGGTCTTCAACTGAGATCGAACGGCCATCTCTCTGCCTGCTAAGGGCTGAGACGGTACTGCCAGGACACAGGTCCGCCGGACAGGTTATGCGCGCCGCTCCAATCAACCGGGATCGCTTTTCATCACAGTCAGTCATTCCCACCTCTCTGTTTCACACAGAATTGGCGCGACGCTGCACAGCTTCAATCCTCACAATCCTGAAGGGGAGCGACGCCAGATGGCCGAACCAATTAGAAGGGCTTTGAAGGAATCGCCACGAATCTCATTCCAGTTTGGGCACATCCTATAATCTGCCATTCGCGTTCAACTGAAAGTCTTCGGCTCTTCGTCTTGAAATGATCTTCAGCGAGCGATCAGCCTGTATCTGATAGGTCTCACTCCAGTAATTGCCTTGATGATCATGGAAAGTGTGGCTGAACGTGCTGCCCGCGGGCGACTTGGTCAGCTTGGTACGTGGTTGGCCACCGTAGGTAATACTGCCGGGAATTGGCTCAAGCTCCACCGCTGCGCATGAAGCAAGCAAAGCTGCGCCCGCCAAAAACATACAGAGTTTCATTGCAGACCTCCTCTAACTGTCTGCTTGTATTTTATATCACTCTAATTAAATGACGCCACCATGAACCTGACAGCGTTCTTCGCGTAGTTCCCGGTTTGGTACCCGATTTTGACTGGGTATAGGCGGGTTAGAGCAGGTTGAGTGGGAGAGCGGAGACCAACCTTTTGCCTGATTATCAGGGGTTCTGCGGGCTCAATGGGATGATTTAATACAGGGGAATGGCGGAAGAGGTGGGATTCGAACCCACGGTACGGTCTCCCGCACGCCGGTTTTCAAGACCGGTTCCTTAAACCACTCGGACACTCTTCCTGATGACGGGCATTGAGGTGATACCGGTTTGGCGGGCGGTGGTTTTCCCGGGCAAACATGCGGAGATCAGCCTGTCACGGCTCGCTTTATAGCCTGCCGATTGCGAACGTCAACCGGGTCCGGCGCTGCTGGCGGCAGGCATGGAATTGAAGGCTCCTCCCTGACGCCGCTGCGGCCTGGGCCCGTGAACTCGGAATAAAACACCGCTAACCGATTTTCCTCAGTACATTTTGGGCGCGGCGATGTTCAAGGAACTCCGGATCGGACGACCGGTACCATCTGCAGACCGCCTGATCCGCAGTATTTTTCCACATGTATTCGCAGCATAGATGGCACAATCGTCGGCAATCGCTACGACATCCTCGAATAGGTCTGCTAAGGAAACGTATTCGTCTGGTTTCACCCCTCCATGACCTGCGCTTTCAAGCGCTTTTCGATCAGTACCGATAATATTCGGGCGCTCTGGCGTTAACTGTTCGTAAACCATAATCCCAATTGTTTCATTCCGGCACGGTTAACCATTCGCATTTTCGCCACGTTGTTGTCATGATTAATCGACTGTTACGTTTCGTGACGCCGGTACTTTCGCGGAGGCAAATGCGGGAAGGTGCTGCGCACAGGTTTTGCGAATGGCGATGTGGGGCACATGACTTCCAATCTGACTGCGGCTTTTTTCTTCAAGGGATTGCGCGTTGCCGCCATTCCGGTGCTTTGCGTCGGGCTGACAGCATGCGGCTCGACGAGCAGCGTTAAGAACGGCAAGCCGCGCAGCAAGGAGTATTTTGCCGAGTCGATTTATGGCGTGAAGGCCAGTCCGCGCGTGGTTGGCGAGGGTAAAGCCGTGCCCAAAGGGGGCGGCCGCTATCAGGTCGGCAAGGCCTATCAGGTCAAGGGCAAATGGTATCAGCCAAAAGAAGATTTCGGCTATAACAAGACCGGCATGTCATCCTGGTACGGCTCCGCCTTTCATGGCCGTCTGACGGCGAATGGCGAAGTTTATGACAAGTACCACCTGTCGGCAGCCCATCCCACATTCCCTTTGCCGAGCTATGCTCGCGTCACCAACCTGGAAAACGGCACGTCCGTCGTGGTCCGGGTCAATGATCGCGGCCCTTATGAATATGGCCGCATCATCGACGTTTCGTCGAAGACTGCCGACTTCCTCGACATGAAGCGCAAGGGCAGTGCCCAGGTTCGCGTGCAATATATCGGCAAGGCGCCGCTCGAGGGCAACGATATGCCCTATCTGATGGCATCCTATGTCAAGAAGGGCGACCGCACCCCGAACGCCTTCCCGGAAGGCCAGATCGCCACCGGTGTCATGGTCGCGTCGAACGAGCCGCTGCGCAAGCAGGCCGGCAATCTCGGCATCCTGACCATTCCGTCCAAATCGAACCTGGACATGGGCGTGCCGGTGACGGCACTTGCCGAAGCCGAAACGCCGCACGCGTCATCGGCCGGGCTCGATGCTTTCGCCATGCTGCCGGAGATCGGCCCGATCCCGCGCGAGCGGCCGGAATATATCCCAATGCCCAATGGCAACATGGCCTATGCGGCGGCCTATGTCGAAGCGCGTGTCAGTGATTCCGAGACTGCTTTCGATGCTATTCTGGTTGATCAAAACCCTTTGACGCCGAATTCGATCGTCGAATATGCCAAGCGCAAGAGTGTCATGCGCTAATCCCGATCCTTCGCGATTGATCCCCGGTGGGCCGGCTGCTATTGCCGGAGAAGGCGCCGGAGTTTGGAATGCATATACGACTGGTCTCTGTTTTCATTTCTCTTGTCTTGATTGTCTGGGCGCCGATGGCAGCGCAGGCGCAGGCCTTTGAAACCAAGGCGAAGCAGGTTTATCTGATCGATGCCGAGACAGGCACGGTTCTGTTCGCCAAGGACGAAAATGCCGCCGTTCCACCGGCATCGCTTGCCAAGCTCATGACCATGGACGTCGTCTTCGATGCGATCGGCAAGAACGAGTTGACGCTCGATACCGAATTTTCCGTCTCCGAACATGCCTGGCGAACCGGTGGCGCGCCATCGGGAACATCGACGATGTTCGCGGCATTGAAATCGCGCGTCCGTGTCGTCGATCTCATCCAGGGTGTCACCGTCCAGCTTGCCAACGATGCCTGCATCATTCTGGCCGAGGGCATGACGGGCAGCGAAGAGGCCTTTGCCAAGCGCATGACCGATCGTGCCCGTGAACTCGGGCTCTCCGGCTCGGTCTTTCACAACGCAACCGGCCTGCCCGATCCACAAAACAAGACGACGATGCGCGACATGGCGCTACTTGCACAGCACATCCAGGCCAACCACCCAGGCCTGTTCAAATATTATTCCCAGACCGAATTCGAATGGAACAAGATCCTCCAGCGAAACCGCACGCCGCTGATCTCGGCCAATATCGGCGTCGACGGATTTGCTACCGGATTTGCCGAGGGGTACGGCTTTGGCATGGTTGCGACCATGAAGAAGGACGGGCGACGGGTCTTTCTGGCGCTGGGCGGCCTTGCGACCGACAAGGAACGCGTCGAAGAGACGCGCAAGATTCTTGACTGGTCGATGACGGCCTTTGAAAAGAAGAGGTTGTTTGAAGCCGGAGATAGCGTTGGCGAGGCGAGCGTCTATGGTGGCTCAGCATCGCATGTTCAACTCGTCACCGCGAATGCTGTCGATGTGCTTGTGCCGGTCAACAATCCGGAACGGCTTTCGGCCAAGGTGGTCTATCGGTGGCCGCTGACGATGCCCGTGGAGGCCGGCAAGCAGGCAGGCACGCTGAAGATCTGGAACGGTGCGCGGCTGTTGCGCGAGGTGCCGGTTGAAACCAATGCTGCCATAGGGCAGGGCACACTCTCCAGCAGGGCAGCAGATGCGCTGCAGGAACTGCTGTTCTTCTGGCTCTGATGAAATGACGCGACCAGCGGTTTCGCGGCCGGACACAATCAGTTAAACAGACCCTGTGTCACGCTTTCAACCTGCCATCGGTATCGGTGGCTGGCGCGTCGCGGCACACAGACAGGGACGTCCATTTTCGTGGATGTTCAATTGAAAATTGACCTACGGGAATGACCAGTGCCAGTCGGAACAGGCTTGTTTGTTACATTCGAAGGCGGCGAGGGGGCAGGCAAATCCACCCAGATTCGCCTGCTGGCCGATGCCTTGCGCGAGCGCGGTTACAGTGTGCTGACGACGCGCGAGCCGGGTGGCTCTCCGGGTGCGGAAGCCGTGCGGCATGTGCTCTTGTCCGGCGCCGCCCAGGAATTTGGCGTACGCATGGAGGCCATCCTGTTCGCTGCGGCCCGCAGCGATCATGTCGAGGAAATCATCCGGCCGGCGCTCCTGAAAGGAATGGTTGTCATCTGCGACCGCTTCATGGACTCCTCTCGCGTCTACCAGGGCGTTACCGGCAATCTGGAGCCGAGTTTCATCGAGGCGCTGGAGCGCGTTGCGATCAACGGGGTCGCTCCGGATTGCACGATCGTTTTCGACCTGCCGGCAGCTCTCGGTCTTGAGCGCGTACGGCGAAGGGCAGGGGCTGCGGAGGTTCTGACGGGCCAGGAAGTCGAACTCGACCGTTTCGAGAAGGAAGAACTCGAAACCCATGAAAAGCGCCGCGAAGCCTTTCTTGATATCGCGAGTGCCGACCCCAGGCGCTGTCATGTGGTCGATGCATCTGCCTCGGCCAGCGACATTGCCGCGCATGTACTTTCGATCATCGAGCCGATGCTGACCGGATTGGGCAACGGACCGGATACGGAAGCAGCACAATGAGCACCGACAGGTTCGACGTTCTCGACGGCGCCATCTCTCCGGCCGAAAACATGCGTCTTTTCGGCCATCAGGAGGCCGAGCATTTTCTGGCGCAAAGCTACCGGTCGGGGAAGGGGCATCACGCCATCCTGATCGAAGGGCCGGAAGGTATCGGCAAGGCAACGCTTGCCTTCCGCTTCGCCAATCATGTGCTGACACATCCTGATCCGCAGCAGGCACCGGCAGAACTTGGCGATCCCGATCCGAATTCGATCGCCAGCCGGCAGCTTGCCTCCGGTGCCTCCCATAACCTTTTGCACCTGACGCGCCCGGTCGATGACAAGACAGGCAAGGTCAAAAGCGCCATTACCGTCGATGAAGTGCGCCGGGCCGGAAAATTCTTTTCGCAGACATCCGGTACGGGCAATTGGCGCATCGTCATTGTCGATCCGGCTGACGACCTGAACCGCAACGCCGCCAACGCGATCCTGAAAATCCTCGAGGAACCACCGAAGCGGTCGCTGTTCCTGGTTTTGACCCATGCTCCGGGCAAGCTCTTGCCGACCATCCGGTCGCGCTGCCTGCCGCTACAGCTGAAGCCGCTGGCGCCGGACGCTATGCGCAACGCCATGAACAATCTCGGCTTCGATCTTTCCGGGCCGGATGGACAAAAGGTGCTGGCAGCAGCAGACGGCAGTGTGTCGGAAGCCTTGAAGCTGATCAATTACGGCGGCCTCGACATCATGACGACGTTCGAGACCATTCTGGCCGGGCAGGATCCGGGGATCCGCAAGGACATGCACAAGCTTGCTGACGTGCTGGCTGGAAAAGACAGCGAAACGATTTTCGCGTTCTTCCTGGCGCTGGTGACAGGCCATATGATGGGCGAGGCGCGCCGCGCTGCCCATTCCGGCGATCTCGACAGGGCTGACCGGTTCGCACGCCTTTCCAGCAGCGTGACCGAGCGGATTACTGTGGCGCAGGCTTACAATCTCGATCGCAAACAAACGGTTTTGTCGATTCTGGATGATCTCAGGGCAGCGTCTCGCGCGGTGGCCTGAATTTCCACTCTGCTCCCTGCAATGGCAGCTTCGATATTGGTTTTGCACAGGCGCAGAGCAGCGGCGCGTTGCCGCTTTTCTAAGCGTGCACTGTTTCATCCCGCCGTTGGATGCGCTAATAGCCAGACACCCAAGATCAGAGACAGGCCGAAACCCGATCATGACCGACACGTCCCCTTTCTATATCACCACCGCGATCTCCTATCCGAACGGCAAGCCGCATATCGGCCATGCCTACGAGCTGATCGCGACCGATGCGGTGGCGCGTTACCAGCGGCTGGAGGGGCGTGAGGTGCTGTTCCTGACAGGGACCGATGAACACGGCCAGAAGATGCAGCAGACGGCGCGCAAGGAAGGCATCAGCCCGCAGGAATTGGCCGACCGCAACTCGGCTGAATTCCAGAGCATGGCGGTTCTCTTGAACGCCTCGAACGATGATTTCATCCGCACGACCGAACCGCGTCATCATGAGGCCGTCAAGAACATCTGGAACCGCATGGGCGAGGCGGGAGACCTCTACAAGGACAGCTATTCCGGCTGGTACTCGGTGCGCGACGAGGCCTATTATCAGGAAGGCGAAACGGAAGTGCGCGGCGACGGCGTCCGCTACGGGCCACAGGGGTCGCCGGTCGAATGGGTGGAGGAAGCCAGCTACTTCTTCAAGCTCTCCGCCTATCAGGACAAGCTGCTTCAGTATTACGAAGACAATCCGGACTTCATCGGCCCAGCCGAGCGCCGCAACGAGGTGATTTCCTTCGTGAAATCCGGCCTGCGCGACCTGTCGATGTCGCGCACCACATTCGATTGGGGCATTCCGGTGCCCAACGATCCAAGCCACGTCATGTATGTCTGGGTCGATGCGCTGACCAACTATATCACCGCGACCGGTTACCTCACCGATCCGCAAGGCCCGCGCGCCAAGTTCTGGCCTGCCAATGTCCACATGATCGGCAAGGACATCATCCGCTTCCATGCGGTCTACTGGCCAGCCTTCCTGATGTCGGCCGGCCTGCCGCTACCGAAGAAGGTGTTTGCCCACGGCTTCCTGCTCAACAAGGGTGAGAAGATGTCGAAGTCGCTCGGCAACGTTGTCGATCCCGTCAATCTGGTCGCGCATTTCGGCCTCGATCCGATCCGCTATTTCTTTCTGCGCGAGGTCTCCTTTGGCCAAGACGGCAGCTATAGCGAGGAGGGGATTGCCACCCGCATCAATTCCGACCTCGCCAACGGCATCGGCAATCTGGCCAGCCGCTCGCTATCGATGATCGTCAAGAACTGCGACGGGCAGATCCCGGAATGCGGCACGCTGAACGACGAAGACAAGGCGATGCTTGCTGCTGCCGATGCGCTGCATGCCTCGACCCGCGACGACATGAACGCTCTGATGATCCACCGGGCACTGGCCTCGATCATCGCCGTCGTTTCCGAGGCCGATCGCTATTTTGCCGGTCAGGAACCCTGGGCACTGAAAAAGACCGACCCCACGCGCATGGCGACCGTGCTCTATGTTACGGCGGATGTCGTGCGCCAGATCGCCATTCTGTTGCAGCCCTTCATGCCGGAATCATCTGCAAAGCTGCTCGACCTCGTGGCAGTGCCCGCCGGCAAGCGTGATTTTGCCTCGCTCGGTGAGGCCGGACGCCTGATTGCCGGAACGGCGCTGGAAGCACCGAAGCCGGTTTTCCCGCGTTACGTCCCGCCGGAAGCTTAAGGACCGCTCGCGATGCTGATCGACACCCATTGCCATCTGGATTTTCCGGATTTCGAGACCGAGCGTGATGCGCTCATCGAGCGTGCGCGTGCGGCCGGCGTCGGCCAGATGATCACCATCTCGACGCGCGTGAAGAAGTTCGACACGATCCTCGCCATCGCCGAGACCTACGCCAACGTCTTCTGTTCTGTCGGCACGCATCCGCACAATGCCGACGAGGAGTTGGATATCGAGACGGACGATCTGGTGCGCTTGTCAGCGCATCCGAAGGTCGTCGCCATCGGCGAGGCCGGGCTCGATTATTTCTATGACAATGCCCCGCGAGATGCGCAGGCGATCGGCCTGCGCCGCCATATAGCCGCTGCCCGCGAAACGCAATTGCCGTTGGTGATCCACAGCCGCTCGGCCGACAACGACATGGCCGCGATCCTGACCGAGGAAACAGGGAAGGGGGCCTTCCCTTTCCTTCTTCATTGCTTCTCATCCGGCCCAGAACTGGCAAAGGTCGGCGTCGATCTCGGCGGCTATATCTCGTTTTCGGGCATCCTGACTTTTCCAAAATCGGAGGAGTTGCGCGAGATCGCCAAAACCGTTCCACATGACCGGATGATCGTCGAAACCGACGCGCCGTATCTGGCGCCAAAACCATTCCGCGGCAAGCGCAACGAACCGGCCTATGTGGCGCATACGGCGCAGGTTCTAGCCGAGACGATCGGCGTTTCGACGGACGAGATTGCGGCGATCACCACCGATAACGCTTTCCGCGTCTTTTCTAAAATGCCGAGACTGTGAGATGGCGGTGAGGCGGGTCTTCACCATTCTCGGCTGCGGCTCGTCTCCCGGCGTGCCGCGCATCAACGGCGACTGGGGCGCCTGCGACCCCAGCAATCCGAAAAACCGCCGTAGCCGCGCTGCCTTGCTGATCGAGCAGACGGGTGACGATGGCGGCACGACCACGGTCGTCATCGATACGGGGCCTGATTTTCGCGAGCAGATGATCGCGGCGAAGGTCAAGAATATCGACGCTGTGTTCTATTCGCACCCGCATGCCGACCATATCCACGGTATCGACGATCTGCGCGGCTACGTCCAATACACCGGCAAACGCATGCCGATCTGGGCCGATGCGCTGACGATGGAACGCATCCGCGAAGGGTTCCGTTACTGCCTGGAGACGCCGGAGGGCAGCAATTATCCGCCGATCGTCGAGCCAAGGATCATCGATCCGTCGCTGGCGCCGGTGATGATTACCGGCGCCGGAGGCACGATCGTGCTGCAACCGGTTCTTCAGCACCACGGCAGCATCATGTCGATGGGTTTTCGCATCGGCGAATTTGCCTATTGCAGTGATGTCAGCGATTTTCCGGACGAGACGATCGGCAAGCTGACCGAGCTGGACATGCTGGTGATCGACACGCTGCAATACAAGTTTCATCCGAGCCATCTGTCGCTGGAACAGTCGCTCGGCTGGATCGAGCGCTTTGCGCCCAAGCGAGCCGTGCTGACCCATATGCACACGCCGCTCGATTACGAGACAGTGATGCGCGAGACGCCTGAGCACATCGAGCCGGCCTATGATGGCATGCGGCTGGAATTCGACGTCATCAATGAGCCTGGGATCGTCAGCTAAGGGGTGGGGCAGGCTGAAGTCGTTCAGCTGAAATACGGGCGCAGATTTTCCCGGATGCGATCGAGAATGGTGGCGCCGGAAACATCCGCAACGAACCGTTTGCCGGTAATCGTTTCAAAGGCCTCGATATAGACTTTTGACGTCTGCTCGACCAGATCGGCGGGAATTTCCGGGATCGGGTCCTTGTAGGGATCGCAGCGTTCGGTCACCCAGGCGCGGACGAAATCCTTGTCGAAGCTCTTTGGCCGTGTGCCCGAGGCAAAGCTCTGCGCATAGCTTTCGGCGATCCAGTAGCGGCTGCTGTCCGGTGTATGGATTTCGTCTGCGAGAACGATGCGGCCGTCCTTGTCTGTGCCGAATTCATACTTCGTATCAACGAGAATGAGGCCGCGTTCGGCAGCACGTTCCTGGCCGCGGGCAAACAGCGCCAGCGCATAGCGCGAAACGGTTTCCCATTGTTCGGCGGTCAAAAGCTTCTGCGACAGGATTTCATCGGCCGAGAGTGGCTCGTCATGGCCGCCGTCAAACGCCTTGCTGGTTGGCGTAATGATTGCCTGCGGCAGTTTCGCGTTGTCCTTGAGGCCATCCGGCAAGCGGATGCCATACATGTCGCGCTCGCCATTGCGGTACTTGGTCAGGATCGACGTGCTGGTGGTGCCGGCGAGATAACCGCGCACAACAATCTCGACCGGCAGGATGTCGAGCCGCGTGCCGATGACGACATTCGGATCCGGATAAGACACCACATGGTTTGGGCAGATATCAGCGGTTTCCTCGAACCAATAGCGAGCCGTCTGCGTCAGCACCTGACCCTTAAACGGGATTGCCGTCAGGATGACATCGAAGGCGCTCAGCCGGTCCGTGGCGATGATGATCCGGTTTCCATCCGGCAGGTCGTAGTTCTCACGCACCTTGCCATTGTAGCGTCCTGGCAATTCAGGAATGAAAGCATCTGAAAGAATGCGCAAATCGCTCATCGGGCCGGGTCTTTCGCTGACGGTGGAGACCGGTATCGCTTAAGCCGCGGGACTAGGTAAGGTCAAGCCGCAGGATCGGAGGAATACGGTTGACTGGCTGAGTTTTCACGCAGCGTTGTTCCATAATCTATCTTATGTGCTTTTCATCTGTAACGAGGGTGGGTTCAAGGATGAAG
>UBTA01000003.1 GCA_900468065.1 Hyphomicrobiales bacterium | reverse complement strand
GACCCATCGAAGGCGAATGATGTAGCAACACGCCATAAGAATAGGCTTTGGCCCGGATACGACTGGCGCTTGGGTGATGCACGGCGCGCCTCGGTGCACTCTCCGTGTGTCAGGCAGGCCGCACCGAGCGGCCGAATTTCAATATCAAGCGCTCTAGGTCAGGTTCATCAATGAGCCGCGAAGCCTCCAGCGGCGTTAGCCACGCTGTTCGCCGCTGGGCGCTTTCAGGGAAACGCTTCCATTGTCGCCGGACTTCCAGAAGGAACACCGCAACTGTCGGTCGGACCTTGCTGCCGTCACCCAGCACCTTGTCGTAGACGAAGTCGCCAATCGGTAGCTTCTTGACCCGTCCAACAACGCCCGCTTCCTCCCATGCCTCCTGCTCAGCTACCTTCCGTGGCTTCAATCCGGCCATCGGCCAACCTTTTGGGATCATCCAGCGTTTAGTTTCGCGGGTCGTGACGAGGAGAACCTCGGGACCCTCGATCGTGTACCGGACGCAGAGCGCACCAAATTGCTGGATCGGTCGCGCAGTCGTGGCAACGTCAGGCATGGATTCGCTTTCATATGCAAAAGAGAATTGAACTCCACAGCGATCGAACGGTTCCCCACCGACCATCGATTGTGTTCGACATGGCGAGGCGCGTGTAGAATATGGCTCAGGTGGTAACGTAAGCGGGCAAGCGCTCCCCGCCCGATCAACCCTCGACACGACGAGGGCCCGTCGAAACTTTTGGAGCGTCCTGGAGGGTATTCAGCTTTCAAATCGCCATGGACAACGCCAAGTGCTACGCACTTCCAGATGAACATGAGTCTACAGCCCATGCTTCCATTTCAGCCTGAGCGGCGCTTCAAGAGCACGATCATGGCTGGCTTCGAGTGCGGCCTCGTTCATCGCGGCCGGCACGACCTTTTGGTCACGACTGGACACACAGTTGGCGCGAGGATGGCCGATCACTATCGGATCGTCCGTGACCATGGACTTCGCACGGTCCGTGACGGTCTTGTTCCTGGCTATCACGCCGTCGAGCGCCTGGTCGCTGCAAAGAACGCAGGCGTTCAAGCGATCTGGGACCTTTCTCATTACCACCGCAACAGGATCCGGTTCGTTGCGCCCGTATTGCCGCCGAAGCGGCCCTTTCTGTGAACGGCCACGAAAAGCTCTGGCTATGTCCGGTCAACGAGCCCTCGCTCTATCCCTTGATGACGGGAATGGCGCGCGATGAGGCTATCGGAATGGCAATCACCATGGTAAAGATCGCACGCGACCATCATCCCGACGTTGGCATCCTTACCAATGACCCGATCACGGAATTGGGGAGCGGCAGTTCGACGCGACTGATGCCATCGTCTCGGCTGTCGACGTGGACGTCATCGGGGTGAACTACTACCCGCACACCGCACGGACGCCGCTGGCGAAAGTGCTGCTTCGGACATGGCGTGCTACCGCAAGCCCATAATGGTGTCGGAGACGAGCTGGCACGACGGCCATCCTGTCTATCATCGAAGGCATCCCGGACTTCACAAGGGAGACTGGCTCCGTCACGTGCTCGATCAGGTGGAGATTTCGAGTTTCCACGGTGCGATCGTCGAGGGTGTGTGCTGGTACCCGATCGTCGATTGCCCGCCGTGGCATGCGCCATACTCGCCCAGCCGTTGGAGCCACGGCCTCATCCGGCGTGACCTGTCGCTTGATCCCTCGCTGTCGGCGGAACTGACGATATCGTTACAAAACGGCGTGTGAACACCGGGTTGTTGCTGAAGCTCAGTTTGTGCGCCTTCAGCGTCTGGGGCGGGAAGCCGGAAAAGTTGCTGGTCAAATTCCTATTCCCAGGGACCGACCGCCGACCTACGTCAGTGGATATTGAGCGCTTCTGCCTGAATCTTCGGGAACAATGCCAGGCGACGCTGGTTGTGGGCCGCAGAGGAGACGAACATGCAACTCATCGATACGCACGTAGGCGACTTGAACACGGGCCTCATCACGGTCGAATTTCGGGGCGAGGGAGGCGAAATGGTCTCCGTCAAAATGGCGGCGAACGGCCTCGATAGTGACGCCGCCGTCGATCATGCGAAAGCGCTGATGGTCCAACTAACGACATTCGCGGACGATCGCGACCCGGCGCAGGACGAGTGGGAGCGTTCCGTGGACGACGAAGAACTTGGAACAGGCGATGACGGTCTCGCACCGTCTAAGCGGCACGTTTCCGCAGTGTCGGGTTTCGGCGATGCGACATCCGGGCCAGGCTCATCAGTATAAACCAATGGGCAAATGGATCCACCTGTGCATCGACATGCAGGCGATGTTCGCTGAGCAGACGCCGTGGCACGTCCCGTGGATGGCCGATGTGTCGCCGGCCATCATCGAGGTGACGGCTCGCCACCCCGAAAGCACGATTTTCACACGCTTCGTCCCGCCGGCGAAAGCTGGTGACGCGAAGGGGATGTGGAAGGCATATTATGAAAAGTGGGACTCGATGACCCTCGAGCATATCGACCGCAGGCTCCTGGAGATCGTGCATGAACTCGGACGGTTCACCCCGCCTGCGCGCACATTCGACAAGGCTACCTATTCGCCATGGATCGACGGGCGCCTTCACCGGCTCCTTCAGCACGAAGGTGTGAACACCCTTGCGTTTACCGGAGGAGAGACGGACGTCTGCGTGCTTGCCGCCGTTCTGGGAGCGGTCGATCTGGGGTATCGCGTGATGTTGCTGAGTGATGCGGTCTGCAGCGGTGCCGACGAAACGCACGACGCCTCGCTCAAGCTCCTTGGCGATAGGTTCTCCGTACAGGTCGAGGTGCTCACAACCGAGGAATTCCTCGAGGCACGGTGATCGAGCAGGCAGGCGTGGACGCAACTTTCGTAATCCGCTGGCTGTCGCACAGCCACCGCAACGTCCGGCAGCGCGAGATTTCCCGTGATGAAATTTTGGTTTCGCTCAAGAAGGAACCTTCGGCCAAGAAGGAACCTTCCGCTCTGGAGGATCGACCTTTCTGAGCCTGAAGAAATACCTTCGGTCATCACCAGCGACGCACATCATGCCTGCGATCTCGCGTTCATCGATGCGGCGTAAGTAATCGGTGATGGGCTGGTTGTCGTATATCATTGCAGCCGTCTCTTCGAAATCCGTCATCCGCGGCGTTAGCGTCGCCGTCGGGGCCCGTGCCCGGACTACCTTCTGGAGATGCGAAAACCAGTTCCTAGCAATTGCCGTGCGCCCGAACGACGCGAAGCGGATCACCATCTCTATTGGAAGGTAGGCCGGATTGATCGCGACCCGGCCGCCATAGAAAAAGGAAGGCGTCGGCCCTTAGATCAGCATGGAAGCGCTTTCCAAACCAATGCAGGTTCTCCAAAACGCCGTCGAGAGGGTGGTCGGACGGTATTCCAACGCCGCGCCGCAGCCCGACAATCTTCTCCGCCCGCAATGGCTTAAGCGCCTGGAACCACTTTTGTCTGGCTTTCTGCAGATCGACGGTCATCGTGTCCTCCTGTCCGCTAAATGTCGGCTCCGCCCGGATGTTCCGCCGACGCGGTTCGGATCGGAGCTAGGCGGAACCAATCGCCTCTCTGTCCATTTTGGCGCGACACTAGATGACGCTCAGTGAGCGCACGGAGATCGAGCATGCCGGATATCGCTGAAGTTCCGAACAGCAGCACAGACAGAGCAACTGCCTCACCTGGAACGCAATTTACACAAGGCGGCAATCTCTCGTATTTGCACACGTCGGGGAAGGCACCGTCGCAGGAAACCTCAGAGCTTTCGAAGCCGAATTTGTCCGTCATTGGGAAACAGGCCCCGCAGGGCCGTGCTTGGTGACCGGCGCGGGTGCCACCTTGATTAGGCCGCGTATAGACTGCGGCCGCTGTATCAAGGCGCATTCCCGCTTTGCCCTTCATGATTTCCGTCGTTACCAATGAGCAGTCGCAGTCGTTACGCCGTCGTTGCACGCAAATTAGATTAAATCGATTTGAGCCAACGTTCAGATCTTGATGATCGGGCGGGCTTTCACGATATCAAAGTCGATGCCTCGGAGAAGGCAGAAATGGGAGATGAAGCATGCAAAGAGATGTTCATTGGAGCGTGCCGCTAAACGCACGTTTGCAGTCCGGAATGACGCGGATGTTTTCGAGCGTCTCCGAGGCTTTGGATTTTCTTGAAAACGAGGGGCCGGTGAAGACGGGACACCGTTACAAGAATGCGATAGCAAGTTGCCGTGGCGCCCTGAATCGGACGACGCCTGCCGCTGTGGCAAGAGATGCCTTTGTGGGGGCCTGCTACGAGGCGGGAATTAGCATCATGTCAGCGATGCCAACACACGTGGGGCCGACTGACCACCGCACGGGCTTTCCTCATGGTTATGGGCTGCCGTTCGTCTCGTGGGGAGCGGCGGCCGTTACGATGAGCATATAAGCGCTGTTACTCTTGCTGTGTTATCAGAGGCGTTCGCCCATCCTTGATGGGTTGCCAATGCCCTCCCGGTCGTGGTCAGCGCGATCCCGCTAATGCGCGGATTCTATGGCGCTTTTCGCGCGCACACGAACAACGATCCTGGAACTTTTTTCCTCCTCGTGGGTTTTCGTGCCGGGGGTCAGTTAACCATCTCACAAGGAGAACCCAATGAAAATAATGCTCATCGCAACGGCGGTTATCGCCCTTTCTGCAACCTCGGTATTCGCACAGGAAACCAAGCCGGCAGCAAATCCTGACGGAGACACTCCTGCCGTCGCGACACCTTCTGAACAGAACGCTACAGCACCTGTCGAAGGTGCGAACAGCTTTACCGAAGGCCAGGCCAAGGATCGCATCGTCGAAGCTGGTTATGCCGATGTCACTGACCTAAAGCTTGACGACAAGGGTGTCTGGCAGGCCAAGGCGACCAAGGACGGCAAGTCCGTGATGGTGTCGTTGGACTATCAGGGCAACATCGTCGCCAAGTAAGCGGGCCAAAACAATAACGAGGAGAAACACCATGACGAAGACAGTAACAGGTCTTTTTGACCACTATTCCGATGCAGCCTCGGCAGTCGACCAGCTAAAGGCAGCGGGCATTCCGGACAGCGACATTAGCATCGTCTCCAACAATTCGGATGGACGCTACAAGGACAATGATGTTGCCGAAGATGCAGGCACGGGCGCTGGCATCGGTGCTGCCGTGGGCGGCGTCGGTGGTCTGCTGACTGGCCTCGGCATCATGGCGATCCCAGGCGTCGGCCCCGTTGTTGCCGCGGGTTGGCTTGCGGCCACGGCTGCTGGCGCAGTCGCTGGCGCGGTCGTTGGTGGTGCGGCGGGCGGTATCGTCGGTGCACTGACAGATTCAGGGGTCGATGAGCGCGATGCTCATGTCTATGCCGAAGGTGTGCGCCGTGGCGGCACCCTGGTGACGGCCAAGGTCGATGATGCCCGTGCCTCGGAGGCTCAAGCCATTCTCCAGCGCTCGAATTGGGTCGATCTTCCGACCCGCCGGACGGCATATGAAGGGCAGGGCTGGACATCCTTCGACGACACGGCTGATCCCTATTCGCAGGCGGAAATCGATGCCGAGCGCGCGCGTTATGCGGGCCGGGCATCGTCTGTCTAGCATTCAACTCATCCAACAGCTAAGAACGGGGCCGGTCGGTCCCGTTCGCATGTCATGTACAGCGGGCGAGCGAAATTCCCAGTGTCCACCGGCCGCGAGGGCTCGCTTCAGCGCCGCGATGACTTCTTCCGGCAAAGCTGGCTTGGAAAGGTATTCCCCGTTGGCGAACGCGGGTTCTTCGTCGGCGAGCGAAGCCCTTTCGCCAGAGTATACGACGAAGGGAATCTGCTGGTTCATGAGGTGACGAACCACCGCGGCACACAGACCGTGCGAAAGGCGGGGGTCAACGATTGCCGCCGATGGAGTGTCGACCTAGAACCGACATCGCAGTCGTCCTGACGGATGTCGAGATGCCGGGCACGATGAACGAGCTGATGTTGGCCGCCTCGGTTCGCGAAAGATGGCCGCTCATTGGAATCATTGTCGTCTCGGGTCGGGTGACGATCGGCGCGGCCGACATCCCGGATGACGGCGTTTTCTTTCCGAAACCCTACAAAGCAGAAGCTCTTGCGACGGCTGTTCGGGCTTTGGCCGCGTAGCGGAACGGGCGTGGAAGGTGCGCATCCACCCGATCTGGTGAGCGCTGATCCCCTTGGATGCGCCCGCCATTCGCTTCGGCCCGAGATTGGTCGCATCCGCCAGTACGCCCGCAAGCATGGCAGAGACATTTTTCGGGACGTCTCCGGTGCGAACATGCGTGAAGAAATCTGCAAAGACGGTCCACTCATGCACTTCTCTCAGTAGGTCGGGAACCTCCACCAGCGGATACATTTCGCTGATCTCGGCATTCAATTCCTCGGCGGCCACAGGGATTTCGCTGGCAGTTGGTGTGATGATCAGGTTTCCGGCCTCAAGACGAACTCCTTCGAGCTTTCCGGACCGTGCTCTATGCGCCAGACGCTTCAGGTTGAAGTCGAGCATCTGACGCGCTTCGGCAAGCCACTGCGCGCAATCAGCTTGGACGCCCAATCCGAGACGATCCTCCTCCTTCAACGTGATGAATGTTGTTCGCGGCATCAAATGCTCGTCAATGGGCCGGAAAGATCGGCTGCCATCGACCCAGATCTCCGCAGATCGAAGCCGGTCTCGCAAAGCAGCGAGCGTTGCAATCTCGTAGAGACGGCGATCAGGTTTTCCCGTTCGAAGATGAGCCGCCTGCGCTGGGTGTCGCGTGAAGCGCGAGGTGGTGGTCATTTCCCGCCTCTCAGCAGGCTTAGAAGTTCGTTGAGATTTACTGTAGCGAAGGCCACCGAGCTGTCGGCAACGCCATATAGGAGCAAGAGCAGTCCCGCATGGACAAGTGCGCCGCACGTATAGACAACATTCGGTACGTAGCCTTCCCTCTCCGCATCGGAAGGCGACAGAAGAGGGACGCTCGAACGACCCAATACTTCGGCCGGATCGTCTTTATCCAGGAGCATCGCACCCAGGGGCGTACTTGCGCATCGCTCCCACGCCGTGCGTCAACACTAGCCAACCCTGATCGGTCTCTATGGGAGCGCCACAGTTGCCAATTTGAACAAGTTCCCACGGGTAGACGGGGCCAGCTAGGCGGGTGCCATCGCCTCTCCAGTGGAATAGATCGTCGGAGCGCAGCAGGAAGAGATTTTCATTGTCCTGGCGTCCGATCATCGCATACGCGCCATCAATCCGGCGAGGAAACAGCGCCATGCCCTTGTTGCCGGCAGCTGGGCCCGAAAGCGGATGCATCTCGAATCGATGAAAATCACGGGTGACCAGCAGTTCCGAGGTGATGTTCATGCCGCTGTAAGCGGTATAGGTGCCATAGTAAGTCCAGGGTTGGCTGTCGTCCTCGAAGCGGAGCAGCCTTAGGTCCTCCAGCCCGTTGCGCTGTGCTGCAGTTCCTCGAGCCAATCACGGCGATAGTTCATAAAGTTCCTGAACCTTGATATTTGCTCATTCCAGGCGGCATCGACAAAGGATGCGCAGGTTCGGGCAACCCGCTCGGCACGTGCCGGTTCAATTCCATCCGCCGCCAGTTCGACAGCCAGCATCAACGCACGGGCATTGTCGTCAAGGCAGTAGCCATGACGGCGATCGGGTATGCTTGATCGGCTGTGTTGAAGTATGCCGCACCCATCTGTCATCCGATCGATCGCAGCCAAAGTAGTCGAGGCGGATGGAGTGCTTTTGGCCAACCTCAGGCTTACACTCCTGCCGCTACCGCGGCCGCTGGTTCTAGCTTTGCTAAACACGGCCAGATAGGACTGCCCAACCACCGGCCAGATCAATGCGCGGTAGGCTCTGCGACGCAAGCAGTTGCGCTTGCCATCATCTGCCAGCAAATCTTCGATCGTATCGGCGAGCGCGCCGGGGTCGGCGAAAGGCACGAGGGCGCCCGTGCCATCCGCGAGTAATTCGCGTGCATGCCAATAGGGCGTAGAGACGACCGCCTTACCGAGCCCTACCGCATAAGACAGGGTACCACTGGTGATCTGGGCTTCGTTGAGATAGGGGGTGACATAAATATCCGCGGCTGAAAGCCAGGCCTGCAGCGTGGCTGTGTCGACATACTGGTTCACAAAACGCACATGAGCCGCAACGTCGAGCCGCTCGCCCGCGCCTCCAGCTTTTCTCGGTAGGCTTCACCTTCATACGCCAGGAGGTGAGGGTGGGTCGCCCCCAGCACGACATAGATCACGTCCGGATGCACCGCGACCAGCGCCGGCAGCGCGTCAATCATGGTTTCAATGCCCTTGTTTGCGGAGAGCAGGCCGAAGGTGAGTACGAGCTTGTAACCGTTCAGACCAAAGCGGTGCTTGTGAATGGCAGGATCCGCGAAGGTAAATCGGGAATGCCGTGTGGGATCACAACGATCTTTTCTGCCGGCAGGCCCGATACACCAGTCAATATCTCGCGGCCCATTGCCGTCATGACAACGAGGCGGGAAGAACGACCGGCGAGCGCTTGCATTACGCGATGCTGCTCCTCGGTCGGTGTGGTCACGACCGTGTGTAGTGTCGTGACCACCGGCGCCCTCAAGGACTCCGTAAATCTGAGAAGATATTCTCCTGCAGGACCACCGAAGATACCGAATTCATGCTGGATGGACACGACATCGGGATTAAGTGCGTTGATATGCGCGGCTGCGGCGCGGTAGGTATCGGGATCGTTCTGACTGATCTCGTAACCAACCGTCGACGGATAGGCATGCCGCTGCTCAGGATCATTCATCGCTATAGCCTGAGAGATGGACTTGCCTGCGCCAGAGCGCCTCGTAGATCGGCCGTAAAAGTTGCTATCCCACATCGGCGCGGAGGGAAGTTGCCGATGAAAGCCACATGCCGGACATCAGGAGAGTTAACCAACGGCATCATGGGTGCATTGTCCCAGAGTCGTAGACTAGACAGCGCTGTAGACCCTGGGGAGTGCGCACAGGGTCTTGCCTTGAGGTGCGCGGGAATCGCCAACGCGATAGGACCACAAAGTCCGCTATTTCAGCAAATATCGGAGGAAGAGTGCGCATGTGGCCTCCTACATTTGTTACTTTCTTTCTCCTTCGCGAAGAACCTAAACGCGTCGGATTGTTCCCCGTTTGAGGAGTCACAATGCGATGGAAATCCCTTCATAATTAGCAAATGGGTCGCGCGGACTGGCATTTCGAGTGCTTACCCAATGGTTTCCGGTCAATTTGACTCTAGGGGCGGCTCATGTCTCAAAATCCGAGCGCCCCGAGCGGAGCCTCACCCTCAGGCGATTTCGACGAGAGACCATCGACGAGCTTTGCGGTGCGGAGCGGCGGAACGGACGGGTGCAAGCCCTTTAACTTACCAACGTGTATCGACCGTCGGGCGGCACCTGGGACCGCCTCGATCATGCCGCCAGATGAAAAATGGGCGCGGCTGACTTACCTGTGAGTAGGGCTGGCTTTCACCGCTTGCGGAATCGAACGCTCCGGGCAAGGGAGCTTGTATTTTCAGATTTGCAGCGGAAGCCCCCAAAAATAGTCCCGTCGATGATAATGCGCCATAGTGAGTTTTGTGCGGTTTCAGACGCTGACAGAGCGGTGACGAGATTGTGTTGAAGTAGGCTATAATTTAGCCAATAATACTGGACCCACGCACCTGACCATTCGGTTTGGGTGTGATACCGGAGCCACCCTTTGAGCCTCTTCCCACGGGAAGAGGCTCTTTTTCTTACGGCTCTATTGATTAAATTATCGGCAATCGGTCGTGTGGTTAGATCGTTCCCCTTAAGTCCAGGAGCCCGCTCAGCCGAATAACTGTTCCCTCTAACGCCTCCGCGGCCGGTCTCGCCTTCCAGAACTTGGCATCTCGGATCCAATGCTCTTCAGAACCCGGATCTTTGCGAGGCCAAGCAACGTCCTTTGACTGTACCGTTGTTTCCCTTCAGATTCGCCGCGATGGCGTCTCGCGAGAGCCCTCGCGAGCATGCCCTCTACCTTGTCCAGCAAAGTGGTTGATACGACCTCACCCAACGCGGTAGTATTTATTCTGTACGCTTTCGGACTTTTGTGGGCCGATTAATAAATTTCATTGCCGTTCGGAAAAGTTTTAAAAATACTAGGCGCGCGCTCGACCGGCTGCCACTCGGTCGGTTGCAACGCCAGAACCCTCTAGTGGCCTCGCCCCGGCTTGGGGACGGGCCAGTTTTTTCGTTGGCACCAATTGTACGGTCCGGAGCGAGCTGCTGAAGGTCTGGTTCGTCGCCGAAACCAGTCCGCTCCGGGCACAGGCCGGGGCGCGTCCGCGCTGGCTCGACACGGACGCAAGGTTCGTGTTTAAAAGTCCATACCTCCGTTCGGCATTGGTGGAACCGGTGTTTCTTTCTTCGGCTTCTCCGCAACCATCGCTTCAGTAGTGACCAAGAGACCAGCAACCGATGCGGCATCCTGCAGCGCGGTGCGCACCACCTTCACCGGATCAATCACGCCTTGCGAGAAGAGATCGCCAAACTCATTGGTCTGAGCGTTCCAGCCATAGCTGAATTCAGTCTCGTCGCGGAGCTTACCGACGATGATCGATCCCTCTGCGCCCGCATTCTCGGCGATCTGACGCACCGGAGCATCGAGGGCGCGCCGCACGATCTCTACACCATGTTTCTGGTCTGTATTATCGGTCTCGACGCTGTCGAGGGCCTTGA
>UBTA01000106.1 GCA_900468065.1 Hyphomicrobiales bacterium | reverse complement strand
AAGGGCGGGGGAGACAAGGGCGATAGGGGATACGACAACAACGACAAGCATGATGGAGACAACAATGATCGCGGCAAACATGAGGGAAGGGACCATAATGACGGCCGCACTCATCATGGTCACAGAGGCGACCGCGACAAGGCGAATGACGATTAGCGATCGGCCTTAAATGTGTGGAGGGAAAGCTTGTTCTTCGTTCCTCCACGTCGCGCAGCTTATTTCGCCGGCGTGTCATCCCTTTGGGGCGCCTTGTGCGAAAAATGCTCGGTCCTGCGCGAGATACGGCGATAGAATTCCACCATATCCGTCTGGAACTCTGCGGCCTTGCGCGTGGCAGTACGCACCGTTTCCCGCGCGGCTGGCGACCGCGCCGCCAATGCTTCCATCATTCGTACGTGAGCGTGTTTCAGTTCGATAAACCCGGCCAGTTGGGCGAGACTTTCGTCTCCGAGAACTGCGAATGTGCGGGTTCGCGTGCTCTTTCCTTTCAGGGGCAGGGCTCCGGCTTCGAGCATGGCATATTGCGGGGCAAGGCGAGCGGTGTTTTCCGATACCAGAATATCGAAGCAGACGTCCTTGCAGGCGGTCTCGATGCGTGCCGCGATGTTCACCGTGTCACCGACCGCCGAGTAGTTGAAATGGGTTTCGGCGCCCATGTTGCCGACGCAGGCAAGCCCGGTATGGATACCGATACCGATGCCGACGGTCTGGCCGCCGCCAAAGCCGAACGCATCCTCGGCGTTGAGGCGGGCAAGCGTTTGCCGCATGGCCAGCGCCGCATGGACAGCCTTGGACGCATGGTCGCTCACGTCCACAGGCGCATTCCAGAAGGCCATGATCGAATCGCCGATGAACTTGTCGAGTGTTCCCTCATTGGCGATGACGTGGCGGCTGAGCGCGTCAAGGAAGGTGTTCAGAAACCCGACGACTGCAGCGGGCGTCAGCCGCTCGCTGATCTCGGTAAAGTTTCGGACATCGACGAACATCACCGTCAGTTCCCGATCGTCGCCGCCGAGGCGCAGGGCATTCTGCGTATGTTCGATGCGATAGAGCAGGGAGGGGGAAAGGTAGTGACCAAAGGCGGCCCGAACTGCCCTGCGCTCCCGGTCGATCACCAGGAAGCGAAAGGCGGTCGCGGAGAAATGCGTGATCGACCCGCTGATGATCGGTGCCAAAGGGTCGACAAGAAGGCCGCCATAGAGGAACGCGAGCCAGGAGGCCGCAAGAGCGAGCGCGGTGATCAGCAGGCCGCAGGCGAGTGCCATCGCCGGGCTGACGAACGTTGTCAGGACGACGAGCACCGTGCCGACCAGCGCGATGCCGAGGATTTCAAGCCCGTCGGCCCAATCCGGCCGCGACAAAAAGCGGCCCGACAGAATTTGCTCGACGATCTGGGCTTGCAGCGAAACACCCGGTACGTTTTGCCCGAGGGCGGTCGTCCGGATATCCTGAAGGCCGGCGGCGGATGTGCCGACGAAGACGATACTGCCGTCTATCTTGGCTGCTGTCTCTGCCGGGATAGTGTTGTCTGTCAGTATCTCCCGTGCCGAAACATACCTTATCGCATTGTCAGGCGTGACATAGAGCCACAATTCTCCCGCAGCTGTTACCGGGACAATGAATTCGCCAATCTTGACCTGGGTTATCGTGTCCTGCACATCGGGCGCGTCTGCGAGCAGATAGGTGGATGCTGCCTGCGCGACGCGCAATGCTTCCAGGGCAAGGTTGGGGTAGAGCTGTTGGCCGTCGCTCAACAGCAACGGCACGGTGCGCACGACGGCTGATGGATCGCCGGGGGTGAGGCTTATATGCCCGATACCTGCAGCGTTGGCCTCTAGCTGCGGCCGCAGCGGCGTCGCGCCGAGGATGCGGGGCGGCGCATTGAAGGGCGGTTCGCCGGTAAAGGCAAAGCCGGCCTTCATCCCAGGACGGTTGTTTCCTTCATTCGAGAGCGCGAAGCCGAGTACCACGGGTTTCCCGGCAATCGCGTGCGCGAAAATTTCGTCATTATCCGGCAGCCGTGCCAGGAGCAACGGATCTATCCCTGCAATATCGCGAACGACTGTGCGGGGGGAAAGCCGGTCGGGCTCCGAAAAGAGGATGTCGAAGGCGATGGCCGATGCACCCATGCTGGAAAGCCGATCGACCAGCTTGGCCATGCGGTCCCTTGGCCACGGCCACTGACCGAATTCCTTCAGCGAGGCCTCGTCTATATCGACCACGCGAACCGGCATATCCTGAAAGGCACGGGGCACGATGCGCTGATATTCATCAAATGCCACTTCGCGGGCCTGCCTCATCACCTGCGGATCGCTTGCCCGCAGGATCGTCAGGATTGCTACGATCACCAGACCGACAATGACGCCAATTTGCTGCGCGCGTGTCATCTACGCCATCCGCCCCCAAGATTTCGGAGCTTAACACGTGCGGCGCCAAGGAGGAAAAGAGCCCGTCCGGAAGCCGCGCGTGCCTCTTTCTGACACAGAGATTGGGGATGTCTGGACATAGCCATCTATATTTCCAAGGATTGGGGAATTGCCACCGGATGCGCGGTGCTCTAATGCCGTTTACACTCTTTCGGAGCGGATTTCATGCGAATCAATGCGATCACGAACTGGGCCTACGGCGTGACAGTTGTACTGACCGTGCTGTCCGGGAGTGCATTCATCCTGTCCGCCAACAGCGCCAACCAGGAACGCATTGCGGTTGAGGAGCATCTCGCGTTCGATACGCTCGGGGAGGAGCTGGCGCTCGGAGCCGAAGAACGAAGCGACGAAGCCCGCCTTTATGTGATGCGTGGCGATGAGCGTCACCTCGAAGCGTTCCATGGCAAGGAAGGCGAGGAGCGCCGCCGCGAGGCAGCAATCAAGAACGCCCGGGCGCAAGGTGCTTCTGCGGCGGAAATGTCCGCACTTCAAGACATCGAGCAGGATGCGGAGGCTCTCGACAAGATCGAGGCCGCCGCGATCCAGACCTATCGTAGCGGCGATCGGGTTGCAGCACAGCAAACGCTCTTCGGTCCCGAGCATGACCGCCTTCAGACCGCCCTGCTGGAAAGTGTGGCGCGATTTCGCGATCTTACCAATGCCCGGACGAGCGCCGCACTGAATGATGCCCGTTTGCGAAGCGATTGGTTCGGCGTTGTCGCCAAGACGATGTTGGGGCTGACGGCAGCGTTGTTTCTCGGCGTTCTCTACTTCGTGCTGAGGCGGCGCATCGCCATGCCGCTGATGCGCATGACCGGTATCGTCGCGCGGCTGGCAAAGCAGGATTATGCGGTGGAAGTTCCGGTGGACCGCCGGCGTGACGAAATCGGCGAGATGAATGAGGCCATCCAAATTTTCCGCACCAACGGCCTGGAGCGCGACCGGCTGGATGCGGAACGGCGGCTCGATCAGCAGACCAAGGATCTGATCCTGCAGATGATGCACCGGCTGCAGGCCTGCCAAACGCAAAGCGAGCTGGCCGATGTCGTGGCGCGGTTCGCGCCGCAGATATTCCCCAATCTTGCCGGACATCTCTACATTTTCAATGAAAGCAGGACATTGCTGACGACGGCGGGAAGCTGGCTTGATCCGCATCAATCGGCAGCTTCCTTTGCGTCCAGCGCCTGCTGGGGACTGCGCCGCGGGCGGCCGCATCTGAGCAATCGCGGCCATAGTGACATTGCCTGCCAGCACCTCGTTGAGAGCAATCTCGCCGGGCTCTGCGTGCCGCTGACGGCGCAGGGCGATACGATCGGGCTGCTCTATTTCGAGGAGCGGACCGATGCAGTGGCTCAAGTTGAAACCTCGCGGCTCTATCTCGAATTGATCGCCGAGAATATTGGCCTGGCCGTCGCCAATCTGCAGCTGCGCGAAAAGCTGACCCATCTTGCCGTGCGCGATGCGTTGACAGGGTTGTACAACCGGCGCTGGCTGGACGAGACCCTCAACCGGCATGCCCGCGAGGAGGCCATCAATCCGCTGGTCTGTCTGATGATCGACATCGACCATTTCAAGCGTTTCAACGACGATTTCGGCCATGATGCGGGTGATGTGGTCATGCAATATGTGGCGCAGATCGTCATCGACACGGTGGGTGGGGCCGGTAGCGCCTACCGCTTCGGCGGGGAGGAGTTCACGGTGCTCCTGCCGGGCATGACCGAGGCGGCGGGGTTCGACTTCGCCGAACAGCTGAGGACGAGGATCGGCACTGCGCCGCTGTCGCATCGCGGCCGGATCCTGGGTTCCGTGGCTGTCTCGATCGGCGTGGCATCGGCTCCCGCCGGGGGAACCGTGCCGACATTGCTGACGCGGGCTGATGCTGCGCTGCTGAACGCCAAGGCGGGCGGGCGTAATATGACGGTGTCGGCGTCGAAACTGATCTTGAGCGAGGCGCGGGACCTGGTCTGAACCCGGATACTGTAGGCTCCTCTCCCAACACCCCGATCCGAAGTCGGGGCGCCCGGCATCACCCGTTGGCCCCGGTGTTTGGGTTCAGCCGAATTGTGCCGCCAGGTTTCCGAGGATCGCTGTCCAGCCCTGTTCGTGTCCCTGGCGTGCTTCTTCGCTTTTGAATTTCACATGCCGCACGGTGATCTCAGTGCTGTCCGCTCCGAGTTCCACAAGGTCGATGGTCACAACGCTGTCATCGAGCGAATAGGGAGATTCCCAGGTGAAGGATAGACGGGCAAAGGGATCGATCTCCAGATAGGTGCCGGCGTGCAGGATGTCCTTCTCGGGCGTGACCATGACGATCGAGAAGCGGCCCCCCTTGACCGGATCATTGCTGACTTTTGCGGGCTTGGACCCCGGCAAAGGCGTCATCATGAATTTTGCCAGCATCTGCGGCGAGAGCCAGGCGTTGAATACTCTCTCTCGCGAGGCGGCGATTTGGCGGCTGACTGTCAGTTCAAGCTCTTTCATCGTCCTGATCCTTCGAAACGAGTAGTTTTTCAAGCGCCGCGAGGCGCAGGTCCCAGATGGATTTCAGTTGCGCGAACCAGCTCCCGGTGAGCCTGAGTGGTTCGAGTTCGGCTGCGATGAAATGTTCGCGGCCTAGCGTCCGGCGCGTAACAAGCCCTGCTTCCTCCAGAACCTTGATATGTTTGGAGACGGAATTCAGCGACATGTCGAAATGGGCAGCGAGCGCGGTTACCCTTAACGGCCCTTCCTGTACGAGCAGCGTCAGGATGTGCCGCCGCGTTGTATCGCCAGCGGCCTTCAGAAGGCGCGAGAGAGCATCGTCGTCCATTTATTCACCTTAATGGCTGAATATACTCGTTGCCGATAATGGTCAACCATATGTGTGAATGTTTGTGTCCCATGTCACACGCCCGCAAGGCCTCAGGAGCACAGTTGCTGCTATTCGCGGCTACACTTTTTCCACAAACCCATCCAGCACGCGTTTCTGCCCCGCCCGGTCAAAGTCGATCGTCAGCTTGTTGCCCTCGATCCCGGCAATATTGCCATTGCCGAACTTGATATGAAAAACCCGGTCGCCGACGGTGAATTTCGAAGGTTCGTCGATCTTTGACTTGGCGATCAGTTCGCCGTCGATGGTGCGGGCCTTGGGGCCGCTTTCACCGTAGCCGATGCGCTCGATCGAGACGCCGGAGCGGTTGCCCCAGTTGTCGCGGGTGGCATCGGTCTTGTTGGCCTGGGCGCGTTTCCAGCCGGGGGTGGAATAGGTGTTGGCGAACGGCTCCTGCTTGTCGAAGCGCGACTGGCCGTAGCCGCCACGATTGTAGCCACCATAGGACTGTTCGGCTTCCGAGACTTCGACATGGGTGACCGGCAGCTCGTCGAGGAAGCGCGAGGGCAGGGTCGATTGCCAGAGGCCGTGGATGCGGCGGTTGGAGACGAACCAGATGTGGCAGCGGCGCTTGGCGCGGGTCAGGCCGACATAGGCGAGGCGGCGTTCTTCCTCCAGCCCCGAGCGGCCACCTTCGTCGAGCGCGCGCTGATGCGGAAACAGGCCTTCCTCCCAGCCGGGCAGGAAGACGGTCTCGAATTCGAGGCCCTTAGCCGAATGCAGCGTCATGATAGAAACGGCATCGAGTTCGGCATTCTGCTCGACATCCATCACCAGCGCGATGTGTTCGAGGAAGCCGCGCATGCTCTCGAACTGTTCCATCGAGCGGATCAGTTCCTTCAGGTTTTCCAGCCGTCCGGGGGCTTCCGCCGATTTGTCGTTCTTCCACATATCCGTATAGCCGGACTCTTCGAGGATGGTCTCGGCAAGCTCGGTATGCGGCGTGTTTTCGAGCAGCCCCTGCCAGCGCTGGAACATAGACACGACATCGAACAGCGACTTGCGCGGTTTTGGCTTCATCTCGTCGGTTTCGATGATATCGGCAGACGCCGCCAGCATCGGGATATCGCGCTTGCGGGCATAGTCGTGCAGCGCGCGCACGGTCGTGTCGCCAAGGCCGCGTTTCGGCGTATTGACGATGCGCTCGAAGGCGAGGTCGTCGGCCGGCTGGCAGACGAGGCGGAAATAGGCCAGCGCATCGCGGATTTCCAGACGCTCGTAGAAGCGTGGGCCGCCAATGACGCGGTAATTGAGGCCGAGCGTGACGAAACGGTCTTCGAACTCGCGCATCTGGAAGGAGGCGCGCACCAGGATCGCCATGTTATTCAGCGGGTGCTGCGTGCGCTGCAGCTGTTCGATTTCCTCGCCGACGGCGCGGGCTTCCTCTTCCGAATCCCAGGCGGCGTGGACCTGCACCTTGTCGTCGTTCGGATCGACGCGGTCTGTGAACAGCGTCTTGCCGAGACGGCCTTCATTATGGGCGATAAGGTGGGCGGCGGCACCGAGGATATGTTCGGTCGAGCGGTAGTTGCGCTCGAGCTTGATCACCTTGGCGCCGGGAAAGTCCTTTTCGAAACGCAGGATATTGTCGACCTCGGCGCCGCGCCAGCCGTAGATCGACTGGTCGTCGTCACCGACGCAGCAGACATTCTGCGGCACGCCCTTCGGCCGCTGGGCAAGTAGCCTCAGCCACATATACTGGGCGGTGTTGGTGTCCTGATATTCATCGACGAGGATATAGCGGAACTTGTCATGATACTCGCGCAGCACATCCGGATTGGTGCGGAACATGCGGATCGGATGCAAGAGCAGATCGCCGAAATCGCAGGCATTCAGCGTCATCAACCGGGCCTGATAGGCGGCGTAGAGCTCGCGGCCCTTGCCGTTGGCAAAGGAACGGGCGTCGCCTTCGGGGATGTCGGCGGGGCCAAAACCCTTGTTCTTCCAGCCGTCGATCATCTGGGCGAACTGTTTTGCCGGCCAGCGCTTGTCGTCGATGCCGTCGGCCTGGATCAACTGCTTGATCAGCCGCACGACATCGTCGGTGTCGAGGATGGTGAAGGAGGATTTCAGCCCGACCAGTTCGGCATGGCGGCGCAAGAGCTTGACGCCGATCGAGTGGAACGTGCCCATCCATGGCATGCCCTCGACGGCACCGCCGACGAGAACGCCGACGCGCTCCTTCATCTCGCGGGCTGCCTTGTTGGTGAAGGTGACGGCGAGGATCTGTGAGGGAAAGGCGCGGCCAGAGGCAAGAATATGGGCGATGCGGGTGGTGAGCACACGGGTCTTGCCGGTGCCGGCGCCGGCGAGCACCAGAACCGGGCCATCCAGCGCTTCCACAGCTTCGCGCTGTTCCGGGTTGAGGCCGGAGAGATAGTCTGGAACACGGTGCTGGTCGCGGGCTGCCATGGCGCGTGCGGCGATGCCGCCGGTGGGCGCAGGCGGTGCCGGCTGCGGGCTCACACCACGCTGTGGGCGCGGCGCCGGTTCCTCATCGAAGAAGGGAATATCGTCAAAACCATTGCTCATGCGGCTCAATGTAGTGATTCGGAGCCGAAAGGCCAGAATTCCGTTCTGCTTTTATTCCATAATGTCCAGCTTCTCTGTGGAGACAATCGCTTTTTGGCCGCGATCAGGGCTGATGATCTGCATTGAAGACGGGATCGACGGGTAGCTGCAGGGCTGTCGCCAGCTGATTGGTCTTGGCGGCAAGCGCGATGACGCGCAGGAGATCGGCGTGCTGCTCTCCTGTCATGCCCTTGGCTTTGGCTGCTGCCGCATGGGAATGGGCGCAGTAGCCGCAGCCATTGGTGACGGAAACGGCGATATAGAGCATTTCCTTGACGAGCGGATCGAGCGCCGACGGCGTTGCCATCACGGCTTTCACTTCCGCCCAGGTGTTTTCGAGCAGGGCGGCGTCGAAGGCGAGGTAATGCCACATATTGTTGATGAAGTCGGATTTACGGGTCGCGCGGATGTCGTCGAAGACGGCTTTGACGCGGGGGTTGGATAGCGGGTCCGGGTGTTTTGCGATGGTGCTCATGGGTTCCTCCGATCAGCTGAAGCTAGGGGCAGCATGGCGTCCTGTCGAGCGCCGGGAAGGGCTTTTGGGGCCGAAAAGGGCTTTTGTTACAATTGCGTAATGATGGCATTCTAGCATTGCCTGCAGTGCAGCAAAAAGAGATAGTTGCCGCAATAACGTGCTTCGCGCGCCATCATGGCCGAAGCACGCCCAATCAATTTGGAGTTTTGCATGCGGCTTTGGAAGCAGCTTTTGATCTGTCTGGTCATTCTTGCCGTCGGCCTTGGCATCTGGGTTCGCTTCGTGCCGGGGGCTGGTGCGATGCTGGCCAAAGCCGGTGTGCCCGAACAGCTGATAGCCTATGCCGCGAAACCCGCCGATGCCGCCAAGCAGGGCGACGGGCAGGGGCAGGGCGGACGAGGCCAAGGACAAGGCGGACGCGGCCAGGGTGGTGGTGCGCCGCTTGTCGTCACGCAACCGGCCGATACCGCTGTTGTCAACGACCGGCTGAATGCCATCGGCACCGGCGAGGCCATCCTGTCGGTCAGCGTCACGCCACTTGCGACCGGCAATTTGACGGAGATTCTGGTAAAATCCGGCGACCGCATCGAAAAGGGACAAGTCATTGCCAAGCTTGACAGCGACGAGCAGAAGATTGCCGCCGCCCAGGCCAAGGTCGCGCTGGATAGTGCCCGTGAAAAAGTCGATCGCAACCGCAAGCTCGGCAATGCGGTCTCGGTCGCCATCCTGCGCGAAGCCGAATTTGCCATGCAGGCCGCCGAACTGGCGCTGCAGACGGCAGAGCTGGACCTGAAGCGCCGCGATATCGCGGCTCCGTCCGGCGGCATCGTCGGCATCATCACTGCCCATCCGGGCGACTACGTCACCACGTCGACGTCCATCGCGGTGGTTGATGACCGTTCGCAGATCCTCGTCGATTTCTGGGTGCCGGAGCGGTTTTCGACCAAGGTCTCGGTCGGTCAGGATGTTTCGGCCACCGCGATTGCCCTGCCAACCTCGGAGCTTTCCGGCGTCATCGACGCCATCGACAACCGTGTGGACCAGGCCAGCCGGACGCTGCGGGTCCGGGCGCGGATCGACAATCCAGATGACACGCTGCGGGCCGGCATGTCGTTTTCCGTTTCCGTGCGGTTTGCCGGTGACACCTATCCGACGGTCAATCCGCTGGCGATCCAATGGAGCGCCGATGGCTCGTTTGTCTGGCGTGTCGAGGACGAGAAGTCGCAGCGGGTTCCGGTCAAGATCATCCAGCGCAATTCCGACAAGGTGCTGGTCGATGCAAAGCTGGCCAAGGGCGATGCCGTGGTGATCGAAGGCGTGCAGCGGCTGCGTGATGGCGGCGCCGTCCGCATCGCCGGAGAGCCGCGGCAAGAAAAACAGAAACCACAGCAGAGCGACCAGGAACAGAAGGTTTCCGAGGCGGAGGCGGCGAAATGAGCGGCGGTTCCGGGCACAAGGGTGCTGGCAGCACAGCTGGATTCACAGCGCTTTTCATCCGTAGGCCGATCTTTGCGCTCGTCGTCAATACGCTGATCATCGTTGCGGGTCTTGCGGCGCTGAACGGTATCGAAATTCGCGAACTGCCGCAGGTGGACCAGCCGGTGGTCTCGGTCAACACCCAGTTCGATGGCGCTTCGCCGGAAACGGTGGACCGCGAACTGACCTCGGTCATTGAAGGTGCCGTTTCGCGCGTGCAGGGCATCAAGGACATTTCCTCGACATCGCAATATGCCCAGAGCCGCGTTACGCTGCAGTTTTCCGATACGACCGATATCGGCCAGGCCTCCAATGATATCCGCGATGCGCTGGGCCGCGTCTCCAACCAGTTGCCTGACGACGCCGACGAGCCGCGTATCGTGAAAGCCGATGCCGACAGTCAGCCGATCATGCGGCTGGCGCTGACGTCTGATACCCTGTCGATGGAAGATCTGACGCTTCTGGCCGAAAACGAGGTCACCGACCGGCTGGCTGCCGTCGAGGGCGTCGCCGATGTGCAGATCAACGGTGACCAGGAAAAGATCTTCCGCATCGACATCAACCAGTCGAAACTGGCAAGCCGCGGCCTGACGGTCGCCAATCTGCGCTCAAGCCTTGCCAGCGCATCGCTCGACGTGCCGGCGGGGTCGCTGACCAGCGCCAACCAGGACATTTCGGTGCGCGCCACCGCCGACCTGCAAACGCCGGAACAGTTCGAAAATCTCATTCTTGGCAACAATGTCCGCCTCGGCGATATCGCCACCGTGACGCTTGGCCCGGATATCGGCACCTCGTCGCTGCGCTCGGACGGCCGCCAGGGCATTGGCCTTGGCATCATCCGGCAGGCACAGTCCAATACGCTCGATATTTCCGTGGGCGTGAAGAAGGCCGTGACCACCATCGCCGAAATCCTTCCAAAGGGAACGCAGCTGAAAGTCACCAGCGACGACGCCGTGTTCATTGAAGGCGCGATCCACGAGGTTGAGATCGCCCTGGCCGCTTCGGTTGTTATCGTCACTTTGGTCATCTACATGTTCCTCCTCGACTGGCGGGCAACACTCATCCCGACGCTGACCATGCCAATCGCCCTGATCGGTACCTGTGCGGCGATCTACCTGGCCGGCTTCTCGATCAATATCCTCACGCTTCTCGCCATCGTTCTGGCGACGGGTCTGGTGGTGGACGATGCGATCGTGGTGCTCGAAAACATCGTGCGACGGCGAGGCGAGGGGATGGGACCGCGTGCTGCCGCCGTGCTCGGTACGCTTGAGGTTTTCTTTGCGGTTATCGCCACCACGGCGACGCTTGCGGCCGTCTTCGTGCCTTTGTCGTTCCTTCCGGGGCAGACGGGTGGGCTGTTCCGCGAGTTTGGTTTCGTGCTGGCCTTCGCCATTCTCTTGTCCGCCTTCGTTTCGCTGACGCTCTGCCCGATGCTGGCGTCGCGCATGCTGAAGCCCCATGCCGAGAACCATGGCCACACCGGCTTCATGGGCCGGATCGGCGCCTTTGCTGCCGCGTTTTACAAGCGCACGCTGCGGGCCTGCCTCAATTCTCCGCTGATCGTCTTCATGGTTGCTATCATGGTGACGGCTGCCGGTGGCGGTGCTTTCACGCTTTTGAAATCGGAGTTGACCCCGACGGAGGATCGCTCGCGCATCATGGTGCGGATCCAGGCGCCACAGGGCGTGTCGCTGGAATATACCCAGGCCCAGATGCGCCGCGTCGAGGATGGCCTGAAGCCGTTGGTCGACAATGGCGAGATTGCCAATGTCTTCTCCGTGTCCGGTCAGGGTGGGTCGGTCAATACCGGCTTCATGGTGCTGACGCTGGCGCCCTGGAGCGACCGCGACCGCACGCAGCAGCAGATTTCGGCCGATATCACCAAGATAACGGCGAATATTCCGTCGATCCGTGCTTTCCCGATCCAGCCGAACAGCCTCGGCATCCGCGGTGCCGGGAACGGCCTGCAGGTGGCGCTGGTTGGTAACGATTATGCCAAACTCGGCGATGCCGCGTCCAAGCTGGTGCGGCAGATGGAAGACAGCGGCCGCTTCGAAAACGTGCGGCTGAACTATGAGGCCAACCAGGCGCAGCTGTCGGTGACGATCGACCGCGAACGGGCATCCGATCTCGGTATCGATATTGTCGGCCTTTCAGCGGCGCTGCAGGCGATGCTTGATGGCAACAGCGTGCTGGATGTTTATGTCGAGGGCGCATCCTACCCGGTCAAGCTTTTGTCGACGACCAATCCGGTCAACGATCCGACCGACCTCCAGAACATCTTCCTGAAGACCGGCGACGGCAAGATCGTGCCGATGTCGACCATTGCTACGGTCGAGGAAAAGGCCGTTGCGCCGCAATTGTCGCGCGAGCAGCAGCTTCGCTCGGTGTCGCTGTCGGCGGGGCTGACCTCCGGCATTGCGCTGGGCGATGCGCTGACCATGGTCGAGCAGATGGCCGAGCCGCTCCTGCCGCCGGGCTCGCGCGTCGTGCCGCTGGCCGAAGCCGCGACGCTCAACGAAAATGCCAATGGCCTGTTTGTCACCTTCGGCTTTGCCCTGGTCATTATCTTCCTGGTGCTGGCCGCACAGTTCGAAAGCCTGATCAGCGGCCTGATCATCATGTCGACCGTGCCGCTGGGCCTTGCCTGTGCCGTGTTTGCCATGCTGCTCACCGGCAATACATTGAATATATACAGCCAGATCGGGCTCGTTCTGCTTGTCGGCATCATGGCGAAGAACGGCATCTTGATCGTCGAATTTGCCAACCAGCTGCGTGACCGTGGCGAGGACCTGCGCTCGGCAATCGAAAACGCGGCGAATATCCGGTTGCGGCCGGTGATGATGACGATGATCGCCACCATCGTCGGGGCGGTGCCGCTGGTGCTGGCGAGCGGGGCCGGTGCCGAGGCCCGCGTGGCGCTCGGCTGGGTGCTGGTTGGCGGCCTTGGTCTTGCCACCGTCGTGACGCTCTACCTGACGCCCGTCGCCTATCTCGTCATTGCCCGATTCACCAAACCGCATGTCGACGAGGAGCGGCGGCTGCAGCGCGAAATGCAGCATGCCGAAACGCTGCAACTGGCGGAAGCCGCCGAATAGAGGGCCGGCGGCGGACCAAGAGCCGCCGCCACTCTCTCTGTCCTCCCCCATGCCGGTGCAGAGGCTATTTTTCCCCTGTGTCCGGACTGTCTCACTTTGTCGCAATTCTTTGCTAAACCCGGCACCTACCGGACGAGGTTTCTGGACAAAGTGATTCCGATTTGCACAGTAGAGCGTTGAAATCTAAGAATTTCCGCGATGCTGAGCGGAGGTTCGGGGGAGAGGCATGGCACTGAAGGCGATCAAGGCGGGCATCCGCAACGAAACCGGCATAGCTGCAGCACTGCAGTTGATGAGCGAACGGTTCGGTGATCGATTCCAGACCGGGCAGGCCATTCGCGCCCAGCACGCTCATACGACCACCTATATTCCTGCGCAGTTGCCGGATGGCGTCGTTTTTCCGGAGAGTGCGGGCGAGGTTGAGGCGATCGTCGCCATCGCCAGCGAGCACAAAGTTCCGCTGATTGCCTTCGGCACCGGCTCGTCGCTGGAAGGCCATATCAACGCGCCGCATGGCGGAATCAGCGTCGATATGAGCCGGATGGACAAGGTGCTGGAGGTCAATGCCAGCGATTTCGATTGCACCGTCCAGCCGGGGATCACCCGGGAAGCGCTGAACGTCTATCTGCGCGACACCGGCCTGTTCTTTCCAATCGATCCCGGCGCCAACGCCTCGATCGGCGGCATGGCCTCCACCCGGGCTTCGGGCACCAACGCTGTGCGCTATGGTACGATGAAGGATAATGTGCTGGCGGTAACCGCTGTGACGGCAGGCGCCAAGGAAATTCGCACCGCGCACCGTGCCAAGAAGTCATCGGCGGGCTACGATCTCACCCGCCTGTTCGTCGGCGCTGAAGGCACGCTTGGCATCCTGACGTCGATCACGCTGAAACTGCAGGGCATTCCGGAACTGATCGCCGGCGGTGTCTGCTCGTTTCCATCGGTCGGCGATGCCTGCAATACGGTGATCCTGACCATCCAGTCGGGCATTCCAGTGGCGCGCATCGAACTGCTCGACGCTGTGCAGATGAAGGCGAGCAATGCCTATTCGGGGCTGACCTTTGCGGAAGCACCGACGCTGTTTGTCGAGTTCCATGGAAATGCCGAAAGTGTCGCGCTGCAATCGAAGCAGTTTGCCGAGATCGCGGCGGAGTTCGGCAGTTCGGAATTCCAGTGGACCGCCAATACCGAGGAGCGCAATGCGCTGTGGAAGGCGCGGCACAATGCCTATTGGGCGCAGAAGAGCCTGGCGCCGGGGCTCGCCATTCTCTCCACCGATGTCTGCGTGCCGATTTCGCGGCTTGCCGATTGTGTCGAGGCGACGCATGAGGATATCGCCGCACACGGCCTGATCGCGCCGATCGTCGGGCATGCGGGGGATGGAAACTTCCACGTTGGCTTGCTGTTCGATGACAAAGACGACGCCGATATTGCCAAGGCGGAGGCCTTTGTGGCGCGGCTCAACAGGCGGGCGCTGGATATGGACGGCACGTGCACCGGCGAGCATGGTATCGGCCAGGGCAAGATGCCGTTTCTTCAGGATGAACTCGGCGATGCGCTGGATCTGATGCGGCAGGTTAAGCGGGCGCTCGATCCGGGTAATATCTTCAATCCCGGCAAGATTTTTGCCATGTGAAAATGATGGGTGGATGGTAAGGAGTGGTAGACGCCCATAAGGGCGCTATCTTCGGCGGTCGAATGGGATAGGGCTTTCAACTGGTGCTTTCGCGAATTCTGGTTTTTGTCGGTGGTCTTCTGGTCGTGGCACTGTTTGCCGCGCTGATTGCGCCGCTGTTCGTGGACTGGACGGATTTCCGCAAGGATTTCGAGCGCGAGGCAACCCGGATCATGGGCAAGCCCGTGGTTGTTCACGGTAGCGTCGATGCCCGCCTCATTCCCTTTCCCTCGGTGACGCTCAACGACGTGCGTGTCGGCCAGTCCGAAACCGGCGAACCGCTGATCCAGC
>UBTA01000073.1 GCA_900468065.1 Hyphomicrobiales bacterium | reverse complement strand
CCCTGCTCGGATGGATACGCACTTAATCAGAGAACGAGCTTTTTCATTGTGGGGAACCGAAGGAAATCCGGATGGGCGCCATGAGGATCATTGGGCGCAGGCCGAACGCGAGATTGACGGCGGCAACACTGGATCCCGTGCGGCAGACACTCCACGCCCGCCTGAAATGGATTTAGAAGCAATTCCTCTGCCCGACCAGGTCGGCTCTAGTGAAGGCCAAAACATGCCGCCGGCGCGAACAGGCCAATCAGCACACAAGAAAAATCCCGTCGAAGGCGCAGGCCTCGATAATCCAATTCATCACACAGGCCGGCAGCCGATCGACCCGCTGGCAAAATAAGCGTTTCGTACTTGTAACCGATATATTCGAGTGTCATTATATACTCAAATGATCCCTGAACGCGATATCCCGCGTTGCCACACCGCAGCCAAAAACTGCGGCGTGGCATTTTCAGGGGCGCCCTTGGAGACTTATCAAGGCTGTGAATTTGCAGACCCCAATAAACCGAGTGGTTTCAAGTGCGAAGACCATGCACGGAAACGGCGGCGACCCAGCCGAGGCAACCCCAAGGAACCAACGACCTAGCTGTGCGCTTTGCCACGTTCAATAGAAAGAACCCGTCGTGAACCGCGGAATTTACATCGTTGGACATGTCGTGATTGTCATCGCTATCTTGTCGTTCTTCGGACTTCGTTGATAGTCGCTTGGCATTACCTGAATTTGTAGCCGCGGCTTTGGCTGCGGCTTTTTTTGGCGACCACATGATCTTCCAGCCTAGCCAAATCGCGGCAAACGGCGCGCAATGATTCTCAACACAGACGCTACGCCGATCATATCTGTGAAGCCGACAATCGCTCCTGCATAATCGGGCAGCGGTCTCTGTGTTACCAGGGGCTGAGGCCGGCGAAATCTATCCGTCTCATCTCGAAGATGGGCGACATAGGCGGTGAGCCGGCGAATCTCTTCAGAGTTGAATAATCCACCATCGCGTTTACCGCAGAACTTGAAATCATCGATCGGCCGGGAGGCATGCACAGACCATTTAACCCAGCCGAGAGGTGGAACCAACCTCCGGTCGGTCAGTTCAGTCTTACCCAGCCCGCCACAACTCAAGGACTGAAAATGGATTTTGCGCTCGTCATCGGTTATCTGGCGTCTCTGTGCTCCGTGACCAGCTTCATTCCTCAAGTCTGGAAGGTCGTCAAAACAGGGGACACCGCTGCAATCTCGGCCCGGATGTACGCCTTGACCGTCACAGGCTTCGCGCTTTGGTCGGTGTTCGGAATGATGCGCGGCGAATGGCCGATCATTTTGACCAACACGATATGCTCTTGCCTCTCCGGTTTCATTGTCTTGAAGAAGCTCCGCAGATGAGGACTGCTTTGGGTCCAGCTCCATCCGAATGCCTCATTGCAAGACCGCAACATGTCGAGGTCTACCGCAAACCCGGCGAGTTTGCCGGATGGCCCGCCAACTATGGTTTGTGGATTTGGGGCAACGAAGTCGTTGTCGTTTTCGTCCAAGGCCTGATGGGTAGGGAAGGAAAGATCCATGCGCGCGACCGCAATCACCCGTTCCGCCCCCTTCAAGCTCGCAGTACTGATGGCGGCACGACTTGGACAGCGGAACCATTCAGTGGACACGTTCCCGGTACTGAAACACTGTCTGCGGACGAACATGTTGTCGAAGCACTGCGCGCTGGCAGCAACATTATACCGGGGCGTGACCTGCTGCTATTGAACATTCCAATAGATTTTCTTAACCCGGAGACGATAGTCATGGCGGCGAGGACGGGAATTCAAGGCGGCGCGGTCAGCTGGTTCTACGTCAGCCGTGATCGTGCACGAACCTGGCAAGGGCCTCACGCTTTCGGTGATTTCGGGTTGCCAGGGATAGCAGCCCGCACCGACATCATTCCGATCGCGCCAAACGAAGCTTTGTTGTTGCTCACGGCGGCAAAAGCCGATGGTAAAGAAGGACGCATCTTCTGCGCGCGCACGTTGGACGGAGGACGGAGCTTTTCTTTTCAAGGCTTCTTAAGGGACGAGAC
Organism: Hyphomicrobiales bacterium; assembly: GCA_900468065.1. Taxonomy (GTDB): domain Bacteria; phylum Pseudomonadota; class Alphaproteobacteria; order Rhizobiales; family Rhizobiaceae; genus Pararhizobium. The sequence goes on along the minus strand of UBTA01000073.1, from coordinate 28,021 downwards.
GGATGGCTACGCCATTATGCCGTCATCGGTGCGGTTACCTGAAGGACGAATAGTGACGGCGGCTCGACGAATGCGAGCGGGAGAGGAAGGCTGGATCGACATGTTCGCGTCCGATGATCTTGGTATCACTTGGAGGCAAATCGGCGGGCCTATACCGACTGGCTTCGGCGGCAATCCGGGGGCACTCCAGATCCTTCCAGATGGCCGGCTCGCCTTGCTTTACGGGTATCGCGACGAGTTCTATGGAATTCGACTGCGCATGAGTGGTGATGGAGGCCGTACATGGTCTCCCGAAACGGTTGTTAGGGGCGACGGCGGGTCTCCGGATCTCGGATATCCGCGCGCTGTGGTGAAGCCGGATGGTTCGCTGCTATGCGTTTATTACTTCAACGAGGAGGAAGACGGCGAGCGTTTCATCGCCGCATCAACAATCACGCGGGCTCTTTGCACCGGCACCGAGAAAGCTGCGCCGGCTACAGACACAGATCGGATTCGTGCTTGGAACCCGATTCCGTACCGCACGTTTAGGTCACGACTAAGTACGTGCCAATATGATGAAGGGATCGCCATGCCTCCGATGCACTCAATTCACCGACCTGATGGAGATATGACTTTGGACAATTCCGTTGAAGCGATCCGCCCGTCGTTTGACGAACTGGTCCGACTGGCAGATATCAGCGTTGAGGCTGCGGTTGGGCCGGATATGCCTGAAGCGCTCGTTGCCCTTGCACGAAGGGCAGAAAGCGTTGGATGGGCATTTGACATCGCACAGGAAGCCATAAGGAAACTTGCGCACGAACATCTTGGCGCGCGGGGTGCGTTCAGCGACTAATGTGAGCGCCTGATAGAAGCTCGGCTCTCCATAATAGCTGAGATGACCGTCCAACAAAGACACTGGCAGCGGGTTACGCCCTCAAGAGTTTCGCTAGTCGCTTTGCGTTTTTTATGGAGTAGCCGGCGGAAGTGCTGCGCGGCGAGTGAGAGTGAGCGACGCGATTTAGCATATTTTGTTGGAACCAACCGCCGAGAAAAAAGTTCAGCCGTTGATCATGGAGTCGATTGAGGCGTTGAACGCCATTCTTAAAGACATCAGCATCGCAGCGGAATAAAAACTCGCTATCAGTGAAGGTGACGGGCTGTTGAACGTTGCCGGACTACCCTCCCGGCTTGGCCGACGGTGCTGGTTGCGTACCCAGCAGCGTGCTATAATGCGGGGCGCGTCGGCTTCCCCATGGATTTGGTTGCGGAGGTCGGATTGGAGCCTGCGGCCTCTTGGTTATGAGCCAAACGAGCTACCTGGCTGCTATACTCGGGCGCCTAGGCCAAAAGGAACATTTCCCCCGGTCTTCGTTGGCTGAATCCAAAGGAGTGGCCACTATGGGCAGAGGTAAAGCGATAATCGCCATCATCGTCAGTCTGATCATGCTGGCTGGGCTGATACTGCTTCTGCCAGGCCATGATAATGTACCCCCTGGACAACCATCCCCACACGCGATCTATCAGTCACCGTAAGGGGCTAGACGCCGACCGACTCGATCGGATGGAACGCAAATCGTGCTGATTAGTTTACTCCCTCAAGGAGGTGAGCACCATGCACAGCGCGACTTGGGCCATCGCTCTACTTGGCGGACTAGGAATTGTCATATCTGCACTCGTTTATGGCGCGTTGATCAATCGCCGAAGCGACTTCGTAATGAAGCCGACCAAGCAGGAGAAGGCCGATGAGATGGCGATACGAAGAGAACTGCTTCGCGATTAACAGTTCAGGCTCCGCAACGGAACGGGTGAGAGATGAAACCCAGAACCCTGCTTTACCTTGTTGTGGTCGGCGTGTGCGCTGCCTTGGCCCTGCTGGTTTATAATGCCCATTACAACCCCGTCTCCCTGAGCGGCACCGGCTTGCCAGCTGTCACTGATCAGTAGCTGGCGGCTGAAAAGCTAACCATAAAGCTAACCATAAGGGCGTGCTGACCACTAGGAGATTTCCGGCCAGTCGCACGGCCGAAATACGACATCTGCCGTAAGTCCCAGCCGCGACGATCGTCTTAGGCAATGTTGCCCCCCTCCTTGGCGGGACGTTCGAACCTAGGAGACAAACAATGAAAATCATTATTGCAGCAGGGGCAGCATTCGCTTTTGCGGGTTTTGTATACGCCTACGTACAATCGACGTTTATCGAGAGAAACGCTGATGTGAAGGCAACCGACCGAATGGAACTGGCATCTGGCCCGGCAGAAACCGCGGCGTCACATTTTATCCAACCACGTCTGAACGGCAGATGAAATACCGCTGCGGGAGATTTTCAAGGACAGTCCTGTCGGTTTGATCGTCAATAAGTCGGTCGTGATAGACTAATGTAAACCCGGAACTCGGGTTATTTGGCAAGGTAAACGTCGGCCAGCTTTATGTGGCAAGGACCCACTATAATCCTGTTGCGCAATATCGGGATAGCAACGTTCCTGAATGGCGGTGGAACCGCCTCCCCGGCTGTTAGTTTCTGGTGGTCGGGAACAACGGACGGTAAGCGCCTGGCAGGTGGCAATGAGCGATCCGTTGTTGTTATAGAAATCGTGAGGCTCTCATGCGATCGAAACCAGGCTTGCCGAAAATCAAACCTTATATGGGCCCCGCCGGCGGATGGGGCTCAGCAAAGTCCGTGACCGAAATCACACTCAGGGAGCACATCGCTTTAAGGGCGCCCGGGTTGCTGGCGGAGCAGAACAAGCCGGAAGGCTATATGTGCGTGAGCTGCGCATGGGCAAAGCCCGCCAAAACCCACCCGCTCGAGTTCTGCGAAAACGGCGCAAAGGCAACCGCGTGGGAGGTCACCTCACGACGGGCCGACCGGGCGTTTTTCGAAAACTACACGATCACTGAGCTGGAGCAATGGCCCGACCATGACCTCGAGGAACAGGGACGGCTGACCCATCCGATGCGCTGGGACCCGGTCACGGATCAATATGTGCCCGTCACCTGGACCGAGGCCTTCGAGGAGATCAGCCGGGAACTGCGCGCGCTCGATCCGCGCCAAGTCGATTTCTATACATCCGGCCGGGCATCGCTCGAGACAAGCTATATGTATCAGTTGTTTGCGCGCATGTATGGCAGCAACAACATGCCGGATAGTTCGAACATGTGTCACGAGAGCTCATCTGTGGCACTGCCTGAGAGCATCGGCGCGTCGGTTGGAACGGCTATTATTTCCGACTTCCAAAACACCGATTGTATCTTCTACATCGCTCAGAACGTCGGCACGTCCTCGCCTCGCCTGCTGCACGATCTCCAGGATGCCGTCGATCGCGGGGTGAAGATCGTTACTTTCAACCTGTTACGCGAACGCGGCCTTGAGCGCTTCGTCAATCCGCAGTCGCCCGTGCAGATGCTGACTGGCAAAGAAACCACGATTTCCTCGCAGTATTATCAGGTGAACAATGGCGGCGACATCGCCGCCCTGTTTGGCGTCTGCAAAGCCCTGATCGAGGCTGATGATGCGTTGACAGCATCCGGTGCAAGTCGCGTTGCAGGCGACGACGCCAAGCCAAAAGATTCCGACAATGCAGCGATGGTGGCATTTGCCGCCTCGATCGCGGCCGCAGACAAGAAGCATGTTCTGGATCACGACTTTATCCAGGAGCATACCACAGGCTTTGATAAGTTTGCGCAGGCCGCGCGGGGCCATCCGTGGGCGGAATTGGAGCGGGTATCCGGCCTCACCCGCGATGAAATGGTGCAGGCAGCAGCGACCTACGCCAAAGCCGACGCGGTGCTGATGGTCTATGGCATGGGTCTCACCCAACAGCTCATGGGCGTCCAGAACGTTCACATGGTTTGCAATCTTGCCCTTTTGCGCGGCAATATCGGCAAGGCAGGCGCCAATATTTGCGCCGTGCGCGGGCATTCGAACGTCCAGGGACAACGGACGGTCGGAATCACCGAGAAGCCGGGTCTGGCACCGCTCGACAAGTTGTCCGAACTCTATGGTTTTGAGCCACCACGCTGGACAGGCCGGTCAACCGTCGAAACATGCGAGGCGATCATGAACGGGCAGTCGCGGGCTTTTATTAGTCTTGGCGGCAACTTCTTGAAAGCGGTGCCCGACACCGATGCCATGGAAGCGGGATGGCGCAAGCTGCGCCTGAGTGTGCAAATCGCCACCAAGCTCAACCGCAGCCATGTCGTCCACGGTGAGATCGCTTATCTCTTGCCATGTCTTGGCCGCATCGAACGCGACGAGCAGGCAACGGGTCCCCAGGCAGTGTCGATGGAAAGCTCAATCGCCCACTTCCATGGTTCGCGCGGAAAGACAAAGCCAGCAAGTCCAGAGCTGTTGTCAGAGCCTGCGATCGTTGCTGGCATGGCAAAAGCCACGCTTGGCGAAAGCAGAGTTCCCTGGGACAGTTGGATCGGCGATTATGCCGAGATCCGCAATGCAATCGAACGAACCTACCCGGAGACCTTCAAGGATTTCAACAAACGGCTGTTCAAGCCCGGAGGGTTTGCAAGGCCCTTGCCGGCGCGCGAACGCAAATGGGTGACCAAAAGCGGCAAGGCGAACTTCATCACGCCTGAGAAACTATTTCCTGACATGTCGACCTCTGGAAGCGCAGACATTCTGCATCTGGCGACGCTGCGATCCAACGATCAGTTCAACACGACGATCTACGGCTACAGCGATCGCTTTCGAGGGGTGGAGGGCACGCGAAGCATCGTCTTCATGAACCGGGAGGACATCACCCGGCTGGGCTTCATCGACGGGGAGACAGTGGACATGACGACGGCCATCGACGAGGAGACTGTGCGCAGAGTGACCGGGTTGCGGATCATCGCCTACGATATTCCCAAGGGCTGTTGCGGTGCCTATTATCCCGAAACCAATCCTCTTTTCCCGCTGGCGCATCATGATCCGAAGTCGAAAACCCCGGCCTATAAACTGCTTCCCGTACTCCTGAGCCGATCCATCGAGACAAGCGATCACAGACAATACTGAAAAAAGGGCGAGGCGTATACCATGGTCAGGGGGAGGACGCTTGCAAACCGGCTGCTTTTGACATCGGCACTTCTGGCCTTGACTGTTGGCTGCGGTTTTTTAGGCTGGATGCGCCAGCCCCGGGAGCTTCGCACTAATCCACCTGTTCTTGCAGATCTTTCCCGGTTCCGCCTGATGTCCAACGGTATTGGCGGCGCTCCGCCCGAAAGCTATTTTGCCGAGGCTGAACCTTACGAAAACGACGCCTATAATCTTAGCCAGGGCAAGCGGCTCTATACGTGGTTCGGCTGCGCAGCTTGTCACGGCGACGGGCGTGGCGCCGCCGGGCCGTCGTTTCTGGACGGATGGTGGCTTTACGGTCCCGAGATGGTGTCGATTGTCGCATCGATCCGCGACGGCCGGCCGCACGGAATGCCGGCCTTTCGAGACCGGATGACCATCGAGCAGATCTGGCAGCTCGCAGGCTATGTGCAGACGATCGGCGCCTACTCCGCCAAGGTCGCGGCAACAGGGCGAAACGACGGACCCCAGACCCGCCCTTCCGAAAATCGCGCGCCGGCAGTGATGCTCTTCGAAGAGGGACCGGTTGGCGTCAATCCGGACCAGGGGCCATCCCCATGAGAATGAGCCCGATCATTTGGATGTCGACGATAGCGATCATCTCCGGATGCACCGGCAATCAGTCGGCGATCAATCCGAAGGGCGCTCCTGCCATCCACATTGCCCATCTGATGAGCGGCATTGTCGCGGTCTGTACATTGGTCTGGCTGCTAGTGATGGTGATGCTGGTTTGGGCGTTGTTGCGCAAACGATCCGATGCCGGCGAGCAAGCCCGTGAAAGAGGGTTGACGACGACCGTATCGGCGGCCGTTGGGGCTACAGCCGTGATTATCGCGGGCATGACGATTGCAAGCTTTTATACAACGCGCGATATCGGCATCCCGGGAGAAGCAGCGCTGACGATCACCGTCAGAGGGCAGCAATGGTGGTGGCAGGTGATCTACGCCGATCCAGATCCTGCACTTACCTTCCAGACCGCCAACGAAATCCATATCCCCGTTGGGCGGGATGTGCACGTCCAGCTTGAAAGCACCGATGTGGTGCATTCGTTCTGGGTCCCCAGCCTTGCCGGCAAACAGGACCTCGTGCCGGGACGCACCAACAGCCTTCTTTTGCGCGCCGAGCGGCCTGGTATCTATCGTGGACAATGCGCTGAATTCTGCGGGTTGCAGCACACCCATATGGCGATGATGGTGATTGCGGAGGACCCCGAGTCCTTTGAACGCTGGGCAGTCGCACAACGCGGGAACAGCGTCAATCCAGGCAAACCCGACGCCGTCGCCGGCCAAGTTGCGTTTATCGCAAAACCCTGCGCCGCCTGCCATACGGTTCGCGGAACGCCAGCGATGGGCACCACCGGGCCCGATCTCACCCATGTCGGCAGCCGAAAGACGATAGCGGCCGGCTTGCTCATGACGACACGCGGGTCGCTTGCGGCCTGGATCGCCGATCCGCAGACATTGAAACCTGGAAACAACATGCCGATGGTGCCGCTAACCAGCGTTGAGCTGAAAAACATCTCCGCCTATATGGAGAGTCTCAAATGACCCCGTTAGACAACGTCGCGGACCTGCGCGATACGGACTTAAACGATGTCGAGCTGGACCGACGGCTGGCATCCACATGGGCGACGCCGAAAGGAGTTTGGGGTGCGCTCTCGACGGTCGATCACAAGATCATCGGTCGTCGGTATATAATCACTGCCTTTGTCTTTCTGGCGCTCGGTGGAATACTGTCGCTCGCAATGCGGCTCCAGCTGGCGCAACCCGAAGCCCGGTTTATCGGCCCGGATCGTTACAACCAGATCTTTACAATGCACGGCACGAACATGATGTTTCTGTTTGCGGTGCCCGTCATGGAGGCGATGGCCGTCTACCTCGTGCCGCTGATGGTCGGCACCCGTAACATCGCGTTTCCCCGCCTCAATGCCTTCTCCTACTGGATGTATCTCGCCGGCGGACTGCTGCTGTGGATCGCCTTTGCAATCGATACGGGTCCTGACGTCGGATGGTTTGCCGACGTGCCATTGTCCGGCCCGCAATATGCTGCGGGTAAGCGCGCCGACATCTGGGCGCAGATGATCACCTTTACTGAAGTATCGGCGCTTGCCGTCGCCGTCGAACTCGTCGTCACCGTGTTTAAGCAGCGAGCGCCGGGTATGTCGCTAGACCAGATCCCCTTGTTCGTGTGGTCGATGCTGGTCACATCGTTTCTGATCATCATGGCGATGCCTGCCATCATGATCGCCAGTACGGCCCTTATTCTCGACCGGCTGGTCGGGACGCAATTCTTCAATCCGGCCGAGGGTGGGGACGTGCTGCTCTGGCAGCATCTTTTCTGGTTTTTCGGCCATCCCGAAGTCTACATCATCTTCCTGCCGGCGGTGGGCATGGTCTCGACGATCGTCGCCACCTTCACGCGGCGCCCGGTGTTTGGCTATCTCGGGATGGTGATGGCCCTGATTGCCACCGGCATTCTCGCATTCGGGCTATGGGTCCACCATATGTTCGTCGCCGGTCTCCCGCGGCTGGGGGAAAGCTTTTTCACGGCCTCCAGCATGGCCATCGCCATTCCGGCCGGCCTTCAGATATTCTGCTGGCTGGCGACGATCTGGGCCGGTAGACCGGTGTTCAAAACACCGTTCCTGTTCGTGATCGGCTTCATGGTGATCTTCGTCATCGGCGGGATGACGGGGGTCATGGTAGCATCCGTCCCCTTCGACACGCAGGTTCACGACACCTATTTCGTGGTTGCCCATTTTCACTATGTCCTGGTCGGCGGCGCGGTCTTCCCCTTGCTTGGCGCCATTTACTACTGGTTCCCGAAAATCACCGGCCGCATGATGAACGAAACCATTGGCCGCTGGGCATTCGGGTTGATCTTCACCGGTTTCAACCTGACCTTTTTTCCCATGCATATTCTCGGGCTCCAGGGCATGCCGCGCCGCATCTACACCTATCAGCCGGAGATGCCTTGGTCGGGCCTCAACATGTTCGTCAGCCTGAGCGCCGTCATCCTTGCAGCCGGTTTCCTGCTGTTCTTCATCGACGCCATCCGCAGTGCCCTGTCCGGACCGGTAGCGCCTGCCAATCCCTGGTGCGCATCGACGCTGGAATGGGCGACGTCGTCGCCGCCCCCGGCGTATAACTTCAGCCGGATGCCGGTGGTCGGCAGTCTCGAACCGCTGGTTGACAACTCCGGCGCGCTTCCGGTGGCAAGCGGCCTCTTCGTCGATCGCCGCGAATTGGTGGTGACCAGCGTCGTTGGAGCGCTTCCGGAGGCGCGCGAATCCTCGCCTGGCGATTCGATCTGGCCGCTCTGGTCCGCACTTGCCACGACCGTCCTCCTGATCTGGTCGATATTTACGCCCTGGGCGGTGGTCTGGGGATCCGTTCCCCTGGCTATTGCCCTGACGGGCTGGTTCTGGCCGAAGGGCACGAAGGAGGACGACGCATGAAACAGACCATCGTGCTCGATCTGTCGAAACTTCCCCCCCATGGCCTTGGTACCGCCAGCCTGACCTGGTGGGGAACGCTTGCCTTCATGTTGATCGAAGGGACGGGTTTTGCACTTGCCATCGCCGTATATCTCTACCTGATGAGCCTGGCGCCGCAGTGGCCGCTTCATGCGCCCGCACCCGATCTATTGGCGGGCACGGTGCTGACCTTGCTTTTGATCGCAAGCCTGTTCCCCAACATTCTTGTTGCACGCTGGGCGAAAGCGCAGGATTTGCGAAAAGTCCGCATCGGGCTCATTGTCATGTCTCTCCTCGGCATAGCACCTTTGATCGTGCGCGTTTTCGAGTTTCCGGCAATGCATATCAATTGGGACCAGAACGCCTATGGCTCGATCGTCTGGGTAATGCTCGGGCTTCATACGACACACATTCTGACCGACCTGATCGACACGCTGGTTTTGACCGCCCTCATGTTTTCCAGGCATGGCGACAATCCGCGCCGCTACGGCGATATCAGCGACAATGCCATGTACTGGAACTTCGTGGTGGCGACCTGGTTGCCCATGTATATCTGTCTCTATTGGGTACCGCGCCTATGACGAGAACCTGGATGCGATATGGCGGACTTTCCGTCCCGCCTCTGGCCTGGGCCGTGGGGACGCAGCTTGGCCAGATCACCCCCTATATCGATTGCCGTCAACAGATGGTTTGGACACCCGCCTTTTGCTCGGCCCTCTTGTTGATTTCTGTTGCGGGCACCGCTGCCTCGCGCCTCGCGCCGACCCCCGTCGGGCCGACTGAGCGGTTTGTCGTCGATGCGGCGGTTCTGATTGCGTCCGCCTTTGTCTTTGCGCTGGTATTGCAGGGAGCGGCGTCGATGCTGCTGGATCCATGTCAGCACTAATATGCGCGCTGATCTTTCTAACGATAGCTGCACCGGTAATGGCGCATGGTGACAATGATCACGCGGCGACCTTGAGCTGGACGTTCGATCCGTGGATCGTGCTACCGGTCGCCATGATCAGCCTTCTCTATGTTTCAGGACACATCAAGCTTTCGCGCCGGTCACGTCTCTCTGGTCCAATGCGTTGGCAAGACCTGTTCTTCTGCTGCGGAATGCTGACTTTGGCGGGTGCTCTCATCTCCCCACTGCATTGGCTCGGAGAGCACCTTTTTACCTTTCATATGATCGAACACGAGGTCGTCATGGCCGTCTCTGCACCACTGATCGTGCTTGCGCGCCCGGTGGGCCTTCTCTTGTGGGGACTGCCAAGGCGAGCGCGCCGGGCGATTGGCACCCTTATGGCGTCTCCTTCCATCCGCCGGGCATGGGACTGGTGTGTCGGCGGCGGCGGCGCGACGGTCATTCACGGCGCGGCCATCTGGGGATGGCACCTGCCTTTTCTTTTCGACGCCGCGGTCACAAGCACCACCATGCATCGCCTTCAACACCTAAGCTTCTTTGTGACCGCGCTGCTGTTCTGGTGGGCGGTGGTCTGGAAAAGTGAATATGGCACTGCCGCCTGGCACCTGTTCACCACGATGATCCACACTGGTATTCTGGGCGCCCTGATGGCCCTGTCGCCCCGCGTGCTTTATGCGGCCCAGACCAAGACCGCGTCTGACTGGGGACTGACACCGCTGGAAGACCAGCAGCTCGCGGGCATGATCATGTGGGTACCGGCCGGGACGATTTATGCGGCGGCGGCCCTGACGATGACAGCTCTATGGGTCGGCCGCTCTAGCAAGGGAGGAACCTAATATGCCCGATGTGCTCGGCAATCCCTCGCTTCGAAAGGTTCTTCTTGTGGGCGCCGGCATTCTGGCCGGCGTGGCGACGTTTGTCGTGGCAGACGTCCTGCACGACAACCATACGAAAGCCACGACAGCCATGGCGCTGACTGCCGGCGACGCTGCCCGGGCACCGGCGATCTTTCGACGTTATGGATGTTCCGGCTGTCACGCAATCCCTGGCATCCCGGGCGCCGACGGGGTCGTCGGCGCACCGCTTTCGGATTTTACCAGGCGCGTCTATATCGCCGGCGTCCTGGAGAACAATTCCGATAATCTCGTCACATGGATCGTTTCGCCGCAGCAGGTTTCGCCGCAAAGCGCGATGCCCGATACCGGGATATCGCCGCAGGAGGCAAAAGACCTCGCCGCTTACCTCTACGCACACTGATTATGGTCGCGGGGTCGGCAAAGGCGGGAGCGACTTGATATAGCGCGCGATCGCCGCACGGTCGCCCGTGGGCAGCATCGCAGTGTTTGTCACCACGTCCGCCATCGATGATCCCACGCGACCATGGCCTGGCGTATCGCCTGACGTTAGGGTCTTTGCGATATCCGCCTCGCTCCAGTCACCCAGCCTATCTTGGGTAATGTTTGGAACGAAGCCTGTTCCCTGGGGATCCACGCCCCCGGCAAACCGTGTGGCACTTCGGATCGCGCCAAACACGTTCCGGCTGGAATGGCACTCGGCGCAATGGCTCAGGCTTTCGACCAGGTAAGCGCCGCGATCGTGCACGGGATCACCGGTAAATCGGGCCCCCGTCTGATGCTCCTGAAAAAACAGCAGCTTCCAAAAACCCACGAACCTTCGGATGCGAAACAGGACCGACGGGTGGTGCGGCGGTGCGCGACCGGAGACCTTTGGGAGGGTCATCAGATAGGCATGGAGATCCTTTACATCAGCAACCGTCATGCCCGTGAAACTCGTATAGGGAAAAGACGGGTAATAGTGCTGGCCTTTGGGTGACACGCCGCCGATGAGCGCGTTGGCAAGATCCACCACCGTCCATTCGCCGATGCCGTCGATGGCATCGGGGGAAATGTTCGGCGGCCGGAATGTCCCGAAGGGGGAAGCGAGCGCCAGCCCTCCGCCAAGCCTCAGGCGGTCAGGTTGCCCCGGAGTTGCGTGACAGGAAGCGCAATCGCCGGCCTTGAAAACAAGTTGGCCGCGAACCGGATCTCCCGACCCTTCGAATTGGCGATCTCCTGGCGCAAACGGTGGGCTGGCCATGGTCACGACCCAACCGGCCGCCACTGCCGAGAGGCCGACACCAAAGACGATCGCTAAGCCGTACTTCCACCCCACACGCATATTCTCTCCAGCAACCACCACGCTTCGACCGTCAGGCAGCCAACCTCAAAAATTGCTCGGTCGCCATCACCATTTCGTTTATATCTGGCGGAGAAAGTCCTCCGTTGACGAGATTTCCAATTGCACAGAGAAACGATCGCCTAGCAATTCGAGCGAAGCGTCGTGGGTATCATCCGCTCCACTACAGACGGCATCTTTCAAAAGGATCACGCGGTAGCCAAGGTCGATAGCTCCAAGGGCCGCAGCCAGGACACACACATCGGTCTCCCCGCCCGAGATCGCGAGAGCCTCCACCCCCTCCCCCGCCAAGACACGGTGAAGTTCGCCGGTAATCCATGGAGAATATGTCATCTTGTCGAAGATCCGGGCCGGCGGAACCAAGGCCTTCAATGACGGGACGAGATCGACCATTTCCGGACCCAGCCGATCCAGGGTCATGTTGTCCCATTTCTGGTAGTAGCTGCGCCACATGCCTGACATATCCTCTGCTCGCTTGGGCGGCACGAAACGCGTGAACACCGTGCGCTTCGGATGGCGCTGCGCGACTTCCTGTACCTGAGGCGAGACGTCTCTCATCCATGGGACATGCCAGGGCGTCTGCTCTGCAAAGATTCGCTGCATATCAATGCACAAGTGGATCCAGTGACTGTCTTTCATCATTTCCTCCGTCCGACGCGAACCATCATCACAGACGTTGGTTCCACGTGACGGGCAAAGCTTCACTCGGCCAGTTCGTCGATCGGCGCCACGGGCAGGGCGCGCTTGTGTCCGCTCGCCCAATACGTCTTGAGAATACGCTGCCGTGCGGGTTCTGTGACCGCCTTCCCTTCCAGGAAATTATCGATGTCATCGTAGGTGACGCCATAGACCTCTTCGTCGGCACGAAGCGGCGCATCTGATTCGAGATCCGCAGTCGGTACCTTGAACACCAGCTCCGACGGAGCGCCCATGTGCTCAGCTATGGCCCTCACCCGTCGTTTGGTCAGGCCGGCAAGTGGCAATATGTCAGCGGCTCCATCGCCAAACTTGGTGAAGAACCCCATGAGAGCTTCAGCTGCCTGATCAGTCCCGATCACCAATCCGCTGGTTGACCCAGCCAGCGCGTACTGCGCGACCATTCGCTGGCGTGCTTTGATGTTGCCCAGATGAAAGTGTTTACGAGCCGGCTCTATCAAGTCCTCTCCCTCGACCATGACCGCTTCGAGCATGGCGTCTGCTGCCGGCTTGATATCAACTGTTACCACACGGTCCGGCGCAATGACGCCGAGCGACTTTTGTGCATCTGTCTCGTCGGCCTGGACCCCATAGGGTAATCTCACTGCAATGAATCGAGCATCGTATCCATCAGCCCGCAGTTGCGAAACCGCGGCTTGCGCGAGTAAGCCAGCGGCAAGAGAATCGACACCGCCGCTAATTCCGAGAACGAAGGTGCGGCACGATGCATGGCGCAAATAGTGGCTCAGAAAATCGATGCGACGCCGAACCTCAAGCGCCACATCGAAACCGGCAGTGACCCCAAGGGCTCGTGATATTGAGTGCTGCTCGTTGTCCATTTCCGACCCCTAGGCTGGTTCCTTTGTCGTTATCTGCACGAGGGATCACGACATCGAAGACTGCTCTTTTTTCCATTCGCGGTAAGGCGTCAACTTCTGCCCGGGGAAGCGCCGTTCAATTTCTTCTTCCACAAGCGCAATTCGGGAGAGGTTTTCCTCCCGATCGCTGGCGTCGTCTTCGCTAGGGCTTCCAGCGCGCTCATCGCCCCAAAGACCTCATCACTCGTCATCGCCTCAAGTTGGGTCGCGAAATCCGAAACATCTTCGTTCAAAATGTCATTGGCTGTCATCACACCTCTCCTGCATGTCCTGAAAACCATAGGAACCTGAAATTGTTCCACGTCTCGGAACTCGATGGCATTGCGTTGGTTTAGGGGCGATCAACAACAGGAGCATTCGCTATGAAAACAACCCTCATCCTCGCATCCATCCTTCTAGCAACGGCCGGATCCGCGGCCATGGCACAGTCCACTGCCGAAAAGACCGGCGTCAACTCTGTCATCGGCGTCGCACCGAAGACCGAAGATTTTGTCCTCGAAGCTGCCAGCAGCGACATGTTCGAGATCGAATCCAGCAAACTTGCCGTCGAGCGCGCGAACGAGAAGACCAAGGCATTCGCCCAGCAGATGCTGACCGACCATCAGAAGACAGCTGACGAGTTGAAGGCCCTGGTGACGTCCGGAAAGGCCAAGGCGACCATCCCGACTGCCATGTCGTCTGCCCATCAGGGAATGCTGGACGATCTCAAGAAGCTTCAGGGCGAAGAGTTCACGAAGCAGTATCACTCCGACCAGGAGGACGTGCACGAAGACGCGGTCGATCTGTTCAAGCGCTACGGCGACGAGGGCGAGAACGCTGAGTTGAAGGCCTGGGCTGCAAAGACTCGGCCGGCGCTCGAGCATCACCTGCACATGGCAACAGAGATGAATAAGTAACCCATAATCCTGCCCCCGCCAAGTTCGTCTCGCGGGGGATTTCTTTGAGGACGCCATGCTGAACGGCTACCACGCCTCTCACGAGCAGTTTTCGCCTAGTCAACTCCTGGACTGCGTCCAGGCTGCTGAGTGCGCTGGTTTCGAAGCCATCATGACGTCTGATCACCTGGCACCGTGGAGCGAAAGACAGGGGAACTCCGGCGACAACTGGGCTTGGCTCGGGACAGCGATGGCGAAGACGACATTGCCCTTCGGTAGCCTCGCAATACCAAGAGGGTGGCGTTACCACCCCGTCGTACTCGCGCATCTCATAGCGACCCTGTCGGAAATGTTTCCGGATCGTCTGCGCTGGATTGCAATGGGAAGCGGCGAAGCCCTCAACGAAAACACCGTGGGACGCAGTTGGCCGAACAAGACCGAGCGCAATAAGAGACTGGAATGATTTCATCGCAGTCAGTTCCGCTGGATATGATGCCGGCATGAAGCCGTTTTGAACGACCTGCTGATCGCTGGCACGGTGCTGTGCCTCGCTGCGATCGGACTGATCGCGGCAGCGGGCTGGATCAGGCACCTACTCGCGCGAGATATCGCCCGCTCCAATGCCCTTGCGTTGGCTGTGGAGAGAACCAGCTACTACTCCGGGATATCCATCACCGCGTCAAAAACAACCTCCAGTCCGTACAGTCGCTCATCAGGATGCAACATCTGCCTCCAGAGGTGCCGAAATCACTTTCGACCGGATTGCCGCGATGATTGCCGTGCACGAACAGATTTATGGCCGCGATCAGTACGCGAAGGTTTCCGCAAAACACTTCTGAGTGATGTCGTCGATATGCTTGTTAAATCCTACGGGTCCTCAGTCGAGGTCGAATGCGCCATTGAGGACGTCGATGTCTCGGCCGACACGGCCACGCCCTTGGCTCTCCTCGCCAACGAAGTCGTCACAAACAGCCTCAAGCCTGCGCTCCCACATACCCAAGCAGGGAAAATAACCGTGACGTTGAAGGCGTTGTCCAAACGCAGCGCATGCCTGGTGATCAGTGACAACTGTGTTGGGTTCGACCGAGAGAACATGCACTCGGGAATGAGGTCTCGGCTCATCAAGGGGTGGTGTCACAGTTACAGGGAGAGTTTATCTACCAAAGGCATGGCGGCACGACCTTCACGACCGAGATGGACATCATTGAGACTGCCGACCCAGCTCAAACCAAAACGGGAACTGAGATTGGGGTGATCGCAGGAGGCCTACGCAAACCGCTCTCCCTGCGGCAATTTTGACAGCCTCGGTCCGTTGCCAGCTTCGGTGGTCAACGATGAGCGAAATCGTTTTATGATTTCGTCCCGGCAATACCCTTTTACAGATTCAACTGTCGGCCCAACATACGGATTACTTCTCAAAGGCGCGAGCTTTTCGTCGATGATGTTTTCTAAGGCGTTGATCGCATGTGCGAGCGCAGGAGAGGCTAAGGCGACTGAAAAATGCTGGGCAAGCGCGACGTCAAGTTCGCGGAACACCAGCTCCGCCTCTTTCACGAGGCAGCTCTTTTCAGTTCTGAAGTCCCTCATGAACACCTCCGTCCAAGACTATATCTCAATCATGGCGTGTGGAAACACTTCAATTTAGAAGGTTTTAATTCCAATGGAGGTAGTTCGCAACCTGTGGGCCGTGGCTAGAAATATGAGGCCGCCGGGGGCGGCCTCGGATTGTCTGAATTACAAACTGCGCCGAGTGTAGCGGTTCCGCTCGGCATCAATCTCGGCCGGGGTGTATGGGTCAGCCGCATCGTCAAATGCCGTCCAGCCTTCGCCTTCGTATGCATTCCGGCGCGTTGGCAGGTCGACCCAGTTGGACCGTTGAAGGATAGCTTCTGCTTCAGCCGCCCGGGACTCGTCTACCTTTGCAGTGACGAGCGTTCCGCCGCGGCGAACACCTTCCGCGTAGACATGGGCATCGCGTTCATCAACGCCGGAATCCGTTAGCGCACCGATCAGACCTCCAGCCGCACCACCGACGACAGCGCCGGCGACGGCACCTGCTGCAGTCGCAGCGAGCCAACCTGCGGCGACGACTGGTCCGACGCCAGGGATTGCCATGATGCCAAGGCCAGTCAGCAGCCCGCCGACACCACCAACGGCAGCACCAATGCCTGCCCCCGTGCCCGCGTCTTCGGCGGCATCGTTGTCACCATCCTTGTACCGTCCGTCCGCATTGTTCGAGACGATGCTGATGTCGCTGTCGGAAATACCCGTAGCTTTCAGCTGATCGACCGCACTTGTGGCATCGGAATAGCTGTCAAAAAGTCCTGTAACGGTTTTCGTCATGAGACGTCTCCTTATTGTCTGAGGGGGGATGCGTTACTTGGCAACGATATTGCCCTGATAATCGAGCGTCACCGCAACGGCCTTGCCGTCCTTTGTCGCCTTGCCCTGCCACACGCCCTTGTCGTCGAGCTTCAACTCAGTAACATCAGTGTATCCGGCTTCGACGATACGATCCTTCGCCTGCCCCTCCGTGAAGCTGTTCGCACCTTCGACAGGCGCGGTTGCGTTCTGGTCGGAAGGCGTCGCGACAGCTGGGGTATCACCGTCGGGGTTAGGCGTTGGCGTAGCGGTCTGCGCGAACACCGAGGTGGCAGAAAACGCGATTGCAGCAGCGGCGATAAGCAAATTCTTCATGAGGGTTCCTCCTTATTTGGACCATGAGTGGTCTTGGAAACGGAACCCATGAGCTGTCATTTTGTTCCGAACGCCGAGTGGTTGGCCGGCCGAAAGGTCAATGAAACCTGAATATTAGCGGGTTAAGGTGGTGGGGCGCGGCGGACTAATTGCTCCCCGACCTGATCTAGCTACGGACACTGGTCGATCGGCTCTGAGCCAAAAAAAGACCCCGCTGTGGCGAGTCACGCAGTTGAGGCTCGTGCGTTGAATACGAGAGGGGATACACGCACTACCAGAATGGTATCACAAATTTATGCCGATGGCATTGATCAGTCCCCAGCCACGCATACCGACCTCGCGTCACACTTTCGAGCAACCTCGCGTTATCGCGATTGATTGGCGACAAGCGCGTCGTTAAGCTGGCGTTGTGAGAAGGGCTTCTGAAGTCTCCTGAGGGTCTTACCCGCCTCGTCCGGCAGTTCAGCGTATCCAGATGCAACAATTACCTCGATCTGCGGATATTCAGCATGGAGAATCTTCGCGAGTTCCGCTCCGGTCATCTCGGGCATCGCATGGTCCGTTATAACGACATCGGGCGTTGCTCCTGCTCTCAGTAGACTGAGCGCCGCTGTCGCCGAATGAGCCTCGGTTACAGAGTGGCCGAGGTCCTCGAGCATGATAACGGTGTTCATGAGGACGAGTGCGTCGTCATCTACCGCCATGATCGATAGCTTGCGTCCGTCCGGCTCTGACGACGGCACGACCTCGGTAGTAGAGATCGGTTCCACCGCTTCCTCTGCGATCGGTAGCCAAAGTTCGGCTGTGGTGCCTTCGCCTTTTTTCGACTTGAGCCTAAGGCAACCCCCAGACTGTGCCATCAGACCCTGCACCATCGGAAGCCCGAGACCTGTTCCCTTGCCGATCCCTTTGGTGGTGTAGAACGGTGTCGTCGCCTCTGACAGGGTCTTGGCATCCATTCCCTCGCCCTCATCCCTGACGGAGAGGCAGATATAGTCGCCCGATGCCAGTTCCGGGACTTCACGGTCGCCGATCATGCGCGTCCTCGCCTCGATCCGGATCAGCCCGCCGTCGGGCATGGCATCGCGGGCGTTGACGACGAGGTTCAGGAGCGCGTTTTCCAGCTGGTTGGAGTCTGAGAGCGCATGAGGCAAGACCAGAGGATACGAGGTCGTGATCTCGACGGTTGGACCGATCGTTCTCTGAAGGAGTTCGGCCATGCCGTTCACCAGCCGGGGGATGTCCACTGGCTCCAGTGTCAATTCCTGTTTGCGCGAGAACGCAAGAAGCCGCTGGGTCAGAGACGCCCCGCGCTTGGCACCCTGGATCGCGTGGTCGATAAGATCGACGACGTCTTGGCCGCGCCCGGCACGCTTGCGCGCGATTTCGAGGCTGCCGAGTACCGCCATAAGCAAATTGTTGAAGTCGTGAGCGACACCTCCGACGAGCTGGCCGACGGCTTCCATCTTCTGGGCCTGGAACAGCTCCAACTGTGCGCGCTCCAATGCCTGCTGCGCCTCGCGCTTTTCCGTGATGTCGCGGGTCACCTTGGCAAAGCCGACCATAGTGCCGTCCTCGTCACGGATCGCATCAATGATGACGTTCGCCCAGAACCGCGTGCCGTCTTTGCGAACGCGCCAGCCTTCTTTTTCGAAACGGCCTGCACTCGCAGCGACCTCGAGTGCCTTGGCGGGCAGGCCTTCGGCGCGGTCTTCGTCGGTGTAGAATCGGGAGAAGTGCTGGCCTATGATCTCCTCGGGATCGTATCCCTTGATGCGTTGGGCTCCATGATTCCAGCTTTCGACCCGGCCGTCGGGGTCGAGCATGTATATCGCGTAGTCGGTGACGCCCTGAACGAGTCGCCTGAACTGCTCCTCGCTTCTCTTCAGCGCCTCTTCCGCAACCTTGCGCTCAGACAGGTCCCGAGTGATCTTCGCAAACCCGAGAAGCTCGCCGCGTGCGTCCCGTATCGCGTCGATGATGACGTGGGCCCAGAAACGCGTCCCGTCTTTCCTTACGCGCCAGCCCTCGGCTTCGAACCGTCCTTCTGCCTCGGCGGTCATTAGCGCTTTCTTGGGAAGGCCCCGCTCTCGGTCTTCGGGCGTATAAAACCGCGAGAAGTGTTCACCGAGGATTTCTGACTCGACATATCCTTTGAAGCGGTTCGCTCCGAAATTCCAGCTGCTGACGTGACCGTCGGTGTCGAGCATGTAGATGGCGTAGTCGGTGATAGCGTCGACCAGAACGCGGTAACGTTCCTCGATGGCCCTGTTTTGCAGAATAGCGATGTTGGCCGCCATGGTTCCCCTCCCCCTGATACCCCGTTTGGCGAATGTAGTTTTCCAAGACGGTCGGACAAGGGCTTGGCAATGATTCTTGGATCGTAGGTGGCATGCGGTGGAACCGAAAAGTGGACGGTGAACATCGTTAGATCAGTCGCGGGAGGACCAATGCGCCTCACTACTGCCGCTGAGCAGCCGCTCTATTCGCACTGGAACCCGGGATCATTCGATAGCGGCCAGCTGCTTAGGCGCTGGTAAACCGCGTAAAGTTCGTACGCTGTTACCGTAACGTACCTTTGTTTCGGCGTGGAATATTGACCCCTCTGGCGGGGTGATCGGCGTCCAATTTTGACCCCCTTCATGTTTCGTCTGACCATCCGTTTTTTGACGACGGATGGAGGGGGAGTTGAAGCGAGTGGATACGATTGCGCGTGTTCGTCGAGCCTTCCATGTACAGGACTGGTCGGTGAAGAAGATCGTCCGGGAACTGCATGTGTCGCGCAACACGGTCCGCAAGATATTGCGGTCCAATGAGACCGACTTCTCTTATGAGCGAGAACGGCAACCATTACCAAAAACCGGCATGTGGAAGGCTGAGATCGAACGCTTTCTGGCCGCCGACGAGGGCAAGCCTTCTCGGGAGCAACTGACGCTGATCCGGATTTACGAGGAGCTTCGGGGTCTTGGTTATGACGGCAGCTACGATGCGATCCGGCGCTATGCAAAAGGCTGGTCGAGGAGCCGGGGAGCTGTCACAGCCGAGGCCTATGTTCCGCTCTATTACGCGCCAGGCGAGGCCTACCAGTTCGACTGGAGTCACGAGATCATTCTAATCAACGGGGTGACGACGACTGTGAAGGTCGCGCATGTCCGGCTCTGCCACAGCCGGATGATGTTTGCACGAGCCTATATGCGTGAGAGCCAGGAGATGGTGTTCGATGCGCACGACAAGGCATTCGATTTTTTCCGAGGCACCTGCACGCGCGGCATCTACGACAACATGAAGACCGCGGTCGAGACTGTGTTCGTCGGCAAGGAGCGGCAATATAACCGCCGTTTTCTGCAGATGTGCAGCCACTATCTGGTTCAACCTGTTGCCTGCGCGCCTGCATCCGGATGGGAGAAGGGACAAGTCGAGAACCAGGTCGGTCTGGTTCGAGAGCGCTTCTTCACGCCACGCCTGCGGGTCAAAAGCCTAGAGGAGCTGAATGTATGGCTGCTCGACAAATGCATCGCCTATGCCAAGGCGCACCGCCATCCCGAGCAGACCGAACGAATGATCTGGCAGGTGTTCGAGGAGGAACGCGGCAGCCTCGTGCATTACGTCGGGCCGTTCGACGGCTTCCACAGCGTCCCGGCCTCGGTGTCGAAGACCTGCACGGTCCGTTTCGACAACAACAAATACTCAGTTCTCTCGACTGCCGTCGGCCGGCCTGTCGAGGTTCATGCTTATGCC
This sequence comes from Hyphomicrobiales bacterium, assembly GCA_900468065.1. Classification (GTDB taxonomy): domain Bacteria; phylum Pseudomonadota; class Alphaproteobacteria; order Rhizobiales; family Rhizobiaceae; genus Pararhizobium. Next base: position 7,512 of record UBTA01000073.1, on the reverse strand, counting down.
GACCGGATCGTTATCCGGCAAGACGGGGTCAATGTCGGAGACCATCAGCGTTGCTTTGGCCGGGGCGAGACAACCTACAATCCTTGGCATTATGTGCCTGTTCTGGCTCGCAAACCCGGAGCTCTGCGCAATGGTGCACCGTTCAGGGACTGGGCGTTGCCAGCGGCAATGGAGAAGGTCCGCAAGCGATTGAAGGGCGTCCATGACGGTGATCGGCAAATGGTCACTATCCTTGCATGCGTTCCGACAGATGGTCTGGTGGCTGTCGATGCTGCCTGCCAAGAGGCGCTGGATCACGGCGTCTGCTCTGCTTCGGTGATCATCAACATTCTGGCCCGCAGTCGTGATCCGGCTCCAGCGGCAACTCTTCAAACCCCCGATGCGCTTCGATTGACCCATGAGCCGGTCGCCGACTGCGCCCGCTATGACAGGCTCAGGAGGGCAAGTTGATGGAACGCACACAGGTTCTCGAATTGATGAGCACGTTGAAGCTTTACGGAATGCGCAGTGCTTATGATGAGGTCATGGGCAATGGCATCAAACGGCAACATGAGCCGCCGCGCATTGTCGGTGACCTGCTGCAGTCGGAGATCGCCGAGAAGCAAGCACGCTCCATTCGCTACCAGCTCAGCATGGCCAAGCTGCCACTTGCCAAAGATATCGACGACTTCGACTTCGCCGATACCCCTGTGAATGAACCCTTGGTGCGGGAGCTGGCCGCCGGCACCTTCGTCGCCGACCAACGTAACATCGTTCTCGTCGGGGGCACGGGAACAGGAAAGAGCCACCTGGCCATTGCGATTGCCCGTGCCCTGATCCGCAACGGAACACGCGGCCGCTTCTTCAATGTCGTCGATCTGGTCAACCGCCTGGAAACGGAAACGCGCAGCGGAAAGCAGGGACGAACAGCGGACTATCTCAATCGCCTTGACTTTATCATCCTCGATGAACTCGGCTATCTGCCCTTCGCCCAAGCCGGAGGTCAGCTCCTGTTCCACCTGATCAGCAGGCTTTACGAGCGCACCTCGATCATCGTCACGACGAACCTAGCATTCGGTGAATGGCCGTCGGTATTCGGCGATGCCAAGATGACGACGGCACTTCTCGACCGCCTGACCCATCATTGCGAGATCGTCGAGACCGGAAACGAATCCTGGCGCTTCAAGAACCGCTCTCAAAGCTAAAGCCGAAGATACCCGTCACCCGCCCTTGGCCTACCCTCTGCAACCCCGGCCAGCGCCGGGCAGGCCAAGCGCTGATCGGCTACAGGGGGGTGAAGATTGGACGCCGATAAGGGGTCAACATTCCGAGCCGATTGACAGGTTAATCGATGCCATGCGAGGCTCCCGTTCGGGAATGAGCCCGTTCTCAACGATCATCGGACAGACAATTGCATTCGAAGTTTATGCGCTGGAATTCCTCATTTTGATACGGTCACACCCTTCTGTACGGTCGTCGGTGCTCACGAACACTTCCCGAACGACAGCGCCGTCATTGACCGTATGCTCTCACACATCGCACGATAAGGCTGAGGGGCGTACAATCGCGCGGCACAGATGCAGCGTCGGCGCGAACTGGCGCAGGCGTGGGCCGACTTGATTATGCTAGATGCGAAGCCGCCGGCAGAGTTTTAGTCGGCAAACGGCGGTAGCAAAAGAGCGCATCACCGAGGAAGCAACGGGGTCCCCAAACCGCTCGATACCGATGAAAGCCAAACTTGAAGCCAGGTTTCCTCACGAACCTGGCTTTTTTCTTTGAACAAATACGGTGCCATAAGGTTTATGCTCGCCGCCGGCCAAAAATAATCTCACGCGATGGAACCAACCGCCATGTGTCAGATTAGGCGTCTGATCGGATGCCCGCTCGTTCCGATCATGGCGCGTCCCTCCCGCGCCCCCCGGCTAAAGCCTGTTAGGGCGCATTCAAGCCGGCTCGGGAGCGAGGTACATTGAGAGGGCCGCGCTCCCAATGTGTGGGAATTCTCAAGTCGATTGGAAATATCGTGGCTGCACCGGAACTTTCGTTTCACGCCTTGGTTTTGCGCATAGCAATCAGGGAAGGTGAGAGTCATGACTGACCGTGAAAGTTTAATCAAAGAACGCGCTTATTCGTTGTGGGAAACCGAAGGAAACCCAGATGGCCGCCACGAGGACCACTGGGTCCAAGCGGAACAGGAAATTGACGGCGACAATACTCAATCGCTCGCCACCGATGCACAGCTGTTTTCGGGTGCGATCCCCCTACCCGACCAATCCGGCACGGGTAACGGGGAGCAAGGCGTACCGCCAGCGAGATCAGGCCAATCTGCAAACAAAAAGAATCCCGTGGAAGCAACGGGCCCTGACAACCCAATTCATCATATCGGCCAACAGCCGCTCGATCCACTGGCAAAGTGAGCGGCTTCTTTGTTGCGATCGGGATATTCCAGTGTCATGATATGCACGGATGAGCCCTGAACGGTAGATCCCGCTTTGCCACACCGCGGCCCGAAACTGCGGTGTGGTTTTTCTAAGCGGTGGGGGCTGTACCGAACTTTCTGTAGGAAAATCTTATAAGCGAAGACCCGAAGTTGATTTTCGGGTAGCAACTCTATGGCTTTCGCTGTCCAATGAAATCAAAGCATAGAGTATCTCGTCTTGGCTAAAGTCCTTACCGACCATCGGGACAGGGGTGCAGGAAATTGGGGATACTTTGGATTGGAGCGCATGTGCGCTCTGATATCCACACCGGCGCAGGACGGGCAACGGATGGCGGCTTTTGGTGATGATAAACCGCTGGGATTTCCCCTAAAGGTTGAATCATGCTTCGGATCGCGCTACTCTGCTGGTGTCGTCTGCGGAAGCGACGCGGAAGCTGGCTGCTTCCTACACGTTGCGGCTGGCTTCCAACTTGGCGGCGATTGGGCCAACATCTTACGCCTCTTGAAACCGTTAGCAGCCGCCCCATATCTCATCACAGAACTCGCCCGCAGCATGTGACCACGGATGTACTGGCACTTGCTGTGTGGCGCGTGGAGAGGTCGGCAAAAGCCGGCCCTTTTTCTTTGAGCCACAGGCGTTTCGTCGGAACATTAGCGCTGCCTGCTAGCTGGAATTTTGATCGCCGCCGTGGGCTCGCTCGCCTCAGCGTGCATATCTCGGGAAGCGCTAACTTAACCACGGCCGCGTTTCTCGGGGAAAGGAGTTTTATTGACTCTCCTGCTCCTTTCACCGAGCATCCGGCCATGAAATTACGTCCTCCAAAACGCTTCGATCTGCGCAAGAAATCTAACGGCACTTGGACCGTGTTTGACGTATTCACTGGGAAGCCGGCGGCAGTGAATGATATCGTCCTGAACAGGCTCGACGAAGCACAGGCTGGGAAATGGGCGATCCGGCTCAACCTTGAATTTGCCAAGCGCGCCGGAGGGACGATCCATTGAGTTCCATCACCGATTTCATAGCCGAACTGATCCGTGCCGCAAACGAAGTTGGCAGGTTAACGCCAGCTGAGCGGACAAAGCTCATGGTACGCGGCGCGCGGACTATCCGCGAAATGCGGCTCAGGTCCGGCATTATGTCCGGCGGTGGGCGGGACGCGCTCAATGATTTAGAGATTGCGGCGCTGAAATCTGAAAAAGGCTCTTATGATGACGCCCAAAAGGTGCTTCTGGAGATGGCCGACATGATCCGGACGCTGAAGATTGTCCTTGATGCCAAGGCTGAGGTGTTGCGGCCGCGGTGAAACCGAGCGGCGTTACATTGAGCACCGGGCCAGCGATTATTGGGATGGCGCTCCACCCTGCTAAATTGACTAAACGGGGTGGTCCAGGTCGCGCCGCATTCACGGCGGATCAATACCGCTTTGGGTTTAGTTTTGTGTCGTCTCGGGATGAGCCGTGAAGGGCAAGAAGCGTGATCACGATCTGAGATCTCCAGGCGGCGGGCTTCGCAAGCATCGCCGCCGACACTCATCAAGAACAGAACCATAACTCGTGGCCACGAGGAGGATATCAAATGAAGCGCAAACTTTTGCGAAATATCAAAACTTAGGATTTCTGCGACAACACGGCCAACAGCTCAGCCAGTTGATCGGCCTGCCCGTTGTTCAGCTTGTTGCCTAGATGCCGTTGAATCGCCGCTGCGTAGACATTCCAAATGCGCGCCTGCATGGCCCGGCCGCTCTCGGTGATAACGACCCACCGGCCCCGGCCGTCCTGGGAAAAAACTTCACGCTGAACGAGCCCGGCCTTGTCCATCCGGTCGAGCAGTCGAGAAAGGTTATGCTGTGCCAACAGCGTGCGTTCCTCGATCTCGTAGGGCCGTAAGCGGCCTCCTTCAACCCGCGACAGCTCTAGCAGCACGTCATACCAGCCAAGCGGCGGAAGATCGGCGGCCTTCAAATCCAGTTCTATCGCGCCGAGCACGAGCTGCTGAGCACGCATAAGGCGAACCCATGCCCGTGTTACAGACTGGGAAGGTTGCGAGACTTCAGCTTCTGAACGATTCAGCATAAATGCAGTTACATCTATATTGACCTACAAGGCAAGCCCCGTTATAGATGCAGATGCATCTATAATCGGAGATCCTTTCCCATGACCCAGGAGCGATTAACGGAATACGGGGTGACGCTGCTGCGGTACCTCATCGTCCTGTCGCTCGCCCAATTCCTGGTTGGCGGGGGTCGCTATGCGCTCCGCCCCTCCGCCACCCTTCACTGATCTGCCCAAGGAGATTTCGTCATGCCCGACACAAAGCTAACCCTCATCAGCCATCATCTTTGCCCTTACGTCCAGCGGGCCGCGATCGCCCTTTCCGAAAAGGGCGTGACGTTCGAGCGCCGCTATGTTGATCTCGCCGCAAAGCCGGATTGGTTCCTCGACATTTCTCCGCTCGGCAAGGTGCCCCTGCTGATCGTCAAACAGGATGATGGCACGGAAGCCGTGTTGTTCGAGAGCGCAGTCATCTGCGAATACCTCGAAGAAACGCAGCCCGGTGCTGCTCTCCATCCTGCCGATCCACTGACGCGGGCGCGCCATCGGGGCTGGGTCGAGTTCGGTTCCTCCATCCTCTCGGACCTATGGGGCTTCGAGACGGCCAAGGATGCCGGAACCTATGAGACCAAGCGCAAAGCCCTGATCGACAAGTTCGGCCGTGTCGAGGCAGAGTTAGGCAATGGTCCATTCTTCTCCAGCGAGACGTTCAGCTTGGTCGATGCGGTCTTTGCACCAATCTTCCGGTATTTCGACGTGTTCGACACCATCGCACCGGCCGGTATATTTGATGGATTGCCCCGCGTGGCAGCATGGCGTAACGCCCTCGCTACCCGCCAAAGCGTGGGCGAGGCAGTCACCGACGACTACGGCGAAAGGCTCAAGGTATTTCTCAAGCATCATGACGCTTGGTTGCTGATAGCCGCCACCTGACAGATTCGTAAAATTACTGACATATGCTCTATTTTTATAGCTGTCTGTTGGTTTCCACGAGGAACTGAGTCGGTTAGGCGGGTCAGTTCCGCATGAAAACCAAAACTTGCAGACTCATCAGGTAATCTGAGGGACATTGAACTCTCTCCGCGAGCACCCTTTTTATAAGTAAAGAAATCTCGATGTCGCAGAGTTGAAAGTCCAGAAGTGACTGAGTGGTTCGTACCTAAGAGGAGTACGCAGCCACGATCGTACGAGATCGTCTCCTTCGCATTCTCCCGTTGATCGTGTCCCAGGACGTTCTCTAAGCATAGCCGCTTAAACTAGCGAGTAGCGGCGGGGCTTTGAGGCTTCGTCTAGCTCTTAGAAAGCATCGATTCCAGGCGGCATTGAACCGCGCCAGGTTCGACGTTCATTCGCACGCAGTTGAGGGCGTACCGCATCGCATCGCTGAATGGCATCCAGTCATCCAGGTCATCAAGAAGCGCGGCGGACATTAAGTCTTCGAGGGGGCCGACTCCGAGCTGCCCGAGTGCGCGTTCGTGATCCGGTAGGCGCGCTTGAGCAATGATGGCAAGCGTCCTCTTCAGGATCGCCTCGCGGGGGTCATTGCGTAAATCCGTCGACCAGTGCCACGCGTCTGGATCATCGAGGTAGGCATGTACGAAGATCTCTGCTGATATCGGAGCCCCTTCAAAAACGGCTTGATCGGGCAGCCAAGCGGTTTCAGATGCGATCGCCGCCGGCGTGAAGATATTGGCAGGATCCCGTTCGTCGACAATTTGCGATCTTAACTTCATGTGAAATCCGTAGCCATGATGGGCAGTAGCGACTTTGAACCTGATGCTCGGCGTTGTCGACTGGGCCGATGTGACGGCCTAAGATCAGAATAACCAGCGTCACATCAAGGCGATGAGCGTACCAGGTTGCCATAAAAAAGAGGGGCATCAGGCGCTTTATCCGAGACGCGGCGAAATCGTTGGTGCTGCGTGCATTGTCTGATCCTGTTACACTATTTTCACTTCAAGGCCGGCGTTACAAAATGCCGAGGAAAGTGTAGTCTGAGTGCTGGCCAGAATGTCGCGATCTTTTCCGACAAGAAGCAGGCCGTCGCCGTCGACAGCCGGAGCGATCAAAAGCAGAGCCTCCGGCGGGAACTCCTGTCTGCTCCAATCTCTGACCCGCTGTAAACTTTCAAGAGACTCCCAGCTGAGGAACGAGGCGGATAAAACGAGAGCGACCTGACCCTGCAGCTGCCACTGCTGCTCGAAAAGTTGCTGAACATCGGCCGTTGTCCTGGCGATGGCGAGATCGACAGGCCATTGGCGGGTCAAACGTTCAATGATCCTCCACAGGAGGAACCGGCGGGTCGCGGGTATAATGGTGGTCCTCGCAGATAGTGTGTGCTCGAAGAAAACTCGAAAGGCGACGGGGCCAAGGGAAGCGATCGTTGCGGCAACGATCTGCTTGATCGTTTCTGGTACTCCTTCATGGATAGACTTCGGGTCGACGGGCCAATGGAGGAGAATGCCGAAGCAATCTTTCGGGCGCAGTGCGGCAGTTTGCCAACCAACTGCATCCCATTGCCTTCGAAATTTAACCTGTGTTCGACTTGTAGGCATTCCTGATACTGAGCAAATTGAATCCAGACAGCAAGCGCTTCAATGCAAGTATTGCCTCGAGGCGACTTATTCCCACGAAGTTCGTCGAGATCATCGGCACTGTCAGAAGCCGATGGGCGGTGCTGACGCCACCTGAACTCCGTGGTTAACTCCCGCGCCTTGATAGGAATCGAACCATCTTCCTCTTCTTCTGGACTAATTAAAAGATCTGGGAGATACGTTTGTCTATAGTGCGGCGATCTGGATCAGAGGCCTCATCCTGATTGTCGCGCCGCACGTTTGTCAGGCCCGCCAGATCGCGTTTAAGGCCAGTGGCGTCAGGGACATTTCCAGAACAGCAGCCGTCGGATGCGACAAACTTCGTTCCCCAGAACAAGGGCCCATAGCAAAGAGTCATCATTAACAAGCTGACGGCCAGCAGCCGCGCCAGGTCCCTCCACTGTGGAAGGGCGACAACGCCTGTGGCTGCACTCCATCCCAGTAGGA
>UBTA01000132.1 GCA_900468065.1 Hyphomicrobiales bacterium | reverse complement strand
GGCCCGGAAGCCGTCGTCGCCCGGATCGAGGGCAAGCTGACCAATGGTGATCTGAAGGGCGCGAGCCTGGAATGGGACACGCTGCCGGAGCCGGCAAAGACTGCCGGTGCCGAATTCAAGACCAAACTGGACCAGCGCATCCGCGTCGAGGGTCTGATCGACGCCACCGTTGCCGGCGCCATGACGGCCAACCAGGGCTAAGGAAGAGTTCATGATCCGTATTCTGTTCTATGTTCTCATCGTCCTTGCCCTTGGCGCAGGCTTTGCCTGGCTGGCCGATCGTCCCGGCGAACTGTCGCTGATCTGGCAGGGCCAGCGTATCGAGATGAGCCTGATGGTGGCGGCAACGCTGCTGGCCTCTCTCATCGCCGCCGTCCTGATCGCCGTCTGGCTCGTCCGCGTCGTCTGGCTCTCGCCCCATTCCATTTCCCGCTATTTCCGCGCCCGCAAGCGCGACCGGGGCTATCAGGCGCTCTCGACCGGCCTGATCGCCGCCGGTGCCGGCGACAGCGTCCTTGCCCGCAAGATGACCGCCCGCACCCATGGCCTGTTGAGCGCCGACCAGGAGCCGCTGATCCATCTGCTCGAAGCCCAGACGGCGCTGATCGAAGGCAAATACGACGACGCCCGCAAGAAATTCGAGCTGATGGCTGACGATCCGGAAACCCGCGAACTCGGCCTGCGCGGCCTCTATCTCGAAGCCAAGCGGCTGGGCGCCAACGAGGCCGCCCGGCAATATGCCGAACGCGCCGCCGACAAGGCGCCGCACCTGCCCTGGGCAACGCTGGCCGCTCTCGATTACCGCAGCCAGACCGGCCAGTGGGATGAAGCGATCCGCCTGCTTGACCAGAGCCGCACGGCGCATGTCATCGAACGCAAGGAAGCCGACCGCAAGAAGGCCGTGCTCTTGACGGCCCGCGCCGGGGAAAAGCTGGAGGCCGACCCGAAGGGCGCCCGTGACGATGCGCAGGCAGCTCTGAAGCTTGCCGAGGATCTGGTCCCCGCCGGCCTGATCGCCGCCAAGGCGCTTTTTCGCGAGGACAATCTGCGCAAGGGCGCCGCCATTCTGGAAAAGCTCTGGAAACAGGACCCGCATCCGGAGGTCGCCAAGCTCTATGTCCGTGCCCGCAGCGGCGATTCCGCCGCCGACCGGTTGAAGCGCGCCAATAAGCTCGAAGCTCTGAGGCCGAACAACCCGGTGGCGCTCGCCACTGTCGCCGAAGCCGCACTCGAAGCCCGCGAATTGCCGCTCGCCCGCTCCAAAGCGGAAGCCGCCGCCCGTATCCAGCCGAGCGAAAGCATCTTTCTGCTGCTCGCCGATATCGAGGAGGCCGATACCAACGATGACGGCCGCATCCGCCACTGGATGAACCAGGCGCTGAAGAGCCCCCGCGATCCGGCTTGGACCGCAGATGGCGTCACGGCACCCGAATGGCTGCCGGTCTCGCCGGTCAGCGGCCGCCTCGATGCGTTCGAATGGAAACAACCGGTCGCCCAGATCGCCGGCCCCATCGAGGAAGGCACCCCGGATGCCGCCGATGAGGCGATCCGCAGCCTGCCACCGGTGGCCATCGTCCATCAGCGGCCGGAGCCCCAGCCCGGACGGGCCGCAGTTCCGGTCAAGACCAGTCCGGTGATCGAAGCCGAGGATAAAGCGCCGGTGACGGTCAAGACCATCGCCGTGCCGGCGCCGAGCGAATCGGTGATCGTACCGCAGACGGTGAAGACGGAGCCAAAGCCGGTTCCGGCCAAGACGGGTGAGGGCAAGCCCCTAGAAACCGTCGTCGAACCCTTCTTCGGCCGGCCGCCGGACGATCCAGGCGTTCGCGATGACGGCAGCAAGCCGTTGGAAAAGACCACATTTCGCCTGTTTTGAGAAGAAACCCCGCTCTTTAACGGAAAACCATGTTTGACCGATTTCGAACTTTCCTCGACAGCCTGACCGGCAGCGGACCGTCCGCCATCGAGCCCGGCGACCCCCGCATCGCCATCATGGCGCTCTGCATCCAGGTGATGGAGGCCGACGGCGAGATTCATGACAAGGAGCGCCGCAAAGTGCGCTCGATGATCAAGGATCACTACAAGCTCGACGACGCGGCCCTCGACGCGCTGATCGCCGCCGGCGAGACCGCCGAAAGCCAGGCCATCGATTTCTTCCGCTTCACCTCCGACATCAAGCGGCATTTTTCCGAGGAGCAGCGGATAGACCTGATCGGCATGCTGTGGGAGATTGTCTATGCCGATGGCAAGCGCAGCGAAATGGAGGATCATGTGATCTGGCGGATCGCCGATCTGCTTGGCGTGTCCGGCAGGGACAGGATCATCAAGCGGCAGGAGGTGGCCGCCAAGTTGGACGTCGTGGAGGAGGCAACCGCGCACCAGGAAAAGTGACATGCTTTTCGACGATCGTACCTATTATACGCGCAATGCCGACAAGCCGGTCCTGATCGTCCTGCATCAGGAACGCTCCAGCCCCGGCCGTGTCGGACATCTGTTGCTGGAAAAGGGGCTGAGCCTCGATATCCGCCGCCCGGTGCTCGGCGATCCCCTGCCCGCGACGCTGGAACAGCATGCCGGCGCCGTCGTCTTCGGCGGGCCGATGAGTGCCAATGACGACGAGGACTATGTCCGCCGCGAGATCGACTGGCTCTCCGTCCCTTTGTCTGAAAACAAGCCCTTCCTCGGCATCTGCCTCGGTGCCCAGATGCTGGTACGCCATCTCGGTGGCGTGGTCGGCCCGCATCATGAAGGCCAGACGGAAATCGGCTGGTATCCGCTGCACGCCACGGAAAAGGGCAGCGCCCTGATGGACTGGCCGCCGATGGTCTACCAGTTCCACCGTGAAGGTTTTGACCTGCCGCTGGGTGCCGAACTGCTCGCGTCCGGCAGCACCTACCCCAACCAGGCCTTCCGCTACGGCGAAAACGCCTGGGGCATCCAGTTTCACGGCGAACTGACAAGGGTGATGATGCACCGCTGGGTCGTGCACGGCGCCCACCGGTTCGATCTGCCGGGCGCACAACTCGGCCGCGCCCATCTGGAAGGCCGGATGGATCACGACGCCCCGCTGCGCGCCTGGATGGACCAGTTTCTCAGCCACATCTTCCAGCGGCAGGGCGAGAAGGTCAGAGCTTGAGCAAGTCACCGTTTCCTCTTCTCCCCAGCGGGGAGAAGGTGGCCCGAAGGGCCGGATGAGGGGGCCAAGCTCTCAGAATGTGCCGACCCCATCGCCTCGCATACGCTCGGCACTTCTCCCCGCTGGGGAGAAGAGGGAGATCGTTGCGCGCTCGGCAATTGATAGGCAATCTTCCCCCTTGCGGGGGAGATGTCGGCATAGCCGACAGAGGGGGGTATCCGCCACGCATACCACACCCGCCCCGGATCACCCCGAAACAGTACGATCCGGCGCATCCAGCGAATCGATCTTGCGCAACTGCGGAAACCCGAGCGCCCAGATGACTGCGACCGCAAGCGTACCCACGCCGCCGATGACGACGGCGGGCACAGCGCCGATAAAATGCGCCATCGTGCCCGCGCGGAATTCGCCAAGCTCGTTCGACGCACCGACAAACACCATGTTGACCGCATTGACGCGGCCGCGCACAGCATCCGGCGTCCATAGCGCGATCAACGTTTCGCGCACATAGACCGAGATCATGTCTGAAGCGCCCATCAGCATCAGCGCCGCGATCGACAGCCAGGCGACCTGCGACAGACCGAAGATCACCGTGCCGAGACCAAACAGCGCCACACCGGCAAACATCAGCCGGCCGGCATGGTGGCGGATCGGGTAGGCCGCCAGCGTCACGGCCACAAGGATGGCGCCGATACCGGGTGCTGCGCGCAACAGGCCAAGACCAAGCGGACCCAAGACAAGGATTTCCTTGGCAAACACCGGCATCAGCGCAACAGCGCCGCCGAGCAGCACGGCAAACAGGTCAAGCGAGATTGCGCCGAGCACGATCTTTTCCGTTCGGATGAACTTGAAACCGGCGAGAACCGAGGTCCAGTCGCGCGGCTCGCTCAGGCTATGCTGCGCCGGTTTTTCAATCATGAAGATGAGGATTGCCGACAGGATCAGGAAGACAAGCGCCACGGAATAGGCGACGATGGCGCTGACGCCGTAAAGCAGACCACCTGCCACCGGACCCAGAATGGCCGCCGTCTGCCAGGAGGATGAATTCCAGGCGATGGCGTTGGCGAGGTCCCGGGCCGGAACAAGGTTCGGCGCCAGCGACTGCACGGCGGGCGCCATGAAGGCGCGCTCGATACCGAAGACGATCAGGATGGCAAACACCGGCCAGGGCGAAAAGGCGTCGGCGATCGTCAGTCCAAGCAGGCCCGCCGCGCAAAAGGCGCTGATGATCATGCAGATCGAGACGATCATCCGCCGCGAATGCCGGTCGGCCACCGAACCGGTGATCAGGATCAACAGCAGCGACGGCAGGAACTGGAAGAGACCGATCAGGCCGAGATAGAGGGTGTTCTGCGTCTGCTCGTACATCTGCCATCCCACCGAGACGCTGATGATCTGGATGGCGAAGGACGCAAGGAAGCGGGCGAAGAAAAAACGGGCATAGGAGACATGCCGGAATGCGGCAAACCGGTCTGCACCTTGAAGGACGGACATGCGGCAATCTTTCCGAACAGCGGCAGGCTGTCCCGCCGCATTAAACATGTTTGGCCCATCGCGAAGCGTGGACTTGCCGGTTTAGTCGTCAATGTCTACATGTCTGTCAATAACGAATTGGAGACCGGCATGCTTGCTGTCATTGCGACCCTGAATTTCATCATCAACATTGCGTGGTTCCTGGTCATCGCCTCGGCCATTTTTTCCTGGCTCTACGCCTTCAACGTCATCAACGTGAACAACAACGCCATCAACATGATCGGCCGCTCGCTCTATCAGCTGACGGAACCACTCTATCGGCCGATCCGCAATATCCTGCCCAACATGGGTGGCGTCGATCTGTCGCCGCTGGTGGTTTTGGTCATCCTTTATTTCCTCTGGTACCTGCTCAACACCACGATCGCCGCAGCGCTGCTCAGCTAAACGCCTGCGAGCCTTCGGGCTCGAGGCTTGAACCCTCGAAAACAAAAACCTCCGGATCAGCCTGATCCGGAGGTTTTCTTTTGTCGCGTTGTCGAAAGTCTTTCGGCTGCCCTCATCCCGCTCTACGCGTTCCCTCTTCTCCCCAGCGGGGAGAAGCTGGCCCGCAGGACCGGATGCGGGGGCGGCATGCTCAGAATTCGCGGAAAGCCCCTACCCCGCCGGGGAGAAGAGGCATTCACTGCCGGTTGTTACTTCTCTGCCTTGGCGCGCTCGATGGCCTCGAGGATGAGCTGCTGGGCAACGGCGGTATCCTTCCAGCCGTAGATCTTCACCCATTTGCCGGGCTCCAGATCCTTGTAGTGCTCGAAGAAGTGCTCGATCTGCTGCAGGGTGATTTCCGGCAGGTCGGTATATTCCTTCACCTTGTCGTAGCGCTTGGTCAGGTGATAGTTCGGCACGGCGACGATCTTTTCGTCCTTGCCGGAATTGTCTTCCATCATCAAGACGCCGATCGGGCGCACATTGATGACGCAGCCCGGCACCAGCGGACGCGTCGAGGCGATCAGCACGTCGATCGGATCGCCGTCTTCCGACAGGGTGTGCGGCACGAAGCCATAATTGCCGGGATAGGTCATCGGCGTATAGAGGAAGCGGTCGACGACCAGCGTGCCGGCTTCCTTGTCCATTTCATACTTGATCGGATGCCCGCCAACCGGAACCTCGACGATCACGTTGATATCTTCAGGCGGATTCTTTCCAATCGAAATTGCATCAATACGCATGAGTTTTCCCCCAGGGGCCAGTTTTTCCGATGGCAAGTCCGATAACGGGAAACATGACGCGGCGCAACATTACTTTCGTTTCAGTCCGAAAAATGCGACGTTTGGACGAATATTCACGCTTTACACGACGTTCCCATCAACAAGGAGCATCCATGAAAAAGCATGTCTGCATTCTCGGATCGATAGCCCTGATGAGCGCAGTACCACATACGGCCCGCGCCAATGACAGCGTCTACACCGACCTCGATACCGATCACTGCAAGACGCTCTCGACCGCAGACGAACCCGGCGGCGGGATCGTTCTGATGTGCAAAGGCAACACGGATTATCCGGTCTATTACAAGGAAGGCGACCTGCGGCAGGCCATTCTCTATGGCAAGGTCAATGCGGCCTATATCGAAGGGACTTTCGAGACCTTCGGCGCGTTCAACTATACCGGCGGCAAGATCGAATGGCGGCTCGACAAGACCGGCAAACCGGTCGCGGCCATCCAGCGCTGGTTTATCTCCAATTCCGGCGCCATGGAACCAGGGCCTGCCCCCGCCGATACGGGCCAGGTTCTCGTCATTTCGAAAGTCGCCGGAACCGATGGGATGGGCTGTGTTGTCGACTATGTCGATGCCCTGTCAAATCCCGAGCCGAACCTTCTGGCACGTCAGGTCGCCGATACGAACGCCGAGGGTTTCATCTGTGCGGCAGATACGGCGGCTTTTCACGGGACGCGCGGTCCGCTGGCAACGGACCCCACTCATTCGTTCCCACAGCGCTGAAGGCAATTGGGATATCAATCCCAGATATAGCCGATCTTCTTGAGGTTCTTTTCGCCGAAATCTTCCATGCCCTCGCAGAGGTCACGGCCACCCGCCATGCGGAAGAAGCGGTCAGCATGGTGGCTGTCTTCCAGGCACCAGACAACGAGGCCCTGGCAGCCAAGCGATTTCAACAGGTTCTTGGCTTCACCGAAAAGAATACGGCCAAGCCCGATACCCTGGTATTCCGGGCGCAGGTAAATCTCGTAGACCTCGCCTTCCTGCGGCAACGACCGGGACCGGTTAAGACCAAGCGTCGCATAGCCGGCGATGACGCCGGCAACTTCGACGACCAGCAATGTCGAGGGTCCGCGCGTGGCTTTGCGCCACCACGCATGATCGCGCCGGTGTACCATCTGGGTCAGCGGCTTGTGTGGAATGAGGCCGCCATAGGCCTGCAGCCACGAGACGCGGTGCACATCCGATATGGACATGGCGTCCCTCGGCTCGCCCGGGCGCACCTCGATTGATAGTGTTTTCATAACGCGACTCTAGACCCGTGCCGGACAAACAGGAATCCCGCCCAAGCCCTGTCTTTAACTAACTCACAGGCAACTTATGGGGACAACCATCAAAAGTTAACGCTTTTTTAACTTTTCCGGCAAGCGGCAATCATCGCAGCACACAAGATTTGCCCCGTCGCATCCTCTAACGTCAGAGCAACTTTGCACTTTTTGCCGATTGAGGTGATTCGACCGGACCCGGCAACGTTTCCCGGCGGTCATGCGAATCGCAAACAGAGGCGCAGACACAAAAAAACGCCCGCAACCGCAAAATACGGCAGCGCAGCATGGAACCTTTTCATCAGGTCGCGCGTTTGAAAGCGTCTGGATATGTGCCGTTGCACAAATCGGGACTTCCGCGGCCTCTTCATCCGGCCCCGGATCTCACAGGAAGTAGGGCGGTTCGAATTCTGGTCAAGCGCCAGGCAGCGGAAATCCCGAAATACCTATCGACCTATCGTTCAGCGGCACGCCCTTGTGCCCGTCATGGAGTAGCCGATGAAAAATCTCTCAGCAGACAGGCGCATGATCAAGATCGCCATGGCGGCTCCCTATCTCGCACGGGATGAGGAGCACGCGCTGGCGCTGGCATGGAAAGACCATCAGGACCAGGACGCCCGTAACAAGATCGCCATGGCCCATATGCGGCTGGTGATTTCCATGGCCTCCAAGTTCCGCAATTTCGGCCTGCCGATGAGCGATCTTGTCCAGGAAGGGCACATCGGCCTTCTGGAAGCGGCGGCCCGCTTCGAACCGAGCCGCGAAGTCCGTTTCTCGACCTATGCCAGCTGGTGGATCCGCGCCTCGATGCAGGATTATGTGCTGCGCAACTGGTCGATCGTCCGCGGCGGCACCTCGTCGGCCCAGAAGGCATTGTTTTTCAACCTGCGGCGTCTGCGCGCCAAGCTCGCCCAGGGCGACCGACAGCTGACGGCGCGCGCCGTGCATGAGGAAATCGCCGTTGCGCTCGGCGTCAGCCTTGCCGACGTGCAGACGATGGATGCGCGCCTCTCCGGCAACGACGCCTCACTGCAGGCGCCGATCTCCTCATCGGGCGAATCCGACGGCGGTGAACGCCTCGACCTTCTCGCCTGCGACGCGCCCTTGCCCGACGAGCAGGTCTCCGAAATGATCGACAGCGAACGACGCCGCACCTGGCTCAGCCATGCGCTGTGCCAGCTCAATGAACGAGAAATGAAGATCATCCGCGCCCGCCGCCTCTGCGAAGACAGCGCCACGCTGGAAGAGCTCGGCGCCGACCTCGGCATCTCCAAGGAACGAGTCCGCCAGATCGAGACCCGCGCCTTGGAAAAGCTGAAGATCGCGCTTGTGGCCGAAGCTCCGGTCCTGGCCATGCGGCACTGAGGGAAATTGCGCCGACAGTGAAAATTGCCGACGGGAGCACCACCCCACTCGCCGTCATCCTTGCCCTTGTGGCGAGGATCCAGCGACCCGGCGTCTGCCGGATCGCAGGGACCTTTGAGCCCAAGGACGCGTGCTGACCGCAGGCGGAATACGCCCCCCTCAAAAAGGTTGTGATACGGTAATCAAGATGCGGTTTACCTTTCGCGGTTAATACTGCGGATACGCGATATCTGCGCCAGCGGCGCATCTTGGTCCCGGCTCGTTTTCAGGTGGCATAATGCAAGAGACATTCGATTCCAGCGTCTTCAACCTTGCGCCGATTGCCATGTGGATCGAGGATTTCAGTGAGGTCAAAGCGCTTTTCGATATCTGGCGCTCACAAGGGGTCACCGACATCCGCGCATTCTTGCGGCAGGATATCGCGCGCGTTGCCGAATGCTCCAAGCGAATCCGGGTGTTGGATGTCAACAGGAAGACGCTTGAGCTTTTTGAGGCTGACGACGTCGATCATCTTCGGGCGGGCGTCGCGCAGATCTTTCGAGACGACATGCTCGAAACGCATATCAATGAACTGGCCGACCTTTTCGACGGAAAACTGGCCTTTTCCAGCACCACCGTCAACTACACGCTCTCCGGCCGCCGTCTCGATATCCAGCTTCGCGGCGCGGTGATGCCCGGCCATGAAAGTACTCTCGGCAAGGTTCTATTGACCACGGAAAACATCACCGCGCGGGAGGATGCGCGCCGGGAGGAAATCGCCCAGAGACTCTATGCCGAAGGCATTTTCGAGCATTCGCCGGTGTCGCTGTGGATCGAGGATTTCAGCCGCATCAAGGCTTTGATCGAGGATATCCGCGCGCGCGGCATCAGCGATTTTCGAACCTTCATGGATGTCCATCCGGAGTTCGTCACCCAGTGTATGAGCGAAATCCGCGTCATCGACGTCAATCAGGCGACGCTTGACCTTTTCTGCGCTCCGGATCGCATGACGCTGCTGCAACGCATACGCGATATCTTCCGCGACGATATGGAGAAGCCATTTCGCGAGCAACTCATCGAGCTTTGGAACGGCAACCTGTTCCACCACCGCGAAGTCGTCAACTACGCGCTGGATGGCTCCGAGCGGCACATCCTGCTGCATTTCTCGGTGTTTCCGGGGCACGAAAAAGACTGGTCCCGCGTTCAGGTCGCACTCGCGGACATTACCGCCCGCAAAAAGGCCGAGGCCTATCTCGAATATCTCGGCAAGCATGACGTCCTGACGAAACTCTACAACCGCGCCTTCTACGCTGAGGAAATCAACCGGCTGGAGCGGAAATCACTGCGGCCGGTCTCGGCGATCATCATCGACCTCAACGGATTGAAGGAAGCCAACGATCAGCTTGGCCATGACGCAGGCGACGCGCTGTTGCGGCGGTTTGGCGAAATCCTCAACGGCGCCGTTTCGCAGCCCAACCACGCCGCCCGGATCGGCGGCGACGAGTTCGCCGTTCTGATGCCCGGAGCTGACAGCAAGGCAGCGGGCGCGGTGATGGAAACGATCAACGAGCTTCTGAAGATCAACAACCAGTTCTATTCGAGCGCGCCACTCACCATGTCCTTCGGCGTCGCGACCAGCGAACAGGGCGAATCCATGGAATCCCTTGTCCAGCGCGCCGATACCCTGATGTACGAGCACAAAAGGGCCTATTACGACGCCAAGGGGACACTGAGCGCCAACGGCGGCCGCATCGCCCGCCGGACGTCCTAGCTGGGGCACACTGGCTTCTCAACTACTCGTGCATCAGCTTAGCAATCAGTGCGGCCGCGTTCCGCAACCAAGGGTCCCTGCCTTCAGGCATCAAGCTTGATTCCGGTCAGAATGAGCGACAGGGCCAGTGGACTGGACATGCCAAAGAAGACCAGGACTGCAACGCAGCCAATACCATAGGCAATCCAGAGAAGACGATATCGGGTTGCGGCACCGAAAATGCAGACAAGAACATTCAAACCAAATATCAGCACGCCAACGCCCGGGTGAAAGATACCCCCGGCGAGCCGGAGCGCAAATGGTGCCATTCCCAGCAATAGCGCCGAAATCAATAACAATCTCTGATCTATGACCATCACTTTCCCGCCCCGCGATATCTTCTAAAGCAATACGCATAAGTATTCGAGTGTCGCAACTTAAAATAGCAATCACATTGATCGTGTGCGGCTGGGAGGAAACGGCAGTCCATATTCACCTGCGAGGGAAGGCGCAGATCAGGGAGAAGTTAACAAACACCCGAGTCCTTCACCTCAATTTTAAATGTATATTAATGCAACTTTAATGACTCGGCCCCAGCCAGCCATTCTTTGATTGGCTTGCACCCCAACACCATGCACGGTCCATCCTGCGGCATAGCGCCGTTCAGGATCGCTTTCAGCGGCGTGGCGTGGGGTCGTTCGGAATGATTGCTTTTGTCATGCGGCTCCGCAGCCGCAATCATTTCAGCACGCGCAAGAACAGGGCCTTCACCGGCTCTGCCAAGCGCCTGGTCGATACGAAGCAAAGGCTGGCGATCGTCATTGCCGCTTTTGCCGTGATCTTTCTCGTCACCCTTGCCCGCCTAGTTCAATATGGGCTTGCAGACACCGTCGCCCTCGCATCAATCAGTGACAGCGCTTCGGCAGTTGCCTCGCGGCCGGATATCGTCGACCGCAATGGAGAACTTCTGGCAACCGACCTTCGAACCATGTCGCTCTACGCCGAGCCGCACAGGATCATCGACGCCGACGAAGCGGTCGAAAAACTCTCAACCGTTATACCCAATCTCGACTGGAGCGACACGCACAGGAAACTGCAATCCGGCTCCGCGTTTCAATGGCTGAAACGGCAGCTTACGCCGCGCCAGCAATCGGATATCCTGGCGCTCGGCATCCCCGGCATCGGCTTTCGTCCCGAAAACCGTCGCTTCTATCCGGGCGGCCCCACCGCATCGCATATTCTTGGCCATGTGAACATCGACAATCAGGGCCTTGCCGGCATGGAGCGGTATATCGACCAGCAGGGCCTGGCTGATCTGCGCGCCGCCGGCTTGACGGGCGATGTGCCGCTGGAACCGGTAAAACTGTCGATCGACCTGCGTGTCCAGCATATCGTCCGCGAGGTCGCCGCACGCGCAATGACAAACTATCAGGCGGAAGCCGCCGGCGCCGTGGTTCTGGACATGGAAACCGGCGAAGTTCTCGCCATGGCCTCGGTGCCTGACTACGACCCCAACCAGCCATCCCGGACGCTGCCCGACGGCAGCATCGACAAGGACTATGAAAAGGGATGGTTCAACCGGATCAGCAATGCCACCTTCGAGATGGGATCGACATTCAAGAGCTTTACCCTGGCCATGGGTCTCGACGCCGAAAAGATCACCCTGGATTCGGTTGTCGATGCGTCCCGCCCCATCCGCATGGGAGGGTTCACCATCAAGGATTTCAAGGGCAAAAACCGCCCTCTCTCCATCCTTGAGGTTTTCCAATATTCATCGAATATCGGCACTGCGGCGGTGGCGGACATGGTCGGCATCGAAGGACACCAGGAATTCCTGACAAGGCTTGGGCTGCTGTCGAAGATGGACACGGAAATGCCGGGCGTGGCAACGCCAACGCAGCCGAGGGCCTGGAAGAAGATCAATTCGGTGACCATCTCGTTCGGCCACGGGGTAGCGACCACGCCGTTGCAAACCGCCGTGGCGGCCGCCTCGCTCATCAACGGCGGAAACCTGATCCCACCGACATTTCTGCCCCGGACGCTTGAAGAGGCAATGGCGATCTCCCGCACGGTCGTGACGGAGAAGACAAGCGCCGATATGCGCTATCTTTTCAACTGGAACGGCTCAAACGGATCAGGCCGCCATGCGCAGGTCCCGGGTTTCAATGTCGGCGGCAAGACCGGAACGGCCGATAAAGTCATCAACGGCCGATATGCCAGCACCATCAACTTCAACGCCTTTGTTGCAGGCTTTCCCATGGACAAGCCAAAATACATTGTCCTGTCGATTGTCGATGCGCCGAAGACCGGAGAGAACGGCGGACGCACGGCAGCATCCACGGCCGCCCCGATGATCAAGGAAATCATCAGCCGCGCCGGCCCACTGCTCGGCGTTCAGCCACAGTTCGGCAAAGACGGGTCCTTGATTCTCGCCGATTATTGACGGGAAACAGGTTGGCAATGCTACGCTCATCAAAGCGGGGACGGTTCCCGCAATAGCCTTCGGCGAATGCTAATCCGGCGGCGGCGGTGCAGTACTGCCCCGCACGATCAGCGTTACATCCAGCGCCTCCTGTTGCGCAGGCGCCGCGTCATCGAGGATGGCGGCCACGGCGCGGCACGCGATCTCGGCAAGCGGCTGCGCCATCGTCGTCAGCCCCGGCACGGCCGTCGCCGCCTCCGGCACGCCGTCGAAGCCGATGACGGACACATCGTCCGGCACCGCATATCCCCGCCGGGCAAGCCATTGCATGGCAAAGAGAGCGATGCGGTCGGACATGGCCAGGATGGCCGTCGGCGGCCTTGCGGCTGCAAACAGCGTCTCCAGCGCCGCATCGACGCTCTGCCTGTCGTTTTGCGTTGCGTGGATCGGTACATCCGCCCGCCCGACGCCGAAATCCGCCAAGGCCTGCCAATAGCCGAGCGCACGGTCGCGCGAGGTGAATTTCAGCGAACGGACGGCCTGTTCCGGCGTCATCGCGCCCGCCCCGTCGCCGGTGAGGCCGATGGCCAGAATGGCAAACCGCCGATGGCCGAGATCCGCCAGATGCCGCGCCGCCTGCGCGGCCCCGGCGATATTGCCGAGACCGATCGCCGGGATTGCGGCGTCCCCGTCGCCCAGTGCCAGGGCAATGAAAGGCAATTGCCGCCGCCGTGTCAGCGCCACCAGCTGTTCCCCGCCTTCGACGCACAGCAGGATGAAGCCGTCGACCAGCGCGCTGTTGATGTTCCAGGCCAGTTTCTGCTGGTTTTGCGCCGAGACCAGCGCGATGCCGGTGCCGGTGGCGTCACAGACCGCCGCGACCTGCGTCATCAGCGCCCGCGCCCAGGGGTCCTCGAAGAAATAGGCCAGCGGTTCGATCGCCGCCACGCCGATGGCATTGACCCGCCCCGCCCGCAGCAGCCGCCCCTTGATATCCGGACCATTGTAGCCAAGGTCTTTGGCAATCCCCAGCACGCGCTCGCGCACCTCTTCGCGCACCACCTCCGGCCGGCTGAAGACATTCGACGCCGTCCCCTGCGACACACCGGCCGCCTTGGCAATGTCGGCGAGCTTTACATGCCCTTTTATCAAAGTCGCTCCTTGATCCAATGAACCCACGTCAACCTAGCAGAATATTGTATCGGTTCAAATCTCTTGACATCTTTCATCGGTCAGGTAAGATTGAATCGGTTCAACAAGGCTTTTCAGCTTTTTATTGAATCGATTCAAGAAAGGATAAGACCATGATCCCGACCAGCTATCTTTTCAAGGACCTTTACAACGACCGCTGGGGCGCTCCAACCAATCCGGCACCGGGAAATCCTTTGCAGGAGAGGAAGACCATCTTTCCGGAGAGGTTTCGCCATCGGGCAGAGCGCCCGAACGCCTGGTCCTTCACTATCCCGATCGACCGCCGCTTCAGATAGACGGCCGATACGACGAAACGGTCAAAATTTCGATGCGCGGCCGAGCCTGCGACGGCTTTTGCCGTGCTCTATTCCGAAATGATCTTCACTCTGTCACCGGGCTTCACCGTCGAGGTTACCTGCATGGCATTGATCAGACGGAAGAGATCGAGCTTGCGGTCGGTGCCCATCATCCGGGCCGAGAGCGTTGCCAGCGTATCGCCGGGCTTGGCGGTAACGACACGGATCCGCAGCGGCTTCAGGGCAGCGGCTTCCTGCGGCGTCATGCGGCGGAACGAGGCGCGCAGGACATCGGCTGTCGGCTCGAGACTCGGCGCGCCCTTCGGCACGGCGGTGAGGAAGCGATAGATCTGCGTGTCGATGCGGATCACGGTCACGTCGAAATCCCAGCGCTCGGCCGATGCCCGCGCCGTTGCGGCCTCAAGCCCGTTGATCGTCACGGGATGGATCGTGTCCGGGTGCAGGCCGGTCACCCAGCCGCTGCCGATATAGTCGGTCAGGCTGCGCTTCTGCGTATCGGCCACGCCGTCAAAGCGGATCGCGGTCTCGTTCGGCCCGGTCGCCAGCACAGCCTCTGCCTTGTTGTCGATCTGGAAGCCTGCAGGCACATCAAAGCGGATGCCGAGCTTGCCGTGCAGGAATGTCTGGCCGCGGACATAGCCTTCCTGCGGGCTGTCGCCATAAAGAAGGCCATCGATCCCGGCAAGATAATAGTCGCGGCCGCGATCGCCAACCGAGCCTTCCGCGCCGAAGGCACGGGCATGACGGCGGGCAAGATCGACGCGCTGCGGCGCGCTCGGATGGCTCGACAGGAAGTCCAGGCTCTGGTCGCTGTCGGGATCGACCGAGGAGAAACGGCTATAGGCCGCCATTGAATCGAGGAAACGCGCCGCCGCATAGGGGTCGTAGCCGGCCTCCCCAAGCATGCGCACGCCGATGACATCAGCCTGCAATTCCTGATTGCGCGAGAAGGCCGCGAGCCGCAGCTTGCCACGCGCCAAGGCCTGCTTGCCGGCCAGATCGCTCGACAGCACCTCTGACACGACGCGGCTGGCAATCACCTCAGCCTCTTCGCGCTGCTGCCGCTCGATGCCGTGATTGGCGGTGACGTGCGCCATTTCATGGGAGAGCACGGCGGCCACTTCCGAGGCATCATTGGCGAGCGCCAGAAGGCCGCGCGTCACATAGAGATAGCCGCCCGGCAGCGCAAAGGCGTTGATGGCGGGGGAATTGAGAATGGTGATGCGATAGGACTGGTTCGGGTTTTCCGAAACCGCCGTCAGCGCGCCGGTGATGCGGGCGACCAGCCGTTCGGTCTTTTCGTCCTGATACTCGCCGCCGTAGCTCGCAACGATACGCGGATGTTCGCGGGCGCCGACCTGGGCGCGCGGGTCGTTCTTCTGGACTTCCTCGACGATCTGCGGATTGGACGACGGCGAGACCTTGGGCTCGTAGGTCTGCTCGATCACCGACTGGCAGCTGGACAACATCAGGCTTCCCGCCAGCGCCGCCACAGCGCGAAGGGACACGCCGGAGCCTGTTCCTGAAACCCGCTTCTGCGTGCCTGTCGTTCTGCTCATCGCCTCAGCTCATTTCCAGTCTTCAGGCCAGCCGTGCAAACCATTCCGGTGTTAACACGCGTGCAAATTCAGTATTCTTTACAGCCCTATAAATAGGACGGGCGGCGGTTACGGCAATGACCTGCTGTAGCCTATTCGCGCCATGCGTGCCTAGCTTCCACCCATAGAAATAGTTGCCCCGTGATATCCCGGCAACGCATAGGAGAACGCACGCCGCCGGACAGCAAAAGCGCCGTCGCATAGGCTGTCGTTCAAATTGTGGCAAAAGCATCGCAAGCGATACTCATCGCCCCAGAAACCGGGCAACGGCCGAGACATCGGTATGCTCGAGAAACTGCGCCGTTGGCTCATGCAGGAGAATGCGGCCCTTGTCGAGAAAAAGCACGCTGTCGGCCAGCAGCCGGACGTCGTCTGGATGATGGGTGATGATCAGGATCGTATTACCCTCCTGCCGGTGCAGATCGAGGATGAGGTTGCTCATCCCCGCCCGCAGGCCCGGATCGAGCGCCGCAAACGGCTCGTCGAGCAGCAGGATCGGTTTGCAGCGCACCAGCGCCCGGGCGAGCGCCACCCGCTGCCGTTCGCCACCGGACAGGGTCGGCGGCAGGCGCTTGCCAAAACCCTCCAGCCCGACGCGCAGCAGCGCACTTGCAATTTTCGCCTTTTCCTTGACGCCCAGCTTCAGCGCCGGATCGATGCCGAGACCGATATTGGTGGCAACGTCGAGATGTGCAAACAGGTTGTGTTCCTGAAAGATCACCGACACCGGCCGCTCGGCAGGATCGCGCCCGGCCACATCGTCACCCAAAATCCCGACTGTGCCCGCGTCCGGCGTCTCGAACCCGGCGATCACATTGAGCAGCGTCGACTTGCCGGAACCGGACGCCCCGGTCACCGCGACGATCTGCCCCTTGCCGATGGCGCAATCGAAGTGCAGTTCGGTCTGGCCGAACTGCACGCGCACGCCGCTGAGGCGAACCGCAATATCCGTTTCAGGCGGTGACATCTTTACTCCTCGTATCATCGGCCCCTGCCCGCGGCGTACCGGCGATCGTCAGCACCAGGCAGACGAGGCCGAGAAACAGCGCCAGCCCCGCCGCATCGGTCGAGCGATAACCGGCCATACGGCTGTAGAGAAGCCATGGCAGCGTCACCATATCCTGCGAACCGAACAGCGCCACGGCACCGAGATCGCCGAGCGACAGAGCGCAGGCGAAAGACAGCGCCATCAGCAGCGGCCTACGCAACCCCGGCCAGTCGATCAGGCGCCAACGATGCCAGCCGCCGAGACCGAGGCTCACCGCAAGCCGGGCCGTCCGGGCAGTATGGGTAGCCATCGCCGGCTCCAGCACGCGGTAGACGAAGGGCAGCGCCATCAGCGTATTGATCAGGATCACCAAAAGCGGCGCAAAACGGGCGACATCGCCGAGCGGCCGCAACAGCAGGAACCAGCCTGCCCCCAGAACGACCGGCGGCACCAACAGCACCAGCGACGAACTGGCAAAAATCCCGGCCGAAAGCCCCCGCAGAAACACCGCTGGCCGCCGGGACGAAAGTGCTGCCTGCCGCGCCCGGATCATCAGAGCGGCCGAGAGGACACAAAGCAGACCCGAAGCCAGCGCGATGACGATACTGGTGAGCAACGCCCGCTGCACCATCGGATCGCTGGCCAGCTTGACGAGATCGGCGCGAAGACCGGAGGAGACCACCGAGCCAAGCGGCAGGGCAAGAAACAGAACCGCAAGCACGATCACCAGCCCGTCGCCCACCCGGCCAAACCGGCTACGGCCATCGAACCGGCGCACTTTGCGCCCGCCGCCATGGCCTTCATCGGCAGTGGGCGTCAGCAAGCGGATGGCAATCAGCAGCGCTGCAGTCACCGAAATCTGCAGCATCGACAGCGCGATGGCGCGCGGCGGATCGAAATCGAAGCGCAGCGCCTGATAGATCGCCACTTCGATCGTGCTGGCCGCCGGCCCGCCGCCAAGCGTCAGGACCAGGGTAAAGCTGGTGGCGCAGAGCATGAAGATCAGTCCGGCGATACCCGGCAAAAGCCCGCGGATCACCGGCCATTCGATGAAGCGGAAAATCGAAACCGGCCGCATGCCGAGATTGGCCCCGACCAGCCAGTATTCGCCCGGAATGCGCTCCAGCCCGCCCAGCATCAGCCGTGCAGCCAACGGCATGTTGAAGAAGACATGGGCAACGAGAATACCCGACAGGCCGTAGATGCTCACCGGCTGATCGAGGCCAACAGCCACAAGCGCCGTGTTGAGCACGCCCTGCCGCCCCCAGATGCCGATCAGGCCCAGAGCCGCGACCAGCGCCGGCAGCCCAAGCGGCAGCGCCATCAGCCGGATGATCCAGACACGGCCGGGAAAGGCCGCTTGCCGCGCCAGCGCCCGGGCAACGGGGATGGCAAAGAGAATGGAAAGAAGCGCGGAAAGCGAGGCCTGCAACAGCGTGAACCGGGCAACACGCCAGACATAGGCATCAAACAGCACGCCGTCATTGGCTGAGCCCGGCTCGTCGAAGGCGAGAAGCGCCGCAGCCGCCAGACAGACGAACAGCAAAATACCGCCAAGGCAAAGCGCCCCGGCGGCAAGCGTCCAACGTCGTTCCATGCGGTTGATCATGATGACTTTATCTCGTTTACGGGCGTCACCTCGTCCCCTCTTCTCCCCATCGGGGAGAAGGTGGCCCGCAGGGCCGGATGAGGGGGCCAAACACTCAGA
>UBTA01000028.1 GCA_900468065.1 Hyphomicrobiales bacterium | reverse complement strand
CGGCTCCGGCAGCGTGTCCCATTCCAGGCTCGCGCCCTTCAGATCACCATTGGTCAGCTTGTCCTCGATCCGGGCGACGACGGCTTCCGGGCCTTCACCCTCGACGCTGCCGACCGCGCGGACGCGAATGGCCGAAGAGGCGCTGTCCATCAGGCGGGAGAAAACGCCCTGATTGGGATCGCTGTGCCGGGTTGCCTCCAGCATCGTATCGGCAACGGCCGGGAAGTCGCGGACCAGATCGGCGCGCGGGGCAATGCCGGTCCTGGCATCGTCGGCAAGGCCGGTGACGGCCGGGTCGGTGGCGGCGATGCTTTTCAGAGCGTCGAGTTCGGCCAGGAACGGTCCGCCGCGATCGATCGCCGTCTTCAGCGCGGTGACGGCAACGGCTCGGGCCAGCCGCACGTCGCTCGCGGGCTCATCAATCTTCTTTTCGGCCGCATCAAGACGGGTCGACAGCTCGGATTTTGCCGCTTCGGTCGATTGCTGCGCGTCGGCCAGCGCCGATTTCAGTGTGGCGATTTCGCCGGTCAGGTTGGCGATCTGGGCATCGAGGCCCGAGACATCGGCCGCCGCGCCATTTCCGGCTTCTGCGGTCTTTTTCTCCAGCTCGGCTATGCGGGTTTCAAGCGGGCCGAGGTCGGCGATCGCCTGCGGTGCCGGGGCTGCGGCTAGCTGCGCCTTGAGGGCTTCGATATCGCCGGCAAGGCCCTGTTCGATCGCGGTGTTGCTAGCAGCCGGGCCAAGCGAGGGCAAAACGCCGGCNNATATTGCAGGCCGCCGGCGCCGAGAAGCGCGATCAGGCCGCCGAGGATACCGGCGGCAAAGGCGCCGGAATTGGAAGTGCGGTGCTGGGCGGGGTAGACCGGTCTTGCCGGTTCTTCGGCGGCGGTTGCAGCCGATGTGGGCTCCTCGGCAAAGGCTGCGGCTGCAGCTTCGGCGCGCGCATCTTCCTCTTCGGACTTGACGGTATCTGTGCCGGAAATATCGGCGCGCACCGTTTCATCGGCTTCACCGGCGCGGATTTCCGTTGTTTCGTCGATGGAAGCTTCGCGCTCTACGGCGGCAGTGCTTTCATCGGACCCTTCCCGTGGCACCGCAGTGGCATCCAGGTCGATCGTCAACGGCTCCTGATCGGACTTCGAGCGGCGCGGAGGGTTTTCCGGTCCCATGATGATCTCTTTCCGTTATCGCATGAACTTGACGTACTGTCTTAAACCTAGACATGCGGCAGGGATAGGGAAAGCCCCCAAGCGACAATTCCTTGACTGCACTTGGACGGGACTGTGTTCCGTTGCCTTGTCGCGCAAGCGATCAGAGTAGGGCGAGAAGCGCCTCTTCGGAGGGCTCTGCCGCAATAGAGACCTGCCCGAAACCCGGCGGTATGGCGTTTGCGACATGTTCGCTCAGGCAAAGGAGACGCATGCGGGAAAGTGCAGTTGCCGTTTGAGGAGAAAGAAGCGCGAAAAAATGCCGCGCGGTTTCGTGCGAGTAGAGCAGGGCGACGTCCGGGATTGGGGAACGAAGCCGCTGTTCGATGATTTCCGGTGGGTGGGCGATTGCCGACATACGATAGGTTTCGGCGGTGCGGCAGGCGATGCCTGCGGCCTGCAAACCGGCCTCGAAGGCGGGAGAGCGCGGCCAGCCGGCCAGATAGACCAGGCCGCCTGTGAGGTCTGCTGATGCGTCTGCGGCAATCTTGGCCAGGGAGACGCCTGTGCCTGAGCCAGTCACGACTGACTGAAACCCCATGTGCCGTGCCGCCTGGGCGGTTGCCGGGCCGACGCAATAGACGGTTGTTTGCAGATGCGGCGCCAATTGCTCCCGATGCGGTGCAAGGGCGCGAAACACCTCGGCGCTGGTGACCGCGATGGCGCTGTGGGGATGGGTGAGAGCCTCCAGCGCTGCCTGCGGCCGATGGACGGCTTCCGTGACCGGCAGCAGGACGGCCGTGTGCCCCATCGCTTCGAGCCTCGCCGCCGTTGCCACTGCTGAAGGTTGCGGCCGGGTGACAAGAATGCGCAATTGCACAGATGGGGGAACAGGCATGGGCTCAGGCCCAGCTCGAAAAGAAGTCCGGTCCGGCATCGAGGCGGATATCGTCGCCGGCCTTGGCGCCAAGCTGTTCGGCATCGGATGCCTTGCCCTCGGTCGACACGCGAAAATATTCGCTGCCGTCCGGGGTGAGGACCATGCCGGAAAAGCGGATCGTGTCGCCATCGGAGACCGCGTAACCGGCGATTGGCGTGCGGCAGGAGCCGTCAAGCGTGGCGAGAAACGCCCGTTCGCAGGTCACGGCTTCGTGGGTTCTCACATCATTGACCGCTTCGAGCAGCGCATTGACCTTGGCGTCGCCAAGGCGGCTCTCGATGCAGATGGCGCCCTGTGCCGGTGCCGGCGGGAAGGTTTCCGGGTCGAGAAGCTCGGTTGGCACATCGTCCTTGCCGAGCCGCTTCAGGCCGGCGAAGGCGAGCAGGGTCGCATCGACCTGGCCTTCCGCGAGTTTTCTGAGCCGGGTATCGACCAGGCCGCGATAGGTGATGACGTTGATATCCGGGCGCAGGCGCTTGATCAGGGCCTGACGGCGCAGCGACGAGGAGCCGATGGTGGCACCCTGTGGCAGGTCGAGCAGTTTCTTCGCTGTGCGGCCGACAAAGGCGTCGCGGGCGTCTTCGCGTGGCAGATAGGCGGAGAGGAACAGGCCTGATGGCAGCTTTGTCGGCATATCCTTGGAGGAATGCACGGCAAAATCCAGCCCGCCGGAGGTGAGCATATCCTCGAGTTCCTGGGTGAAAAGGCCTTTGCCGCCGATCTCCGACAGTGACCGGTCGGTGATCCGATCGCCCATGGTCGACAGCACGACGATCTCGAACATTTCGGCCGGTAGGCCATGCGCCGCCATCAGCCGGTCCCGTGTTTCATGGGCCTGCGCCAGCGCCAGGGGACTGCCCCGCGTGCCGATCCGGAAAGGTTTTGTTTGCATCCACTGCGATCCGTTGTTACCGGAGTTCCGTGTAACCGCCTTTCCCCGCGACCGCAATATTCGAGTAAACCAGCCCATGTCCGCCCGCCTGCGCATCCTCGGTATCGAAACAAGCTGCGACGAGACCGCCGCGTCCGTCGTCCTGCGCGATGAGAATGGCCGTGGCGAGATTCTGGGCGATGTGGTTTTGAGCCAATTGGAAGAGCACAGCGCCTATGGCGGTGTCGTGCCGGAGATTGCTGCGCGCGCCCATGTCGAGGCGCTGGATACGCTGATCGAGGAGGCGCTTTTGCGGGCCGGCGCGACGCTGTCGGATATCGATGCAATTGCCGCCACCAGCGGCCCCGGCCTGATCGGCGGCCTGTTGGTCGGCCTGATGACCGGCAAGGCGATGGCGCGCGCCTCGGGAAAACCGCTCTATGCGGTCAACCATCTCGAAGGTCATGCGCTGACCGCGCGGCTGACCGATGGGCTGGCCTTTCCCTATCTGATGCTGCTGGTTTCCGGTGGCCATACGCAGCTGATCCTCGTGAAGGGTGTCGGCGTCTACGAGCGCTGGGGCACGACGATCGACGATGCGCTGGGTGAGGCGTTCGACAAGACGGCGAAGCTGTTGGGCCTGCCTTATCCGGGTGGTCCGGCGGTCGAACATGCGGCAAAAGGTGGCAACCCGGAGCGATTTTCCTTTCCGCGTCCGCTGGTCGGCGAAGCGCGGCTCGATTTTTCGTTTTCCGGCCTGAAGACAGCCGTTCGCCAGGCCGCGCAGTCGATCGCGCCGGTGACCGAGCAGGACATCGCCGATATCTGTGCCTCCTTTCAGAGGGCGATTTCGCGCACCCTCAAGGATCGTATCGGCCGGGGGCTTGCCCGCTTCAAGGAACAGTTTGGTGGCACTGTCGAGCGTCCGGCTTTGGTCGTGGCCGGCGGGGTCGCGGCCAACCAGACGCTGCGGGCGACACTGCAAGAGCTTTGCGACAAGAACGGCTTTCACTTCATCGCGCCACCGTTGCAGCTGTGCACCGACAATGCGGCGATGATCGCCTGGGCCGGTGCCGAGCGCATGGCGGCGGGATTGCCGGCCGATGATCTCGATGTGGCGCCGCGTTCGCGCTGGCCGCTCGATGCGGATGCAAAGGCCCTGATCGGGTTTGGCAAGCGGGGAGCAAAGGCGTGATGGCGGACTTGGTGCGGGCGGATCGTATTGTCGTTGTCGGGTCCGGTGCCTTCGGAACGGCGCTGGCTACTGTTGCCGCCGCATCCGGCAAAGTGCCGGTGACGCTGCTCACCCGCCGCGAAAGCATTGTCGAGGACTTCAAGGAAACCGGCCGCAACGACAGCGCGCTGCCGGGCATCGACCTGCCGCAAACGCTTGATGTTTCCGATGATCCGACCGTGCTCGAGGGTGCCGGCATTGTTCTGTTCGCCATGCCGTCGCAGGCACAGCGCGAAGCTGGGCGTTCGCTGCATGGGTTTATCGGCAAGGGTGCCGATGTGGTGATTTGCGCCAAGGGCATGGAGCGCGCCAGCGGCCGGTTGCTGACCGATGTCGTCGAGGAAGAACTGCATCTGCAGAATGTCGCGGTGCTGTCCGGGCCGGGGTTTGCCACCGATATCGCCAAGGGTCTGCCGACGGCGATGGTGATTGCGGCAGTAAACATCGAGCGCGCCGCGGTTCTGGCAGAAGCTTTATCGGGTGCGACTTTCCGTCTTTATCCGTCGGCTGACCGTATCGGTGTCCAGCTGGGTGGTGCCCTGAAGAACGTGCTGGCGATTGCTTGCGGTATTGTCGAAGGCGCGGGCCTCGGCGATTCAGCCCGGGCGGCGCTGATTTCGCGCGGGCTGGCCGAAATGTCGCGCTTCGTGGCGGCGCGCGGCGGCGAGGCCGATACGGTGCGCGGCCTGTCGGGTCTCGGCGATCTGGTGTTGACGGCAACCAGCCATCAGTCACGCAACCTGCGCTACGGTATCGCGCTCGGCCAGAGCGGCAGTGCCAAGGGTTTTTCCGGCGAACTGGTCGAGGGCGCGTTTGCTGCCTCGGTCGCTGCCGATGTGGCCCGGCAGCTTGGGGTCGATATGCCGGTGACCGAAGCCGTGGCTGCGATCATCGACGGAAAGATGGATGTGAGAACGGCGTTGGAACAGCTGATGTCCCGGCCTATCACGCAGGAATAAATCAACTCCCAAGAACGGACAACCAAGGAGAAAACCATGCTGTTTGCGGTTCTGTGCACGGACAAGCCGAATGCCCTGCAGGTGCGGCTGGACGCCCGTCCCGAGCACGTCGCGTTTCTGAACGATCTCAATGCCAAGGGTACGCTGGCCTTCGCCGGTCCGTTCCTCGACGATGCCGGCAAGCCGAACGGCAGCCTTGTGGTCATTCAGGCGGACACGATCGAGGATGCGCGGGCGATCGCGGACGCCGATCCCTATGCCAAGGCCGGCCTGTTTGCCAATGTCGATATCAAGCCCTGGAACTGGGTCTTCAACAAGCCGGAGGCTTGAGCGTGGGTTACTGGCTTTACAAATCCGAACCATTCAAATGGTCTTGGGCGATGCAGAAGGATGCAGGCGCCAAGGGGACCGAATGGACCGGGGTGCGCAACTATCTGGCGCGCAACAACATGCGGGCGATGCAGATCGGCGACAAGGGCTTCTTCTACCACTCCAACGAGGGTCTGGAGATTGTCGGGATCACTGAAGTCTGCGCGCTGTCGCATCCGGATTCGACCGCCGAGGGCGATCCCAAATGGGACTGCGTCGATATCCGCGCCGTCTGCGACCTGCCCAACCCGATTTCGCTGAAGGACATCAAGGCCAATCCGAAATTCGAGAAGATGGCTCTGGTCACCTCGATGCGTCTGTCGGTGCAGCCGGTTACCGAGGAGGAATATCTGGAGATCTGCCGGCTCGGCGGGCTGGATAATCCGCCGCGGTGATCTGCTCTATGACGGATTGATTGCCTCGTCCCTTTACGGTCACGTCTCGGGCTGGATCGCATAAGGGAGAATTGCCGGCTTCGGCGAAGCCGGGGCCATCACCGATTGATTCGCGTCGACAGGATGATCGACGACAGCGTCTTTTCCACCCCGTCGATCTCGCCGATCCGGTCGATCACCAGATCGAGTTCGCTGATCGATGACGCAGCGACAATGGCGATCAGGTCAAAGCTGCCGCTGACCGAATGCAGCGTCCGCACATCTTCGATATCGTGCAGGTCCTGCGTTACCCGCCCTAGCGCCTTGGCGGCAAGCGTGATCAGCACATGCGCCTTGACCAGCCCCTTCTCGAAATCATCCGACAGCCGCACGCCATAGCCGGCGATGATGCCGTCCCGCTCCAGCCGCTCGAGCTTTGCCTGCACCGTGGTGCGTGAAAGGCCGAGTTTTCGCGCCAAAAGCGCCGTCGGCATGCGGGCATTCTCGCTGAGAATGGCGAGGAGATGCCGGTCCTTGTCCGCTAACGTCATTCTGACCATCCTTGACGGCGTTATGCCGATTATATGTCGGCATTTTTATCAGATCAGCGCTTCATATCAACCGTCGCACAGCAGACAATAAGGGTACAGACAGATTCATTCGGGGGAACCACCATGAAAAACATCGTTGTCATCGGCGCCGGCAAGATCGGCTCGACCATCGCCCGCCTTCTCGCCCATTCCGGCGATTATCATGTGACGCTGGCAGACCGCAGTGCCGAACAGCTCGCCATGATCGAAAAGCACGACGCCATTTCGGTCGCTCAAATCGACATCTCCGACAGCGCCGCCATGGTTGCCCTTTTGACCGGCAAATTCGCCGTCCTCAGCGCCGCACCGTTCCACCTGACGATTGCCATTGCCGAAGCCGCATCCAAAGCCGGCGTGCATTACCTCGACCTGACCGAAGACGTTGAATCCACCCGTCTCGTCAAGGAAATCGCCGAAACCGCCAACACCGCCTTCATCCCGCAATGCGGCCTGGCACCAGGCTTCATCTCCATCGTTGCCAATGATCTCGCCAGCCGCTTCGACACGCTCGATAGCGTGCGCATGCGTGTCGGCGCCCTGCCGCAGTATCCGTCCAACGCGCTCAACTATAACCTGACCTGGAGCACCGACGGCGTCATCAACGAGTATATCGAGCCCTGCGAAGCCATCGTCGAAGGCCAGCTGATCAAAGTGCCGGCTCTGGAAGAGCGCGAAGAGTTCTCGCTCGACGGCGTCACCTATGAAGCCTTCAACACGTCGGGTGGCCTCGGTACGCTCTGTGAAACGCTGAAGGGCAAGGTCCGCACGCTCAACTATCGCACCATCCGCTATCCCGGCCATGCCGCGATCATGAAGGCGCTGCTCAACGACCTCGGCCTGCGCCACCGTCGCGAAGTCCTCAAGGACATCTTCGAAAATTCGCTGCCATCGACCATGCAGGACGTCGTCATCATTTTCGTCACGGTCTCCGGCCGCAAGGAAGGCCGCCTGGTGCAGGAAACCTATGCCAACAAGGTCTATAGCGCCGTCGTTGCCGGCCGCATGATGAGCGCCATCCAGATCACCACGGCAACCAGCATCTGCGCTGTTCTCGACATGCTGGCCAAGGGCGAACTGCCGGCCAAGGGCTTCATCCGCCAGGAAGAAATCGCTCTCGACGCCTTCCTCAAGAGCCGCTTCGGCCACCACTACGAACAGCGTGCCTATGCCGACAAGCTGGCTGGCTGATCTGCGGGGATAAAAGACTTCAAAACGCAACGCCCGGGATTGAAAAATCCCGGGCGTTTTTGCGTCGGTTCACCGATCGGACTGCATTCTCGTTACCGCTCGTGAACAGCGCAGCGAGGGTGTCCAGGAGCAAGGTTGGTTTCCTCTTCTCCCCAGCGGGAAGAAGTGCGGAACGGAGTGAGACGATGAGGGGGGAGTCCGGCAAATTCGGAGTGCTTAGCCCCCTCATCCAGCCCTTGCGGGCCACCTTCTCCCCGTGGGGGAGAAGAGAAGCAAGAGGCAATCTCGATTCGCTACGTCCGTCCGAATTCGTCATCCAACCGGATGATATCGTCATCCTCCAGATAAGACCCCGTCTGCACCTCGATCAGCTCCAGGGGGATCTTGCCGGGGTTGGTCAGCCGGTGGACGACCCCTTGCGGGATGTAAACAGACTCGTTTTCATGCAGCAGGCGCGTCTCGCCGTCGATCATGATCTCGGCCGTGCCGCGCACGACGATCCAATGCTCGGAGCGATGATGATGCTTCTGCAGCGAGATCTTTCGGCCGGGCGTCACGTGCAGCCGCTTGACCTCGAAACGCTCGCCGCTCAGCACCGATGCCACTGCACCCCAGGGGCGATAGGATGTCGGGTGATTTTCCGTCAGCCCACGGGTTTTCGCTGATAATGCCAGCTGCTTGACGATCTGCCCGACATTCTGGCTGTCTTCCATACGCCCGACATAAACGGCATCCTCGCTCGCAATGACGGCGACATCATCCAGCCCCTGCACCGCGAGATGGATATCCCGCGACAATATCAGCGAGTTGCGGGTATTGGACACCGTTGCTTTCTGGCCAACGACATTGCCGTCCGCATCCTTTTCACCGATCGCCCAAACGCTGTCCCAGCTGCCGAGGTCCGACCAACTGAAGGATGACGGAACGACGGCAGCATGCGGGGTATTCTCGAACACGGCGTAATCGACGGAAATATCCGGTGCCTGCGAGAAGGCCGCCTCATCGAGACGGTCGAAATCGAGATCCCGCTCTGCGCCCTGGATGGCCCGCTGGGCGGCATCGTAAACGGCAGGCGCATAACGCAGGATTTCCGCCAGCAACTGCCCGACGGGCAGCATGAACATCCCGGAGTTCCAGAGATAACGGCCGCTTGCCAGAAGTTCCTCCGCCCGCTCCCGGTCCGGCTTCTCGACGAACCGGGCGACGGTTTTTGCACCTGTTTCGAGATCGTCCCCCATTTCGATATAGCCATAGCCGGTTGCCGGTTCCGTCGGTGTGATACCGAAGGTCACCAGCTTGCCCGTCTGTGCCGTCTCCTGCGCGATGCGGATGCAGTCAAAATAATGCGCGCCGGCATCGATCTCGTGATCGGAGGCCAGCACCTGCATGATGGCTTCGTCACCATGGTCACGCAGAACCACGAAGGCGGCCGCAGCGAGTGCCGGCGCGGTGTTGCGGGCAACCGGCTCCAAGAGGATGCTCGACAGCGGTGCATCCAGCGCCCGGGCCTGTTCGGCAACGATGAAGCGGAATTCGGCATTGGTGACCACCACCGCCGGTGTGTACAGCTGCTGATCGGACACCCGCTGCAGCGTCTTCTGGAACAGCGAGTGATCGCCGAGAAACTGAAGAAACTGCTTCGGCGCCGCCGCGCGCGACAGCGGCCACAGCCGCGTCCCTTTACCGCCGGCCATGATGACCGGCACGATCCTGGAAGTCATGCGCATCCTCTTGTCTCTTATCGAACCCGATGGCTCTCAACGTTCAAAAATATCTGCGAGGGGGCAGCCTAACGAAAAACCAAGACATGCGAAACCATTAAGCGGCGCGAGCTTTTATAGAATCAAAGTGTTAACACGGCGATCCAGAGCCGCCGCGCCTCTTGAACCACCGCTGCTGCGCAAAATTCGGACAATAAAAAACCCCGCCGAAGCGGGGTTCGAAGGCCAGTTGCTCACGCCTTTCAGGCGGCAACAACAATTTCATTGAGCTGCGTCAGCTCGGCAAGGAAGCTTTCAAGGCGCGTCTTGTGTTCGTCGCTGTGCGAACCATCGTTCAGCTCCGATTTTGTTGCGTCGATGCGCTTTTCGATCAGCTTGGCATCGACTTCGCTGACCGGAACGGCGGATTCGGCAAGCAGCGTGCAGCCTGTCGGCAGGATATCGGCAAAACCGCCGAACACGACATAGCGCGTTACCTTGCCGTCAACAGCCTTGACGCTCACGACGCCCGGCTTGATCGTCGTCATCGTCGGCGCATGGTTGGCCATGACGGTCATTTCGCCTTCCGTTGCGGGAAGAACGACTTCGCTGACGCGCTCGGACAAAAGCAGGCGTTCCGGGGAGACGAGTTCGAAATTGAAATCAGCCATGATCATTCGCTTCTTTTGGCGCTACCGGCGAGAAACCCCGGCAGAAAATCCGTTCGGCGCGGCCACAGCCGCAGCGATTGTCGATCGGGGCACCGTTCCGGCGCCCCGATCGAAAGTCATTAAGCGGCTTCGGCAGCCAGGCGCTTGGCCTTCTCGACCGCTTCTTCGATGGAGCCGACCATGTAGAAGGCAGCTTCCGGAAGATGATCGTATTCGCCGTTGACCAGGCCCTTGAAGCCCTTGATCGTGTCTTCGAGAGCGACCAGCTTGCCCGGCGCACCGGTAAAGACTTCGGCGACGAAGAACGGCTGCGACAGGAAGCGCTCGATCTTGCGGGCGCGGGCAACCGCGACCTTATCTTCTTCCGACAGTTCGTCCATGCCCAGGATGGCGATGATGTCCTGGAGCGACTTGTAGCGCTGCAGGGTCGTCTGGACGCGGCGCGACACTTCGTAGTGCTCTTCGCCGACAACCATCGGGTCGAGCATGCGCGAGGTCGAGTCGAGCGGGTCAACGGCCGGGTAGATACCCTTTTCAGCGATCGAGCGCGACAGAACGGTTGTTGCGTCCAAGTGGGCGAACGATGTTGCCGGCGCCGGGTCGGTCAAGTCGTCGGCCGGAACGTAGATGGCCTGAACGGAAGTGATCGAACCCTTGGTCGTCGTGGTGATGCGTTCCTGCATCTGGCCCATGTCGGTGGCAAGCGTCGGCTGATAGCCCACAGCCGAGGGAATACGGCCGAGAAGAGCCGACACTTCGGAACCTGCCTGGGTGAAGCGGAAGATGTTGTCAACGAAGAACAGAACGTCCTGACCTTCGTCACGGAACTGTTCAGCGATCGTCAGACCGGTCAGAGCGACGCGAGCGCGGGCGCCCGGAGGTTCGTTCATCTGGCCGTAGACGAGGGCTGCCTTGGAGCCTTCGCCGCCGCCGTGCTTGTTCACGCCGGATTCGATCATTTCGTGGTAAAGGTCGTTGCCTTCGCGGGTACGTTCACCCACGCCGGCAAACACCGAGTAACCACCGTGCGCCTTGGCGACGTTGTTGATCAGTTCCATGATCAGAACCGTCTTGCCGACGCCGGCGCCGCCGAACAGGCCGATCTTGCCGCCCTTGGCGTAAGGAGCCAAGAGGTCGACGACCTTGATGCCGGTGACGAGAATCTGCGCTTCCGTCGACTGCTCGACGTAGGACGGTGCTTCCTGGTGGATCGAGCGCTTACCCGAGGTGATCAGCGGACCAGCTTCGTCAACCGGCTCGCCGATGACGTTCATGATGCGGCCGAGCGTTTCCAGACCAACCGGAACGGTGATCGGAGCGCCGGTGTCGGTCACAGGCTGACCGCGAACCAGACCTTCGGTCGAGTCCATGGCGATCGTGCGAACGGCGTTTTCGCCGAGATGCTGGGCGACTTCGAGAACAAGGCGGTTGCCGTTGTTGTCGGTTTCCAGCGCGTTGAGGATCAGCGGCAACTGGCCTTCTTCGAAGGTCACGTCGACGACGGCGCCGATGACCTGCGTCACGCGGCCGACTGCGCCGGTTGCCGTCAAGACGGCCTTGGCTGCCGGTGCCTTCTTCGCTGCAACGGTCTTCGCTGCTGCTGCCGGCTTTTCCGCTGCTGCCTTCACCGCTGCCGGCTTCTTAGCCGCTGCTGTTGTACTGGGGGTAGCTGCCTTAGCCATAATCCTTACCCTCTTTCCGTAACCTTAGAGCGCTTCCGCGCCCGAAATGATTTCAATGAGTTCCTTGGTGATCTGAGCCTGACGCTGACGGTTGTAGGACAGCGTCAGCTTGTTGATCATTTCACCGGCATTGCGCGTGGCATTATCCATCGCGCTCATCTTGGCACCCATTTCACCCGCAACATTTTCGAGCAAAGCCCGGAAAACCTGCACCGAAATGTTGCGCGGGATAAGATCGTTGAGGATCTCGCCCGCATCTGGCTCGTATTCATAGATCGCAGCGGCAGATGCTTCGTCGGTCTTGGCAACTGCGGGAGCAGCGGCCGGGATCAGCTGAAGCGCTGTCGGAACTTGGCTAATGACCGACTTGAACTCCGAATAGAACAGAGTGCAGACGTCGAATTCGCCCTTTTCGAACAGGCCGATGACCTTCTTGCCGATCAGGTCGGCATTGTCGAAACCGATCCGCTTGACTTCGCGCAGATCGACACGATCGATGATCAGCGATGCGAATTCGCGGCGAAGGATATCGAAGCCCTTCTTGCCGACGCAGATGATCTTGACCGTTTTGCCTTCGACCAAGAGCTTGCGCACGTGGTCACGGGCAAAACGGGCGATCTGGCTGTTGAAACCGCCACAAAGACCGCGTTCGGCCGTGCAGACCACGAGCAGATGTGTCTGGTCGCGGCCATTGCCCGTCATCAGGCGCGGCGCGCTGTCGTCCGTGCCCACAGCTTCTGCGATGTTCGCGAGAACGATCGCCATCCGCTGCGAGTAAGGCCGAGCCGCCTCGGCCGCCTCCTGCGCGCGCCGAAGCTTCGCCGCGGCGACCATTTTCATCGCCTTGGTGATCTTCTGCGTCGCCTTGACGGAGGCGATCCTGTTTTTCAGATCCTTAAGTGAAGGCATCCGTTGTCCGTCCTAACTGGTACCCGATCAGGCGAAGGATTTCGCAAACGTGTCGATGGCAGACTTGAGCTTGCCCTTGACGTCGTCGCTGATTGCCTTGTCCTTGCGGATAGCCTCAAGAATGTCCTTGCCTTCGGAACGCATGTACGACAGCAGACCCTGCTCGAACGCGCCAACCTTGTTGACGGCGATCTTGTCGAGGTAACCGTTCACGCCGGCGAAGATGACTGCGACCTGTTCTTCCGTCTTCAGCGGCGAGAACTGCGGCTGCTTCAGGAGTTCGGTCAGACGCGCACCGCGGTTCAACAGACGCTGCGTCGCAGCGTCAAGGTCGGAACCGAACTGAGCAAAGGCGGCCATTTCGCGATACTGGGCAAGCTCGCCCTTGATCGAGCCGGCAACCTGCTTCATCGCCTTGACCTGAGCGGCCGAACCGACGCGGGAAACCGACAGACCGACGTTCACCGCCGGGCGGATGCCCTGGTAGAACAGGTCGGTTTCAAGGAAGATCTGGCCGTCGGTGATCGAGATCACGTTGGTCGGGATGAACGCCGAAACGTCGTTACCCTGGGTTTCGATGACCGGCAGAGCGGTCAGCGAGCCAGCGCCGTTGGCGTCGGAAAGCTTTGCAGCGCGCTCAAGAAGACGCGAATGCAGATAGAAAACGTCGCCTGGGTAAGCTTCGCGGCCCGGAGGACGGCGCAGCAGCAGCGACATCTGGCGGTAGGAAACGGCCTGCTTGGACAGATCGTCATAACCGATCAGGGCGTGCATGCCGTTGTCGCGGAAATATTCACCCATCGCGCAACCGGCGAACGGTGCGAGATACTGCATCGGAGCCGGATCGGAGGCCGTTGCAGCAACGATGATCGAGTACTTCAGTGCGCCGCGCTCTTCGAGCACCTTGACGAACTGGGCAACCGTCGAGCGCTTCTGGCCGATAGCGACATAGACGCAATACAGCTTTTCGGCTTCCGGACCATTGTCGTGAATGGCCTTCTGGTTGAGGATCGTGTCGAGAATGATGGCGGTCTTGCCGGTCTGGCGGTCGCCGATGACCAGTTCGCGCTGGCCGCGGCCAACCGGGATCAGGGCGTCGATGGCCTTGAGGCCGGTCGACATCGGTTCATGAACCGACTTGCGCGGGATGATGCCCGGAGCCTTGACGTCAACGCGCGAACGGCGCGTTGCGTTGATCGGGCCCTTGCCGTCGATCGGATTGCCGAGCGCGTCGACAACGCGGCCGAGCAATTCCGGACCAACCGGAACGTCCACGATGGCGCCGGTCCGCTTGACAGTGTCGCCTTCCTTGATGCCACGGTCGGCACCGAAGATAACCACACCGACATTGTCGGCTTCAAGGTTCAGTGCCATGCCGCGAATTCCACCCGGGAATTCAACCATCTCGCCGGCCTGGACGTTGTCCAGACCGTAGACGCGGGCAATACCGTCACCGACGGAAAGCACCTGGCCAACCTCGGAGACTTCTGCCTCCTGGCCGAAGTTTTTAATTTGATCTTTTAGAATTGCGGAAATTTCCGCGGCGCGGATATCCATCAGCCGACCTCTTTCAGTGCAAGCTTAAGGCTAGAAAGCTTTGTGCGAAGGGAAGTGTCAATCTGGCGGGACCCGACCTTGACGATCAGACCACCGAGAAGAGAGGGTTCAACCGTGACGTTGAGCGTCACGTCTTTGCCGGTGACGCCCTTGAGCGCCGCCTTCAATTCAGTCTGCTGCGCTGCCGACAGGGCATGAGCCGAAGTCACCTCAGCAGAAACTTCGCCACGATGACGGGCGGCGGTTTCGCGATAGGACTTGACGATGCCAGGCACTGCAAACAGGCGGCGATTGCGAGCAACCACCTTCAGGAAGTTGCCGACCAGACCCGTAATTCCAGCCTTCACGATGATCGCGGAAATGGCCTTGTACTGGTCGTCGGCAGAAAAGATCGGGCTGACAATAAGACGCTTCAGATCGGCGCTCTCGTTGATCAGCGACTGGAACTTGTCCAGATCCGCCGCTACGCTCTCCACCGAACCCGCTTCCAATGCGAGATCGAAAAGCGAAGACGCGTACCTTTCTGCAACACCGGAAATAAGCTGGGATGTGTCTGCCACGGGCACAAGCTTCTCTTATTTTAATTCAAAGGCGATGTCTGCGGAGAACCGTAAACCCAACACTTTGAATTTGTTGCTATATTTTAAAGGACATACAGGCCGGGCGGCCTGTTTCCCCCACAAGTCGCGGTTCGTCTAGCATAGGATATCTGGACTCGCAACACGCGAACCGCACGAATGCGCATAGTTGGGGCCGGATTGGCCAAATTTTGACAAAAATGGGGTATGACTTGGCGAGGTCCGCGCTGTAGGGCCTGACTGACGGGGCTTAAACGAAGCCAAAGACATAGGCCAAGGGTAAGGCCGAAAGCGCGATCTGGACGATCAGATACAACCAGTTCACAACCGTATTGCCGCTATCCGACAGCATCGACAGGATGCGCCCGAATGCCGCAAGGGCAAAAGCAGCCCCCAGCGCCAGATAAACCATCGGCTGGGCTAACAGCAGCGCGGCAAGACCGAGCCCCAGATGAAAGCCGCCCATCGTCGAGCGGGCCTCCGCATACCCGCCACGCCGGCCCTCACGTAGATCGATCCCCAAAGCCCGAAAGGCAATGCCCGGCGCAAACAGGAAGACAAGCCCGAGCAGCGATGTGACGACGGCGGCACAGAACGCCAGGAACTCTCCCGTTTCGGTCGGAATGTAGAACTCCATGGCACATGCTCTCCGTTCGATCAGCCGATTCGCTTATGGCACAGACGGATTCCGCCCGGAAGCCCGGGAAACTCCACTTTACGTTTGACCCAACGGCATACTCTTCTCCGAAGCTAACGTCATAAGGCGCTGAGATTCAATTTATTATCCCTTTTCAGCGGATATTCTGCGCATGAGGGATAATACTTGAACTGCCCTCGCAGAGCGCTATTATCCCTTTTCAGAGAAAAATATTCAATAGGGGGATAACATATACAATATCAATGCAATAAGCGGTGAAAAAGCTCGCCAGATTATCGATACCGAGCAGGTTTACTTGGCTTGGCGGGTGGCTTCCCGTGAGTTGGCGGCGCGATATGCGGGCTCGATGGCCTTCAAGAAAGTTGGGAAACACGAATATCTTTACAGGAAGGCCCATAAGGCCTGGAAATCTCTGGGGCCACGTGGGGAGGAGACAGAGAGGACATTCGCAGCCTTTCACGACGGACGTCAAACGCTACGCGATACGACCGGGAGCCTCGCATCCCGCTTGAACGAACTCGCCGCCGTCAATCGCGCCATGGGGCTGGGACGAGTGCCGCTTATTGCTGCCAGAATTTTACGTGCCTTAGATTTTGCAAGCCTGATGGGATCTGTACTGGACATTGCCGGGACCCATTGCCTGTTTTCTTATGAGCGCATGGCGGGCGTGCACATAGACAGCCAGCTCGTCGCCACCGGCGATATCGACCTTCTGCTCGACAGGCGGACGAGCTTGCGGCTTCTCGCGAGGCAGATGCCGCCTGATGGTTGGCTCGGACTGCTGACGTCTGTTGACCGGTCCTTCCGCTTGCTTTCGAGAGGGAGCTATCGCGCAGTCAACAAGGATGGCTTCCTTGTCGATCTGATCACGCCCCAATCTC
This sequence comes from Hyphomicrobiales bacterium, assembly GCA_900468065.1. GTDB lineage: Bacteria > Pseudomonadota > Alphaproteobacteria > Rhizobiales > Rhizobiaceae > Pararhizobium. Next base: position 118,214 of record UBTA01000028.1, on the reverse strand, counting down.
AAGACCCAATAAAGCCCTGCGGAGGGGAACCTTTTGACGCAAACGATCTGACACCTGTGGAAATCGACGGACTCAAATGGCTCGTCAACAGCCCGAAAATTGAGCAGATCGTGCTTGATGCGCGAGGGTTTCCGTTGACGATGTCTGTACCTGACCCGCGCAGCTTCGCCCTGCACAAGATCTGGGTTAGCGAAAGGGAAGATCGCGATCCGCTCAAGCAACTGCGGGACAAGGATCAGGCTCACCTTGTCGCCGCGCTAATCGCCAGGTACCTGCCGCATTTGAGCTTCGAAGATCCGGCCCTGAATGCACTTCCGCTGGAGTTGCGCCGCCGGGCAGCGGCATTGGCTGCCGCATCAAAGGAGACGGCTCCCCTATCCCTCGAGCCCGATTGGTGATCTTCACAAAAAACTCTGCGGATCGATATCCAGCTGCACACTCACCGAGCCGCGCACTTTCGGCCCATTGGCCATCATCGTCTTGACGAAAGCCTGCATGTCGCTGTTGCGGCGGCCGTGCACCAGAAGCCGGAAGCGATGGCGGCCGCGGATCAGCGCCAGCGGCGCCTCGGCCGGGCCTAGAATGCTGATGCCGCTGACCTTGGGGGCGGCCTGCCGCAAGCCACGGGCATGTCCTTCCGCATCGGCGCGGGTATCGGCCGAGACGATGATGGAGGCGAGACGTCCGAAGGGGGGCAGAAGTGCTTTTTCCCGTTCGCTGATCTCGCGCTCGTAGAAGGCATCCGAATCGCCCGACACGATCGCCTGCATTACCGGATGCTGCGGCTGGTAGGTCTGCAGCAATCCAAGGCTCTTCAGGCCCGTTCGCCCGGCCCGGCCTGTCACCTGGCTCAAAAGCTGGAAGGTGCGCTCGGCGGCGCGCGGATCACCATTGGCAAGGCCGATATCGGCATCAACGATGCCGACGAAGGTCATCATCGGAAAATTGTGCCCCTTGGCGACCAGTTGCGTGCCGACGACGATATCCGCCTCGCCCTTGGCGATGGCTTCCAGTTCCAGCCGCAGGCGTTTGACGCCCATCAGGTCGGACGACAAGACGATGGTGCGGGCATCGGGGAAATGCCGGTCGACTTCTTCGGCGATCCGCTCGACGCCTGGGCCGCAGGCGACCAAATGATCGAGCGTGCCGCATTCCGGGCAGCTCTCCGGCGTCTTTTCCGCATAGCCGCAATGGTGGCACTGGATCTGGCCGCGAAACCGGTGCTCGACCAGCCAGCTGGAGCAATCCGGGCACTGGAACCGATGGCCGCAGACGCGGCAGAGCGTCAGCGGCGCATATCCACGCCGGTTAAGAAACAACAGCGCCTGCTCGCCGCGCTCCACCGCCTTGCCGATGTAGCGCAATAGAATGGGGGACAGGAAGCCGCCGCGTTCCGGCGGGTGCTTGCGCATATCGACGAGACCAAGATCCGGAAGAGCCGCATCGCCGAACCGCGTCGGCAGATGGATGGGATTATAACGGCCGAGATCACCGTTGACCCGGCTTTCGACCGATGGCGTCGCAGAGACCAGCACGATCGGGAACTCGCCGATGCGGGCGCGCACCACCGCCATGTCGCGTGCATTATAGAAGACACGGTCTTCCTGCTTATAGGCCGGGTCATGCTCCTCATCGACAACGATCAGGCCGAGATTTTCGAATGGCAGGAACAGCGCCGAACGCGCGCCGGCCACGACCCGCACACCACCCTCCGTCACCTGCCGCCAGACTTTTTCACGGGTGCGCGGTGCAAGATCCGAATGCCATTCGGCCGGCTTCGAGCCGAACCTATCCTGGAAACGTTCGAGGAAACTCGCCGTCAGGGCAATTTCCGGCAGGAGGATCAGCACTTGCTTGCCCGCCTTCAAGGTCGCGGCGATCGCCTCGAAATAGACTTCGGTCTTGCCCGAACCGGTAATGCCATCGATCAGCGATACGGAAAACCCGCCGGCATCGACGCTTTCGAGCAGATCGAGCGCCGCCTGCTTCTGCGGCCCTTCAAGCCTATGCTCGACATAATCCGGATCAGGCAAAGCCACCACCGGCGGCGGCGGCATGAACACGGTCTCGAACACCCCTTGCGCCGTCAGGCCATCGATGACGCTGGACGAGGTGCCGGCGGCATGGGCAAGACCCGATCGCGTCCAGGTAAACCCATTGTCGGCCGTCGCGATCACCCGTTCGCGCGCCGATGTCATCCGTTCCGGCCGGGTATCGGTCAGCCGCAAGCCCTCGATCATCGGTTCCGGATCGAATGCCGCCGGGGCCCGCAGCGCCATGCGGGCGACAAGGCCGGGCGGCGAGACGGTATAAGTCGCCACCCAATCGAGGAAAGTCCGCATGTCCTTTGCCAGTGGCGGGCAATCGAAGGCGCGGGTAATCGCCTTCAGTTTCTTCGGATCGACGCTGCCGTCGTCGATCCCGTCCCAGACCACGCCCAGCACCTGGCGGGGTCCGAGCGGCACCTGGACGATCGATCCGGGCTGGACAGCCATTCCCTCCGGCACGGCATAGGAGTATGGTTTCGGGGCGGGCATCGGCACCAGAACGGGCACGACGCGGCGGGCGAACAGGTCGTCAAACAAATCGGTCGAATCTTCAGTCATCGGCCGTGACCTTGCCTCCGGATTGCGTTAAAGAAAACCCCGAAACAACACAGCAGCCCGCGCATCGCCCGCCCGAGCGCCGAAAGGGAGAATTCCATGAAGTTTTTTGTCGATACAGCCGATGTCAATGAAATCCGGGAGTTGAACGACCTGGGCCTCGTCGACGGCGTCACGACCAACCCTTCGCTGATCCTCAAGTCCGGCCGTAACATCCTGGAAGTGACCAAGGAAATCTGCGGCATCGTCGATGGTCCGGTTTCGGCCGAAGTTGCCGCGACCGACTACGAAACGATCATGAAGGAAGCGGCTGTCATTTCCAAGATCGCCGACAATATCTGCATCAAGGTGCCTTTGACGCTCGATGGCCTCAAGGCCTGCAAGAACCTGTCGTCGGACGGTCACCTGACCAACGTGACCTTGTGCTTCTCGGCCAACCAGGCCCTGCTCGCCGCCAAGGCCGGCGCCACTTTCGTATCGCCTTTCGTCGGCCGCCTCGACGACATCGCCTTCGACGGCATGGATCTGATCCGCGAAATCCGCCAGATCTTCGATAATTACGGCTACGAGACCGAAATCCTCGCCGCCTCGATCCGCACGGTCAACCACGTCAAGGAAGCCGCCCTGATCGGCGCCGACGTCATCACAGCGCCGCCGGCAACGCTTAAGGCACTCGTCAAGCACCCGCTGACCGACAAGGGCCTCGAAACCTTCCTGGCCGACTGGGCCAAGACCGGCCAGAAGATCGCCTGATTTTTTCAGGTTTTGGAATGAACGAAGAGCCCTGCGAGATGATCGCGGGGCTTTTTCTTTTCAGTCGTCATCCTCATCGATCACGCCCGTCAGCCGCATGCCCTCGATCCAGGTCGCGCCATCGTTGCGGATCACCCGTTTCGGGCGGGTGCCGCAGCGTTTTTGTATTTCCGCCGCCAGGAGTTCCGAATGGGTGACGATCCAGATCTGGCTGTCTAAGGAGGCATTGGCGATCATTTCGGCAAGAGCCGGCAGCATATCGGGATGCAGGCTGGTTTCCGGCTCGTTGAGCGCGATGAAGCGCGGCTTGCGGTAGGAGAGCAGTGCGCCAGCCAGCGCCAGGAACCGCATCTGGCCATCCGACAGTTCGCGCGGCGAAAACTGGCGCAACGGGAAATCCGGAAAGACCAACGAGAATTCGGCGAATTCTTCCGGTTCGGGCACGACAAGCCGGGCGCCGCCGAAGGCATCGGCAATGGCGCGGTCGAGATCGACCGTATCCTGGCGGGTGTGAAACAGCGTTGCAAAGACGGCAGCGAGATTGGATCCGTCCTCATCCAGCATCGGCGCGGTGACGGCAAGGCAGGGCGCGCGCAGCGGCGAATCGCGGTCCGTGCGGAAGCCATGGAAAAAGCGCCAGCCGTCGATGGCGCGGCGGAACGTGCCGATCTCCGGATAATGCCCGGCATCGCCGAGAAGCGCGATGGCGGTCTCCGAGGTCAGTGCCTGTTCTGGATGTTCTTCCATCCGGCCGGCTGCATTTCTGACGAAGATGCCCGGCCCCGCCCGCTTCATCACGGTGACCGGCCGGCCGGCATCGACCTTCAGTTCCTCCTCCTTTACCTGCGGTTCGAACATGAAACCGGCAGCCGCTTTCGGCGGCCGCAAACCGGCCTCGACGCGGTAGAGGAAGCTCAGCGCCTGAACCTCGTCGAGCAATTCGACCTCAAGCTTGATGCGCACCGGATCGCCGCTGCGGCGCTTGCCGCTCCACAATGCCGAGGCCATGCCGCCTTCCCGGGCAATCTCATGGGCGAGCCGCCCGCGCACCGCGGCCTGGATCAGTTGCAGGGCGCGGTAGAGATTGGATTTGCCGACGCCGTTTTCGCCGATGAACAGGTTGACGCCGGCCATATCCATGCGGATGGATTTGAGCGACCGGTAATTGGCTGAGAACATCGAGCGAATCTGCATGACGCAGATTTACCCGATCGTCTCCGGCAACGGAACCGGATTGCGGAACCGGGCATCACCGTCAAAGGCGAGATCGACAACGGTGTGACGTTCCAACGCCCGCGTCACCGCCATCGGGTCCCCATCCAGCGCATCCGGCTGGATCAGGTTACCGATGGTGAAATCGAACAGGTCGCCCTTCTTGTTCAAAAGCTCGTGAAACACCGTCATGTCGCGCAGCTCCGTCGACCATTTGGCCAGCCAGTAGAACAGCCCGGAATTGCGTGCCGACATATGCACCGGCAGGATGGGCAGATTGTATTTGCGGGCAAAGCCGACGGCCGAGGTCTTCCACGGACGCTCGTTGAGTTTTCCATCCGCCCAATAGGCAATGCGGCCGGAGGGAAACAGCACCGTCGCCTTGCCTTCCGAGATCGCCCGGTTGGTAATCTGCAGGGTTTCGCGCGCCTTCAGCTTGCTCTTGTAATCCTCGCGCCATTCGACCGGGATGACCATTTCGGCAAAGCGCGGATTGACCCGGATGGCATCGCGATTGGCAAAGAACATCATGTCGGGGCGGCGGTTTTTCAAAAGATCGAACACGGCGATACCATCGGCAATGCCGGTCGGATGGTTGCTCACCAAAAGGAAGCCGCCCTTTTCGGGAATGCGCTCTTCGTTGCGCACCCGGATATCCAGCGACAACGTCCGGCTCAGATGCTCGAACGCCTGGAAGCCGGGCACGTTGGCCACGGCATCGGCAAACTCGATCGCCTTGCGGTAATTCAGCACCGTATAGAGAAACGGCCGCATCACCGGCCAGAGCGGATGCTGGACGATGCGCTGGCCACGCTCGGCAATCAGCGTATCGACGATATGGCCGGGCTGGCCGTGCGACACCAGCGCGACCGTCTCCGCGAAGTAGGTGAAACCGCTTGCCGAATCCCGTCGCGCCATCGCTTCTTCCGCCTCGTCTGCGCCTGAGCTATCGCAGTTGAATATGATCCGAGCATGACAAATTCCAAGGGCCGTTAGGAAAAACATAACCGGCTGGCGCGCAGAGTCGTGCTCATCTCGAAACGCGGAGCATGGCTGTGAACGAAATCTTGATCATAGGTCATCCCGAGCTGATGGCCGAGCGCCAGCGCTGGCTTTCCGGCCTTGGCGAGGAGCGCCGACTGTCGGACAAAACCGTCGAGGCCTATGAGCGTGACACACGGCAATTCCTGCATTTCCTCACCGGCCACCTCAGCGGCCCGGCCAGGCTGAGCGACATCAGCGCGCTGCGCCCTGGCGACCTGCGCGGCTTTCTTGCCTCCCGCAGACGGGATGGTGCGGGTGCCAGAACCCTTGGGCGCGGACTGGCGGGCCTTCGCTCCTTTCTGCGCTATCTGGAAAAGAAGGGCTTGGCCAATGCCGCCGGCGCCTCCGCCGTGCGCTCGCCAAAACAACCGAAATCGCTGCCGAAGCCGCTGACGGCTATCGATGCCCTGATGGTCGTCACCAGCGACGCTCAGCTTGCTGACGAACCCTGGATCGCCACCCGTAACGCCGCAGTCCTGACGCTGCTCTACGGCTGCGGCCTGCGCATTTCCGAGGCGCTGGACCTGACGCCATCGGATTTTGCCGGAACGCCGACAGCACTTCGCATTCACGGCAAGGGCGGCAAGACCCGCATCGTACCGCTGATATCGGCAGCAATCGATGCCGTGCGTGCTTATGAAAAACTCTGCATTTATCACCTGGCCGCGGACGCCCCGCTGTTTCGCGGCGCCAAGGGCGGCAAGCTGCAGGCGGGTATCATCCAGCGCGAAATGCAGAAAATGCGCGGCGCGCTCGGCCTGCCGGATACGGCAACGCCGCATGCCCTTCGCCATTCCTTCGCCACCCATCTGCTCGCCGGTGGTGGCGACCTTCGAACCATCCAGGAATTGCTCGGCCATGCCAGCCTGTCGACGACGCAGGTCTATACCGGTGTCGATTCGGCAAGGCTCTTGGAAATCTACGACCGGGCGCATCCACGCGCCTGAATTTTGCCGGTCAAGGCGCGTTAACCAGATTTGTTAAACGGCCTGTGAGGCCTGGGCGGCTAGAATCGCCCGATAAAGTTTTCCCAGACAGGATCGACAATGTTTCAGCACTTCGCAAAACCGGCACGCGGCCTGGCCAGCACATTGGCCGGCAGGTTGGGCGACAACGTCCTTGCGCTGATCGCCACGCTGCACGTCCTGTTTGCGATGAGCCTGATCGTCACTCTCTTGTCGATCTCGCCAGCCCGCGCGCAAGATGCGTCTTGTGGCGGCAAGAACCTGATTGCCGAGATGCAAACCTCCGACCCGGCCAAGTTCGCGGCGCTGGAAAAGGAGGCTGCAGCCATTCCGAACGGCAAGGGTACATTCTGGAAGATCGAGAAGGCCGGCATTGCGCCATCCTATCTGCTCGGCACAATGCATGTGACCGATCCGCGCGTGCTGGCCATGCCGGCGGGCGCCACCCAAGCCTATGACTCTGCCAAGACCGTCATCGTCGAATCCGACGAGATCGTCGATGATCGCAAGGCAGCGGCCGCGATCATGATGCAGCCGGGATTGACGATGTTTGCCGACGGCAAGACAATCAACGATTTCCTGAAACCCGAAGAAACCGAAAAGCTGGCCGCCGGGCTGAAGGCGCGCGGTATTCCGCTGACGCTGGTGGCCAAGATGAAGCCGTGGATGATTGCCAGCTTTGTCGCTCTGCCAGCTTGCGAAATGAGCCGCAAGGCCGCCGGTGCCGCCTTCCTCGACAAGAAGCTCGCAGAAGATGCCCTGAAACAGGGCAAGAGCCTGAAGGGGCTGGAAACTCTGGTCGAGCAATTGCAGGCCATGGATGCACTGCCGGTGCAGTTTCATCTGGATGCGCTGATCGAGACGCTGGCGCTCGGGGACACCATCACCGATGTGATGGAGACGACCACCGAACTCTATCTTTCCGGCGAGACCGGTTTGATCATGCCGATGATGAAGGCCGTTTCGGAGGAGAAATCCACCGGAGACGACGCAGGCTATGCCGATTTCGAGCAACGCATCATCACTGACCGCAACAAGACCATGGCAACCCGCGCCAAGCCGATCCTTGACGAGGGCGCCGCCTTCATGGCCGTCGGCGCCCTGCATCTGCCCGGAGATGAAGGCGTGATCGAGCTTCTGCGCAAGGACGGCTTTATCGTCACCAGCATGTCAGCCGCCAACTGAGCAGCGTCTTGCGTCTTCTCCCCGGCAGGGAGAAGTGCCGAACGCAATGAGGCGATGAGGGGGATTTCCGCGTATCCCCAGCCTGCCGCCCCCTCATCCGGCCCTTCGGACCGCCTTCTCCCCGCTGCGGAGAAGAGGAAGTGCTCCCGAACGCCCCTTTAACCCCTCCAGAACGTTCGCCGGCACAGCAATTTTAGCTGTGACTCTTGCACCCGTGCCGTCTCTCTGCCTTTTTGCCAGAATAACCTGCGGAAGCCTGATTCGCGCCCGCTCCGCTTCGCATTCGATGCAGCTCCCGGAACGCGCTTCCACATGCCGGGGCTGCAAGCACGTCCAAGGAGACGACGAGATGACAGAAATCAAGAAACCCGTGATTTCGGAAATGAGACCGAAGATCACGGTCATCGGCGTCGGTGGTGGCGGCGGTAACGCCATCAACAACATGATTACCGAGGGCCTGCAGGGCGCCGAATTCGTCGCTGCCAACACCGATGCGCAGGCGCTGACCATGTCGAAGGCGACACGGCTGATCCAGCTCGGCGCGCAGGTGACCGAAGGTCTTGGCGCCGGATCGCTTCCCGAGGTTGGCCGCGCGGCAGCCGAAGAATCGATCGACGAGATCATGGATCATCTCGGTGGCACCCATATGTGTTTCGTCACGGCCGGCATGGGCGGCGGCACCGGAACCGGTGCAGCCCCGGTGATCGCGCAGGCCGCGCGCAATGCCGGCATCCTGACGGTGGCTGTCGTCACCAAGCCGTTCAGCTTCGAAGGCAAACGCCGCATGCAATCGGCGGAAGAAGGCATCGAGCGGCTGCGTGAAGCTGCCGATACCGTCATCGTCATTCCCAACCAGAACCTCTTCCGCATCGCGGATGCCAAGACTACCTTTGCCGACGCCTTCGTCATTGCCGACCGGGTGCTCTATTCCGGCGTCGGCTGTATCACCGACCTGATCGTCAAGGAAGGCCTGATCAATCTCGACTTCGCCGACGTCAAATCGGTGATGAAGGGCATGGGCCGGGCGATGATGGGCACCGGCGAAGCCAGCGGCGACGGCCGTGCCTCGAAGGCCGCCGAAGCGGCGATCGCCAATCCGTTGCTCAGCGAAGTCTCGATGAAGGGCGCCAAGGGCGTGCTGATCTCGATCTCCGGCGGCTCCGACATGACGCTGTTCGAAGTCGACGAAGCTGCCACCCGCATCCGCGAGGAAGTCTATGAGGATGCCGACATCGTCGTCGGCGCGATCTTTGACAAGAGCCTCGACGGCGTGTTCCGTGTTTCCGTCGTTGCCACCGGCCTCGACGGGCAGGCTGCGGGCGCCGATACCGGCGCTATCGCCGCCCAGCTGGCACAGATCCGCACACTGCAATAAGATGGGTGGCCGCCGGATCAGTTCGAACCCGGGACAGCTTCCCCCCTGTCGGCGACGCCGGCATCTCCCCCTCAAGGGGGGAGATCGGCCGTTTGCTTGTGCCCGCCTTACTGAGGGGCCAACAGAGGAAATGAATAATCTCCCCCTTGAGGGGGAGATGTCACGAAGTGACAGAGGGGGGTAGGTCTCCTCAATCTTTGAGCAAGCGGCCGGAAGCCGTACAAGACACTGCCGGAAAAATCTTGGGTGTCAGCTCAATGCTTCCACCACCTGCACCTTGGGATCGAAGCGCACCCGGAAAGCGCTGACCGGATGGGCGATGTTCTTGACCTTGAGGAAGCCCAGGTCGTCGAAACTCAGGTGCCTCTGCTTGCGGATATGATCGCGCACCGCGCGTGAAATGCAGATGCCGCCGGGATCCGCCATCGGCTCCAGCCGGGCCGCAACATTCACCGTATCGCCAAAGACATCCCCGTCCTGCACTATGACATCGCCGACATTGATGCCGATGCGGAACATCAGATGCTGCTCCTCCGGCAGTTCACCATTGTCGGCTGCCATCGACCCTTGGATCTCCACCGCACAATCGATCGCCGACAGGGCGCTGGCAAAAGCAACCAGCACGCTGTCGCCAGCCGTGGTGACGATGTTGCCGCTATGGCTGGCAATGATCGGATCGATGCGATCGCGCACGTCCTTGAGCCGCGACAGGGTCTGCGCCTCGTCGTCCTCCATCATCCGGCTATAGCCAACGATATCGGCCGCCATGATTGCAAGCAGCTTGCGATCCAGCTGCTGTAACAACTCGTCGCGCGACGCCTCCGCCGATCGTGCCCGCCGCAGCGTGGCGCGCACCGCGATTACGCCCATCAGGGCCGTCAAGAGTGCAAGCCCGATCACCATCATCTCCAGGACAAACCCGGCGCGCCGCGCCTGGTTGGCGCGCACGGTCATCAGGCTTTCCTCTTCCATGCGCATGCGCTCCAGAACGTCGCGGACGCCGTCCATCAGCACCTTGCCCTGGCCATTGCGCAGCACGGAGACGGCCGCCGCTTCATCGCCGGCGCGGCGGCGCTCGACGGTCTGGCGCAACTCCGACAGTTTTTGCGTGGTCAGAGATCGCAGCACGGCGATATTGCCGTCCTGGCGGCGGTTGTCGGAAACCCCGGTTGCAAGGCTTTCCACGCTGGCGCTGATCGCGCTCACAGCCTTGTCATAGGGCTCAAGATAGAAGGGATCGCCGGTCAGAAGATAGCCGCGTTGGCCGATTTCCGCATCCTGGAGCTGGGATTGAACGACAGAGATCAGGCGCTCGTTGCGAACCGTGTGGGCGACGGCCTCATCGGCCTCCTGTCCCTTCTTGGACACCCAGAAGGAGGCGCCCAGCAGCAGGATGATGAACACGGCGACGCCGACTGTGATCATCCGTAGATTTTGCCCGGCCTCGTAGCTGATGCGCCGGATGACCGTCGAGGCTTTCGGGCCGGAGAGTTTGGGCGCGCTGAAATCGGATGCCACGGATACCTGCCTTGCCACCGGCACCGGTGGCACCGTCAAGAAAAAATGGCGCAGAACCGCGGTTTTACAAGGGCTGGCCGACAGGCGATATGAGAATAGCCCGCGTCCGGAAACGTCAGCGCATCACCATTCCAGGACGGGCAAGCCGCGCCAGCATCGTCCTGACGATCAGCCGGTGAAACGGTGTGATGACGGCGATATAGATCTTGCCGAGCAGGATCTTGCGGCGCACCAGCGTCGTCACGCTGACCCTTTGGGCCAGCTCGCCCGCCTGGCGCACATCGACGACAATGCGGAAATCCAGATGCGTATCGTCAAAGCCGAGCACGGCTTGTTCGCTCGATTGCGAGATGATGGGAAAAAAACCGATCATCTCAGCCTTGCCGTTGGCACCCGAACTCTTCAAGCCGAAGGGGCTGACAACGGCGTTTCGCAGCCACATCAAAGCGCGGACCCAGGCTGGAAAATCACCCAATGCCCGCTTGGCCGCAGAGATGGCGGTGATCGCCTGGCCGGGCACCAGAAGTTCATAACAATCCGCCCAATTGGCCAGAGGCAGTGCGGGATGAGGCAGGGTAACCGGAACTGTGTGGGGGCGTTGGGGCATAGGCGGCACTCCTTGAATGCACTGATCCTAGACCGCATGCTCAGGAGCCGCAAAGGGGCCGATTGTCACGGCCCCTCGCAGTTTTTCCGATGTGGGTTTTCTTACATATGGATCGGCTTGAAGAAGGTGGCGAGTGCCGCTTCCTTCACTGCTTCCGACATGGTCGGGTGCGCATGGCAGGTGCGGCCGAGATCTTCCGAAGAACCGCCGAATTCCATCAGCACGGTGATTTCGTGGATCATCTCGCCGGCGCCGAAGCCGACGATATGACCGCCGAGCACACGGTCGGTGTCCTTGTCGGCAAGGATCTTCACGAAACCGTCGGTCTCCAGCATGGCGCGGGCGCGGCCATTGGCGGTGAAGGGGAACTTGCCGACCTTGTAGGCGCTGCCTGCAGCCTTCAGCTCTTCCTCGGTCTTGCCGACAGACGCGACTTCCGGCTGGGTGTAGACGACGCTCGGGATGACGTCATAGTTCACGTGACCGGCCTGGCCGGCGATGATCTCGGCAACCGCAACACCTTCGTCTTCCGCCTTGTGGGCCAGCATCGGGCCGCGCACGACGTCACCCAGCGCATAGATGCCGGGAACGCTGGTGAGGAAATGATGGTCGATCTCGACACGACCGCGCTTGTCCATGACGACGCCGGCTTCAGCAAGGCCGAGGCCATCGGTGAACGGCTTGCGGCCGGTGGCGATCAGCACGACCTCGGCGTCGATGGTCGCGGCATCGCCGCCCTTGACCGGCTCGTATGTCACCTTGGCACCCTTGCCGGACTTTTCAACGCCGGTCACCTTGGCGCCGAGCTTGAAGTCGATGCCCTGCTTGACCAGCATGCGCTGGAACTGCTTGGAGACTTCGCCGTCCATGCCGCCAAGAATGGTGTCGAGATATTCGACGACGGTGACCTTGGCACCGAGACGCGACCAGACCGAGCCGAGCTCCAGGCCGATGACGCCGCCGCCGACCACGACCATGGTGGCCGGAACCTTTTCCAGCGCCAGGCCGCCGGTCGACGAAATGATGATCGTCTCGTCGATTGCGACTTCGACGCCCGGAATACCGGCGACATCGGAACCGGTGGCGATGACCACGTTCTTGGTCTCGATGATCTGCTCTTCACCCTTGTCGTTGGTAACGGAGACCTTGCCTTCGCCGAGCACCTTGCCGGTGCCCTGGAACGCATCGATCTTGTTCTTCTTGAACAGGAAGGCGACGCCATCGACGTTGGATTTGACCGTCGCGTCCTTATGGGCAAGCATTTTGCCAAGGTTCAGCTTCGGGGCAGAAACCTCGACGCCGAGCGCGTCGATGCCGTGGCCGGTCTGGTGGAACATTTCCGACGCATGCAGCAGAGCCTTGGATGGAATGCAGCCGATGTTGAGGCAGGTGCCGCCATAGGTGGCACGCTTCTCGATGACGCCGACCTTGAGGCCGAGTTGGGCCGCCTTGATGGCGCAGACATAGCCGCCGGGGCCGGTACCGATAACGATGAGATCATAAGCCATGGGAAAAGTCCTTCCTGAGAGCGGCTAGCGTCCGCCGCTGACGTTGAGAATGGCGCCCGTTACATAGGACGACGAAGGGGAAAGCAGGTAGAGAACGGCATCGGCGACCTCTTGCGCGGTGCCTGGCCGTTTCATGGGAATGGTTGGCCCGAGTTCGCGGGCGCGGTCCGGAAGCCCGCCGGAGGCGTGGATATCCGTATCGATGACACCGGGGCGAACCGCATTGACGCGAATGCCGTCCGAGACGACCTCGCGGGCCAGGCCGACAGTGAATGTATCAATCGCACCCTTGGAGGCAGCATAATCGACATATTGCCCGGCCGAGCCGAGCACGGCCGCCATCGAGGAAATATTGACGATGACACCACCCTTGCCGCCGTGACGCACCGACATGCGCCGCACAGCCGCCGCCGCACAGAGGATCGACCCCGACACGTTGACCCGCAGCATGCGCTCCAGCCGGTCCGCGGTAATCTCATCGATCCGGGCAGGCACACCGACGATGCCGGCATTGTTGACCAGACCGTCCAGCCGGCCGAAAGCCTTGTCCACTGCGGCAAAGATCGCATTGATGCCGGCATCGCTGCCGACGTCGCCTTCCACCGCAATGGCCGTGCCGCCATCTGCTTCAATCACGGCCACGACCGCGTCGGCGGCAGGCCGGTTGGAGGCGTAATTCACGGCCACGGCCCAGCCCTGTTCGGCGGCAGACCGGCAGATCGCAGCACCAATGCCGCGGCTGCCGCCGGTCACCAGCAGAACGGGCCTGTCGTTGTGCATCGTCATTGGCCGCATTCCTTGAAAGTCAGAACATCCCAGGGGGCGACAGTCGCCTTGCCCCAGATCGATGAGTTGCGGATGGCCGGGCCGAAATCGGGCAGCAGGACCTGCGCGGCAGCCTCCAGGCCCTCTCCCGGCAATGAGGCGATCTCGCCGTCTGAACTGACGGAGTAGATCACGCCCTGCCAGACGGTGCAGGCGGCGATATCGTCGCCGGTAACGTCGCCTTCGGGGCAATTGTTCATGATCATGCCGTTGGCGCGCACCGGCTCGTCCGATTGCATGACAATACCGTCAAGCACGAGATCGGTCTTGGCGATCTTCACCTTGAAATGATTGCTGGTGGCAGCACTCACCGAACCTACCGGCTCGAACCGCAGTTCATAGGCACCGTCCGCATCGACATAAATCGCCTTTTCCTGCCGGCAATCCGCAGCAAGCGCCGGCGATACCGCCAGCAATGCGCTCAAGGTCGATGCGGAAACGGCAAGGCGCATGCTCAGGCCGCCTTTTCGGTGGCGAGCTTCAGGCCAAGCGCAATGAAGACCAGGCCGCTGGCGCGGTCGATCCACTGGCTGGCACGCGAGAAGGCGGCGCGCATCTTCGGCGTCGTCATGAACAGGCTGACACCGACGAACCAGAGGATCAGGCAGCTCGCCATCACCAGGCCGTAGCCGAACTTGACCATCATCGGCGTGTGGGCGCTGACCACCGTGGAAAAGATCGACAGGAAGAAGAACACCGGCTTCGGGTTCAGCGCGTTGGCGGCAAAGCCGAGACCGAAGGCCTTCAGCCCTGACTGACGCTTTTCGCCGGTCTGTATGCCATTTGCCTGCGCCGTCATGTCGGTCTTGCCGGCCCGCAGCGCCTTGATGCCGATATAGAGAAGGTAAGCGACACCGCACCATTTGACGATGTTGAACAGGTAGATCGACTGCGAGATCAACAGGCCGAGACCGAGGATAGTGTAAGTCACATGGAACATCAGCGACGTGCCGACGCCAAACGACGTGATGACGGCAGAGCGGCGGCCATTGACGATCGACTGGCGCATGACCATGGCAAGATCGGCGCCGGGCGAAATGATAGCGAAGGAGAAAATCGCCATCAGGGAGGCGAGTTCGAACAGATAGGGGTGCACGGCGGTGTCTCCGGTCGTTTACGGGTTCCGATATCCGTCAGAAGATAAGCACGGCCGTCATAACGAGCAAGCCTATGAACGATCCGACCCAGACGAGCGAGCGGATATAGGGAATGCCCGCCAGGTAGAGCGGGATATAGACGATCCGGCAGACAAGCCAGAGCCAGGCGCCAACCAGGCCCCAGCCGCTCAAATCCCCGGTGATGGCAAGCGACAGAGCGAGACCGATGAAGGCCGGGTAGGTTTCGCGGAAATTGGCAAACGCCCGTTCCGCGCGTCCGGCAAAGACGCCGGACGGCTTTTGTCCATCGTCGCGCGCCCCGGCATTCCATGCTGATCCCAGCTCCAGCGTGGCGGGAATGCTCTGCAGCCCGATATGGACGGCAAGCAGCACCACGCTCCATGCGAGAAGCGTGATGAAAGGCGATACCGCCAGAACTGCTGCGTCCATTGAAGACTATTCCCTTTTGATCGACTGAGCTCTTTTATTGCAAAGTGCCCCTCACCCTAGCCCTCTCCCGCTTGCGGGGAGAGGGGACGACGGAGGTTGCCGCTTGTCCCTTCTCCCCGGTTACGGGGAGAAGGTGCCCGATAGGGCGGACGAGGGGCCTCAAGCCATCGGCCGATCGTTTGAAGACAGATTACAGATCGAGAACGAGGCGTTCCGGATCTTCCAGGCTTTCCTTGACGCGCACGAGGAAGGTCACCGCTTCCTTGCCATCGACGATGCGGTGATCGTAGGAGAGTGCCAGATACATCATCGGACGGATAACGATCTGGCCGCCGACGACCACTGGACGGTCCTGGATCTTGTGCATGCCGAGAATGCCCGACTGCGGTGCGTTCAGGATCGGCGAGGACATCAGCGAACCATAGACGCCGCCATTGGTGATGGTGAACGTGCCGCCCTGCATGTCAGCCATGGAGAGGGCTCCATCTCGGGCAAGCTTGGCGAGACGGCCGAGATCCTTCTCGACTTCGGCGATCGACATATTGTCGGCGTCGCGGATGACCGGAACGACGAGACCCTTGTCGGTACCGACGGCCATGCCGATATGGCAGAAGTTCTTGTAGATGATATCGGTGCCATCAATCTCGGCATTGACCGAGGGAATTTCCTTCAGGGCATGCGTCACCGCCTTGGTGAAGAAGCCCATGAAGCCGAGCTTGACGCCGTGCTTCTTCTCGAAAATGTCCTTGTACTTGGTGCGCAGCGCCATGACGGCCGACATGTCCACCTCGTTGTAGGTGGTCAGCATCGCAGCTGTGTTCTGCGCATCCTTGAGACGCTTGGCGATCGTCTGGCGCAGACGGGTCATCTTGACCCGCTCTTCGCGCGGTGCATCCTCGGTCGACGACGGACCGCGCGATACAGCCTTGACTGGCTCGGACGCGGCAGGCGCCGTAATGCCCTTGGCGACGGCAGCGATGACATCGCCCTTGAGAACCTGGCCGCGCTTGCCGGAACCATCGACCTGATCGGCCGAGAGGTTGTTTTCAGCCAGCATCTTGGCAGCAGCAGGGGCTGCCGGCATGGCGGAAGCGACCGGAGTTGCGGCCGGTGCAGCAGCAGCGGCAGCCGGAGCAGCGGCAGCAGGTTCGGCAACCTTCTTATCAGTAGCGGCCGGAGCAACAGCAGCGGCTCCTGCGGCGCCTGCTGCGATGTTGCCGAGCAGCGCGCCAAGGCCGACGGTTTCGCCGGCAGCAGCGACGATTTCGGACAGAACGCCGGCAGCCGGTGAAGGCACTTCGATCGTCACCTTGTCGGTTTCAAGTTCAAGCAGCGGCTCGTCGGCCTTGACGGTATCGCCAACCTTCTTGAACCAGGTACCGATGGTGGCTTCGCTGACGGATTCGCCCAGAGTGGGAACGCGGATTTCTGTGGCCATGATATTTTGTCGTCCGTTGATCGGGTGTCTGTTTCTGTTGAGGCAAAAGAGGGAGGCCTTTCAGCCTCCCGTTTTTCAGCCCCCGAGGGCGTCTTCGAGGAATGCGGCAAGCTGGGCGAGATGCTTGGACATCAGGCCCGTCGCCGGAGAGGCGGCAGCCGGACGGCCGGTGTAACGCACGCGCTGGTATTTCGCATCGATATGGGCAAGCACCCATTCCAGATACGGGTCGATGAACGACCATGCGCCCATGTTCTTCGGCTCTTCCTGGCACCAGACCATTTCCGCATTGCGGAAGCGCGAGAGTTCGTTGATCAGCGCCTTGGCCGGGAACGGATAGAGCTGTTCGACGCGCAGAAGATAGACATCGTCGATGCCGCGCTTTTCGCGCTCTTCCAGCAGATCGTAATAGACCTTGCCGGTGCAGAGCACGACGCGACGGATCTTGGCGTCCTTCTGCAGCTTGATCGGACCGTCCTTGATGACCTCGGCATCGTCCCAGAGCAGACGGTGGAACGAGGTTTCGCCAGCCATTTCCGACAGCGAAGAGACGGCGCGCTTGTGGCGCAGCAGCGACTTCGGCGTCATCATGATCAGCGGCTTGCGGAAGTCGCGCTTCGTCTGACGGCGAAGGATGTGGAAATAGTTCGCCGGTGTCGTGACGTTGGCGACCTGCATGTTGTCTTCGGCGCACATCTGCAGCCAGCG
Source organism: Hyphomicrobiales bacterium (assembly GCA_900468065.1). Taxonomy (GTDB): domain Bacteria; phylum Pseudomonadota; class Alphaproteobacteria; order Rhizobiales; family Rhizobiaceae; genus Pararhizobium. The sequence continues at coordinate 100,926 of UBTA01000028.1, read as the reverse complement.
CTCGAGGCGAGCCGAGGAGTGTTCCGGACCCTGGCCTTCATAGCCATGCGGCAGCAGGCAGACGAGACCGGACATGCGCAGCCACTTGCGTTCGCCCGACGAGATGAACTGGTCGAAGATGACCTGTGCACCGTTGGCGAAGTCGCCGAACTGGGCTTCCCAGAGGGTGAGTGCGTTCGGACGGGCCAGCGAGTAGCCATATTCGAAGCCAAGCACCGCTTCTTCCGAAAGCATCGAGTTGATGACTTCGTAACGGGCCTGGGTCGGCGCCAGGTTGGCAAGCGGGATGTAGCGGTCTTCGGTCTCCTGATCGTAGAGAACCGAGTGGCGCTGCGAGAACGTGCCGCGTTCGCAATCCTGACCCGACAGGCGGATCTTGGTGCCTTCGACGCAGAGCGTGCCGAATGCGAGCGCTTCCGCCATCGCCCAGTCGATGCCTTCACCGGTCTGGACCATGTTGGCACGGCCGTCCATGAAACGCTGGATGGTCTTGTGGGCGTTGAAGCCGGCCGGAACTTCCGACAGCTTGCGGCCGACGTCCTTCAGCACCTTCATCGGCACCGAGGTCTTGGCGCGGCGCTGCTCATCCTGGTTGTCGGCAGCGCGAAGCCCCGACCAGACGCCGTCCAGCCAGTCGGCCTTGTTCGGCTTGTAGGACTGCCCGGCCTCGAATTCCTGTTCCAGACGCGCGCGCCAGTCGGCGCGCATCTTTTCCAGTTCGCCTTCGGAGATCAGGCCTTCGGCGATCAGACGTTCGCCATAGATCTGCACGACAGTCTTGTGCGCGCGGATGACCTTGTACATCTTCGGCTGCGTGAACGACGGCTCATCGCCTTCGTTATGGCCGAAGCGGCGGTAGCAGAACATGTCGACGACCACAGGCTTGTGGTACTTCATCCGGTATTCGGTGGCGATCTTGGCCGCGTAGACAACCGCTTCCGGATCGTCGCCGTTAACGTGGAAGATCGGCGCTTCGATCATCTTGGCAACGTCGGACGGATAGGGCGACGAGCGCGAGAAAGCCGGATTGGTGGTGAAGCCGATCTGGTTGTTGATGATGAAATGCACGGTGCCGGCAACGCGGTGACCGCGCAGGCCCGACAGTCCGAGGATTTCAGCCGTCACGCCCTGGCCGGCAAAGGCGGCATCGCCATGCAGCAGAAGCGGCATGACCTGCGCCCGCTCGGACAACGGAATGACGTCGCCTTCGAAGATCTTCGCCATCTGGTCCTGCTTGGCGCGAGCCTTGCCCATGACGACAGGATTGACGATTTCCAGATGCGACGGGTTGGCCGTCAGCGACAGATGCACCTTGTTGCCGTCGAACTCGCGGTCCGAGGAGGCGCCCAGATGGTACTTCACGTCGCCGGAGCCTTCGACATCGTCCGGAGCGGCCGAGCCGCCCTTGAACTCATGGAACACCGCGCGGTGCGGCTTGCCCATGACGTTGGTCAAGACGTTCAGACGGCCGCGATGGGCCATGCCGAGGATGATTTCCTTCAGGCCTTCCTGGCCGCCGCGCTTGATGATCTGCTCCAGCGCCGGGATCAGCGATTCACCGCCGTCGAGGCCGAAGCGCTTGGTGCCCTTGTACTTGACGTCGATGAACTGCTCGAAGCCTTCGGCCTCGATCAGCTTCTGCAGGATGGCCTTCTTGCCTTCCGGCGTGAAATCGACGCCCTTGTCCGCACCCTCGATGCGCTCCTGGATCCAGCCTTTGATCTCCGGATCCGAGATATGCATGAACTCGACACCCAGCGTCGAGCAATAGGTGCGCTCGAGGATATCGACGATTTCGCGCAGGGTGGCGTATTCCAGGCCCAGCACGTTGTCGATGAAGATCGGACGGTCCATGTCTTCCGGGCCGAAACCGTAGTTGGACGGCGACAGCTCGTGATAGTCGTCGACAGGTGCTGCAATCGCCAGCGGGTCGAGCTTGGCATGCAGGTGGCCGCGCATGCGGTAGGCGCGGATCAGCATGATGGCGCGCACACTGTCGCGGGTCGACTGATGAACGTCGGCGGGCGCTGCGGCAACGCCGGTTGCGACGGCCTGTGCCTCGGCCTTCGCCTGCACCTTCTTTTCGATGACCTTTTCGACCGTGCCCCAATCGCCGTCCAGCGCCGAGACCAGATCGCCGCTGGCCTGGATCGGCCAGTGCGGCTTCTTCCAGGACGCGCCCTTGGCGGCCTTGATCACGTCTTCAGGCTGCTCCTGCAGCGCCTTGAAGAACGACTGCCACTCGCCGGAGACCGACGACGGATCGTTTTCGTAGCGCGCATAGAGCTGATCGATATAGCCGGCATTCGCTCCGTCGAGGAACGAGGTCAGCTGAAATTGCTCGTTGGCTTCTTGCCGTGCCATGGTGTTCCGCGGACCTGTCCGTCCGCCTCCTGACTTGTTAACTCTGCCGGGTGTGGGCCCCGGTAAACCGCATTTTCAAAAGCGCTAGACGCGCCTTCACGTCATCAGATGGTGCGGACCGGGCCAACCGCAATGGCAAGCCCGGTCACGTTATCGGTGTGGTCCGTCTCAGCCCTTGAGGACTTCGACCAGCGTCTTGCCGAGGCGTGCCGGCGACGGCGAAACCCGGATGCCGGCCGATTCCATGGCCGCGATCTTGTCTTCAGCGCCACCCTTGCCACCGGAAATGACGGCACCGGCATGACCCATGGTGCGGCCTTCAGGGGCCGTACGGCCAGCGATGAAGCCGACCATCGGCTTCTTGCGGCCGCGCTTGGCTTCGTCCTTGAGGAACTGGGCCGCGTCTTCTTCCGCCGAGCCGCCGATTTCGCCGATCATGATGATCGATTTGGTTTCGTCGTCTGCCAGGAACATTTCCAGCATGTCGATGAACTCGGTGCCCTTGACCGGGTCGCCGCCGATACCGACAGCCGTCGTCTGGCCAAGGCCTTCGTTGGTCGTCTGGAACACAGCTTCATAGGTGAGCGTGCCGGAACGCGAGAGAACGCCGACCGAGCCCTTCTTGAAGATGGAGCCCGGCATGATGCCGATCTTGCATTCGTCCGGCGTCATGACGCCCGGGCAGTTCGGGCCGATCAGGCGCGACTTCGACTTGTCGAGGCGGGCCTTGACCTTGATCATGTCGGCAACCGGGATACCCTCGGTGATGCAGACGATCAGGCCGATTTCAGCTTCGATGGCTTCGAGGATCGCAGCCGCGGCACCTGCCGGCGGTACGTAGATCACCGATGCGTCGGCGCCGGTCTGTTCCTTGCCTTCGGCAACGGTTGCAAAGATCGGCAGCTTTTCGCCCTTCGAACCTTCCCAGGTCTCGCCACCCTTCTTCGGGTTGATACCGCCAACCATCTTGGTGTTGTGGTAGGCGAGCGCCTGTTCGGTGTGGAACGTGCCGGTCTTGCCGGTCAGACCCTGAACCAGGATCTTGGTGTTCTTGTTGATCAGAATGGACATGGATCAGGCCCCCTTCACGGCTGCGACGATTTTCTGCGCAGCGTCATCGAGGTCGTCTGCGGAAATGACGTTGAGACCCGATTCATTGATGATTTTCTTGCCCAGCTCGACATTGGTGCCTTCGAGGCGAACGACGAGCGGAACCTGCAGGCCGACTTCCTTGACGGCTGCGATCACGCCTTCGGCAATGACATCGCATTTCATGATGCCGCCGAAGATGTTGACCAGGATGCCCTTCACGGCCGGATCGGCAGTGATGATCTTGAAGGCAGCCGTAACCTTTTCCTTGGAAGCGCCACCGCCGACATCGAGGAAGTTCGCGGGCTCTGCGCCGTAGAGCTTGATGATGTCCATGGTTGCCATGGCAAGGCCGGCACCATTGACCATGCAGCCGATATTGCCATCGAGGGCGACATAGGCGAGGTCGTACTTGGACGCTTCGATTTCCTTGGCGTCTTCTTCCGACGTGTCGCGCAGCGCAACAATGTCTTCATGACGGAACAGCGCGTTGCCGTCGAACGAGACCTTGGCGTCGAGAACGCGCACGCGGCCGTCCTTCATGACGATCAGCGGGTTGATCTCGAGCAGCGCCATGTCCTTTTCGACAAACGCCTTGTAGAGGATCGGAAACAGCTTTTCGGCATCGGCCTTGGCTTCGCCTTCAAGCTTCAGCGCCGAGGTCAAGGCAGCAAGGTTTGCAGCCGTGACGCCTTCGATCGGATCGATCGCGACGTTGATGATCTTTTCCGGCGTGTCATGCGCAACGGTTTCGATGTCCATGCCGCCTTCGGTGGAAACCACGAAGGAGACCTGGCCAACGGCGCGGTCGACCAGCAGCGAGAGGTAAAGCTCGCGCTCGATGTCGGCGCCGTCTTCGATGTAGAGACGGTTGACCTGCTTGCCGGCGTCGCCGGTCTGCTTGGTCACCAGCGTGTTGCCGAGCATTTCCTTGGCATGTGCCTTGGCTTCCTCGATCGAGAAAGCCAGGCGAACGCCGCCCTTGGCATCCGGACCGAGTTCCTTGAACTTGCCCTTGCCGCGGCCGCCAGCATGGATCTGGCTCTTGACGACGTAGAGCGGGCCTGGAAGCGACTTTGCCGCCGCTTCGGCTTCATCGGCGGAGAAGATGGCGACACCTTCCGCAACCGGTGCGCCAAAGGTCTTCAACAGAGCCTTGGCTTGATATTCATGAATGTTCATCGGGAAATTTCCTGTTTAAGCCTGATGGCAATACCGGGAGGCGCTCTTACTTGAGGCTCGGTGCGATGGCGATGCAGGCTTCGCAAAGGCTCGCCACCGAAGCGACGGACTTTTCGAAGGCTTCCTGCTCGGTCTTGTTGAGGTCGATCTCGATGATGCGTTCGATGCCGCCGGCACCGATGATCGTCGGAACGCCGACATACATGTCCTTGACGCCGTACTGGCCGGACAGGTAGGCGGCAGCCGGAAGCACGCGCTTCTTGTCCTTGAGGAAGGATTCAGCCATTTCGATCGCCGAGGCAGCCGGGGCGTAGTAAGCCGAACCGGTCTTCAACAGACCGACGATTTCGGCGCCGCCGTCACGGGTGCGCTGGATGATTTCTTCGAGACGCTCCTTGGTGACCCAGCCCATCTTGACCAGATCGGTCAGCGGAATACCGCCGACGGTGGAGTAACGGGCGAGCGGCACCATCGTGTCGCCATGGCCACCGAGAACAAACGCTGTGACATCCTGGACGGAAACGTTGAATTCCTGGGACAGGAACAGGCGGAAACGCGAGCTATCGAGCACGCCGGCCATGCCGACGACCATGTTCTTCGGCAGGCCGGAGAACTTCTGCAGCGCCCAGACCATCGCGTCGAGCGGGTTGGTGATGCAGATGACGAAGGCGTTCGGGGCATATTTCTTGATGCCGGCGCCGACCTGTTCCATGACCTTGAGGTTGATGCCGAGCAGATCGTCTCGGCTCATGCCCGGCTTGCGGGCAACACCGGCGGTGACGATGCAGACATCGGCGCCTTCGATTGCGGAATAGTCACTCGCACCGGTCAGATTGGCGTTGAAGCCTTCGACGGGAGAGGACTGAGCGATATCGAGACCCTTGCCCTGCGGAATGCCGTCGGCAATGTCGAACAGGACGATGTCGCCCAGTTCTTTCAGGCCGGCGAGATGCGCCAGCGTGCCACCAATCATTCCAGAACCAATAAGTGCGATCTTGTTGCGCGCCATGAAAGTGCTTCCTTTGCGATCCAAATCTGACAAGGCCTGACGTGGCGCATCCAAGCGCGAGCGATGGCAAACCTTCGGCGCAAGGAATTAAACTTCAAAAACTAAAATATCAACCGATACTTTTTGGTAGAGCAATTTCAATCGGTTAGATCATAAAATTCTTACGTAAACGTAAGATAATACGTCGTCAATGTGTCACAAAACAGCAGAATTTGCATGGTGGTTGGCGGCATATTCCTTGCTCTGCAGCTCGATCAGCCGCGACACCGTGCGGTCGAATTCAAAGCCTTCGGTGCCTTTTTTCGCCGTCAGCAGATGGATTGGCGTGGTTGCAGCCGAGGCAAACAGCCGGGCGCCATGATCATAGATCGTGTCGATCAGCATGATGAAACGCTTGGTCTCGTTGCGACGTTCCGGCCCGAGATGCGGGATATGCTCGACGAAGATCGTCCGGTAGTGCGAGAGGATGGCGAGATAGTCGGCAGCCCCGAGCGGCTTTTCGCACAGATCGGCGAAGGAAAACCGCGCGCAGTCGCCGGCAGCCCTGGGAACCACGATCTTGCGTCCCTTGAATGCGACTTCGGCCGGCGCCACTGTCAAACCGGCCGTTGCCAGTTTCCAGGCATTGTCGAGCTCGGTATCGGCCTGCGGACCCAGCGGCGACGACCAGACCGGCAATCCCTCGATCTTCGCCAGCCGGTAATCCGTCGTGGTGTCCAGCGGCACGATAGCGGCATGCGCCTTCAACAGGTCGATGAACGGCAGGAACAGGCCGCGGTTGAGCCCATCCTTGTAGAGATTGCCCGGCTCGACATTCGATGTCGCCACCAGCACGCAGCCTTTTGAAAACAGCTCCCCGAACAGCCGTGACAGGATCATCGCATCGGCAATGTCGGTAACGGAGAATTCGTCGAAGCACAGAAGACGGGCCTCGGCAAAAATCTCCGCCGCAACCGGCGGCATCGGATCGGCCTGGCGCGTCTCGCCGTTTTTCAGCTTCTGCCGGTGGTTGAAGATGCGTTCATGCACATCGGCCATGAATTCATGAAAATGCGCCCGGCGCTTGCGCTGGATCGGCACCGTCTCGAAGAACAGGTCCATCAGCATGGTCTTGCCGCGCCCGACGCCACCATAGAGGTAAAGCCCCTTCAGCGGCGGATGCTCGTTCTTACGCGAGGCAAACAGCCAGCCGAGCGCATTCGACTTGCGCTCAGCGCGGCTGGCGGCCAGTTCCGAGGAAAGATGATCGAGGCGCTTGGCGATGGCAAGCTGCGCCGGGTCACGCGTCAGCGTTCCCGCCACGATCATGGCTTCGAGTTTTCGCGAAATGCTGTCTTCAGGATTGGGCACGCGCTTTACCGGTCTGGTGTCGGAAACGAGGGCAAGAAAAAACCCGGCTGATGCCGGGCTGATGATTAGCGGCTGAGGCTGACCGATTGGCCGCCATTGGTCGAGCCGTCAAAGCGCGAGTCGGCCGTCTTGAACAGGCGGGCGAGCGGATTGCCGTTGCGATCCTTCAAGACGACCTGTTTGCCGGCCACTTCCCAGGAGCCCATCGCCGTCAGTTCGCCGGCGCAACCGCGTGTGCCGCCGCGCGAGCCGCTGCCGAGATTGGTGAGCGTCAGGAACATGTCGCAGGAGGCGCCAGCATTCGAGACGCGCCAGTTGCCGACCATCGATTCCTTGGTGACGTCAAGCGCATTGGTTGCCGCTGCAACCTCGGTACCGCCGGGTGCCGTGACACCGCCAACCGCAGCCGTGCCGCTGACAGGGGCCGCCGGAAACTGCGAGGTATCGCCGGGAGCAGCAAGCTGGCCGGACGAGACGGTCGGCACAGGCTGCGCCTGCACAGGAGCTGGCGACGTGTTGTTGCCACTGAAATCGGTCATGGACGTCCTCTGACATCCAGCCAGCGCCAGCACCACGGCCAGTCCCGCCACCGCATGTATTGTCCGCATGTTTAAGCTCCCGATCATCTTTGCTAACGCGTTGTCCAGGGGAATATAGGCGGAATTAGCTTAAAACTAACTTTAAAATCAAGACGGCGCTGATTCTTTAAGACCTGTGACATGATTGAAACGGTTGTTTCCACTGCGTCGTGGAGTTGCCGGTCGCTCCGACGCGTAAAAGGGTCTGGTGTACTTTCAGCGTACGCGGGGAGGCGATGAGGGGGCTTTGGCGCGGCCGGAGCCAGAAAGGGTTGCCTTCGGCCCCCCTCATCCGGCGCTTTGCGCCACCTTCTCCCCGCCGGGGAGAAGAGGGGACAAGCCAAGTGTCTCTATAAACGCCGACCGGAAAGATCCAAAAAATCAGACCCGGCGTTCCACCATCATCTTCTTGATTTCGCCGATCGCCTTGGCCGGGTTCAAACCTTTCGGACAGGTCTGGGCGCAGTTCATGATCGTGTGGCAGCGATAGAGGCGGAAGGGGTCTTCCAGATTGTCGAGACGCTCGCCCTTGGCTTCGTCGCGGCTGTCGATCAGCCAGCGATAGGCCTGCAATAGCACGGCCGGGCCGAGATACCGGTCGCCGTTCCACCAGTAACTCGGGCACGAGGCGGAACAGCAGGCGCAGAGGATGCACTCGTAGAGGCCGTCGAGCTTCTGGCGGTCCTCGTGGCTCTGCTTCCATTCTTTGGCAGGGGTCGGCGATACCGTCTTCAGCCAGGGCTCGATCGAGCGGTGCTGGGCGTAGAAATTGGTGAGGTCCGGCACCAGGTCCTTGACGACGGGCATATGCGGCAGCGGGTAAACCTTTACCGTGCCCTTCACCTCGTCCATGCCCTTGGTGCAAGCCAAAGTGTTGGTGCCGTCGATATTCATCGCGCAGGAACCGCAAATGCCTTCGCGGCAGGAGCGGCGCAGCGTCAGCGTCGGGTCGATCTTGTTCTTGATATAAAGCAGTGCATCGAGAACCATCGGGCCGCAATCATCGACATCGATATAGAACGTGTCGATCGACGGGTTCTTGCCGTCGTCCGGGCTCCAGCGATAGATGCGCAATTCGCGGGTATTGGTGGCACCGACCGGCTTCGGCCAGACCTTGCCTTCGGTCATCGTCGAATTCTTGGGGAGAGCGAGTTCAACCATTATCGTTTTCCTGTGACGTCGTGACGAGCGCGTAAGCTGCGTCCAAATTCAAAATCTTCTCGCCGTAACCGGCAGCGGTGGCCTTGCGAAGAAACTTGGTGTCACCCGTAACCAATCGCGCACCCTGCCCGTTCAAGGCAAGCGCCAAGAACATGCAATCATAAACCGAATGGTCGAGTACCCGGGACAATGTGAAAGCCGCTTCTACCAGATCGGTCGATGGTATGAGCTTCTCGAAGAAATAAGGGACGCTCCTCAAAGCTGTGATCGCCTGCAGGTCACCGAGCTCTCCCGTGCGAACCTTTCTCTGCAAAACATTTGCCATTTCAGCGATAACGAATTCGGGAGCGATCCGCTTTTGACCTGACGTGATCAAGCTACGCGCCGATTCGAAGCCATCTTCCTCAACAAACCATTTGACGACAACAGATGTGTCAATAACCAGCGTCAATTCCCGCGAATCTCCCGCAAGATTTCGACACTGTCGGTCTGCTTCACGCCCTTGGGCGTCATCGCAGAGATCCTGACAGCAGCTTCGTAAAGACTCTCCGGACGCTGCGCCGCGACCGCCTTGCGCAACAACGCTGCAATCTCTTCGTCCAGCGATCTGTCGTTGCTACGCGCCAAGTCTTCGATTTTCGTTTTGAGGTCATCCTCTATCTTGATGTTCATCTCACCCATCGGCTTCGTCCTATCTCAGCGACCACCCCATCCTGCCACAAACACCCTCAATACACACGCGCCTTGGGCTCGATCTTTTTCGGATCGATGCCCGGCTGCAGAAGTTCGGTGTGAACCGGGCGGTAGTCGAGACGGACTTCGCCGGCCTCGTTGACCCAGGACAGCGTATGCTTGCGCCAGTTGACGTCGTCGCGACCGCCGAAAGGCCCGCTGGTATAATCTTCGCGCGCATGGCTGCCTCGGCTTTCCTTGCGGGCTTCGGCGCCATAGACGGTGACGATGGCATTGGCCATCAGGTTTTCCAGCTCCAGCGTCTCGACCAGATCGGAATTCCAGATCATCGAGCGGTCGGTGACCTTGACGTCGCTGAGTTCCTGCCAGATGGCGCTCATCCGCTTGCAGCCGCTTTCCAGCGATTCCTGGGTGCGGAACACGGCGGCGTCGTCCTGCATGGTGCGCTGCATCTTTTCCCGCAGCACCGCAGTCGGCGTCGAGCCATCGGCAAAACGCAGCTTGTCGAAGCGCGTCATGATCTTTTCGCAGGCTTTTTCATTGATCGCCGGGATCGGCGAGGCGCGGTCGATGACTTCGCCGGCACGGATCGCGGCGGCGCGGCCGAAGACCACGAGGTCGATCAGCGAGTTGGAGCCGAGGCGGTTTGCCCCGTGCACCGAGGCGCAGCCGGCTTCGCCGACAGCCATCAGGCCCGGCAGGACGCGCTCGGGATTTTCACCGTCGGCGTTCAGCACTTCGCCCCAGTAGTTGGTCGGAATGCCGCCCATGTTGTAGTGAACCGTCGGCAGAACCGGGATCGGCTCGCGCGTCACGTCGACACCGGCAAAGATCTTGGCGCTCTCGGAAATGCCCGGCAGGCGCTCGTGCAGAACGGCTGGATCGAGATGATCGAGATGCAGGTAGATATGGTCCTTGTTCTTGCCGACGCCGCGGCCTTCGCGAATTTCCAGGGTCATGCAGCGGGACACAACGTCACGCGAGGCAAGATCCTTGGCCGATGGCGCATAGCGCTCCATGAAGCGCTCGCCTTCGGAATTGACGAGATAGCCGCCTTCACCGCGGGCACCTTCGGTGATCAGGCAGCCGGAGCCGTAGATACCCGTCGGGTGAAACTGGACGAATTCCATGTCCTGCAAAGGCAGGCCTGCGCGCGCCACCATACCGCCACCGTCGCCGGTGCAGGTATGGGCCGATGTCGCCGAGAAATAGGAGCGGCCATAGCCGCCGGTCGCCAGAACGACCATCTTGGCTGAGAAGCGATGGATCGTGCCGTCGTCGAGGTTCCAGGCAACGACGCCGGTGCAGCGGCTGCCGTCATCCGACATGATCAGGTCAAGCGCGAAATACTCGATGAAGAATTCCGCATTGTGCTTCAGCGACTGGCCATAGAGCGTGTGCAGGATGGCGTGGCCGGTGCGGTCGGCCACGGCGCAGGTGCGCTGTACCGGCGGGCCTTCGCCGTAGTTCTGCATGTGGCCGCCAAACGGCCGCTGGTAGATCTTGCCTTCGGCATTGCGCGAGAACGGAACGCCGTAATGTTCCAACTCGTAGACCGCCTTCGGCGCTTCCATGGTCAGATACTGCATGGCATCGACGTCGCCGAGCCAGTCGGAACCCTTGACCGTGTCATAGAGATGCCACTGCCAGCTGTCCGGCGTCATGTTGGTCAGCGAGGCGGCAATGCCGCCCTGGGCCGCGACCGTATGCGAGCGCGTCGGGAAAACCTTGGTGATGCAGGCCGTCTTGAAACCCTGTTCGGCCATGCCGAGCGTGGCGCGCAGTCCAGCGCCGCCGGCGCCGACGACGATGACGTCATAGGCATGGTCGACATAATCATAGGCGTGGCCGTTGATGAGCGGCGATGAGGTGGGTGCCATTTTGAATTACCCTGCAAACGCGATCTTCAGGATGGCGAAAAGACAGAGCCCGCCAACTGCGATCGCAAAAAACGTATTGAGCATGACGAGGACGACCTTGGCGCCTTCGTTGTGGACATAGTCCTCGATGACGACCTGCATGCCGAGCTTCATATGGATCAGGCCGGAGATCACCACCAGCCCCATGACCACGGCCACGAAGGGGTTCGACAAGGCAACGACGACCTCGGCGTAAGGGGCGCCTGCATATTTGATCAGGAACAGCACGAAGAAGATGATCAGCGGCACGTTGGCAACGGCCGTCAGCCGCTGGCGCCAGAAATGATCGGTGCCTTCCTTGGCCGAACCGAGGCCGCGAACCTTGCCGAGGGGAGTACGCATATCCATGGAATTCTTGTCCTCTCAGCGAACCACGTAGCCGACGATCCAGATCAATACGGTCACGGCGACCGAACCGATCAGATTGGCAATGGCGAGCTTGGTCGCAAAATGCTTTTCATAGCCGTAACCCAGATCCCAGACGAAGTGTCTGAGACCACCGAACAGATGATGCACCAGCGCCCAGGTATAACCAAACAGAATGAGCTGGCCAATGATCGTGCCGAAGGCCCACATGGCCCAATCATAGTATTCCGGTCCGCTGGCGGCGGCGATCAGCCACCAGGCGACGAGGACGGTGCCGAAGTACAAAGCGCAACCGGTGATGCGGTGCACAATGGACATGACCATCGTGGGAATCGGCTTATAGATTTGTAGATGCGGCGACAACGGCCGGCTTTTGGTGACATTCGTCATCTGAACCTCACGGAAGACCCGGAAAGATGCCCAAAAACTGGACTATTTTCATCCGGTATTGCACCTGATTGTGCGCAATTCAGTCAGCCGACGTTTAATCACCATATTGATTAACGACAAGTGTGTTTGCACTGCAAAATCAATTTAATCGATTAGACGAAAATATCGCGGCTTGACGGATGCGATTCGCCCGCTGCGTTAACGATAAGGCGTGAAAATTCAACGCAATCCGTGACTTTTCCCGGCATCTGCCCCACATTGTCCGTTAAGGATTTGTTAAGAATCATCCGGAGGGCCGCACGAAATGCGTCCAATGAGCATACAGAATGCGACGAAAGTCTTGATCGCGGCGCTGGCCCTGATGCTCTCGTTCGCCAGTTTCGCCGAAGCGCGTGATCGCAGTGGCGAGCGTCACCAGTTTCGCCGTACCCATTTCGAGCGTTCCACCTATCAGCGTCCGCACCATCAGCGCCGCGACCGCAGCGAAACGGTCTCTGGCATCAATGCTGGTCACTGGTATCGTGATGACCGCCGCCGCGGGCGCAACAGCCTCGCCGGCCGCATGGGCCGCCGCCAATATTATCAGCACCGCACCGGACATCGGTACGACCGCGACCGCCGGTCCGATCGCGGCATCGTCGTGCGTCAATACCGTGGACAGCGTGACAATGGCTGGGACCAGTCCTATGGCGGTGACGGCTTCCCGTCACATGCCAATGGCGGTACCTATTTCGGCGGGCTGTCGGCCTGGACCGACCCGGGCAACGGCACCTATTTCAGCTCGGAGCGCAACGGCTACGGCTATTACGCCACCGACATCGATCAGGGTTACCGCCCATCGCGACCGAAGATCATCCGCGTGACCCCGTCGACCGCCAGCCGTGCCTGCTCCTGGGAATCCGGCGTCTGCGTCATCCGCCGGTGACATCGGGCTCCTGACCGGCAACCCCAGCTTCACATCGGCTATCATCGGGACAATTGCGGCATGAACAAAAGTAATAAAGTGGAAGCCTTCCTGCAGGAGGTAAGCGGGCATCGCGGCGATCTCTTTCCGATTGTCACACGCGTCCGCGACATCGTTCTTGCCGCCGGTCCATCCATCACCGAAGAGATAAAATATGGTGGATTGCTGTTCTCATCGGGCCAAAGCTTTTGCGGCGTCTTTCCTTATAAGGCCCATGTAACGCTGGAATTCAGCCAGGGCGCATCCCTTACCGACCCCCATGGCTTCCTGTCCGGTGACGGCAAGTACCGGCGCCACATCAAACTGGAGACCGTGCAGGATATCGAGACAAAATGCGTCGCGGACTATGTCGCGCAGGCACGCGAAGCGGCGGATAGCTGACCATCTGCGTTGCGCCACGCTCACGATCGACGCTGGCGTCCACGCCGCTGTAGCCCTCAATCAACCTGTAGTCCGAAACCGCCAGACCGTAGTCTTCTTGACCTCGCTGTCCTCCAGCGCCCGGGTCACCGGCACCTGGTAGGTCGCCAGCATCTCCATCCGGTCACGCGGGCAATAGGCCCGGCCGGGATCGCCGACGAGAACATCGGCACCGTCTTCGGCCAGCATGTTCAGCCACGGAACGATCCGGTCAGCAAACGACTTGTCATAAAAGACGTCGCCGGCAAGGTAGACATCCGCATTCCGCCCAGTGCCGATAATATCCGACGCCGAGGACGAGACTGCGACATCATTCAGCGTTGAATTCAGCCGGATAGCCGTTTCGGTCCAGGGATCGATGTCTATGGCGGCAACGGATGCCGCCCCCGCCTTCATCGCCGCGATCGCCACCAGACCGGACCCCGAAGCGAAATCGATCACCCGCTTGCCCGCCACCAGTCCCGGATGATCGAGAATATGCCGCGCCAGCCCCTGTCCGCCTGCCCAGGCAAAAGCCCAGAAAGGCGGAGGCAAGCCGATCTTCTCCAGCTCTTCCTCCGTCTTTAGCCAAAGATCATGGGCCTCGGTGGCTAAGTACAGCCGGATTTCCGGCACATGCGGCGGAGCCATGATGCCCGTGTTTGCGCGGATAAAGGTATCGGGATCGGTTTTCACGGCTGATAGGGCTTCCGGTTGACGATTGGCCAATGGCTTGAACGAACATCTTCTCCCCGTCAACACGGGGAAAAGGTGGCCGGAAGGGGGGATGAGGGGCTGCGGTAGCAGGAAGCTGCCGCGCGCCCCTTTTACCCGAACAGCACCATGCTGGCCCTCAGCGTCACCCAGACGCCCCAGAGCAGCGGGATGCCGACGATGGCCCAGGCGATCAGCGCCTTGCCGTCGAAGCCGCCGGTGCCGATACCGAAGGAGCCGGTCGGGCCAGTGTTTGCCGCGGCAGATTTGGCCTGCAGGGCTGCCACTTCCTCGTCCTTCATGAACCATTTGTCGGATAGTGGCTTGATCAGTGCGTTGGCGATCAGACCCAGTGCGAGCATGCCGGCGAGGATGTACATCGTACCGGTGTAGAGTTCGGGACCAGGCGCGACACCAGCCGAAATCTGCGCCTCGCGGATATAGTTGACCACGACCGGGCCGACGATGCCGGCCGTTGCCCAGGCCGTCAGCAGACGCCCATGGATGGCGCCGACGAACTGGGTGCCGAAGATATCGGCGAGATAGGCAGGGATGGTCGCGAAACCACCGCCATACATCGACAAGATGATGCCGAAGGCCAGCACGAACAGCGCCTTGTTGCCGAGACCGGCGAGGGTCGGGGCGAGCGCATAGAGTGCGATGCCGAGAACGAAGAAGCAGAAGTAAGTGTTCTTGCGGCCGATCTTGTCGGACAGCGAGGCCCAGAAGAAGCGGCCGCCGATGTTGAACAGCGAGAGAAGCCCGGTAAAGCCCGCCGCGATTGCCGCGATCGAGGCCTTCTGCGTCGTGTCGAGATCGGCGAAGGCGACACCGGGCAGGCCGATCAGCGAGCCTGCGAAAATCTCCTGCAGCATCGGCGAAGCCATGCCGATGACGCCGATGCCGGCCGAGACGTTGAGGCAGAGCACGGCCCAGATCAGCCAGAACTGCTTGGTCTTGTGGGCGTCGCGCAGGTGCACATGCTTGGTGGTGATCATCGTGCTCTTGGAGGCGGGGGCCGCCCAGCCTTCCGGACGCCAGCCGGCCGGCGGGATGCGATAACCGAAGGCACCGCCCATCATGAAGACGAAGTAGATCACGGCCATGACGACGAAGGTCTGCCAGACGCCGGCCGAAACGTCGGTGCGGAAATAGGTCATCAGCAGGTTGGCGAGCGGGGCGCCGATCATGGCGCCGCCGCCAAAGCCCATGATGGCCATGCCGGTCGCCATGCCGCGCCGGTCGGGGAACCATTTGATCAGGGTGGAAACCGGCGAGATATAGCCGAGCCCGAGGCCGATACCGCCGATAACACCGGCGCCGAGCCACATCAGCCAGAGCTGATGGGTGTAGACGCCGAGAGCGGCGACGAGAATGCCGCCGCACCAGCAGCAGGCTGAGACGAAACCGGCCTTGCGCGGGCCGGCGCGTTCCAGCCAGCCGCCCCAGATGGCGGCCGAGCAGCCGAGCAGTACGAAGAATAGCGTATAGATCCAGCCGAGATCGGCGACACGCCAGTTGCAGCTGGTGGTGAACAGGGCGGATGCGAGGTTCATGGTGGCGCAGGTATCGGGCGTGGTGCCGAGCGCCTTGGACAGCGGCAGCCAGAAGACGCTGAAGCCATAGGCCATGCCGATACAGAGATGGATGGCGAGCGCCGCTGGCGGTACGAGCCAGCGGTTGAAGCCAGGTTTGGCGATGATGCGTTCGCGATCGAGAAGGCCGACCGAGCCTCCGCCGACATAGGTGTCCGTTGTGGCTGCCATTGTGTATCTCCTCCATCCGCCCATGTCCCGTCGGGCGTTCCCAGTGAATGTCATGTCCGGGGTGGCTGAAGAGTGTCTTGCACCACCCGCTCCTCAACGCGTGGTGCCTCCTCTGCCGTCCGTCCCATCACAGGAGCAATCGGCGTGCCAAATCGAGCCATTCAAGATTTCAATGGGTTATGCAGGAGGAGTTGCAGGAATTGGACAAAATGTCCGGGAACTGGCGGACATTTTGTCCGGTTCAGTTGGCTTCCGGCAGCCAGATGGAAAAGGTCGTGCCTTCACCGGGCGTGCTTTGAACGGAGATCCGGCCGTTCTGGCGGGAGACCAGACGCTGGCTGATGGAGAGGCCAAGGCCCGTTCCTTCCTGCCGTTTGGTGGTGAAGAACGGATCGAAGATCTTGCCGACCAATTCCGGCGTCATGCCGACACCGGTATCGGTGATGTCGATGAGGACGCCGGGTCTCGTCTCGACGTCCTGATCCCGCGTCGTGATCGTCAGCGTCCCGCCCTTCGGCATGGCGTGGATGGCATTGACGATCAGGTTGACCGCCACCTGCTGCAGTTCCGTCCGGTTCATCAGCACCAGCCGGGTGGCGTGGTCGTTGCGGACGAGCTTGATCTCGGCCTTATGGAGCAGATGCTGCACCAGCGGCAGGCAATCGGAGATCACCTCGGCAGGCGCGTGGCGCTCGACATAACCGGCATATTCTTCCGGCTTGGCGAATTGCAGGAGCTTGGTGACGATCTGGCTGATGCGGTGGATCTGTTCGTCGATCAGCCGGAACTCGACCTTCGCCTCGTCGGCCTTTGCGCCGAGCACGCTGCGCACCACATCGAGATTGCCCTGGATGACGGCGATGGGATTGTTGATCTCGTGGGCGACGCCGGCGGTGATCTCGCCGATGGCGGCGAGTTTTTCCGACATGATCAGCTGCTTGGTGGTCGCCTCGATCTGGCGGTTGGCAAGCTCCAGTTCGCTGGTGCGCTCGGCAACGCGGTCGTTCAGCTCGTCGTTCCATTGCCGCAGCTCGCGGTCGCGCTGTTGCAACTGGTCGAGCAGACCGTCGAGGTGCAGGGCCACCCGGCCGATCTCGTCGCTTGCGGCTGTCAGTTCGGTGCGCGCGCTCATATTGCCGGCTTCGACACGGGTAATGGTATCGCTCATGCGTTCCAGCGGCTTGAAGATCGCCCGCGCCCAGCGCAGGAAGATCGGCACGCTGGCGGCAGTGACGGCCAGGAAAGCGAGCACAATGGTCAGCAGTGTCGTATATTTCGCCTGCCGGAAGGGCGTTTCCAGAAAGCCGACATAGAGCATGCCGACGCGCTTGCCGAAACTATCGACGATCGGCTCATAAGCCGAGATGTACCAATCGTTGACGACGAAGGCGCTGTCGAGCCAGGTTCGGCCCTCATCCAAAACGGCTGCGCGCACGGCGGCGGACACCCGCGTTCCAAGCGCCCGGCGATCCTCAAACAGGCGCACATTGGTGCTGACGCGCACGTCGTCGAGAAACAGCGTCGCGGTGCCCTTGCTGCCTTCCGGCAGGCTCGCCTCGCGATAGACAAGATCGTTGATCGTATCGATGAAGACGAGGTTCTGATTGAGGAGGATGCCGCCCACAAGTGCCGCTTTTACGCCGTTCGCGAGTGTCACCGGACTGGCCGAATGCACGACCATGCCGCGCGCCTCGCTCTTCCTGTCGGTCGGCACGGCGTTTGGGGTTTCCACCAGCTCGATCCGCGCGCGCTCGGCCAGAGCGGGCGATAGCGCCGCCAGCTGTGTGTCAGAGAGGATATCGATGGCGGTCGAGGATGTGCCGTCGAGCGCTAATTTTACCACCGGCCAGGCGTCCTGCGTTTGTCCGGCCGCATCTATCGGTTGGCCCTGATGATCGACAAGCATGAGGAAATCGAGGCCGAGCGTCTGGCGGCTCTTGTCGATGAAGGCCGGCAGGGCAGGAGTCTCTCCGGAGCCCACCGTATCACGAAAGGCGGCGGAGACGGCAAGCGCCTGGATATGCTCGCCGGTGTTTTCGAGAATGCGGGAGAGATATTGATGGGCGATGGTCAGGTCGCCATTGACCTTGGTGATCAGCAGGGCATCGAATTTCGCATTCCAGCGGGCAATGGCGATGCCGAGAAGAAGCGGAAGGATGACCAGCGTCGGCAGGAGCGCGATGGCCAGAAGCCGGAAACGGATGGAGCGGGCAGGGCGCTCCTTGGGGCGGGCCGTCTCAACCATTCCAGACGGCGCATTTGCGGTCGATTGTCTTGCGCGAAATGCCCAGACGGCGCGCCGCTTGATCGCGATTACCGCCGGCTTCCTCCAGAACGGCCAGAATATGCCGCCGTTCTACGTCATCCAGCGTTTCTCCGGCCAGCTCGGCCTCCTGGTTGCGGCCACCGCGGAAATCGTCGGGGAATTTGCCGAGGATCAGCGAGCGCTCGATGAGGTTTCGCAGCTCCCGGACGTTGCCGGGCCAGGCGTAGCGCGTTAGTGCCGCGCGCACGGGCACATCGATCGGTACCTGCGGCATGCCCAGCTGCTGCGACAGTTTCTGCATGAACAGGTCAGCCAGTTCCTGCACATCATTGCCCCGGTCGCGGAGCGGCGGCAGATGGAGTTGCATCACGTTGATCCGGTAAAACAGATCGGCGCGAAAACGGCCTTTCTCAACCTCCTTCTGCAAGTCGGCATTGGTGGCGAACACGAAGCGCAGATCGACCGGCACCTCGCGCTCGGAACCGACAGGGCGGACGCGGCGGTCTTCGATGACGCGCAGCAGCTTGCTCTGGGTGGCGAGCGGCATTTCGCCGATCTCGTCGAGAAACAGCGTGCCGCCCTGCGCATGGGTGAACAGGCCTTCACGGTTGTTTTCGGCACCGGTAAAGGCGCCCTTGATATGGCCGAACAGTTCGGTCTCGATCATATCGGCCGGGATGGCGGCGCAATTGACGGGCACGAACGGCTTGTCCACCCGGTCGGACAATGTGTGCAGCGAACGGGCCGCGACTTCCTTGCCAGTACCGGATTCGCCGGTCAAAAGCACGGAGGTCGGCAGCGGTGCCACCCGCGCGATGGTATCGCGGACATCTCCGATGACCCGTGAGGCCCCGATCAGCCGGTCGCGCAGCAGGATATGATCGGATGTTGCCTTCAGTTCGTAGCGCAGCACGAAATTTTCGCGCTGCAGCCGCATGCGGTCGAGGCAACGGGCGACGGAATTGAGGATCTGGTTGGAGCGGAAGGGTTTCAGGACAAAATCGACGGCGCCGGCGCGCAGGGCCTGGATCGCGGTTTCAAGGTCGGCAAAGGCGGTGATCAGGATCGCCTCGGCGAAGAAACCGATGGCGCGCTGCTCGGCCAGCCAGTCGACGCCGTTCTTGCCGGGCATGATATTGTCGAGGATCACCACGTCGAAATGATGCGCATCGAGCTTGCGCGAGGCCTCGTCGGTATCGGCCGCTTCCTCGATCCGCTTGCAGCGGGGGCCAAGCGTGCGGACAAGGAAATTGCGCATGCCCGGCTCGTCATCGACGATCAGGATGGACGCCTGCGCCAGCCACGGACCGAACTCCGGATCGCGCTCCGGCACGGACGTTTTTCGCGCTGCCTCTCCCTGCAAAAGTCTCTCCCTCTTTTGACGAGGCCGACCATAGCAAGGCTGAGGAGCGGGCACAAAGCGGTTTCGCGTTTCTTTCGCGAAACGGCCCGATTGATTGCGGCAGACCCGCTGGTTTATTACCTGTTTCAACTCTGCTAGATGCCGGATCGAAGGTAATGGTAGGGCGTTTCGATGAATGTAACGGGAATACCGGACCATGACGCCTGGAGCGCCTGGCATCCGCTGGAACTGACCAATCGCCTGGCAGGCGTTTCGGCGCCATGGTGCGTTGTCGGTGGCTGGGCGCTCGACCTGTGGTACGGCCGTCAGACCCGCGATCACGACGACCTTGAGTTCACTGTGTTGCGCGAGGACGTCGGGATTTTTCGCGAGGCCCTCCAAGGGCTCGATTTTTACACTGCTGGGAGCGGGGTGGTCACGCCTCTGCCGCAAGACGCATTGCCGCCGGCCGATATTGTGCAAATCTGGTGCCTGGACAGCATCGAACGCCGCTGGCGGGTGGATATGATGATCGAGCCGGGGACACCGCAGACATGGGTTTGCAAACGCGATCCGAACATCCGTGGAGCCCGCCATGAATTCGTTCGCTCAACTCCGGGCGGAATTCCCTATCTGGCGCCAGCCCCAATCCTTCTGTTCAAGGCCAGATATCAGCGGGCCAAGGACGAGATCGATTTCGAAAATGCGTTACCCAAGCTGGCGGTATCGGAACGGGCTTGGTTGAAGGCCAGCCTTAAGCTGGTGCATCCGGGGCATGAGTGGATCGGGTTGCTTTAGGGGCGGCTCACCTAACGCACCTTCAACCCCAGCTCCGCAAGCAATTGCCCCGCCTGATCGCGCGAGATCGTTGCGCCCTTGAATTGTTTGGCGTTCAGCAGGCGGATGCCGCCGAGGTCGGCGCCGCGAAGGTCGGCACCCTCGAAACGGCAGTCGACCAGATTGGCGTCGCGCAGGCTGCAATCCTGAAAGATCGCGTCGCGGAAATCGCATTTCTTCAGATCGGCCATCTGGAAGTCGAGGCCGTTCAGGCGGGCCTTTCGAAATGAGATGCCGGGCAACCGGGCGTCGGCAAGCCGGGTTTCGTTGAAGGTCAGGTTGAGGGTTTTGGCCTCGGACAGGTTTGCGCCCGTCAACTTGCAGCGGGCAAAGTGCGCGCCTGTCAGCGTCGTGCCTCTGAAATTGCTGTTGTTGAAGTCGCAACCTTCAATCCTGCTTTCGGAGAGATCGCAGCCGGTGAAATCGGCAAGGCCGCCCTTGCAGCTCGACCAGATCGTGGCGCTCAGTTTCGCGCCGGTGAAATTGGCCTGCTTGACGTTGCAGGCCTCGAACACCCAGCCGTCCAGCGTCAGGCGTGAAAGGTCGGCTTCCTCGAGGACGCAATTTACGAGCTTGTGCGGTCGTCCGCTTTTCGAGAGGTGTTCGATTGCAGAGCGATCAAGCTCGTTATTCTCGTGGATATCGGCTGGGGAAATTGGGGTGTCCGGGGAGGGCGCCATGTCGATGGTCCTTGTTCGTCATCAGAGGGAACACGGCATAGAACCACGACCCTCGCTGACCATTGCAGATCAAACTGGTGCCGTGGAAACCCGAGAAGGGTCATAAGCTGCTGATTGCAGGGGCCGGATTACCAACCGGCCCATCTTTTTCGGTATTGTTGCGTAGCTTAGATGGCGATCCCGTTCAACGTCAATGAACGCGTGGCATGCGCTTATCAGCTTGTCTTCCGACGGTAACCAGGCAGATCAGGCCTTTTCCGGAATGCTGGGTTCGGACAGCGATTCACCTGCTGCCGTGCCCTTGCCGCCTGGTGCACCCACGGCGGCGTCGCTTCCTGTTCCCACTCCTTCGGAGCCGGAATAGGGCGGCTTGATGATGGCGGCGGCCGATATCACGATCGGGTCGAAGCCGGCATCGCCCTGTTCGATCAGTTCGAAGAAAGCCTTGCGCATGCGCGGTTCCCAGAACTTGTTGATATGGGTGGCGACGCCCTGGACGCGTTCCGCTTCGGGCTGTGACTTGAAGAAGGTGGCGATCTGGTTGGCCATCCGCACGAGTTTGCCATTGGTGTTATCAAGCGACATCGGCGATGGCTCCGGATTGAATGCGATCAGGGTGGGTGAATATCTCGAAATCGGCGCCGCGCACCAGCGCGATCAGCGTCATGCCCGCCTCATCCGCCGTGCGGATTGCAAGCGCTGTCGGGGCGGATATGGCGATGATGAACGGGCTGCCGATGATGGCGGTCTTCTGCACCATCTCGACGGAAACGCGGCTGGTGACGATGACGGCACCGGTTGATCCGGCATGCCCGGCGCGTGCGGCAGCCCCCACCAGCTTGTCCAGCGCATTGTGCCGGCCGACATCCTCGCGCACGGCGATGAGGCCCTTGGCCGGCACGTAAAAACCGGCGCCATGCACGGCGCGAGTTTCGAAATGCAGCGGTTGCTGGCCGTTGAGAAGAGCGACAGCTTCGATGATCTGCTGCTCGGATAGACGCAGTGTCGAGGCCGATACCGTTGGCGTCTTGCGGACGGCCTGCTCGATCGATTCGATGCCGCAGAGGCCGCAGCCAACGGGACCTGCCATATGGCGGCGGCGGGAGACCAGCGCGTCGTTCTGCTCGTCCTTCAGGATGATCTGCAGGTCGATGCCTTTTTCGTCCACAACCGCTTCGATCGATTCGATTTCGGAGGGATTTGTGATGATGCCCTCGGTCAGGCTGAAGCCGACGGCAAAATCCTCGAAATCACCGGGGGTGGCCATCATCACGGCATGGGTGGAGCCGCCATAGGAAAGCGCAATCGGGGTTTCCTCGGGGACCACGCGGGAGCCGGCCGTCAGCTTGCCGCTGCGATGGGCGGTCTCTGGGACGGTCTGGGTGAGTTTGAAGGTGGTCATGCGGCTTGCTCCCTCTTCTCCCCCGCGGGGAAAAGGTGGCGCGCAGCGCCGGATGAGGGGGGCGAAGCAAATCCTCCGAGGTAAGTGATGCTGCTCTGCGAGAGAGGTGATTGCGGTGATAGCCGAACCGCCCCCTCATCCGCCCTTCGGGCACCTTCTCCCCGCTGGGGAGAAGAGGGAGTTTGCCGCGCACGCCTCAGCCAATCTCCCCCCTTGAGGGGGAGATGCCCCAGAGGAACAGAGGGGGGTATTTGCGACAATCCCATCATTTCAATGACCTATTCCGCAGCCTCCATCTTTCCCGTGATGCGGCGGGAATGGCGGGCCTGTTCGTCATAGTCGATCTGCCATTGCGAGGGGCCGTTGGACGGCGAAATCTGGACGGCCGTCACCTTATACTCCGGACAGTTGGTTGCCCAGTCGGAGAAGTCGGTGGTGATGACGTTGGCCTGCGTCGTCGGGTGGTGGAAGGTGGTGTAGACGACGCCGGGGGCGACGCGTTCGGTGATCAGCGCGCGCAGCGTCGTATCGCCGGAGCGGCTTTGCAGTTTCACCCAATCACCGTCGCGCACGCCACGCATCTCGGCATCGTTCGGGTGGATTTCGAGCCGATCCTCCTCGTGCCAGACGACATTGTCGGTGCGCCGTGTCTGGGCGCCGACATTGTACTGGCTGAGAATGCGGCCGGTGGTGAGCAGAAGCGGGAAGCGCGGGCCGGTCTTTTCATCCGTCGCGACATATTCGGTGCGGATGAACTTGCCCTTGCCGCGCACGAAGCCATCGATATGCATGATCGGCGAGCCGAGTGGAGCCTTCTCATTGCAGGGCCACTGCACCGAGCCCATCTTTTCCAGGTAGCCGTAGGAAACCATGGCAAAGCTTGGCGTCGTCGCGGCGATCTCGTCCATGATCTCGGACGGATGGCTATAGTTCCAGTCAAGCCCCATGGCCTGCGCCAGCTTCTGCGTCACTTCCCAGTCGGCATAGCCGTTACGGGGTGTCATCACCTTGCGGACGCGGTTGATGCGGCGCTCGGCATTGGTGAAGGTGCCGTCCTTTTCGAGGAAGGTCGAGCCCGGCAGGAAGACATGGGCGTAGTTGGCGGTTTCGTTGAGGAACAGGTCCTGAACGACGACGCATTCCATGGCGGCGAGACCGGCCTGCACATGCTTGGTGTCCGGGTCGGACTGCAGAATGTCCTCGCCCTGGATGTAGATGCCCTTGAACGAGCCGTCGACGGCGGCATCCAGCATGTTGGGAATGCGCAGGCCCGGCTCGTTGGAAATGGTCACGCCCCAGAGCTTTTCGAAGGTTTCGCGCGTCGCGTCATCGGAGACGTGGCGGTAGCCTGGAAGCTCGTGCGGGAAGGAGCCCATGTCACAGGCGCCTTGCACATTGTTCTGGCCGCGCAGCGGGTTCACACCGACGCCCGGACGGCCGATATTGCCGGTGACCATGGCAAGATTGGCGATGGCGATGACCGTCGTCGAGCCCTGGCTGTGTTCGGTGACGCCGAGGCCGTAATAGATCGAGCCGTTGCCGCCGGTGGCAAACAGGCGGGCGGCGCCACGGATTTCCTCGGCCGGAACACCGGAGAGCTTTTCGACGGCTTCGGGACTGTGATGTTCTTCCGAAACGAAAGCCGCCCAGTCCTCGAACTCCGACCAGTCGCAGCGTTCGCGGATGAATTTTTCGTCGTAGAGGCCTTCCGTCACGATGACATGCGCCAGCGAAGTGACCACGGCGACATTGGTGCCGGGGCGCAGCGGCAGGTGATGCGATGCCTTGATATGCGGCGAGGAGACGATGTCGGTGCGGCGCGGATCGACGACGATCAGCTTGGCGCCCTGGCGCAAGCGCTTCTTGAGGCGTGAGGCAAAGACCGGATGCCCGTCGGTCGGGTTGGCGCCGATGATGATGACGACATCAGTGTGCTCGACCGAATCGAAATTCTGCGTGCCGGCCGAGGTGCCGAAGGTGGCGCCGAGACCATAGCCGGTCGGCGAGTGGCAGACGCGGGCGCAGGTATCGACATTGTTGTTGCCGAAGCCGGCGCGGATCAGCTTCTGGACGAGGTATGTTTCCTCGTTGGTGCAGCGCGACGAGGTGATGCCGCCGACCGATTCGCGGCCGTACTGATACTGGATGCGGCGGAATTCGCCGGCGGTGTGGGCGAGCGCCTCTTCCCAGCTGACTTCGCGCCAGGGATCGGTGATCTTTTCGCGGATCATCGGGTTGAGGATGCGTTCCTTGTGGGTCGAATAGCCATAGGCGAACCGTCCCTTGACGCAGGAATGGCCGCGATTGGCCTGGCCATCCTTCCACGGTACCATGCGCACCAGTTCTTCGCCGCGCATCTCGGCCTTGAACGAACAGCCAACGCCGCAATAGGCGCAGGTGGTGACGACGGAATGCTCGGGCTGGCCGATGGCGATGACCGACTTTTCAGTGAGCGTCGCCGTCGGGCAGGCCTGCACGCAGGCGCCGCAGGAAACGCATTCCGATTCCAGGAAGTTTTCGTGCATGCCGGGCGAGACGCGAGAGCCGAAACCACGGCCTTCGATGGTCAGCGCGAACGTGCCCTGAACCTCTTCGCAGGCGCGCACGCAGCGTGAACAGACGATGCATTTTGAGGGATCATAGGTGAAGTACGGGTTCGATTCGTCCATCGGCATCCATTTGGCATTGATGTCGCCATTGTTGCGCGCCTTGACGTGATTATCACCCTCATAACCGTAGCGCACGTCGCGCAGGCCAACGGCGCCGGCCATATCCTGCAGCTCGCAGTCGCCATTGGCAGCACAGGTCAGACAGTCGAGCGGATGGTCGGAGATATAGAGCTCCATCACGCCCTTGCGGATGTCCTTCAGCCGGCTGGTCTGGGTATGGACGGTGATGCCGGGGGCGACGGGCGTGGTGCAGGAAGCGGGCGTGCCGTTGCGGCCTTCGATTTCCACGAGACAGAGGCGGCAGGAACCGAACGCATCGACCATGTCGGTGGCGCAGAGCTTCGGCACCTTGATGCCGGCCTCCATCGAGGCACGCATGATCGAGGTGCCTTCCGGCACGGTGATTTCGTTGCCGTCGATGGTCAGCGTCACCATCTTTTCCGAGCGGGAGGCGGGTGTACCGAAGTCGATTTCAGAGACGAGGGGCATGAAGGGCCTCCTGTGTGGATGTCACGGCGAGATTTCTTTTTGAAACTAGGGGGAAGACCCCTCCCCAACCCCTCTCCACAAGGGGGAGAGACTTAACCAGCGGCACCCTCAGCGAAACAGAAATCAGATTAGTGAGCGAAGCGGCCACAGGTTGAGCCCTCCCCCTTGTGGGGAGGGCGGCGAGCAAGGCGAGCGGGAGGGGTTTTGTTATAGCTTTCATTCCGCCGCCTCCACCAAAGGCACTGGCCGGAAATCGTCCGGGAAGTGGTTCATGGCGCTGGTCACCGGGTAGGGCGTGAAGCCGCCCAGCGCGCAGAGCGAGCCGAATTTCATCGTGTTGCAGAGGTCGGCGAGCAGCGCCAGGTTCTTTTCCGGCTCGATGCCTTGGGCGATCTTGTCGGCTGTTTCGACGCCGCGGGTCGAGCCGATGCGGCAGGGGGTGCATTTGCCGCAGCTTTCAATGGCGCAGAATTCCATGGCGAAACGGGCCTGTTTCAGCATGTCGGCGGTGTCGTCGAAGACGGTAATGCCGGCATGACCGATCAGGCCGTCCTTGGCGGCGAAGGCCTCGTAGTCGAACGGCGTATCGAACAGGGCGCGGGGGAAATAGGCGCCGAGCGGGCCGCCGACCTGCACGGCCTTGACCGGACGTCCGGTGGCGGTGCCGCCGCCGATCTCATCGACGATCTGGCCGAGCGTCAGGCCGAAGGCAGCCTCATAGAGCCCACCATGCTTGACGTTGCCTGCGATCTGGATCGGGATGGTGCCGCGCGAGCGGCCCATGCCGAAGTCCTTATAATAGACCGGGCCCTTGTCCATGATGATCGGCACCGAGGCGAGGGAGATGACGTTGTTGATGACGGTCGGACAGTTGAACAGGCCCTTATGGGCGGGAAGTGGTGGCTTGGCGCGGACAATGCCGCGCTTGCCTTCCAGGCTGTTGAGCAGCGCTGTTTCCTCGCCGCAGACATAGGCGCCTGCGCCGGTGCGGATCTCGATGTCGAAGGCCTTGACCGAGCCGAGCACGGAGCTACCCAGCACGCCCGCCTTGTGGGCGATCTCGACGGCTTGCGTCATTGTCGCGATGGCGTGGGGATATTCAGAGCGGATATAGACGAAGCCCTTGGTCGCACCAGTCGCGATGCCGGCAATCGCCATGCCCTCGATCAGCACGAAGGGGTCGCCTTCCATGATCATCCGGTCGGCGAAGGTGCCACTATCGCCCTCGTCGGCATTGCAGACGATGTATTTGCGGTCGCCGGGTGTGTCGAGAACCGTCTTCCATTTGATCCCGGTCGGGAAACCCGCGCCGCCACGGCCGCGAAGACCGCTCTCGGTCACGTGGGTGACGATATCGGCCGGCGACAAGGTCACGGCTCTTTCCAGGCCCTTCAGTCCGTCATGGGCCCGGTAGTCGGCGAGTGACAGCGGATCGACGATGCCGCAGCGGGCGAAGGTCAGGCGCGTCTGGTTTTTCAGGAATGGCAGTTCCTCGGTCTTTCCGAGACAAAGCGCGTGGGTTCCGCCGGTGGTGAGGCCTGCGTCGAGCAAGGACACCACATCGGATGCTTTTACCGGGCCATAGGCAATCCGGCCTTCGGGCGTCTCGACCTCGATCATCGGCTCCAGCCAGTGCAGGCCGCGCGATCCATTGCGGACGATTGTAGCGTCCAGCCCGCGCGCTTCGATTTCACGGGTCAGCGCCGTGGCGACCCGCTCGGAACCAAGGGCCAAAGCTGCTGCATCCTGGGGAACGAAAATCCGCACGCTCATGCCCTTACCTCCGCAACGAGGTCACGCACCGCATCCGCATCGAGCCGTCCGTGCACCTCGCCGTCGAGCATCGCGGCGGGTGCGGTGGAACAGAGCCCAAGACAATAGACGGGTTCCAGCGTCACCGCCCCATCGAGCGTCGTCTGGTGAAAATCGATGCCAAGCAGGGATTTCACCCGTTCGGCCAGCGCGTCGCCGCCCATCGACTGGCAGGCCTCGGCCCGGCAGAGCTTGAGCACATGGCGGCCGGCAGGGTGATCACGGTAGTCGTGATAGAAGGAGACGACGCCGTGCACTTCGGCGCGCGACAGGTTGAGTTCGCGTGCAATGATCGGCAGGGCTTCCTGCGGCACATAGCCGAACTCGGCCTGAATCTCATGCAGGATCGGCAGAAGCGGCCCTTCGAGCGACTTCATCTCGCTGACGATATCCAGCGTCCGTTCACCGATATCACGGCTTGATACATGCAGGTTCAACGTTCAGACCTCCCGAACTGAAATGAACAATCTGTCGTGATCTGCGATCCCTCAAATCAAACGAAGTCCCTCCAGAACATCGTTTCATTCGGTTTCCTGGCTCAAAAGGACCAGGAACACGTGGTTTCGCAGCGCACGCACTGAAAATACAGCGTGTCAGCAGGCCGGGGGAGGGTCAATAGGCGTATTCCGTTAAGCGATAGATGTTTTCTATCAAAGCGCCTGGGCATCGGCCAGAATGCGCGCTTCGTGCAGCAGGGCCGAGACGAGCGGCGTGAACGGTTCGCGATGCGTGGCGACCAATCCGACCGTGTGCCGGGCATCCGGCTCAATGATCGGGATCAGCCGGATTTCGTCATGAAAACCAAACGATTTCGCGACGTTATAGGGCATGATGCTGGCCCAGTGACCGGTGCGGACATGGGAAAACAACACGATCATCGAATTGGATTCCAGTGTCGGCGAGACGGTCACGCCGGCTTCAGTGAAATGCTGGTTGATGATGCGCCGATTCTGCATATCGGCGGTCAATAGACAAAGCCGAATGCCGCCGACTTCCTTCCAGGTCACCGTTTCGCGATCTGCCAGGTCCGTGCCTGCAGCTGTGACCAGATGATAGCGCTCCACCTGCAAAGGCACGCTGGTGACGCGGCCGAGCGGTTCGTTTTCAAGATAGGTGAGGCCGGCATCGATCTCCAGATTTTCCAAGAGGCCGAGGATTTTCAGTGACGTGGTGGAGAGGATGGAGAAGGTGACTTCCGGATGTTTCTCCTGAAACGGTGCGGTGATGCGCGGCACCATGGCAAGCGTGGTCGGCACGGCAGCCAACCGGATGTGGCCGACAAGGCCGCGCCGGGCGGCGCGCATCTCTTCGTGCATGGTGCGGGAATCGCCGACGATCCGGCGGGCCCATTCCAGCACGCGCTGGCCTTCCGGCGTCAGGCTTTGATACCGCGAGCCGCGATTGACCAGCATGACGCCGAGCTGATCTTCCAGCTGCTTGATCGCTGCCGAGAGCGTCGGCTGGGTGATGCCGCAGAGTTCGGCGGCGCGGCCGAAGTGGCGCTCCTGCGCCAGTGCGATGAAGAATTCCAGCTTGTCGATCAACCGCCACCCTCCCGATGCAGGAATCTGCGCTCAGCAGATCAATTGACCGCCGTTCACTTCCAGCACCTGTCCGGTGATGTAACCCGAGAGTGCGCTCGATGCGAGGAACAAATAGGCCGGGGCGCAATCCTCTGCGGTGCCCAGCCGTTTCAGCGGGATGGTCTTGCGGGTGGCTTCGAGCTTTTCGGCGGATGAATAGCGTTCGTGGAAATCGGTGGTGATCGTTCCCGGAGAAACGCAATTGACACGAATGCCCTCCGGCGCCAATTCGCGGGCAAGCGCCTTGGAATAGGTCGAGACGAAAGCCTTGGTGGCCGAATAGATCGCCGATCCGGCGCTGCCGCCCGTCAGCGCCGAGATCGAGACCGTGTTGATGATGGCCGGATGCGTGCCGCGCCGGATCAGCGGCAGCAGCGCGCGGGTGGTCTGCACGACGGAGGTCTGGTTCAGCTGCACCACCGTGTCGTATTGGTCGTCCGTCAGTTCGCCGGCGAGATACCGGCCGACCATCGTGCCGGCATTGTTGATGAGGACGTCGATCGCCTGAAATCGCGTGGCGATGCCGGTGGCCAGAAGCTCGATGCCACCGGCGGTCGAGAAATCGGCATAGGAGAGGAAGGCGCGGCCTTCCGTCAGCGCGGCATCGAGAAAGTCCGGTAGCGGCTCGCGCGCCACGCGGCCGCCATGCAGATAGACGGTTGCGCCGCAATCGAGAAACTGGCGTGCGACCTCTAGGCCGATGCCGCGACCAGCGCCGGTGACGACGACATTCAAGCCTTTGAACAGCGATGGATGAAACATAGTGAACTCCTCCTCAGCCACCGACAGGCTGTAGTATCACGACCGGAATTGCAACGCGGCCGGCTTCCCTTCTCTGATAAGGGTTCATTTTAAGCACTCGCTGCGTTTATGAAATTGCGCTGCTTTCGTTTTTGCCTATTATGAAAGAAAACGAAAACGAAGGGGAGGAATAAACATGTATCTGACGGGGCGCCAGTCGGAAATCCTTGAGCTTGCCAAGACGGAAGGCCGGGTGCTGGTCGATGAACTCGCCACGCGTTTTTCGGTGACGCCGCAGACCATCCGCAAGGATCTCAACGATTTGTGTGACGGCCGGGTGCTGACGCGTATCCACGGTGGGGCGGTCTTTCCGCGTGGAAACGAGAATGTGAAATACGAAGCCAGGCGTTCGATCGCAGCCCTGGAAAAACAGGCGATCGGCCAGGCGGCTGCCGCGATGATCCCGAACAATTCCTCGCTTTTCATCAATATCGGCACGACGACGGAAGCGGTCGGCGAAGCGCTGCTTGACCATACGGAACTGATGGTTATCACCAATAATATTAACGTTGCCAATCGCTTGCGGGTTTTCCCATCGATCGAAGTGGTGATTGCCGGTGGCGTCGTGCGCGGTGCAGATGGTGGTATCGTCGGTGAGGCGGCGGTGGATTTCATTCGCCAGTTCAAGGTGGATTACGCGGTTATCGGTGCATCTGCGATCGATCATGACGGCGCGCTTCTGGATTTCGATTACCGCGAAGTGAAAGTGGCCCAAGCGATCATCGCCAATGCCCGGCATGTCATTCTTGTGTCCGATTCAACCAAGTTCGAGCGCACGGCGCCCGTCCGGATCGGCCATATCACCCAGGTTCACACCTTCATTACCGATATTTGTCCGATCGAGAATGTCCGGAATATCTGCCAGGAGCAGGATGTCCGGCTGATCGAAACCACGCGCTGAAATCGCTGATTTTAGCGGCTGCTTGTTTTCTAAAAACATTCGTTTGACATTCGTAAGGTTTTCGCTTTAATTATTTTTACTTTCGCATCTGCGCAAAATTGTGCAATGCGAAATGTGGGAGGGGAAGCAGTGCCTGCGCAGGATGTACTCGACATTTTCGTGATCGGTGGCGGTATCAATGGATGTGGCATCGCAAGGGATGCTGCCGGCCGTGGATATTCGGTTGCGCTGGCCGAAATGGACGATTTCGCCTCCGGCACCTCCTCGCGCGCTACCAAGCTCATTCACGGTGGTCTGCGCTATCTCGAGCATTACGAATTCCGGCTGGTGCGTGAATCGCTGATGGAGCGCGAAGTGCTCTGGGCGATGGCGCCGCATATCATCTGGCCGATGCGCTTCGTGCTGCCGTTCCACAAAGGCGGCATTCGCCCGGCCTGGCTCATCCGTCTCGGCCTTTTCCTCTATGATCATATCGGCGGCCGCAAGCTTCTGCCCGCCACTCGCACGCTGGACATGCGGCGCGATCCGGCTGCAAAGCCGTTGAAGGCGTTGTTCACCAAGGCATTCGAATATTCCGACGGCTGGGTCGATGACGCCCGTCTGGTTGTTCTCAACGCCAAGGACGCAGCACTCAAGGGCGCGCGCATCATGACGCGCAGCCGTGTAGTCTCGGCGGAGCGCCAAAGTGGTCTCTGGTCGGTCAATGTCGAGGATACGGCGACCGGCACCGTCAGCACCTTCAAGGCGCGTTTGCTGGTCAATGCGGCCGGCCCCTGGGTCGATGTCGTTCTGTCGAACGCGGTGCGCAAGAACAACGTCCATAATGTCCGGCTGGTGCAGGGCAGCCATATCGTCGTGAAGAAGAAGTTCAGCGATCCACGTGCCTATTTCTTCCAGAACCCGGACAACCGGATCATCTTCGCGATCCCCTATGAAACCGATTTCACCCTGATTGGCACGACCGACAACGATTTCACCGGCGACCCGAAGAACATCCAGATCACCGAAGGCGAGATTACCTATCTCTGCAATGCGGCGAGCGAGTATTTTTCCGAACCGGTCAAGCCGACCGATGTGGTCTGGACCTATTCCGGCGTGCGGCCGCTGTTTGATGACGGTGCCTCGAAGGCGCAGGAGGCGACGCGCGATTATGTGCTGAAGATCGATGGCGCTGATGGCGAAGCACCGTTGCTCAATGTCTTCGGCGGCAAGTTGACCACCTATCGCCGTCTCGGCGAACATGCACTCGAAAAGATCGCCGGTGCGATCGGCGCGAAGGGCAATCCGTGGACCGCGAAAAGCGTCCTTCCGGGCGGCGATTTTCCGGCAACCGGCTATGACGCCGAAGTCGCAAAACTCAAGAGCCGCTATCCGTTTCTGACTGAACGCCATGCGCGCCGCCTGGTGCGGCTCTATGGGACGCTGGCAGCAAGCCTGCTTGGAAGCGCCGGCAAGACGGACGATCTTGGCCGGCATTTCGGCGCCGATCTCTATGCGGTTGAGGTGCAGTGGCTGATGACCCAGGAATGGGCGCGGCACGCCGAGGACATCCTGTGGCGCCGCACCAAGCTGGGCTTGACATTGACCCAGGCGGAAGCCGCCGGGTTGGAGGAATATATGCGGGAGACTATCCGCAACGTTGCCTGACGGTCGCGCCGGGATGGCGCTGCCGATGGCTGGGAGGAAGCCTGAGAATGCTTGAACTGAAAAACATAACCAAGGTTGTCGGGGCGGATACGCATATCCATTCGACCGATCTTGTGCTGGAGCGGGGCTCGCTCAATGTGTTGCTGGGCCCGACGCTGTCGGGCAAGACATCGCTGATGCGGCTGATGGCGGGGCTCGACAAGCCGACGACCGGTACAATCTCTTTCGACGGCAAGGATGTGACTGGCGTGCGCGTGCAGGATCGTTCTGTCGCCATGGTCTACCAGCAATTCATCAACTACCCGGCCATGACCGTTTACGAGAACATCGCCTCGCCGATGCGCATTTCCGGCAAGGATGCGGCTACGATCGATCGCGAGGTGCGCAAGGCGGCCGAGCTGATGAAGCTGACGCCCTACCTCGAGCGCACGCCGCTCAACCTGTCCGGCGGCCAGCAGCAGCGCACGGCGCTTGCCCGCGCCATCGTCAAGAATGCCAGTCTTGTGCTGCTCGACGAGCCGCTCGCCAACCTCGATTACAAGCTGCGCGAGGAATTGCGCGAAGAGTTGCCGAAGCTGTTTGCCGCTGCCGGCTCAATCTTCGTCTATGCGACGACCGAACCGCAGGAAGCGCTGCTGCTCGGTGGCCATACCGCGACGATGCACCAGGGGCGCATCAGCCAGTTCGGGCCGACTATCTCGGTCTATCGCAAGCCCGCCGATATCGTCACCGCAAAAACCTTTGCCGATCCGCCGCTCAATACGCTCGACGTGGTGAAGTCCGGCAATACATTCGAGCGCGGTGGGCTCAGCGTCCTGCCGGTTCCGGCGCACTTGGCCGGTATCGCCGATGGGGCCTATACCATTGCCTTCCATCCGCACCACCTGTCGTTGGCGCGGCCGCACGACACGGCGGCGACGCTGAAGGCGCGCATCATCATTTCGGAAATCGCCGGCTCGGAAAGCTTCATCCATGTCGATTGCGCGGGATCGCGCTGGGTCATGCTCGAACACGGTATCCACGACATCGAGCCGGATACGGCGATCGAGCTTTTCATTGATACCCGCCACCTGATGGCCTTCGGGCCGGATGGACGCGCGATCGGCGGCTCTGCCGCAAGCCAGACCGTTCGGGGGGCGTGAGGAGAAAACCATGGCACGCATCAATCTCGACCATATCCGCCACGCCTACGGCCCGAACCCGAAGAAGCCCTCGGACTATTCGCTGAAGGAGGTGCATCACGAATGGAACGATGGCGGCGCCTATGCGCTGCTTGGTCCGTCCGGTTGCGGCAAGACCACGCTGCTCAACATCATTTCCGGACTGCTGCAGCCATCGGAAGGCAAGATCCTGTTCGACGGCAAGGATGTCACCAACCTGTCGACGCAGGAGCGCAACATCGCCCAGGTGTTCCAGTTCCCGGTGATCTACGACACGATGACCGTTTATGACAACCTGGCCTTTCCGCTGCGCAACCGCCGCGTCCCGGAAACGGAAGTTGACCGCCGCGTCACGGAAATCCTTGAAATGATCGGGCTTTCCGACCGTGCGAAGAAGAAGGCGCAGGGGCTAACAGCCGACCAGAAGCAGAAGATTTCGCTTGGCCGCGGTCTCGTCCGCTCTGATGTCA
Source organism: Hyphomicrobiales bacterium (assembly GCA_900468065.1). GTDB lineage: Bacteria > Pseudomonadota > Alphaproteobacteria > Rhizobiales > Rhizobiaceae > Pararhizobium. Next base: position 66,923 of record UBTA01000028.1, on the reverse strand, counting down.
GCGCCATCCTGTTCGACGAGCCGCTGACCGTCATCGATCCGCATATGAAATGGGTGCTGCGTTCGCAGCTGAAGCGGCTGCACAAGCAGTTCGGCTTCACCATGGTCTATGTCACCCATGACCAGACCGAGGCGCTCACCTTCGCAGACAAGGTCGTCGTCATGTATGACGGCGAGATCGTCCAGATCGGTACGCCGGCCGAGCTGTTCGAAAAACCGAAGCACACATTCGTCGGCTATTTCATCGGTTCTCCGGGCATGAACGTTTTGCCGGCAAAGATCGATGGTTCGTCCGTCGATCTCGATGGCCAGAAGGTCAACCTGTCGTTTGCGCCGAAATTCGCAGCCGGTGCCAAGATGGAGCTGGGCATCCGCCCGGAATTTGTCCGGCTTGGCCGCGAAGGTATGCCTGTTGTGATTTCCAAGGTCGAGGACATCGGCCGCCAGAAGATCGTTCGCGCCACGTTTGCCAACAAGCCAATCGCCATCGTCGTGCATGAGGACGGCGAGATCCCGGCGGAACCGAAGATCACCTTCGATCCCAATGCCATTAACATCTACGCCGATTCATGGCGTGTCGGCGGGGAGGCCTGATCATGGAAAAGACCTGGAACAACAAGGCCTGGTTCATGGTTCTGCCGGTGCTGGTGCTGGTCGCCTTCTCGGCGGTCATCCCGCTGATGACGGTGGTCAACTACTCGGTACAGGACACGTTCGGCAACAATCAATTCTTCTGGGCGGGCACCGACTGGTTCATCCAGGTGCTGCAGTCCGACCGCTTCTGGGATGCGCTGACCCGCAACCTGATCTTCTCCGGCATCATCCTGGCGATCGAGATTCCGCTCGGCATCCTGATCGCGCTCAACATGCCGAAGACGGGACTTGGCGTGCCCTTCTGCCTCGTCTTCATGTCGCTGCCGCTGCTCATTCCATGGAACGTCGTCGGCACCATCTGGCAGGTGTTCGGCCGCGTCGATATCGGCCTGCTGGGTTATACGCTGGATGCGATCGGCATTCCCTATAACTACGTCAATAATGTCTTCGATGCCTGGGTGACGCTGATCGTCATGGACATCTGGCATTGGACGAGCCTTGTGGTGCTGCTCTGCTATGCCGGCCTCGTATCGATCCCGGATGCCTATTATCAGGCGGCCAAGATCGATGGTGCCTCGCGCTGGGCCGTGTTCCGCTACATCCAGTTGCCGAAGATGAAGCGCGTGCTTCTGATCGCCTTCCTGCTGCGCTTCATGGACAGTTTCATGATCTATACCGAGCCTTTCGTCGTCACCGGCGGCGGCCCCGGCAATGCCACCACATTCCTGTCGATCGATCTCGTCAAGACGGCCATCGGCCAGTTTGACCTTGGTCCGGCAGCAGCACTTTCGCTCATCTACTTCCTGATCATCCTGTTGCTCTCATGGATCTTCTACACCGTGATGACCAATAGCGATGCGCAGAGCTGACGGACGGAGGGAGGAAAACAATGACCACCGCGACACAATCATCCGGCCGCAGCCTCTCCTGGCTTGTGCCCACGATCTACATCATCTTCCTGCTCTTGCCGATCTATTGGCTCGTCAACATGAGCTTCAAGACGAACACCGAGATCACCGGCGCCTTCTCGCTCTATCCGCATGCGCCGACGCTGCGGAACTACGCCGTGATCTTCACCGATCCGTCCTGGTACAAGGGTTATATCAACTCGATCATCTATGTGGTGATGAACACCGTCATCTCCGTATCGGTGGCGCTGCCGGCGGCCTATGCCTTCTCGCGTTACCGGTTCCTTGGCGACAAGCACCTGTTTTTCTGGCTGCTCACCAACCGCATGGCACCGCCGGCCGTTTTCGCGCTGCCGTTCTTCCAGCTCTATTCCGCCTTCGGCCTGATCGATACGCATATCGCCGTTGCTCTGGCGCACTGCCTGTTCAACGTGCCGCTGGCGGTGTGGATCCTTGAAGGCTTCATGTCGGGGGTTCCGAAGGAGATCGACGAGACCGCCTATATCGACGGCTATTCGTTCCCGCGCTTCTTCATCCGGATCTTCATCCCGCTGATCGCATCCGGTATCGGCGTCGCCGCGTTCTTCAACTTCATGTTCTCTTGGGTTGAGTTGTTGATCGCCCGCACACTGACGACGACGGATGCCAAGCCGATCGCCGCGATCATGACGCGCACGGTGTCTGCGTCGGGCATGGACTGGGGCGTTCTTGCTGCGGCCGGTGTGCTCACCATCATCCCAGGCGCCATCGTCATCTATTTCGTCAGAAACTATATCGCCAAGGGCTTTGCCCTGGGGAGGGTCTAATGGCCACCGTGTCTCAACGCACCAATCGCTGGCCTTTGGCGCTGGCCGCCGTTCTCGTCGTCTATGCCGCCTTGACCGGGCTGCTCATCATGGCACTTCCGATCAAGGACGGCGCGCGCGACTGGTTCGCGCCGCTGATCCCTGGCGGCTGGATGGCCTGGTCATTTCCAGGCGCGATGTTCTTTCTTACCATCTTCGCGCTTCTGTCGCTGATGGCGGTCTGGGAATATGCCAGCCCGGGCGGCAACCCGCGTGTTGGTATCCTTCGCTTCGAGACGACCCGTGGTGATCGTCTCTTCGTCTCGCTGCTCGGCAGCGCCTTCATTCATCTCGCATGGCTGGGACTTGTCGGTCCCAACGTGTGGTGGGCTCTTGCGCTTTCCTTCGTGTACGCCGTCGGCGTTTTCAAGCTGGTTTGAGGCAAGATTACTGAAACGGATTGCCTGGGAGGCAGTCCGACATTGCAATCGCAAAACCTTTAAGGGAGGACAATTATGCGACGGCACCTTTTAACATCGACAGCAGTTCTGCTGCTGGCCTTTACCGGGTCCGCGTTCGCGGGCATGGACGAGGCAAAGCAGTTCCTCGATAAGGAAATCGGCGATGTATCGACGCTTGATCGCGCCGGCCAGGAAGCCGAAATGCAGTGGTTCATCGATGCGGCAAAACCATTTGCCGGCATGGACATCAAAGTCGCTTCCGAAACGCTGACGACGCATGAATATGAATCCAAGACCCTGGCTGCGGCGTTTACCGCGATCACGGGCATCAAGGTCACGCATGACCTGATCGGCGAAGGAGACGTGGTTGAAAAGCTGCAGACCCAGATGCAGACGGGCGAGAACATCTATGACGCCTATGTCAACGATTCCGATTTGATCGGTACGCATTGGCGCTACCAGCAGGTTCGCAACCTGACCGACTGGATGGCCAACGAAGGCAAGGACGTTACCAACCCGGGTCTCGACATTGCCGACTTCATCGGTACGTCGTTCACCACGGCGCCGGACAAGAAGCTCTACCAGCTTCCCGACCAGCAGTTCGCAAACCTCTACTGGTTCCGCTACGACTGGTTCAACGACGAGAAGAACAAGGCTGACTTCAAGGCGAAGTACGGCTACGACCTCGGCGTTCCGGTCAACTGGTCGGCTTACGAAGACATTGCCGAATTCTTCACCGGCCGAGAAATCGACGGTAAGAAGGTCTATGGTCACATGGACTACGGCAAGAAGGACCCGTCGCTCGGCTGGCGCTTCACTGACGCCTGGCTTTCGATGGCCGGCAACGGCGACAAGGGTATCCCGAACGGTCTTCCGGTTGACGAATGGGGCATCAAGGTCGATGAGAATTCGCGTCCGGTCGGCTCCTGCGTTGCCCGCGGTGGTGACACCAACGGCCCGGCAGCGGTCTACTCGATCCAGAAATATCTCGATTGGTTGAAGGCCTATTCTCCGCCGGAAGCAGCGGGCATGACCTTCGGTGAGGCCGGTCCGGTTCCTGCCCAGGGCAACGTTGCCCAGCAGATCTTCTGGTACACGGCCTTCACGGCTGATTCGGTCAAGCCAGGCCTGCCGGTCGTCAACGAAGACGGCACGCCGAAGTGGCGCATGGCTCCTTCGCCGCATGGCGTCTACTGGAAGGACGGCATGAAGCTCGGTTACCAGGACGTGGGTTCCTGGACGCTGATGAAATCGACCCCTGAAGACCGCGCCAAGGCCGCATGGCTCTACGCGCAGTTCGTGACATCGAAGACCGTGGATGTGAAGAAGAGCCAGGTTGGCCTGACCTTCGCCCGCGAATCGACGATCCAGGACAAGAGCTTCACCGAGCGCGCCAAGAACCTCGGCGGTCTGGTCGAGTTCTACCGTTCGCCGGCCCGTATCCAATGGTCGCCGACCGGTACCAACGTTCCGGACTATCCGAAGCTGGCTCAGCTTTGGTGGCAGGCAATCGGCGATGCATCCTCGGGTGCGAAGACCGCTCAGGAAGCCATGGATAGCCTGTGCGCCGAGCAGGAAAAGGTGATGGGACGCATCGAGCGTTCTGGAGTCCAGGGTGATATCGGCCCGAAGCTCGCCGAAGAGCATGATCTCGACTTCTGGAACAAGGATGCCGTCTCGAAGGGCAACCTCGCTCCGCAGCTGAAGATCGAGAACGAAAAAGAAAAGCCGCAGACCGTCAACTACGACGAACTGGTCAAGAGCTGGCAGGGTAAATGATCAAGCCGGCGCCGTGCAACACCGGCGCCGGTTTCGGCTCTACATGTAGGCCGATCAGCTGATCCCCGATAAGGCAAAGCCGCCGGAAGACACTCTTCCGGCGGCTTTGTTCATGGGCTCTTCCCGCCAGGCCTTTCGGCTACAGCGCGGGGGAGCCTTTGACCGCGTTGATCATGGTGCGGCTGATGATCTTCGCGTCCATCAGCAGCGAGAAATTCCGGATATATTCGACGTCGTCGATGATCCGCCGTATCGCCATCGCGCGATGCTCAGTCGGACCGCGCGGGGTGTGAGCCTGCGCCAATCCAGTCAGGCCGGGGCGCATCAAGTTACGGTATTCGTATCCCTGCACCAGTTGGTCATAGCTGTACCCCGCAGCCAGCATGTCGGGAACGTGCGGGGCTGGCCCGACCAGCGACATGTCGCCGGCAAGAACATTCCACAATTGCGGCAGTCTATCGAGACCGCTTCGCCGCAGGGCACGCCCGAACCGCGTGAGGCGCGGGGCGTTGGCCTGCAGGTTCGCACGACGATTGCCGCTCTCGCGGTTTTCGTATTCACAGCGAAAGCTCAGGTGTTCAAATGGGACTTCATTGAGCCCGGTTTGCAATTGGCGGACGAGAATCGGCCCCTTGCTATCCAGTCTGATCAGCACGGCCGCGACAGCCAGAACCGGCGCAAGAACCACCAGCCCCAGAGACGCAGCAGCAGCATCGATCGTCCGTTTGAGGGCCAGTTGCAGGGGAGTGTCCGGCACGGTGACGGGACGAATATGAAAACCGATTTCGTCCGCACAGCGGTCGCCGCCGGAAAGGGCAGCTCCCTCCAAGGCAATCTCTCCGGACCGGCGATCTACCAACCCGCTGAAGGCGGCATGTTCAAGCACCATTTCTTCGGCCATCGCTTTGGCTACTCCCGGCATATCGACAGACGAGGTCGATAGGATTTTCCATGTCCTTGGCGATATTGACGATTGTCGCCGTTTTTTGAGTATTGTCCGATGAAAATGGTTTGGCTGAAAAAAGAATATCCCGTTTTAATACTCTATTAAATATGCCGATCTCCGGCAACGCATTGCCGAAGTATCTTCTTGTCTGTGGTTAATGCGTACGGTTCAAAATGGATCATGATAACGGGGATAGATCTGTTTACGGTGCCGGATTTTCAGCCACGGGCAGCGGTAATCCTTCGGCGCTTTCACCGGCCATCATGCCGTCGATCATCGGCAGGCCGTCGCTGCCTGTCAGTGGAAACCATTTTTTCCGGTCGAAAAACAGGTCCCCTGGGGTCGTCTTGCGCCGGTTTGTGATCTGGTAGGCGATGAAATTATAGCGCGGCGTTTCGCCAAACTCCTTCTTGAACTGGATGCGGCTGCCGAAGTCACGGATATCGAAGGCTTCCAGCGCATGAATCTTGGCGATGATCTCGTCGATATTCCCCCAGCGAACCTGCCGCAGGAAGATGCTCGCGGCGTCGCCGGCAAGGTCCGCTACCTTTGCCGTATCGGCGGCGGCTTCTATGTTCAGCTTGACGCGGAAGGAGGTTACGAGATTTTCGGCCGCACCCTTGATGGAGATGAAGACCGAGGATTGCACGTCTTCTGCAGTCTTCTGGGCCGGCAGTTCAACGAAGGACGAGCATTCCCAATTGTCCCTGCTCTCGCTGCTGACCGTCCAGTCCAGGTCGCCAAAGCCGCCGCTCTTCAACTGTTCGCACAGGGTTCGCGGATCGCTCTGGATCAGGCGGATGAAATTCTGTTGCGGTGCCTTGAAGTCGGCGAAGGCATAGACCGGTAAAACCATGCGGGCCGGCGGCATGCGAATGCCCCGGCTTTGCCTGATCTTCACCTGCTTTGCAGCCTGTTCGGGCTTTCGCAGAAGGTCGGGATAGCCAAGATAGGTCAAGAGCAGGTCGAGATTCCGGTGGTTGTTGGCAAGCATAACCGTTGCCAGAATGCCGGCAAACACCAAGCCCACAGCGACGAGAAAGAAAACCTTTCCAGACCGGCTTTTCCGCTGCTCTTTCATGCCGAAACCCGAACTCCGCGGTTCCCACCGGCCTTGGGCGTTTTCATGCCCTGGCCATCCGGCTTCTTGTTTGTGCCAGGCCCATCCTGGTGTCTTTTGCGGGCGGGATCAGCCTGTTCAGCCGTCTCAAGCGAGCCATGACGATCGCGTGAACAAGGAGCAAAGGCCACACGAGGCACAAAACCAATCCGAGAACACGCATTCCATCCCAGCCGCCACTGCCGATCTCACCCTCACGATAGGTATTGTCGAGAAAAAACAGACATATCAAGGCATAAAATGCAAGAAACGACGCCATCCGGATGGACCCGGAACCAGCGGTAGGAAAGGGAGACGCGGGCTATACGCAACTTTGAACATGGCAGAAGCGCCACCAAGACCTTGCACAGCTGCAACTGGCCGGCAATGTACCATGCAGCGTTGGTAGAGCCTTGCTTGATTCGACGGCGCTTCACAATCGGCCACGCCTTTGGTCATACCGTTCCCGGTTCAAGCAATCTCGCATGCAGCTGCATCGCTTCTGTAGACACCGTCTTGTATTTTGGCAGGCCGAGATAATAGCCGTAGCCGGTCGCAAGGCTGTCCGGCCCCACCCGTACCAGTTGCCCGCCGGCGATCTGCGCGTCGATCAGCCCCAGACTGCCGAGCGCGACGCCATCGCCGCGCAGGGCGGCATCGATGGCCATTATATAGGTTGAAAATGAAAAACGTGGCTTCTGCAGATTGAGCCGCGGCAGGCCCGGCAGCCGGCCGAACCATTGACGAAACGAGATCCAGTGGGCGTTGAAACGCTCGTAGTCGATCAGATCGAGCGCGGCGATCTCGACGGCCGAGAGTTTGCCGCTGTCGAGCCCACGGCTTGCAAGGTAATCCGGTGAGGCGACCGGGGCTAGCAGTTCCGGCATGAGCAGCGTCAGATTCCAGCGTGGATGTTCGCCGGTCGAATAGAGAATGACGAGGTCGTTGTTTTCCGACGCCAGATCGGAGGGCGTGTCGGACGTCAGGAGCCGCAGTGAAATGGCCGGGTTCTCCTTGCCGAAGTCTCTCAACCGCCGTCCAAGCCAGAGATGCGAGACCGAGCCGCTGGCTGCAATGGCGATCGTTCCACCGGTGCCGGGCCGGAACGGCTCAAGGCTTTCCTCCAGATATTCCAGCGTTGCGCGCACCCGCTGAAACAGCCGTTCTCCTTTGGGCGTCAGTTCCAGGTTCTTGCCCCGCCGGATGAACAAGGGAGCGCCGAGGTGATCTTCCAGCCCCTTGATGCGGCGGCTGACTGCTGCCTGGGTAATATTCAGCTCGCGGCCGGCCTTTGAAAAGTTCATCCGCCGGCAGGCGGCGTCGAAGACACGGAATGCTTCCAGGGGAATATGATCGAGCATGTCTCTTCCATGACTTCAGATTATCAAAATGGCTGAATAATGCCCATGTTTGAAAATATCAGATTGTGATGCACGGTGGAAGCAGCATCCACACGCATTGCAGGATAGACCCGTGCCGTTCTCCACATCCTTCGTTCCCGAAATCCGTTTCGGTGAAAATCTCCACGAAACGATCGGTGCCGCAGCCAAGGCGTTTGGCGCCCAAACGGCAGCGCTGGTCATTGACGGGTTTCTGGTGCAATCGGGACTGGCGGAGCGGGTCGTTGCCCAGCTCACGTCCGAGGGTATCGAGGCGCGGGTATTTTCCGATTTCGCCGGGGAGCCAAAAATCGCGCATGTGCGCAAGGCTACCGATACCGTCAGCGGGGCGGATGTGGTGATCGGCATTGGCGGCGGTTCGGCGCTGGATATTGCCAAGATCGCTGCCTGCTGTGCCGCTTCCGGCGAAGACGCCATGCACTATGCCCTTGCGGCCAATCCCCTGCCGAAAAATCCCTTGAAGAAAATCATGGTGCCGACCACCGCCGGAACGGGGTCGGAAACATCCGCGACCAATATCTTTGCTGGGCCAGAGGGCAAGAAGCTCTGGATCTGGGGGGCGGAGACCAAGGCTGATCTGGTGCTGCTCGATCCCACCCTGACGGCGACATTGCCGGCCACCCTGACGGCCTGGTGCGGCATGGACGCATTCATCCATGCATTCGAGGCTGCCACAAATCGCAACGCCCATGCCGGCGGCAAGTTCTATGCGCACGAAGCGCTGCGCCTCCTGACCGGTGCGCTGGAAACGGCGGTGAAGGAGCCAAATGACATGGAGGCCCGCGGCAAGGTGTTGCTCGGCTCTTGCTATGCCGGCATCGCCATCGACAATTGCGGCACGGCCGTTGCCCATAACATCAGTCATGCCATGGCCGGTTTGGCACCCGTACATCACGGCCTTGCAACGGCGCTCGGCTTCGAGGCGACGCTGGCTTGGCTGGTCGAGGCTGACACCGCCGATCTGAATGCCGCGGCCCGCGCGTGCGGCCTTGCCAATGCGGCAGCGCTGCCTGGCTTCGTGTCCGCTCTGATGGATCGCTGCGGCATTGTTCGTGCGTTGCCGAAAAGCTTCGAGGCTGTCGATGCGGAAGCACTTGCGGCCGAGATGAAGGCGCCGGAAAATCAGCCGATGCGCCGCTCGACCATTCGCGAGATCGGTGATGGGGACATTGCCCGTTTTGCCGTATCCATCATGTCCCTTCCGAAGGCAGCCTGATCTATGACCAAGCAATATACCCGCGACTACTGGGAAAACGTTCTCGCCGCGCTGAAGCCGGAAGGCCGCCATTTCATCAATGGCGAACTGTCGCCGTCGTCATCCGGAGAGACCTTCACCCGCACCCGCCCGATGGATGGGCAGCCGGGCGGGGTTCTGGCCCGCGGCAATGCTGCCGATATCGACCGGGCGGTGGCGGCCGGGCGCGCCGCCTTTGCCAGCGGCGTCTGGCGGCACAAGGATCCGGTTGAAAAGAAGAGGATCATGCTGGCATGGGCGCAGCTCATCCGCGATCACGGCGATGAACTGGCGATGCTGGAAACGCTCGATGTCGGCAAGCCGGTGATGGCGTCGCTGAATGTCGATGTGCGGCTCTGCGCCGACGGCATCCAGTTCTATGGCGAAATGATCGACAAGCTATGCGACGAAGTTGCGCCGACGCCGCCGAGCGAACGGGCGATCGTGCGCAAGGTCCCGATCGGTGTCATCGGCGCCATCACGCCCTGGAACTATCCGATGATCATCGATGCGTGGAAACTCGGTCCGGCGATTGCCGCGGGCAATTCCGTGGTGCTGAAGCCGGCCGAGCAGTCGTCGCTCTCGGCCATCCGTCTTGCTCAGCTTGGCCATGAAGCCGGCCTTCCGGCAGGCGTCCTCAACGTTGTCACCGGTTTTGGCGAGGAAACGGGCAAACCGCTGGCGCTGCACATGGATGTCGATATGATCGCCTTTACCGGTTCGACCGAGGTCGGCAAACTGATCATGGGCTATGCCGCCCAATCCAACGTCAAGCGCGTGGCGCTCGAGCTCGGCGGCAAGTCGCCGCTGGTGGTGTTTGCCGATGCCGATCTCGATGCTGCGGCATCCGCCGTCGCCTGGGGCTGCTTCTACAATTCCGGCGAGACCTGCCATGCCTCGACGCGGCTGATCGTCGAACGTTCTGTTCAGGATGCACTGATTGCCAAGATCGAGGCGGTGACCAGGAGCGATATCGCACTTGCCCATCCCTTGGAGCCGTCGGCCCAGATCGGGGCGCTGATCGAGGAGGAGCACATGAACAAGGTGCTCGGCATGATCGCCGCCGGTGAGAAGGAAGGCGGACGCCGTGCTTTCGGTGCCGAACGGGTTCTATCGGAAACCGGGGGTTACTACGTGTCTCCGGGTGTTTTCGTGGATATGACCAACGATATGAGTCTTGCCCGCCAGGAAATCTTCGGGCCTGTTCTAGCCGCGATCCCATTTGACAGCGAAGAGGAGGCTCTCCGGATTGCCAATGATACGATCTATGGTCTGGCAGGTGCCGTCTTCACAACGGACATGAGCCGTGCGCACCGGTTTTCCGAAAACCTGCATGCCGGCACGGTCTGGATAAACACCTACGACATGTCGAATTTCGCCACGCCGTTTGGCGGCTTCAAGCAGTCGGGCTTTGGCCGTGACCGCTCGGTGCATGCGATCGACAAATATTGCGACTACAAGACCATCTGGCAGCATTTCGGCTGAGGAGAGTAGGGCTATGAGCAAGATCGTTTCCATCGAGATCACCCATCACCGGCTGCCGCTCGATCCAGCCTTCAAGGCAAGCTGGGACGGCCGTCCGCGCAGGCATTTCGATGCGACGATCGTCCGCGTCCGCGATGACGAAGGCCGCGAGGGCATCGGTTCCGGCGACCTGATGAAAGGCTTCGAGGGCCATGAGGACCTGTTCATCGGACAGGACCCGCGACATCTGGAGCGGCATTATGAGGTGTTGTCGCATATCTCGTTCCATTATGGCCGCTCCTGGCCGCTGGATCTGGCGCTGTGGGACCTGTCGGGCAAGATCACCGGTGAACCTGTTTGGCGCATGCTGGGCGGCCGCGCCGACAAGGTCCGACTCTATGCTTCTTCGGGGGTGCTGCGTGATCCGTCCGCAATGGCCGATACGGCGGAACGTTATATTGCTGAAGGCTTTCCGGCCATGAAGGTGCGTTTCTCCTCTTCGACCGGTGGCCGGGGCAGCTGGAAGGCCGACGTCAAAGCGCTGGAAGCGATCCGCGCCCGGGTGGGCGACAGGCTGGAACTGATGGTCGATTGTAACCAGGGCTGGCGCATGCCCTGGGACACGACGCTTTCCTGGACCTTCAAGGACGCGCTGGCTGTTGCCCGGGAACTGGAGAAACTGGGCATCTACTGGATGGAGGAGCCGCTGTTCCGCTCCGATCGCGAAGGCATGCGCCGCCTCTCGGACGCGACCAGCCTGCGTATTGCCGGCGGCGAAATGACCCGCGAACTCTATGAGTTCCGCGATATTATCGAGGAGCGCGCCTTTGACGTGATCCAGCCCGATGTGGCGCTGGTCGGCGGCATCACCGGCTGCCGGCGCCTTGCCTATCAGGCCCGGGAGGCAGGGGTGATGTTTACACCGCATTCGTGGACAAACGGCATCGGCGTCCTTGCCAACGCGCATCTGACCGCCGGCGCCGGAGATGCACCGTTCCTGGAATATCCGTACGACAATCCCGAATGGAGCGAGGCCCGCCGCGACTATCCGATGGTCTCACCTTTGAAACACAAGGACGGCTGGCTTGAGCTCGGCGAAGCGCCGGGGCTCGGCATCGTGCTGGACGAGGACAGGCTGAAGGCGACGCGGGTGTGAGACGGTGGCGCTCTGCCTGGCGCCAGACGTGCTAGTGCGCAGCGGCGGGACGCGTCACGGATGTTCCGCTGCTGAAAATGATGACTGCGAATAGCAGTACGCCTGCGAAGGTGATGAGGGACGCCACTGCAACAACCGGCTCCATTGATGGACTGCCGGTGAGCATCAGGTAAAGGGCCGGTACCATCAGGGTTACGCCGGCAGTGTAGATGCAATATTGGATGATCGCGAGCCGCCGCTCCGACTTTGCGGGGTTCAGAGCGTGATATCCGCCGAAGATCGCCATGGTTACCCAACCGAGCAAATTGGCGTGGGCATGGGCGCCGATTGCGCTGTGATCCTGCGAGATGGCCATGTTCAGGCCCATAGCGATTCCGACGATCAGGAAAATGATCGCAGTGCGAAAATAGAGTTGTGCGACGCGTGGCATGTCCATTCCCCCAAAAAGTGTTGCCTGGGGGAATATTAGCATTTCGTGCACAGGGTTGAGAACGCCAAATTTGGGCGTTTCCTTGTGCCGTCGGGAAATCCCCTAGCTGCCCTCATCCGGAATGTTCAGCACATGGCCGCAGGCCTTGCAGTGCACGGCGTTGGCATCATGGCGCTGCAGGCCGCATTGCGGGCAGGGGAAGACCACCTTGTGCGGCCGCACGATCGCCTGCGCCAGCCGGACGAACAGCGAGATGCCGAAGATCATCGTCACGATCGAGGTGAGTTTGCCGAGTGTTCCGGGCAGGGTGATATCGCCAAACCCCGTTGTCGTGATCGTGGCAACGGTGAAATAGAGCGCATCGACAAAGCCTTCGATACCTGCGGCCTGATGATAGAAGAAGGCGGTGTAGACGAAGCCGGTTACGAGAAACAGGAAGGTGACGAAATTGATGCAGGCGCGGATCACCTCTTCCCATTCGGCATAACCCGCCCGCTTGATCAAGAGTGTGAAGACCTTGCTCTGGCCCAGCGACCAGATACGGAAGGCGCGCAGGAAGGCGAAGTTGGAGAATTGCGCGGGAAAGAGCAGCGTCGCGAGAATAGCGATATCGACCCACGTCATCGGCCGGGTCACCCAACGCCGGAAGCTCGAGGCAATCAATGCCCTGGCTCCCAGTTCGAAGGCGATCAGTGCGGCAATTGCGTAGTCGATGATAAGATACGTATGACCCGCTGCGAAATAGGGGCCAACGAGGAAGAAGATAATGATGGCGAGGTCGATGATCGCCATGGCGATCTGGAACCGGATGGCCCGGATACTGGTCCCCAGATAGAGCATGCGCAGCCAGGCGCGGACGCCCTGTAAAATCGGCTCTTCGGGTTCGTCAATCTTGGCGTGCTTCGTCATGAAATTGAGATAGGCTGGCGCGCGGAAGTGGTCAATGCCGCCAGATGCCATGAGGGACGTTGCCGATCGCGGTTTGCTGAAATTTCGTGATGCCTGTCCTGCGTGCACAAAAAAGGCGGGAATCGGGTGCTTGAAGATTACATTAAGTTCACTTTATTTAGCTGTCGCAGGATGTATATCGTCGATGACATTACAGTTTGAAATGCCCCACCAGGTGCTCCATGTCCAATCCCGCCGATAGAAACGATGAGCACGATGGTGCTCAAGTCCTGGTTCAGCGGATGTGGCTTCAGGGCCGGCTGCTGGCGGCGATTGCGACGATCCTCATTCTTGCCCTTGCGGGCTACGCCATCTTCCACCTGACGAGTGAAGTTCGGTACGAAGACGTGATGTCGGCGCTCGATAATACCGGCGCAACGTCCATCGCGCTTGCCATCGGCTTTACCGGCTTGAGCTTTTTCGCCTTGACCTTCTACGATGTCGGAGCGTTGATCTATCTGAAGAAAAAGTTGCCCTATGCCGATGTCGCGCTGACGGCGGCGGCGGCCTATGCTGTCGGCAATACGGCGGGTTTTGGGCCGCTGAGCGGCGGTGCCATCCGTTACCGCGCCTATTCGCGCCTGGGTCTGAAGCCGGAAGAAATCGGCGCCATTATCGCTTTCGTCACCCTTGCCTTCGGTCTCGGGCTGGCAAGTGTCACGGCCCTCAGCCTTTTGATGATCGCTCCGGAAGTGGCGCCGCTCGTCGGCATGAGTTCACCGGCACTCCGTACCATCGCGATCCTGATCCTGACCGTTCTTGTGGCGTTGATGGTGGCGGGGCGCGACAACCGGGCCCTGCAGCTGGGGCGTTTTTCCCTGCGCATTCCCGATTCGCGCACGGCATCACGCCAGTTTCTCGTGACCGTCCTCGACCTGGCGGCCTCGGCGTCCGTCCTCTATGTGCTGTTGCCCGACGGCGTGATCGGCTGGCCGGCATTTCTCGCCATCTATGCGGTCGCTGTCGGCCTTGGCGTTCTCAGTCATGTCCCGGCCGGCCTCGGCGTCTTTGAAACGGTGATTGTTGCCGCGCTCGGACAAGCCGTCGATGTCGACACGGTTCTGGGGGCGCTCGTCCTCTACCGCCTGATCTACCATGTCCTGCCACTGCTTCTGGCGGTCATCTTCGTCATCGGTGCCGAGTTGCGCAGTCTTTACCGCAAGCCGGTCGCTTCCAGCCTTCGCCGCGTGGCCGGCCGGCTGACGCCGCTGCTCCTGGCAACGCTCGCGCTTATCCTGGCCGCCATGCTGGTGTTTTCCAGTGTCACCCCGACACCGGATGACAATCTGGCTTTCCTGGCCGGCTATGTGCCGTTGCCGATTATCGAAGGCACCCATTTCCTAGCCAGCCTGCTGGGCCTTGTTCTCGTCATCGTCGCGCGTGGCCTGGCCCGGCGGCTGGACAGTGCCTGGTGGGCGGCGCTGGTCGTTGCCGTCATCGCGCTGCTGTTTTCACTGCTGAAGGCCGTAGCGCTGATCGAGGCCAGCCTGCTCGCCTTTTTCATCGTCAGCCTGCTGGCAACGCACCGCCTGTTCGACCGTCCGGCAAACCTGTCGAACGAACGGCTGACGCTGCCGTGGTTGACGGCGATGCTGGCGCTATGCGCCTTTGCGGTGATCGTCCTGTTGTTCGTCTATCGCGACGTGGAATACAGCAATACGCTCTGGTGGCAGTTCGAGCTGTCGGAGGAAGCGCCACGCGGCCTTCGCGCCGTCCTCGGATTGACGATTTTCTCCGGTGCCGCCGCGCTCTGGAGTTTGTTGCGACCGGCTAAGGGGCCAAGAGAAGCGTCGTCGACCGAGGATATCGACAGGGCGATCGCCATCGCCAAGGCGCAGGACATGTCGGACGCCAATCTCGTGCGGATGGGCGACAAGAGCCTGATGTTTTCAAACGATGGCCGCGCCTTCATCATGTATGGCCGTCAGGCCCGGTCGTGGATCGCGCTGTTCGATCCCGTCGGCCCGCGCGATGCGTGGCCGGATCTGATCTGGCAGTTCATTGAGGAGGCGCGGTCCTGCGGTTGCCGGCCGGTATTCTACCAGGTGTCTCCTGCGGGGCTCTCGTATTACGCGGATGCGGGCCTGCGGGCTTTCCGTCTGGGCGAACTCGCCACGGCGGACCTGACAACGTTCGAGCTGAAGGGCGGCAAGTGGGCCACTCTGCGCCAGACCGTCAGCCGCGCCCAGCGCGACGGCCTGGAATTCGCCGTCATCGAGCCGCACGGCATCCCGGCGATCATGGGTGATCTTACTGCGGTCTCCGACGCCTGGCTTGAGCACCATCGCGCCAAGGAAAAGGGCTTTTCGCTGGGGGCGTTCAATGCCGACTATATTGCTTCCCAGCCGGTCGGGATTTTGAGGCTGAACGGGAAAATCGTCGCTTTTGCCAATATCCTGGTGACCGATGCCTGCGAGGAAGGAACGATCGATCTCATGCGCTTCCTGCCGGATGCACCAAAGGGATCGATGGACTTTCTTTTCGTATCTTTGATGGAATATCTGCGCGACAAGGGGTTCAAGCGATTCAATCTCGGCATGGCGCCTCTGGCGGGCCTTTCCGGCCGCCGTTCCTCGCCTGTCTGGGATAAAGTTGGCCGCACGGTTTTCGAACACGGCGAACGCTTTTATAACTTCAAGGGCCTGAAGGCCTTCAAGTCGAAATTCCATCCGCACTGGCAGCCGCGTTATATGGCAGCGGGTGGTGGTATCAATCCCGTTCTGGCACTGATGGATGCAACATTCCTGATTGGCGGCGGCGTTAAGGGAATTGTGAAGAAATGATCTTGAAGACATTCTGCCAGGCCGCCTTTGCAGCCAGCCTGTTTTTCACGGCATCCCCCGCGCGATCGGAGGATCCTGCCACCTTCGACACGGGCATGATCCCGTCGCCGCACATTCTGATGCCTAGCGGTGATGTCGCTGCCGCCGTGGTGCTGTTTTCGGACAAGGCCGGATGGTCGGACAAGGAAGATACACTTGCCAAAAGCCTGACCGACGGCGGCGCCTTGGTCATCGGCATCGATCTGCCGAGCTATCTGGCGTCGCTGGCGAAGGATGATGGCGACTGCATCTACATGGTCTCCGATATCGAAGCGCTAAGCCAGCAGGTCCAGCGCGCCGCTAAAAACAACGACTACCACCTGCCGATCGTTGCAGGTGCCGGGGCGGGTGGCGCTCTGGCCTTGGCAATTGCGGCGCAGACCCCGGCAGCGACGATCGGGCAGACGCTGGCCATCGATCCCGAGGCCGGCATCGCGCTGAGTAAGCAACTCTGTACGCCTGCGGACAAGAAAAAGGTTGGCGATCTAATGGTTTATGGCCTGACCGACGGACCGCTGCCCGATCCGGTCACCGTGCTGTTCACCAAGGATGCGCCGGCAGATGGCCGCGCCCATGTCGCTGAGCTTACCGCCAAGCACAGCGACATCGAAATCACCGAAACAGATGACGATATGTGGACGGCGTTTTCCGATGCGCTTTCCGCGCTCGTTTCCGCATCCGCGGGCGAAGACAATCCGCTCGGTCTGCCCCTGACGGTGCTCGAAGCCAAGCCGACGCGCGATACGATGGCGATTGTCTATTCCGGCGATGGCGGCTGGCGCGATATCGACAAGGAAGTCGGCGATGTCTTGCAGCAGCAGGGCATGCCGGTGGTCGGTATCGATTCCTTGCGTTACTTCTGGTCGGAGCGGCAGCCGCAGGAAACTGCCGATGACCTGCATCGCATCATCGCATTTTATGGAAAGCGCTGGAACGTGAAGCATATCCTGCTGATCGGCTATTCCTTCGGAGCCGATATCGTGCCCCGGACCTACAATCTCCTGCCGCAGGCAGACAAGGACCGGGTTGCGCAGGTGTCGCTTCTCGCCGTCTCCCATCAGGTGGATTACAAGATTTCCGTGCTCGGCTGGCTAGGTGCTGCCGCAGCAGACGGGGCTGGCGATCCGGCAGATGACATCACCAAAATGCAGCCGGCTCTCGTTCAGTGCATATACGGCACCGATGAGGACGACGATGTCTGCCCGACGCTGAAGGATACCGGTGTCGAGGTTATCGCAATCGACGGGGGCCATCATTTCGACGAGGATTATCCAGCACTTGTGAAGCGCATTCTGGACGGTTTTGACCGCAGGCTGGCGGGCAAATAAAAGGCCGTTCGCGTGACGGGAGCGACCTCTGGATTTATCCCGTTACGGCTTCTTGGCTTCCTCAGTGTCCGCGCGGCCGCTGGGGATGGAGCTACCGGTTACCGAGAGCGGATCACTGGCGGGAAAGGAAGATTCCAATCCTTCGTCCAGTTGCTCTTCCAGGGTGCCAGTATCGCCGGAGGCTCTTGCGCTTCGCAACGATACCACCGCAGGGGATAAACCTGCGTTGTCTTCTCCTGCTTCCGCATCGTTTTCCATCGCAGTGTCGTCAGGCTGCTCGAAATTTGCCACCTGAAGCATCATCGCCTTGGCCCTTGCGATCGCGTTGAGGCGGTTCAGGCCATCGGATTCGGTCTGATGCATCTGGACCGAAATGACGTCGCCACCTTCGCCGACGAATTCCACGGTCATGAGCCCCGTTGAAAGCTGCGGGTGGACCTGCGTGCCGATTACTTCCATGACAGTCGCCTCCGTGATTGTGTTACCGCTAGTAACAGCGACAGGAGAGGTTTTGTTCCGCTTGCGGGCGTCCTGTCACAACGATCGGATAACCGGCAACCCATCCTGTACCACCGCAACGATGCGATCGGCGCTGATTTCCCCCAGACGGGACACGGCTGCTGCCTAAACGCAAAAAGAGCGGCCGGAGCCGCTCTTTGATGGGATAGTGAAGCGGCAGCGATCAGGCTGCGACGTCTTCCATTTCGCGTTCCTTGAACATGCGGGCGAGATTGAGGAAGCAGATCATGCCGGTCTCGTTGGCGATGATGCCTTCCGCATAGCTCTTGTCGAAGGATGTGGTGATTTCCGGAACCGGCTGAACCTGGTCGCCGCGGACGGTCAGGATGTCGGAGACGCGATCAACGACGAGGCCGATGACCATGTTGTGGACTTCTGCGACGACGATGGCGCTGCGCTCATTGGCAACCGTGCTCTTCATGCCTAGCTTGTGGGCAAGGTCGATGATCGGGATGACGGTGCCGCGCAGGTTCATCACGCCGAGAACGTCGGCCGGCGAATGCGGGATCGGGGTGGAGGGCGCCCAGCCGCGGATTTCGCGGATCGTCGTGGTCTTCACGCAGAATTCCTGATCATGAAGACGGAAGGCGATGATCTCGAGCGTTTCGTGACCGAAGGTACCTGTAGAGATCGTGTTGTTCATCAAAATTCTTCCCAGCTATCCCGATTGGCGGCAACTGCCACGTTTGAACTAAAGGCCTTCGCAACCCGGTTGGCCATGGCTCGGGCCGGGGAAGCGACCGGTTTTGCGTCCTGCTGCGCTGTCGCGATACGAACCGTGGATGCCTCACCGACCTTGAACTGGCTGAGCAGACTGAAAAGACCGTCTGCTTCCTTTGCCAAGGCGTGGCTGGCAGCCGTGGATTGCTCGACCATCGCTGCATTCTGCTGTGTACCTTGGTCCATTGTATTCACAGCCTGGTTAATTTCTTTCAAACCTGTCGCCTGTTCTTTCGCACCTTCTACAATAGCGGTCACATTGGTGTTGATCTGATGCACCTGGGTGAGGATTTCCTCCAGCGCCTTGCCCGCCTGGCCGACGAGAGAGACACCGGTTTTGACCTGATCACCGGAGGTGGTGATCAGGCTCTTGATCTCCTTGGCCGCCTTTGCCGAGCGCTGGGCGAGTTCGCGCACTTCCTGCGCTACCACGGCAAAACCCTTGCCGGCATCGCCGGCGCGGGCTGCCTCGACGCCGGCATTGAGAGCAAGCAGATTGGTCTGGAAGGCGATCTCGTCGATCACCCCAATAATACTGGAAATCTCGCGCGACGAGTTCTCGATCTCGTCCATCGCCTTGACGGCGTTTCGCACCACTTCGCTGGAGCGTTCGGCGCCGAGCTTAGTCTGCGCCACCAGCGTGCCTGCCTCTTCGGCGCGGCGGCTGCTGTCGGCCACGGTCGTGGTGATCTGCTCAAGGGCTGCGGCCGTTTCCTCGATCGATGCTGCCTGCTGCTCGGTGCGCCTTGAAAGATCCTTTGCGGCGTTGCTGATTTCGCCGGAACCAGCGGCGATCGCCTGCGCATTGGTGCCGACCGCGCGCATAGCCTGCTTCAGTTTGTCGATGGAATCGTTGAAGCTGAGGCGGAGCGTTTCCAGCGCCGGGATGAATTGCCTGTCCAGGCGCTGATCGAGATTGCCACCTGCCAGATCCTGCAGCGCCTCCGCCAGCTCCTGGCTGTTGTTGACGCGGCCGGTAATGTCGGTGGCAAACTTGACCACCTTCATCACCGATCCGTTCAAATCGAAGATCGGATTGTAGCTGGCCTGGATCCAGACCTGCTTGCCGCCGTTACCGATCCGCTTGAATTCGTCGGCGATGAACTGGCCATTGCGCAGCTTGGCCCAAAAGTCCTTATAAGCGTCGCTGCGGCTATAATTCTGT
The DNA here is from genome assembly GCA_900468065.1 of Hyphomicrobiales bacterium. Lineage (GTDB taxonomy): Bacteria > Pseudomonadota > Alphaproteobacteria > Rhizobiales > Rhizobiaceae > Pararhizobium. The sequence continues at coordinate 47,166 of UBTA01000028.1, read as the reverse complement.
TCGCAGAACATGCTGTGGTGCTTGCCCTGAATGTCGGAGAGCCTGTAACCGAGCGTCGAGAGAAAATTCTCGTTTGCGGTCAGAATCTCGCCGTTCGGGGTGAATTCGATGACCGCCTGGGCGCGGGAGATGGCATTTATCTTACCGGCGTCTTCGGCGTTTTTCAGTTTCGCGGCGGTGATGTCGGTGGCAAACTTGACGATTTTGTAGGGTTTCGATCCCCGGAAGACCGGATTGTAGGATGCTTCGATCCAGATTTCCCTGCCGCCTTTTCCAATCCGCTTGTACTGGCGCCGATCGAACTCGCCGCGGGAAAGCCGTACCCAGAATTCACGATAATCCGCGCTTGCCGCATCGGCTGGGTCGACAAACATGCGGTGGTGATGACCGACGATTTCCGGCAGGTCGTAACCCAGCGTCTTGCAGAAGTTTTCGTTGGCCGTCAGAATTTTACCCTGCAGATCGAATTCGATGATTGCTTGTGATCGCTGCATCGCAGACAGGATTGCCTTGGCGTCGCTGCCGAACGGCGATGGGAAACTGCTCATGGCTGCCGGTCCTTATGTACACGGTGGGGCAACGCGCGCGCGGATGCGCGCCGCACAGGCGGGGCGATTTTACTGAATGGGAATGCGGACTGTTGGCGAACGATACCGTCGCTTTGCGCCGGCCTCGTCAGGTCATGCCGGGTATCCGGCGGCACGCGAAGGCCTCATGCCCCGGCTCATGCCGGTCGCGCTGGCAATATCTAGGGGGTAAAACTTGAACAGATATTTAAGATTTGACGATTTCAGGCCGTTGATTGGCATAAATATTACAAATGAAGATACCCGGCTCAACGCCGGGTATTGAGAAGGAGGCTGGGCACATTCAAAGGGTGCAGAAAGCCACGTTTCCGGGCTTTTGCCGTGTGGATCATTGCGCAGTCAGAACGCCCGCGAACTGCTCGACGGCCCAGTCCACCTGATCTGCGGTGATGACCAGCGGCGGAGCGATGCGGATCGTGTCGCCATGGGTGTCCTTGGCGAGGATGCCGCGTTCCTTCAGCGCTTCGCAATATTTGCGGGCACCGCCGGCTTCCGGCACCAGTTCGACGGCCAGCATCAGGCCGCGGCCGCGGACTTCCTTGATGATGTTGGAGCGGATATCCTTGAGGCCGGCCTGGAAGCGGTCACCCATGCGGGCGGAGTTGCCGATCATGTCTTCTTCCGTCAGGGCCTTCAGCGAGGCGCGAGCGATGGCGCAGGCGAGCGGATTGCCGCCAAAGGTCGAGCCGTGCTGGCCGGGCTTCAGGACGCCGAGCACTTCGGAATTGGAGAGAACGGCCGAGACCGGATAGAAGCCGCCGGACAGAGCCTTGCCGATCAGCGTCACATCGGCCTCGATGCCTTCGTGTTCTTCAGCGAGCAGCTTGCCGGTGCGGCCGAGGCCGGTCTGGATCTCGTCGAGGATCAGCGTGATGCCGTGCTTGGAGCACAGCGCCCGCACCTCCGGGAAATAGCCCTGTGGCGGAATCATGACGCCGGCTTCGCCCTGGATCGGTTCGATCAGGAAGGCGACGGTATTTTCATTGATGGCGGCGCGGAATGCTTCGATATCGCCGAAGGGAACGGTCTTGAAGCCGGGCGCAAATGGGCCAAAGCCCGAGCGGGCATCCGGGTCGGTCGAGAAGCCGACAATGCCCATGGTGCGGCCATGGAAGTTGTTGGAGCAGACGATGATCTCGGCCTTGTTCTCGGCAACGCCCTTGACCTCGTAGCCCCATTTGCGCACCGCCTTGACGGCGGTTTCGACGGCTTCGGCGCCGGAGTTCATCGGCAGGATCTTGTGGCTGCCGGTCAGCGCTGCCAGTTCCTCGTAGAAATGCGCGAGCTGATCGTTGCGGAAGGCGCGCGAGGTCAGTGTCAATTTCTGCGCCTGCTCGACCATCGCCGCCAGGATTTTCGGATGGCAATGGCCTTGGTTGACGGCGGAATAGGCCGACAGGCAATCGAGGTAACGGTTGCCATCAAGGTCCCAGACATAGACGCCTTCGCCGCGCGACAGCACGACGTCAATGGGCTTGTAGTTATGCGCGCCCAGCCGGTATTCGGTTTCGATCAGTGCGTTGGTCGTGTTCATGGTTCCTCCGGTCGTTTTGTTATTGGCTCAGGCGCCGCGGGTTGGGCGATCAAGGATGCGGCGTCCGAACAGGCTTGCCGTCAGCTCGACGAGGATGCGGGCGCTCTTGCCGCGGTCGTCGAGGAAGGGGTTGAGCTCGACCAGATCGAGCGAGGAGACCAGGCCGCTGTCGCAGAGCATCTCCATGATCAGGTGCGCTTCGCGGAAGGTCGCACCGCCGGGCACCGTGGTGCCGACGCCAGGTGCCAGTTCCGGGTCGAGGAAATCGACGTCGAGGCTGACATGCAAGAGGCCGTTGGCGGCTTTGATGGTGGCGATGATCTCGTGCATGATATGGGCCATACCGGTCTCGTCGATGGCGCGCATGTCATAGACATTGACGCCATGCTCGGCGATTTCCTCGCGCTCGCGGTCATCGACGGAGCGGATGCCGAGCTGGAAGACGTTCTTCGGATCGACCATCGGGCGGTCCTTGTCGAGGATCGGCGCAAATTCCGCTTGGCCGCAGAAGAACGCTACCGGCATGCCGTGCATGTTGCCGGACGGAGAGGTTGCCGGGGAATTGAAATCGGCATGGGCATCGAGCCACAGCACGAAGAGCGGACGGTTCTGTTCGGCGGCATAACGCGCCATGCCGGAGACCGAGCCCATCGACAGAGCATGATCGCCGCCGAGAATGACGGGGAATTTGCCAGCGCGGGCAGCCTGGTGCACCGATTCGTCGAGCGCGCGGGTAATGGCCGCGACGATCTGCAGATTGTTGGCTTTCGGATGGTTGGGAAGGTCGCGGGCAGGCAGAGGCTTCAGGTCGCCTTCGTCGGTAACGCTATGGCCAAGACCGGCCAGAATGGTGTCGAGGCCTGCAATGCGCAGGGCTGCGGGACCCATCGCAGCACCGCGACGGCCGGAGCCCTCTTCAAGTGGTGCGCCGATGAGCACGATATTCTTCTTGGATTCAGCCATGGTCTTCCCCGCAAGTTCGCGTGATACCGGTTTGCCCGGTTTGTGCGCGAATTATACGGGTTTGTTCGTTGGCAAATAGATGGAAAACTGGCAAATAGGTGGCAATAATTGGCACTATGAGAACTGCGGATGGACAGAATGATAAGTCTCGACGATCTCGACCATTCCCTGATCAGTGCGTTGCGCCACAATGCCCGCACACCCGTTTCAGCCCTTGCCGCCACCACAGGCACATCGCGGGCGACCGTTGCCGCCCGTATCGACCGGCTGGTGGCATCCGGCACGATTGCCGCGTTCACCATCCGCACCGGAGCCGAGCTTTCCGGCAGCGGCGTGCGCGCCATCGTCATGATCGAAATCCACGGCAAGATGGCTGATCGTGTCGCGGCGCAGCTGCGCGGCCTGCCGCAGGTGCGGGCGCTTCACTCCACCAATGGCCGCTGGGATTTCATTGCCGAGCTGGAAGACAAGGATCTCGGCACGTTCGATGAGACGTTGCGGCTGATCCGGCTGATCGACGGGATCAACCTGACAGAGACAAACATTCTGCTGAAAACCAGCAAGATTTCTGTGGCGATTTAAGTCGGATGGTACTGACCGGCGCCGACAGGCGTCGCTCAATATTCCTTCTCATAAAAAATCCCGCCGCCGGCGCCGCTGGCTCCGGCTTCGCCGCGCAGTTTGACGCCGCGGCCGACATCGAGATTGATGATCGCCTTGCCACCGCCGGCCTCAGCGCCCGATTGAAGCTCGAGATAGGTGCGGTCGTTGAGATATTTGCCGGCCGTCACCGTGGCGCCGCCGGTCGCATCGGTGGAGACATCGAGATCATCGACGCCCAGCTTGTTGCGCAGGCCGCTCAAGAGCGAGTTGGAGCCGCCGCCGGCCAGTTCGCTGACGGCGCCGGCCAGTTGGGCGATCTGCAGAGCCGAAAGATTGGACAGCGACCGGTTGAAGATCAGCTGCGCCAGGATTTCGTCCTGCGGCAAAGCGGGTGATGAGGAGAAGGTGATCGCCGGATTGTTGGCCGGCCCTGCGACATTGACGGTAACCGTCGTTGATCCGGCGGTGGAGGTCGCGTCGAGGTCGAGGGTGGGCACGAGGTTGCCACCGAAGCTGATCGTGCCATCGGCGAAGTTGAGACGCTTGCCGAGGATTTCCAGCCGGCCGCGCCGCATCTCGAAACCGCCGGAGACTGCCGGCTCGGCTGCCGTGCCGCGGATGGTCAGGTCGCCGCCAAGCTCGGCATCGATGCCGCGTCCCCGGACGAACAATTTGCTGGGAGCGCTGACCGCGAGGTCGAAAGCAATGCCGCCGCTCTTGGTGCTGCCGCCGCTCGCCGTGTCGCTACGGACATCCGCCTGCATTTTACGCACTTCGGCTGGGGCGTTCTTGTGCTTGATGTTGATCTCCGACAACGACGCCGGCAGCTTTTCCGGAATGGTGATCGCGGCCTTGTTGATCGTGACCTTGCCGCCCAGCACTGGCGTTGCGGTCAACGAGCCCTTGAGGGTCAACTCACCATCGACGCTGGCTGTGAACAGGCTGCCATCGACATAGGTCGCCTTGGCAAGACGGATGGCAAGGTCAGCCGGGAAGCCCGAGCCGGGAGCGATACCGACCGTGCCCGTGACATCGAGCGTACCGCCGCTGGCAAGCTTGCCGGAAAGCTTCTGAATGCTCGCCTGCTTGCCATCCAGCGCAACATTGGCAGTGAGATCGGTGATCGCCAGATTGCGCCGGACATCGACGAAGCGCGCGCCGGAGGTCGAAATCGTGCCGGTCACTTGGGGTGCGGTTGCGGCACCGGTAATGGAAAGATCGACGTTGGCTGCGCCGGTCAGGGTAAACCCTTGCTCGGCCAGAAAACCAGCCGCGAGACCGAAGGGTAGATTGCCGGACAGTTTCATGTCGATCGGCTTGTTACCGGTGATGCCGACCTTGCCGTTGCCTTTGAAGGCAAGGCCGCCCGCGCCGTTAAGCGTGGTATCGAGTGTCACGCTGTTGTTGGCAAACTGGCCTTTCGCCGCGATATCGAGCGCGCCGACGCCCGCGGATTTGGCCTGCGCGACTGCGGCGTTCGCCCAGCGCAGATCGTAGGCCACAACGGGGGCTGCTGCGGTTCCGGTGACATCAACCTTGCCGCTGATGGCGCCATCTGCCCCGAGCGAAGGCACGAATGTATTGGCAAGGCTGGCCGGTAGCACGTTGAGGGCGACGTCGAGATCCAGCTTTTCCCCAGCCGAGCCGGTCACAGCGATCGTGCCTCCCGAAGCGCCGATCGTCAGTTTCTGCAGATTGACACTGCCGTTCTCGATGGTGATCGTCGTCGGTGCCGACAGCTTCACCGGAATCTTTCGTGGCGTTGCGGCAAACGATGCCAGATTGACGGTCGTCTTGCCGTTTGTCGTTTCAATATCGGCGCGCAGGTTGAGCGGTGCGCCATCATACTGGCCGTCGAGCGTCACGTCGGTTTTGCCTGCCTGCTGGGTGAAGTCGAGCTTCAGGCCGTTGACACGGTTCTGACCCTGCGCGAAGGCCTCGACGGAGAGATTACCCTTGATTGCCAAGGCCTTGAGGTCGGTGATGGTGATATCGGCGACCGGCTTGGTAATGACGAGATCGCCGCGCTTGATGCCGGAACCGCTGGCTTTCAGCACGATAGAGGTCTTGCCGCCATCGCTGTTGATCGAGGCCGATCCGGCCATGTCGCCGGATGCCTTTTCACCGGCCATGGCGGCGAGCAGGCCGACATCGGGGAAGGTGAAGTCGATATTGCCCTGCGGCAGGAAATCGGTGGTGAACTGGATCTTGCCGTTCAGCCTGTTGTCACCGATCTGCACCTGCAGAACCGGAAGGCTGGTGCGGCCTTCCTCAGAGACGAGGTCCGCATTGACGTTGATCGCCTGGCCACCAAGGGCGCCGGTCGCCTTGATCTTCGCCTGCGGGTTTTTCGGATTGGCGGTCCCATCGGCGGTCAACTGGAGGTCGCTGAGTGTGCGGCCGGCCAGCGTTGCGCCGCTGGAGGTGACTTCGGCCTTGATGCCGAGATTGTCGAGCGGGCCGGTGGCATCGACCTTGAAGTCGGCGATACCGCTGGCGTCCGCCAGCACCTTGCCGAGATCCGGCAGGGTGCCGGTGACGGCGGCTGTGAGGGCGCCGTCCTTGAGGCCAACGGAACCGGCGGCCTGGATCGTACCGGAACCGACGGCCAGTCTGCTGATTTCCACCGCGCCGTCCGCACCGGCGGTTACCATGCCGGATAAAATGACCGGCGTATCGAACTTGGCTGAAAGGTTTGTTGGCAGGCCAGGCGGGAGGATGGACAGGTTGAAGCCGGCATTCAGGGTCTTTGCGGCAATCTCGAACGAGCCGTCAACCGTGCCGCCAAAATTGCTGCTGTCGATGGTGACGGGATCGAAGCCGATCCGTTGCGGCGATACGTCGAGAATGGTTTCGACTTTCAACGGCCCCTTGACCAGTCTGTCGAGGTCGGCGGTTGTCAGCTGCGTGTTGCCGGTCTCGATGCGGGTTTTGATCAGGCCGGCCTGGGTCGACAGATTGAAAGCGTCGCTATGGGCTGTCAGTTTGATGGCTTCAATGCGGCCTTGTGGCAGAGCGAGTTGACCGATATCGGCCCGGACGTCGAGGACGGCGGATTGCATGCTGCCGGTGATCGATGCTGTGCCGGTATCGAGCACGACATGCGCCTCACCATTCCCGAGCGGCAGGTGCGCGTCGATTCCAGCGAGCACGGCGGTCACATCGAGCTTTTCACCGGCACTGCCGTTCAGCGTCACCGTGCCGCCGGATGCGGCGATCGCCATTTCCTGAAGATTGACCGCGCCGTTTTCGATCGTGATCGTTGTTGGCGCTGCCAGTTGCAGCGGGATTTTCTTCGGTGCGGCCGCGAACGACTGGAGATTGATCGTCGTCTTGCCACCAGCGCTCTGCAGTTCGCCACGCGCCGTCAGGGGGGCTGCGTCATAGGTGCCATCGAGCGCAAAGTTCGTCTTTGGCCCCTGTTGCTCGAAGCCAAGCTTGAGCCCGGCAAGGCGCGTATCGCCCTGGCTGACCTCGTCCACCGTCACCGCGCCCTTGATCGCCAGCGCCTTCAGATCGGCAAGGGTGATGTCGGCGGCGGGTTTGCTGATCACCAGATCGCCGCGCGTAATGCTCGAACCGTTAGCCTTGACGGCAACCGAGGTGACACCGTTTTCAGACTTGATACCGGCGGTGCCGGCGAGATCACCGGACGCGGTTTGTCCAGCCATCGCCGCAAGCAGCCCAAGATCGGGGAAATTGAACGTGAGTGCGCCGTTCGGCTGGAGATCCGGCGTCAGATCGAGCGCGCCGGTCAGCGTATTCTGGCCGATCGTCGCTTCGATGGAGGGAAGGCTGGTCGCACCCTTCGCGGAGGCGATTTCGGCCTTGGCGTTGATCGCCTGTCCATCCAGCGTGCCGGTGGCGGTGACCGTTGCATTGGGGCCGTTCTGGCCAACTGTGGCATCGGCGTTGACGGCGAGATCGTTGAGCGTGCGTCCGGCAAGCGTTGCGCCATTCGCTGTCACCTCGGCCTTGATGGCTAGGGCGTCGAGCGGACCGCTAACATCGGCCTTGAAATTGGCGGCGCCCTTGGCGTTTGCGAGGAACTTGCCGATTTCCGGAACGATACCGCTGATGGCCGCCGTCAGGTTTCCGGTTTCGAGCGCTGCCGATCCGGCCGCTTCGATGGTCCCGGACTTCAGCGCCAGATCGCTGACGGTGACGCTGCCGTTCGCGCCGGTGCCGAGATTGCCGGTGAGGGCAATGGTCGTGTCGAATTTTTCAGCCAGCGCCGGGGGCAGGACGACGGGCAGGGCGAAGAGCTTGAAGCCGGTGGCCAGTGTGTTTTCGGCAATCGTATAGGAGCCGGTCAGCGCACCGCCGATGCTGGCGCTTTCCAATGTCAACGGATCGAAGGAGACCGTTTCCGGGGTTACCGACAAGGTGCCGTCGATCTTGACAGGTCCTTTGACGAGGCGGTCGATATCGGTGCTGACGAAGCGCGTCGCGCCGGTCTCGATCGTGGTTTTGAGCGGGCCGGTTTTGGTCGAGAGGTTGAATCCGTCGCTAAAGGCATGCAGCTTGATCGCGTCGATCTCGCCCTGCGGCAGCGTCGCCTTGCCGATGTCGGCGCCGATGTCGAGTACGGCCGCCTGGGCCTCGCCGATCAGCGAAACGCTGGCATTGTTGATCGAGAATTGCGCTTCGCCCTTTGCCAGCGGCAGGCGGAAGTCGATCGGGCCATTGGTCCCGGTGAGGCTTGCCTGCAGGTCGTTTTGACCCAAAGTGCTGTAGGTGCCGGAGGCGGCAAATGTCAGCGCAGCTGTGGAGAATTTGCCTCTGTTGATGCGCATGGTTGTGCCATCAAGCGCTGCCGACAAATCAATGTCGGTCATGCCTTCGAACAGCGGCCTAAAGGCGGCTGGCAGCAGATCGCTGAAGGTTCCGCCGCCCTTGAGCGATAGGGTGCGGAATCCATCGCGAGCAAGCGTGTGCTCGCCATCCAGCTTCAGCACTTCATTGCCATCGAGCGCTGCGGTTGCCCTGCCGGTCCATCTCGTCAGCGGACCGTCGCCGGTGACGGAAATGCTGACTGCCGGTTCGCCGGGTAGGCGCATGGCCTTGGCAAGCAGGCCGCCTTTCGGCTCGTTGATGGTGGTTTCCAGCTTCAGCTCGTTGGCGGCAGGATTGAAGACGATATCGGCAATCGCCTTGGCGTCCGGCCGGTCGCGCTGCGCAATGGCAAGCGCCGCTGCAATGCTGGCATTGGTGGCGTTCAGCTTACCCTGTGCATTGAGGAACTGATCGACACCGGCAATATCCTTGCCGATGATGATTTCCTGCAGATCGAAGGCATCGATCTTGACGTCGAGCGGCAGCGCAAAGGTCTGGCGGACTTCCTTGGTTTCCTGCGAGGGGATCGGCAGCCGTTCGAGGCGCACGGATCCGGCCGACAGTTTTGCAGCATCGAAGCGTTTGGAGAACAGCGCCGTCGGCGACCAGTCGATCGCCACTTCACGGATTTCCGCATAGACGCCCTTGCTGTCAAACAAGGTGACGCTGGAGGCGGTGAAATCGCCGGTCAAAAGCGCGCTTGGGTCGTTGATGCGAACGATCTGGTCCGGCGTCGAGGCGTATTTCTCGATCATTGCTGCAACAAACCGCGCACCTGGCGCGGTAAAGCCTGCGAAAAGCACCAGAAGCACGAGCGCGATCAAGGCAAAGCCTGCGCCATAAGCCAGCCAGCGCAACGCGATTTTCAGAAAACGGAGCAAACGATTCATGGGTTATCCATAGCGCAAGTCGCGTTGCGGTGAAATTGCTTCTCCCTGAAACCCGATCTTTGGAGCCAGGTTCAGGTCGTGGTGATTGCCCGAGGCAATCAGAAGGATTGGCCGATGCCGGCGTAGATTCCATATTTCGTGCCGCCCGGATAGGCATTCAGCGGCACGGCGACATCGAGCCGGATCGGCCCGAACGGTGTATTATAGCGCAGGCCGATGCCGGCGCCGGCGCGGATATCGGAAAAATCGGGTGCGGTCTTGGCCGATACTGTTCCCGCATCGATGAAGGGAACGATGCCAATCGTGTCGGTTATACCGATGCGGGCTTCCACGGTCGCATTGACATAGGAACGGCCACCCAGAATATCGTCGTTGCCGTTGCGCGGGCTGATCTCCTGATAGGAATAGCCGCGCACGGTGCCGCCACCACCAAGATAGAAACGCCGGTTTGCAGGGATGGAGGCCAGCCCATCGCCACCGGCAATCACACCAGCGCCAAGCCTTCCGGCCAGAACGAAGCGGTTCTCCTCACCGAACCCGGCATAGGCTGCCGCCGAGCCTTCAAACGAACTGAAGAAGCTCTGGCCGTTGATCTCGTAGCTCGGTTTGGCGTTGATCGATGCGCGGTAGCCCTCGGTCGGGTTGAGCTTGTTGTCGCGGGTATCGCGGACATATTCGATGGGGATCGCCGCCGTCAGATATTCGTTCTTGCCGAAGGCGTCATCGACGTCGGCCCAGCTGAGTTCACCACCGGCGGAAATGGTGTCGGTGTCCGAGAGCTCGACGGTGACCCCGGCAGCACCGGTGAAGATCGTCGCCTTGTAGGCGTCCGGATCCAGCAGCTGCGCCTTCAGGCTGGCATTGAAGGTGGAGGCCGGCCCGAAGGCGCCGGGCTTGGCAAACAGCAGGCCGGCCGAATAGTCGAGATCACCGACATCGGTGGTTTCGCCGATACGGCTGACCGAGCCCTCCAGACGCAGGGATTCGGCCCGGCCGAATAGGTTGCGGTGCCCCCAATACCCTTGGATGCCGAACCCGTCGGTGGTCGAATATTGCGCACCAGCACCGAAATAACGGTGTTTGCCTTCCGAGACCTCGATGTTCATCGGGATCGTCCCGTCGGGCGCCAGTTCGTTGGCCTGCTTGATGGTGATGCTGGAAAATACACCCAGCTGCCGTAGCCGGTCAGATGCCTTGCGCAACGCTTCGGGAGAGTAGGGCTTGCCGCCGTTGAGGCGGGAATAGTCGGCAACGAAGGTCGGATCGACGGTCTTGGTGCCGCTGACGGTGACGGTGCCCACGGATGCGACGGGGCCGCCTTCGGCTGCGATCGTGACATCCACGGTGTTCGTTGCGTGATCGGCGACGACGCTGCGTTCGATCAACTTGGCGAGCGGCCGGCCTTCTTCCTTGAGATCCTCGACGACTTTTTCGCCGGCCTTGATGATCAGGGTCGAATCCGCGCGTGCGCCTGGCTTCAGATATTCGTCCGGCCGGCGCCCGATGGCGTCGCCTTTAAGAACGACGTCGCCCAAGGTGAACACAGGACCGGGGCTCACGGTGATTTCGACCGGCACCGGGGCACCATCTGGAAAGACGGGATCAGGCGGCAGCGTGTCTATGTCCTGACCGTTCACCTTGATAGCCACGGTGCCGCCGTAGCGGGCCTGTTCGTAAAGGGCTGCCAGTAGACGATCGCGGTCGTCACGGGCCTTGATGGCAAGGCCAAGATCGCCAGAAACCGGCTTGTCCTTGTCTTGATACAGCCGGGAGCTGTTTTCCAGCGCTTCCTTCAGGTCGGCATCACCGGAAGATTCATTCAGTGTCAGGCTGAAATTGACCGGATCGACGATATCGTTCGGCTCTTCTTCTTTTTCGAAAAACCGCATGCCGAAAATCTTGAAGGCATAGGCGTCACTGACCGACAGAGGTCCGCAGGCAGCCAGAGCCGCGACCGCAAAAGCAGCACCAACCTTCCGATACGCAACACTCATAGTCGGCAAACGCATAATTTCCGCATTCCGCTGTTCAGGCCACTTCGAACACCTGCCTGCCATCACGGCAGGAGTACAATCGCATGACAAGGTTTGCCGTTTGTTAATGATGAGCCTACACAGCATTGGCCGGGGGATGAAGACTTTTGGCCGTCTTTTTGCAGAAAAGCCCTGCTGGTGTGGCATGAGGGAAACAAAAAACCCCGGATTTCTCCGGGGCTGAGTGTGGAAAAGCGGTGTAATGCGCCACTTTTCGCGGTGTGGCCTGCAATCAGCGCGGGCAGCTGTCGATGTAGCGGCGGCCGTAGCGGTCGCGGTAGTAGCACTGGCCGGGCTGTTCGCTTACGTTGCCGATGACAGCGCCGGAAACGCCACCGATCGCAGCACCCACGGCAGCGCCGCGAACGTCGCCGGTGATTGCTCCGCCGATGATAGCGCCGGAAACCGCCCCGATACCGGCACCCTTTTCAGTCTGCGTGCAGCTCGCGACGGATAGAGCGAGCAGGACAAGCACGATGGCCTTCTTCATTTGTTTCTCCAAATCTGGACGCGGGAACGCAGTTCCCGGCCGTCCGTTTCTCCCCAGGGATGGAAAGCGGACGATAAGGTCCCCCTCCGGTCGAACTTGCACCTTCGAAAGATAAATGCCTGTCTGTGAAAGTCTACAGATATCCTGCAAAATCCCCGTGGCGCCAAGTAATGCTATTCAACCTGAACGGAAGCTGAAGGCTGTTCCTAACGTGACAGGGATTACCGCTGATCGCGTTGAAACAGAATATAAGGACCGGATGCTCCGTCCTTTTCGCATGGTCTTGACTCAGATCAAGGTTAAGTGGAATGAAATCCATGATGGATAGTTTGGAACTGTTCAAAATTAGGGGCCTTTTGCCGCACTTGGTCGCGATAACCCTCGCAAAGGTTGACGCCGCCGCACTTTGGATCAAAAAGACGGCAAGGTTCTGGAGACAATGATGGATTTCGAGAGTTTCTTTAAAGGTGAGTTGGACGGCCTGCATCAGGAAGGCCGCTACCGCGTTTTTGCCGATCTGGAGCGCCAGAGCGGACAATTCCCCAAGGCGACCCGCTACAATTCGGCCGGCGAGAAACAGGACGTCACCGTGTGGTGTTCCAACGACTATCTTGGCATGGGCCAGCACCCCAAAGTCACCGAGGCGATGAAACTCGCCATCGACCAGTGTGGCGCGGGTGCTGGGGGCACCCGGAATATTTCGGGCACCAACCACTATCACGTTCTTCTCGAGCGCGAACTTGCCGATCTGCACGGCAAGGAATCGGCGCTGTTGTTTACATCCGGCTACGTGTCCAACTGGGCAGCGCTCGGAACGCTCTGTTCGAAGATTCCCGGTGTGATCGTCTTTTCGGACGCCGGGAATCACGCATCGATGATCGAAGGCATCCGCTACTCCAAGTGCGAGCGGGTCATCTTCAAGCACAATTCACTCACCGACCTCGAAGCCAAGCTCCAGGCCGCCGATCCACGTGCGCCAAAAATCATCGCGTTCGAATCGGTGTATTCGATGGACGGCGATATTTCGCCGATCAAGGAAATCTGTGATCTGGCCGACAAGTATGGCGCGATGACCTATCTCGATGAAGTGCACGCTGTCGGCATGTACGGCGCCCGTGGCGGCGGCATCGCCGAACGCGAAGGCCTGATGCACCGCCTGACGGTGATCGAAGGTACGCTCGGCAAGGCCTTTGGCGTGATGGGCGGTTATATTGCTGCGTCCACGGCGCTTTGCGATTTCATCCGCTCGTTTGCGTCCGGATTCATCTTCACGACGGCGCTGCCGCCAGCGCTTGCTGCCGGTGCGGTTGCCTCGATCCGGCATCTCAAGGAAAGCCAGGTCGAACGCTTCGCCCATCAGGAACGTGTCCGCCGGCTGCGCAATCTGCTCGACAAGAACGGCATTCCGCATCTCAACAATCCGAGCCACATCGTGCCGGTGATCGTCGGCGATGCCTCCAAGTGCAAGTGGATCTCCGATCTCTTGCTCGACAATTGCGGCGTCTATGTCCAGCCGATCAACTATCCGACGGTGCCGAAGAAGACCGAGCGCCTGCGCATCACCCCGACGCCGCTGCATTCGGATGCCGATATCGATCATCTGGTCGGCGCGCTGCACCAGCTCTGGTCGCGTTGCGCGCTGGCAAGGGCCGTCGCGTAAGCTACCAAAGGCTTGAAGTTACAATGCGGATTGTCGAAAGATGATCCGCATTTTTGATTCTGGGCAGTCTTTCAGGAGTTCCCGTATGGGCATCGAGCGCCGGCTCAATCAGGTCATCGACCAGTTTCTCGAATCCGGCAAAATCACCGGAACCGTGGTGCTTGCCTATCAGCATGGCCAACCGCTTTTCCGCCGGGCGGCAGGTTTTGCCGACCGGGAAGCTGGCAAGCCGGTTGAATTCGATACGATTTTCCGGATGGCCTCGCTGACCAAGCCGATCGTTGCTGCAACGGCGCTGGCGATGATCGATCGCGGGCTGATATCTCTGACCGATCGGGTAGCCGAGCATCTGCCGTGGTTCCAGCCGAAGACGCCGGATGGCCAGATGGCTGATATCTCCATCCATCATCTCCTGACGCACACATCCGGTCTGGTCTACGACGTGGCGCTGGAGCATCTGCCGGATGACCAAGCCATCACCTGTGGGTTGCTGAACACCGATCTCGATTATGAAGCCAATTTTGGTCGTCACAATGCCGTGCCGCTGGCTTTTTCGCCGGGAACCCAATGGGCCTATTCGTTCGCCACCGACATTCTGGGTGCGATCCTTGCCAAGGTTCACGGCGGATCGCTGGAGGAGGCTGTGGTGACATATATTGCCGGTCCTCTCGGAATGGCCGACAGCCGTTTTCATGTCACCGATATCGCACGGCTTGCCGTGCCTTATGCCGATTCGGATCCTTCGGCTGTACGGATGACCGATCCCTATTTCGCGCCGGGGGATGCAGGCTGGACGCTTGGGTTTTCACCATCACGGACCTTCAATCCCAAGGCGTTCCAATCCGGCGGCGCCGGCATGGTGGGAACTGCGGATGATTTTCTGGTTTTCCTGGAGACATTGCGCACAGGCGGCGGTGCCGCTCTCAAGCCGGAAACGGTGCGTCTTGGCCTTTCCAACCGCATCGGTGCGCTGGTGTCAGACCCTGGCTGCTCCTTTGGTTACTTCGGCGCCGTGGTCGAGGATCCGGTAGAGGCGCTCACGCCGCAGTCGGCCGGGACCCTCCGCTGGGGCGGTGTCTACGGCCACAACTGGTTTATTGACCCTGCCAGCGAGCTGACTGTTCTCAGCATGAGCAACAATGCCCTGGAAGGCTGCTCCGGCGCGTTTCCCGACCGGATCGTCGAAGCAGTCTATGCGGCGTAACCCGCGCTCAGGCCGCCGCGGCCTCATGCTCGACGATCGTCTTTGCAATACGCCGGGCTTCACCGTCGACGGCAAAGACAGCGTCCATGCCGGACGCTGCCGGAACCGCGATCATCGCGTCCATGACGGTCTCGGTGACTTCGGCCATCTGCAGGAAGCCTAGGCGCCCGTCGATGAAAGCCTCCAGCGCCACTTCCTTGGCGCCATTCAGCACTGCGCTCTGCATGCCGCCGCGCTCCATCGCCAGCCGGGCGAGGCGCAGGGCCGGGAAGCGTTCTTCGTCGGGAGCCTCGAAATCGAGCCGTGAGAGTTTGGCAAAATCCAGCCGCTCGACATTGAGCGCCGGCCGTGCCGGATGCGATAGCGCATAACCGATCGCCGTGCGCATATCCGGGCAGCCGAGCTGCGCCAGCACCGAGCCGTCGCTATAGCCGACCATCGAATGAATGACCGATTGCGGATGGACGATCACTTCGATCTGGTCCGGCCGCATGCCGAAAAGATGCTTGGCCTCGATCATCTCGAGCGCCTTGTTGAACATCGACGCGCTGTCGATCGAAATCTTCAGGCCCATCGACCAGTTGGGGTGGGCGCGGGCCGTGGCGGCGGTGACATCGCGCATCTCGGTAAGCGTCGATTGACGGAATGGGCCGCCGGATGCGGTGAGGATAATGCGCTCGACCGCATGGCGCTGATGTTCTTCCAGCACCTGATAGATGGCGTTGTGCTCGCTATCAACCGGCAGCAACTTGCCGCCACCGGCATGGACGGCGGCCACGAAGAGATCGCCGGCCGAAACCAGGCATTCCTTGTTGGCAAGCGCGATGTCGGCGCCCCGCCGTGCTGCAGCCAGTGTCGGGGCAAGGCCAGCCGTACCGACAATGGCGGCCATAACCCAGCCAGCGTCGCGCTGTGCCGCCTCGATCAGGCCGTTGCGGCCAGCCGCGACTTCGATGCCGGTGCCGGCCAGCGCTGCCTTGAGGTTTTCGTATTGGCCTTCATCGGCCGTGACGGCGAGTTCGGCGCCCGTTGCTTTTGCCTGTTCGGCCAGCAGCGCCACATTGCCGTTGCCGGTCAAGGCGGCGATCTCGAATGCATCGCGTCCACCGAGCTGGCGGATAACGTCGAGCGTGTTGGTGCCGATCGAGCCCGTGGAGCCCAGAATGGTCAAGCGGCGTTTTTCTGGTGCGCCGGAGGTCATGGCCAAGTCCCGTTGTTTTTGTTTTTCATGTTAGCCTCTACAGGTGAAAGCGGAAGCCAACAAGGGTAGCTTCGCTCCGGGTGGTGACGATAGGGTCGCAGGCGCTGCGAATCACTACCCGTTTCTGATCGGGTGGAACCCGCCGTTTGCTGGAAGGATGCTCCTGATGCTCAAAATTGCGCTGTTTCTGTCCTGTTCCTGCGTGCTCATCGATGCCACGTCGGTCTCCACCATTGCGGCCGAATCGGTGCCGAAAGCGCTGGTGGGGACATGGCTGGCAGAGGATATCGGCGGGCGTGGCGTCATCGATTATCTGCAGACGACGCTGGAGATCAACGATGATGGCACCTATTCCGGCTTTGCCGGCTGCAACAGTTACACCGGTACTTTCGACCTGAAGGGCCGTGAGATCGTCTTCGGTCCTGCGGGCTCGACGCGCAAGATGTGCGTGCCGGCGGTGATGGATCAGGAGACGAAATTTTTCGAGGCCCTGAAGACCGGCCTGTCCTGGAAGATCGAGGAAACCAAGCTGGTGCTGGCGAAAGCCGATTCGACGACGGCCCTGCGGCTTGCTCCGCACACGGTATCGTCGGATGTGCTGATCAACATTCCCGGCGCCCGGACGGTCGACCGGCAGGCGGTGCAGTACGACTGCGCCGGTAAACCCGTGGCTGCCGAATATATCAATGCCGGACTGGTCTCCTTGGTCACACTGACCATCGGCAGCGAGTTCGTGGTCGCCTCCAACGTGCTCTCCGGATCAGGCGCGAAATATGCGGGCGGGCAATATGTCTGGTGGACGAAGGGCGACGAGGCGACGCTGATCGACACGATGAAGGGCGACAACGACCCGGGCGTCACCTGCTCGAAGGCGCCGTAAATCGTCTCTGTCGCCGAGGTGGTTCGACGGCCAAATTTCCACGTCAAATGGTGGCTAATGCATCCATCTGCAGGCGGTCCGAGACGATGGAGGCTACAAACGCCGCATGTTCTGTTACCTGCGGCAGGCCCATCAATTCGCCAAATGTGCCGCGCGCCAGCGGGCCGGCGATCAGCAGGGAGGGGCTCACGCCTATCGATCCGATGGCTTCCGAGTTTCGTGTGCAGGAGAGCCCAAGCCCGGTCGGGTCGAGTTCGAGATAGCCGCTCTCCGATAGTTCGGCGAGAAACGGCTGGCTGGCGAGAATTCTTCCGTGGCCGGGGCCTGTGGTAACGACCACCGCGTCATAGTTTCTTTCGATGGGATGCGGATCGCGCCGCAGACGAAGCGTACAGTGGATGACCTGGTTTTCGAGGCGGGTGGACGCGATCGATCCGGCCAGAATTTCAAGCAGTCCCTGTGCTATCGCCTCGTCCAGCGCCGCCTCGACCTGTGGCGCAACGCGGAAGCGGTGGACATCCCAGTAAGGCCGCAAATGCCTGACGATCCGCTGTTGTTCCGCCAGCGGCAGCATCTTCCAGAGGCCTTGGCCCTGCGCGCGCACCTGATCGATGACGGCGTGCCAGCTCACTCCCTCGGAAGCGGCCGTGCGAATGGCATTGCGAATGGTCTTCAAAAGCTGGCTGGCAGTGAGGGCCGGCTGTGTGAGGAAATCACCGACCGGATCATGCGGACAGGCCGCATGGCCGCGCGATCGCAGGCCGCGGCGCGAGATCGCCGTGATCGGTCCCTTATGCCCCTTGAGGCCCAGCGATGCGATGACATCTGCTGACGTCAGGCCATTACCGACGACCAGCACCCGGTCGGATGGGCGAATTGCTTCCAGAGCGCCGGGTTTGGTCGGATCGGGCACAAAACGGGGGTGGCCCTTCAATACGGCCTGCAACGGTCCGGGCGCTACCGGCGGTGGATGGCTTGTGGCAATCACGACGATATCTGCCATCGTCCGGGCGCCATCACGATCGCTGATACACCAGTGCTGCCCCTCGCGCAGCACATGGGCAACCGTGGTGCGGCGGTGCTGGACGGTTCCCCGGGAAATGAGGGGTTGCAGTATGGCATTGACATAATCGCCGAAAACACTGCGCCTTGGGAAGAGATTGCCGTCTGGCCGGCGGGCATCGGCATCTCCGGCGGTTGCTGCATGGTCATCGATCCAGCGCAGGAAATGCTCCGGCTGATCGGTGATGAGGCTCATGCGCGCTGCAGGCACATTGATGCGATGGGCGGGTTCGTTGGTATCGTAGGCGAGGCCCCTTCCAATGCCGTCACGCGGTTCGAAAACGACGATTTCGGGGATTGGTCCCTGTTTGGCCTGCGCCAAGTAAAAGGCCGTCGCTGCACCGGATACACCGCCGCCGATTATGGCGACCAGCGGCCGCCGGGCGGCCGGTTCTGTGCCTGCGGCAAACAGGCTCGTCGGGTTGACGATCAACTGGTTCATGACACCTCACCGTCAGGCCGTCTTTGATAGTCTATAGTTTTTATCAATATTATGCGGGGGTCAAGCCCGCAGATCTGCTGACCGCAGCGCAGACTGCCAAATCAGGACTTTTCGTCGAGAGCCTGAAGCACCCGCTTGAGCAATTCTTCTTCATCCCGGACGCCGTGGCGATAGAGCGTCAGGACCAGTGCCGCGACCGGGTCGTTTGCATCGCTTTCGGGGGGAATCGCGCGTGCTGCCCTTGCCGCGTCGAAAACGCGTTGGCACAGCTGCACGTGATTGGGGAGCATCGGCTCGTTGCGCCATTTCGTCATTCTTCGTCTCCTGCCCGCCTGCTTAGCGAACGATGATCGCGTTGCTTCGAGGGATACGATTGGCGAGTGATTGTGGCGGTTTTTTTACCGGCGCGTGGTTGGCCGGCTGTCACGTGGGCTCGGTTGCCGAGGCCGGATCCAGCATCGGCACTGCAGTGTTTAAATCATTCTCGGCATATTTGATCACGAGAATGCTGAGAATGGAGCCGACGATCATGACGACGACGGCACGCATGACCATCTGCATATTATTTTTTCCTGTTTAGGTACCGCTGAAACGTGCGGATCGCCGGCTTGTTCCGATAAGCGCGGGCAGCGAGAGCACGGCGGCCATTCGGTAAAATCGCCATTTTCCGAATATGCCACTTTATCAAAGGGCTAAGGACGGCATACGATGCGTAAGGGACCGTCATGTTGACGAACGGCTTGGGCAGTTGGGAGTAGGGCGTGCATCAGGACATGGCTTTGGTAGCGACTGTGGCGATCGGCTTTGTGCTGGCCGCCGGTTTCGGCTATCTTGCAGACAGGCTCCGCTTGCCGCCTTTGGTCGGATATCTCGTTGCCGGCATCATGATGGGCCCGTTCACGCCGGGTTTCACCGCAGACAGCGCGCTTGCGGCGCAATTGGCCGAAATCGGCGTCATTCTGCTGATGTTCGGCGTCGGCCTGCATTTCTCCGCTTCTGACCTGATTGCCGTGCGCGGGGTCGCCATTCCCGGTGCTATCGGCCAGATTGTTCTGGCGACGCTTCTCGGTATGGGCCTTTGTAGCCTTTGGGGCTGGAGCCTCGGCGCCGGGCTTGTTTTCGGTCTTTGCGTTTCCGTCGCCAGCACCGTGGTTCTGCTGAAAGCCCTGGAAGAGCGAAATCTTGTCAATTCGCCGAATGGCCGGGTGGCGATCGGCTGGTTGATCATCGAGGACCTGGCGATGGTCCTGACGCTCGTTCTTTTGCCGATCGTCGCGCAGGTATTGGGCGATCCTGGCGCTGATGCTGCGCATCAGGCGAGCGCCAGCGGCACTTCTGTTGTGCTCACCATTGTTTTGACGCTGGTCAAGCTGGGTGCTTTTGCCGTGCTGGCAATCGTGCTTGGGCCGCGGCTTGTTCCATGGCTGCTGACGCTGGTCGCGCGCACCGGTTCGCGCGAATTGTTCACGTTGACTGTGTTGGCCATCGCGCTCGGTATCGCCTTCGGCTCGGCAACCATCTTCGGCGTCTCCTTCGCGCTCGGGGCGTTTTTTGCCGGCGTCGTCATGAGCGAATCGCATCTGAGCCACAGGGCCGCGGCGGATTCCTTGCCGCTGCAGAATGCCTTTTCCGTGCTGTTCTTCGTGTCCGTCGGCATGCTGTTCAATCCGATGGTGGTTTTTGAGCAGCCGGTGGCGGTGCTTGCCACCGTGGCGTTGATCACGTTCGGGAAGTCGCTGATCGCCTTCGGCTTCGTGCTGCTTTTGCGCTACCCGGTATCGATGGCGCTGACCGTCGGCGCAAGCCTTGCGCAGATTGGCGAGTTTTCCTTCATCGTCGCAGGACTTGGCGTGTCGCTGGGGCTTTTATCGCAGGATGGCCACGATCTCATCCTTGCTGGCGCCATTCTGTCGATCACCCTGAACCCGGCGATTTTCTGGGCCGCGGGCAAGCTGAAGACAGCAATGGCCGGCGTCATGCCTGGCTATGGCGAGCGGAAATTCGCAACGCTCAACCATGCACTCGATGTCATCAAGGCGAAAGCCGAGGAAAGAGAAAGCCAGCAGCAGTTGAAGAAACAGCAGTTGCTCCACATGTTCCCGCTGTTTTCGCAGGTAAACGACCATGCCCTTGAAGAGCTTCTGTTGTTGTTCCGTCCGGCGTCGGCTTCGCCGGGTGACAAGGTGATCCGGGTCGGCGAACGTGGCGATGCCATGTATTTCATTTCCGCCGGGGCTGCCGAGGTGCGGTTGCCGGGCAAGGCCATTCTGCTTGAGGCTGGCTCGTTCTTCGGTGAAATGGCGCTCTTGAGCGGCGGATTGCGGACTGCCGACGTCATTGCTGTGGATTTCTGCCAATTCCTCAAGCTGGACCGCCGCGATTTCAATATTTTCATGACCCGGCATCCCCGGTTGCGGGCGGCAGTGAGCGATATGGCACGGGAGAGAAAACGGATGAATGTGGCCCCGGATACGGGCTCGCCTGTTGCGGAGTGACATTGCCGGCCGCTACCTGGCCGTGCAATCGGGACTCCGGTTGAAAACGCCGGATGAGGCGAACGACCCGGCGGTGGCTTTCTCGCCAATCGCGCAACTTTTGGCCGAAAACACATGCGGAATGGTAACAAGCGGTCGCCGGAATTGATGTAGACTATCGGTATCGCCTCAAAATCCGGAGATCGCCATGACTGCTCCACATCCCTCCAAGACTCATATCGGCAATCATAAACTGCATCCCGAGACACTGATGCTGAACTACGGCTATGATCCGGAACTCTCCGAAGGCGCGGTGAAGCCGCCGGTGTTCCTGACCTCCACCTTTGTCTTCAAGTCGGCCGAGGAAGGACGTGACTTCTTCGATTTCGTTTCCGGACGCCGCGAGCCGCCGGCAGGCACCGGGGCGGGGCTCGTCTATTCCCGCTTTAATCACCCCAATAGTGAAATCGTCGAGGATCGTCTCGCCGTTTACGAGCGGACGGAGAGTTGCGCGCTGTTTTCCTCCGGCATGTCGGCGATTGCAACCACGCTGCTCGCCTTCGTGCGGCCGGGCGATGCGATCCTGCATTCGCAGCCGCTCTACGGCGGAACAGAAACGCTGCTGGCCAAGACCTTCCTCAATATGGGCGTGGCTGCCGTCGGCTTTGCCGATGGCGTCAACGAAGCGTCCGTGCAGGCAGCGGCCGAGGAAGCGATGGCTAAGGGCCGCGTTTCGATGATCCTGATCGAAACGCCGGCCAACCCCACCAACAGCCTCGTCGATGTTGCGATGATCCGCAGAGTTGCCGATGCGATCGGCAGGAAACAGGGACATACGCCGATCGTTGCCTGCGACAATACCCTGCTTGGCCCGGTCTTCCAGCGGCCGATCGAGCATGGCGCCGATATTTCGCTTTATTCACTGACCAAATATGTCGGCGGCCATTCGGACCTGATTGCCGGTGCGGCTCTCGGCGCCAAAACGGTGATGAAGCAGGTCAAGGCGCTACGCGGCGCCATCGGCACGCAGCTTGATCCGCATTCCTGCTGGATGCTCGGCCGGTCTCTGGAGACATTGTCGATCCGCATGGAGAAGGCCAATAACAATGCGCTCGAAGTCGCCAATTTCCTGCGCGAGCATCCAAAGGTCGAGGGCATTCACTATCTGCCCTATCACGACCCGCAGTCGCCGCTCGGCAAGACGTTTGCCGCGCAGTGCACCGGAGCGGGGTCGACTTTCTCGTTCGACATCCGCGGCGGCCAGCCGGCTTCCTTCAAGTTTCTCAACGCGCTGCAGATCTTCAAGCTCGCTGTCAGTCTCGGCGGCACGGAATCGCTTGCCAGCCATCCGGCAACCATGACGCATTCCGGCGTGCCGCTGGAGGTTCGGCAACGGATCGGTGTGCTGGAATCGACCATCCGCCTGTCGATCGGCATCGAGCATCCGGATGATTTGATCGCCGACCTCACGATCGCGCTGGATGCGGCCTGATATATTCCGCGATTTTTTTCTTAATTTTCGCTTTGTCTTGAAATGGTTACATTCCCTTGCCATATTGCATCCATGGAATTCGTTTCCAGCGGTTGACCACGGATGTACTGGCAATCACTGTCGAGACGGGTCGGAGAGGTCGGGTTTTCACCCGGCCTTTTTCTTTGCCAGGACCTCTGTCCGGCACTCAGTCGTGGTGTTCCTTTTTGGAACCGGCGTTTGCATTCGCCTTCATCATCTCGCCTTTCTGGAGAATGGCCCTACTTGCCATCGAAGATGATTTGGAGGAACAATGCAGTCAGGCCATCTGGCCGTCCGGCCAATCATCACGACAGGAGAACACTATGCCACTACGATTTCTGATGGCTGTTGCGGCATTGGCGCTTTTGGCCCTTTCGGGATGTGCAAGCACCGGTGGCGCCAACAACACGACCTATTCCCAGTACCAGGGGTATGGTCCGGTGCCTGACTTCGGCGCATCCGACCCCGGTGGCGTGCGGGTCGGATACTGATACCGGGGCAAGCATCGCTTGTGCAGCTTGAGGCAGGTGGGACGAACGTCTTGCCTGCCGGACCGGCCCTTATGCCCGAGGAACAAGACGTTCCACCGGTAGCGCATTTTCCCGAAAGTATTGCGGCAGGACAATAGGTGGTGATCCCAACTGGATTCGAACCAGTGGCCTCAAGATTAGGAATCTTGCGCTCTATCCTGCTGAGCTATGGGACCAGCCTGAAGAACCCTTACAAAAGGTGGGCGCGGAAGCCAAGTGTTTCCGGTGTGGTTTTTGGCGGTTTTCTGCGAACAGGCCTTTCTGATGTGCGTGACGCAGGCCGGGGCTGGCGCCGGACGGTTTTCCGATGTTAAGCAGGATGCGGCGAAACGGGGAGGAGACCCGGCCGTAACGGCGCCGTCTTTGGCAACGACACCCACAGAGTTTGATCCGGTATGTTCATTGGAATTGATTGGGGCGGAACGAAAATGGAAGTCATCGCGCTCGATCGCGATGGCGCAACGCGGGCAAGGCATCGCATCGCCACGCCGACCAGCGGTTACGACGCCTGCATCCGCGCCGTACAGGAGCTTGTCACTGCCGCCGAGCAGACGGCGGGCGAAACGGGAACGATCGGTATAGGCATTCCCGGCAGTCCCAATCCGCGTACCGGGATCGTGCGCAATTCGAATGCGGTGCTTCTCAACGGCCAGCCGCTTGGGCGCGATCTTGGCGCAGCACTCGGCCGCGACGTCCGGCTTGCCAATGACGCCAATTGCCTGGCGATTTCGGAAGCTGTCGATGGCGCCGGCAAGGACGCCCATACGGTGTTCGGGGTGATCGTCGGGACCGGCCATGGTGGCGGGCTGGCGATCGGCAAGCATGTGCATGCCGGTTATCAGGGCATTGCTGCCGAGATCGGCCATTATCCGCTGCCCTGGATGACCAAGGACGAGTACCCCGGCCATAAATGCTGGTGCGGCAAGCATGGCTGTCTGGACATGTATGCCTGCGGCACCGGCGTGGAGTTGGATTATCGCCTGACCACGGGCGTTGAGCGGCGCGGCCGCGACATCATCGCCGACAAGCGCAATGGCGAACCGGTGGCGACCGGTGTCTATGACCGCTTTGTCGACCGGCTCGCCCGCAGCCTGGCGCTTTTGACCAATATCGTCGATCCGGATGTCTTCGTACTCGGCGGCGGCATGTCGAATGTCGATGAGATCTACGATGAATTGCCGGAGCTGATCGTCAAATATATCTTCGGCGACAGTTTCGAAACGCCGATCCGCAAGGCGGTGCATGGTGACAGTTCCGGCGTGCGTGGTGCCGCATGGCTCTGGAAAGACTAAAAAGACAAAGGGAGAGCACAATGAGTATCGACGCGGATCTGGAGCGTATCGCCCTTCAGGAAAAGGAACTGCAGTTCGACAGTTTCAGTCTGGAAACAGGCTGGGCGCTTGGATCGCTGCTGCGCGAGATGGCGGTGGAGCGCAAGCTCGGCGTCGTCATCGACGTGACACTGTTTTCCATGCCGGTGTTCTACACGGCGCTCGAAGGCTCGACGCCGGACAATCCGAGCTGGGTACGCCGCAAGCGCAATTGCGTTTTCCGCTTCCTGAAGAGCAGCTATGCCGTCGGCCTTTCGCTTGCCAAGCAAAGCACCGATATCACCGCCAAGTTCGGCCTACCGGACGCCGAGTTTGCGCCGCACGGCGGCAGTTTCCCGATTGTCGTCAAGGGCACCGGCTGTATCGGCGCGGTTACCGTTTCGGGCTTGCCGCAACGCGACGATCACATCATGGTCATCGAAGCGCTTGCCCAGCTTCTCGGCAAGGATATCGCCGGCTTGAGGCTTGGCGAATGAGACTGAACGGATAGATGACCATGGATATTGCCGGTTTTTCCGCGAAACTGAACGAATGGCTTTCCGAGAAGGCTTTGCCGCTCTGGCGGGACAAGGGTTTTGATGGAGCCGGCGGCGGCGGCTTTGTCGAGACGATCGACTTGGCGGGGCAGCCGACGCGAGCCAACCGGCGTTCGCGTGTCCCGCCACGCCAGGTCTATTGCTTTGCGGAAGCCGGGCGACGTGGCTGGTCCGGCGACTGGCAGACGCCTGCTACCGATGGCCTTGCCTATTTCGATCGTGTCTATCTGCAGCCAAGCGGCTTCTATGGCGCGCTGGCGGATGCGGACGGCAATCTGATCGATGCGTCGTTCGATCTCTATAATCAGGCCTTCGCGCTTTTGGCTTTCGCCTATCTGGCGCAGGTGTTTCCCGGCCGCAAGGCGGAGATGATCGATCGCAGCAATACATTGCGCGACCGGCTCGAGGCCCATTGCAAACATTCTTCGATGGGGTTCGAGGAAGACAATCCTCCCCGCCTGCCGCTCGGCTCCAACCCGCATATGCACCTGTTCGAGGCGTGTCTTGCCAGCGAGACGGTGGACGGGTTCGATACGATGGCCTGGACCAATCTGGCCGATGAGATCGCCTTCCTCTGCATGGATCATTTCATCGACCGGGAAACCGGCGCGCTACGCGAATTCTTCGATCACGACTGGGCACCGATATCAGGCGATCAGGGCCGCATCGTCGAGCCCGGACACCAATTCGAATGGGCCTGGCTTCTGTTGCGCTGGGCCGAGCGGCGCGGCAATGCCGATGGTTTGGTCAAAGCCCGGCGGCTGTTTGAAATCGGCGAGCAATATGGCATTGCCCAGCCACGCGACGTTGCCGTCATGACGCTGTTCGACGATTTTTCGGTTGCCGATCCGATTGCCCGGCTTTGGCCGCAGACGGAATGGCTGAAGTCGGCGATCCGCTTTGCGGCCCTGACGCAAGGCGAAGAGCGTGAACGTTACCTGCGATCGGCCGTTCGCGCCGCAACCGCATTGCAGAGCTTTCTCGATACGCCGGCTGAAGGCCTTTGGCGGGACAAGCAGAAGGCGGATGGTTCCTTTGTTGATGAGCCCGCACCGGCGAGCAGCTTCTATCATATTCTTTGCGCCATCTACGAATTGGATGATTGCCTGAAGCGGCTGTAAGCCTAAATATCTGTTCACTTTTTTGTGGCGGCCCGCTTCCCACGGAGGCGGGCCGCTTTGTTTCCAAGGCGATCAAATAACGAACTCATATATTGACATAAAGATATCTTTATGTGATCTCTGATTTCCAGTTTATTGTCGTTTTCAGAACGGGAGATTTCCCATGTCCGCCATTGATGCACTTTTCGGTGCCGTTTTACCCAAGCCGGATGGGTCCGAAGTGATGGCCGCGCTGAAAGCGGCGGCCCGCGAACGCATCCTGATCATGGATGGCGCGATGGGCACGGAAATCCAACAGCTCGGTCTTGGCGAAGACCATTTTCGCGGGGACCGGTTCGTTGCCTGCGAATGTCACCTGCAGGGCAATAACGACCTTCTGACGCTGACCCAGCCGGCCGCGATCGAGGAAATCCACTATAACTACGCCATTGCCGGCGCTGACATCCTCGAGACCAACACGTTTTCATCGACCTCGATCGCCCAGGCCGATTACGGCATGGAGGCGATGGTCTATGAACTGAACCGAGATGGCGCTCGCTTGGCGCGGCGCGCCGGATTGCGGGCGCAGCAGGTCGATGGCAAGCGCCGTTTCGTTGCGGGTGCCTTGGGTCCGACCAACCGCACGGCCTCGATCTCGCCTGACGTCAACAATCCAGGCTACCGTGCCGTTTCGTTCGATGATCTGCGTATCGCCTATACCGAGCAGTTGCGCGGCCTGATCGACGGCGGCACCGATATCATTCTGATCGAAACCATTTTCGATACACTGAATGCCAAGGCGGCGATCTTTGCGACCGAGGAAGTCTTCCTTGAGATGGGCATCCGCCTGCCGGTGATGATTTCCGGCACTATTACCGATTTGTCCGGCCGCACGCTGTCGGGCCAGACGCCAACCGCCTTCTGGCATTCGGTGCGCCATGCCGACCCCTTCACCATCGGCCTCAACTGCGCGCTCGGCGCCAACGCCATGCGCGCCCATCTGACTGAAATCTCCAGCGTCGCGGACACTTTCGTCTGCGCCTATCCGAATGCCGGCCTGCCCAACGAGTTTGGCCAGTACGATGAAACGCCGGATGAAATGGCCGCCCAGATCGAGGGCTTTGCCCGCGAAGGCCTGGTCAATATCGTCGGCGGCTGCTGCGGCTCGACGCCAGCCCATATCCGGGCGATCGCGCAGGCTGTTGCCAAACATGCCCCTCGCGAAATCCCCGAGGTGCCGCGGCTGATGAAGCTGTCCGGGCTTGAGCCATTCACGCTGACCAAGGACATTCCCTTCGTCAATGTCGGCGAACGCACCAACGTCACCGGTTCGGCCAAGTTCCGCAAGCTGATCACCGCCGGCGACTATGCGGCAGCACTCGATGTCGCCCGCGACCAGGTGGCCAACGGGGCGCAGATCATCGACATCAACATGGACGAGGGTCTGATCGATTCGAAGCAGGCGATGGTCGAGTTCCTCAACCTGATCGCTGCCGAGCCGGATATCGCCCGCGTTCCGGTGATGATCGACAGTTCGAAATGGGAGATCATCGAGGCCGGCCTGAAATGCGTGCAGGGCAAGCCGCTGGTCAATTCGATCTCGATGAAGGAAGGCGAGGAAGCCTTTCTGCATCACGCCCGGCTTTGCCGCGCCTATGGCGCCGCCGTCGTGGTCATGGCCTTCGACGAACAGGGACAGGCGGATACGCAGGCCCGCAAGGTCGAGATCTGCACCCGCGCCTATAAGCTTTTGACCGAACAGGCCAATTTTGCGCCGGAAGATATTGTCTTTGACCCCAACGTCTTTGCGGTTGCCACCGGTATCGAGGAACATAACAATTACGGCGTCGATTTCATCGAGGCGACGCGCGAGATCATCAATACCCTACCGCATGTGCATATTTCCGGCGGCGTCTCCAACCTGTCCTTCTCCTTCCGCGGCAATGAGCCGGTGCGCGAGGCGATGCATGCCGTGTTCCTCTACCACGCCATCCAGGCGGGCATGGACATGGGCATCGTCAATGCCGGTCAACTGGTGGTCTATGACCAGATCGAGCCGGAACTGAAGGAAGCCTGCGAAGACGTGGTTCTCAACCGCCGCGCCGATTCGACCGAGCGCATGCTGGAACTGGCGGAACGCTTCAAGGGCACCGCCGGTAAGGAAGCCAAGGAGCGGGATCTGAAATGGCGCGACTGGGCGGTCGAAAAACGGCTCGAACATGCGCTGGTCAACGGTATCACCGAGTTCATCGAGGCCGATACCGAAGAAGCCCGCCAGAATGCCGAGCGGCCATTGCATGTCATCGAAGGCCCGCTGATGGCCGGCATGAATGTCGTCGGCGATCTCTTCGGCGCCGGCAAGATGTTCCTGCCGCAGGTGGTGAAGTCTGCCCGCGTCATGAAGCAGGCGGTTGCCATTCTCCTGCCTTACATGGAAGCCGAACGGCTGGCTGGCGGTGGTCTTGGCGAGCGCAAGAGCGCCGGCAAGGTGCTGATGGCGACGGTGAAGGGCGATGTGCACGATATCGGCAAGAATATCGTCGGCGTCGTGCTCGCCTGCAACGATTACGAAATCATCGACCTCGGCGTCATGGTGCCGTCCGCCAAGATCCTCGAGGTCGCACGTGAAAGACAAGTCGATATCATCGGTCTTTCCGGTCTGATCACACCATCACTGGATGAGATGGCGCATGTGGCTGCCGAGATGGAGCGGGAAGGGTTCAATATCCCGCTGTTGATCGGCGGCGCGACGACCAGCCGTGTCCATACCGCCGTCAAGATCCACCCGCGCTACAATCAGGGCCAGGCTATCTATGTCACCGACGCCAGCCGCGCCGTTGGCGTGGTTTCCAGCCTGCTGTCGCCGGAGATGAAGGGCGGCTACATCGACACCGTCCGGGCCGAATACAAGAAAGTCGCGGATGCGCATGCCCGCAACGAGCTGGAAAAGCAGCGCCTGCCGCTCGCCAAGGCCCGCGCCAATGCGCAAAAGATCGATTGGGATGCCTACCAGCCTAAGACACCGTCTTTCCTCGGCACGCGGGTTTTCCAGAATTGGGACCTTGCGGAACTGGCTGAGTATATCGACTGGACCCCGTTCTTCCAGACCTGGGAGATGAAGGGTGTCTATCCGAAGATCCTCGACGACGAACGCCAGGGCGAAGCCGCGCGCGCGCTGTTTGCCGATGCGCAGGCGATGCTGGCCAAGGTGATTGCGGAAAAATGGTTTGCGCCGAAGGCCGTTGTCGGCTTCTGGCCGGCCGGCGTGGTCGGAGACGATATCCGGCTGTTCACCGACGAAACCCGGGCAACCGAGCGTGCCGCCTTCTTCACGCTGCGCCAGCAGATCGCCAAGCGCGATGGGCGCCCGAATGTGGCGCTGTCGGATTTTGTCGCCCCGGTCGATAGCGGCAAGCACGATTACCTTGGCGGCTTCGTCGTCACCGCTGGTATCGAGGAAGTGGCGATTGCCGAGCGCTTCGAGCGGGCCAATGACGATTATTCGTCTATCATGGTCAAGGCGCTTGCCGACCGTTTTGCCGAAGCCTTTGCCGAGCGCATGCACGAATATGTCCGCAAGGAACTCTGGGGCTATGCGGCCGATGAAACCTTCGCACCGGGTGAATTGGCAAGCGAACCCTATGACGGTATCCGTCCGGCGCCCGGCTATCCGGCGCAGCCGGATCATACCGAAAAGGCGACGTTGTTCGACTTGCTGAAGGCCGAGGATGAAATCGGTGTGACGCTGACCGAAAGCTTTGCCATGTGGCCCGGCTCCTCTGTCTCCGGCATCTATATCGGTCACCCCGACGCCTATTATTTCGGCGTCGCCAAGGTTGAGCGCGATCAGGTCGAAGACTATGCCGAACGCAAGGACATGGCCGTTACCGAGGTTGAGCGCTGGCTCGGGCCGATATTGAACTACGTGCCGGTCCCGAGGGCGGAAGCGGCGGAGTAGCGAGTAACCTTCGGCTCATAGGAGGCGGCGGTTTCGCTCAAGCCGCCGCCGCCCGCCGTTGGGCCAGGGTCAGGTCATTGCCCCGCAATAACCCTGCCCGCCAGCCGGAACGGGCTGGAAACCACGGAAGCTGCGGCATCGAAAACGAAGGCGCCGGTCTGTCTGGATGAGATCCCATCGCGGTTCTCGAGAGAAACGAGCTGGGGACCGATGGCAGCGAGGTTGGCGTAGCGGTCGTGACCAAGGCTGTCGTCCGCCTTGACCGAGGTGATGTCGATAACCTTGATGCCGTAGCGCGCTGCCGCGTCCTCGACAACCGGGTCGTCGACATCCAGTCTGCCGGCGCGCTGTCTTTCGCCGCCGAGAAAGCTGGAAATCCTCAACGCCTTGTCATCCTTGGACACAAAGAGCGTCAGCGGTGTCTTCAGCGGTCCGATGACCGTTAGTTGCTTGCGGAAGACATCCGCATCGATGTCGGGCGCGGCCAGGATGACGACAAGCTTTTCCAACACATCGCCACGTCCCTCAAGCTTCAGCTGGCGCAGTGCTTCCATGATCAGGAACCCGCCCATGCTGTGCCCAAACAGAATGAACTTTTTCACCTTGGGTTGGCGCGACATCCCGGTGATGAGGGCCACAAGGTCGTCCCGCGCAAACAGAGCGGCGTCCCTGTCGGCCACGTAGCCGGTCACGGTGGCTTCCGACGGCCACGAAAACAGGACAGGCGTCGAACCGGTGTTTGCGTCCGCAGCGATCTGCGCCAGCCGGAACAGGCCCTCCTGGTAGCTGTAATTATAGCCGTGAACGAACAGGCCGACCGAGCCGTCGGCGGCCGGCACTCCCGCCAGGGCCAAAAACGCCGGCCGGTCGATGGTGGTCCGCTTCGTGACCACGAAGTCACGCTGCGCGTTGGGCTTGCCCTTCGCCCATTCGATTTTCGACGGCTGATGCGTGGGGGGAATGGAGATCGAATAGGTCTCGAACGCCATCGACAGGGCACGGCCGCTTGCAAAGCCCTGTCCATCCGCATCTTTCGTTCTGTCGGTCGCCGTTAAAATCGTGATCTGTCTTTCACCGCCTGCGGCACTTGCCGGCTGCAAAACCGCATCCGTCGGGCGCGAAGCGCAGGC
This sequence comes from Hyphomicrobiales bacterium, assembly GCA_900468065.1. Taxonomy (GTDB): domain Bacteria; phylum Pseudomonadota; class Alphaproteobacteria; order Rhizobiales; family Rhizobiaceae; genus Pararhizobium. The sequence continues at coordinate 16,209 of UBTA01000028.1, read as the reverse complement.
CGCCAGCTGCGAAACGGCTGTCAACACGATCGCCATCCTGCACAGGTTGGAACGGACAGGATTGGGTCCACGAAAAGGGATCATTGATACTCGCTGATTTGATTGCGAACGCATGACGGCCTTGGTGGCATATTTTCCCCGCCGATAAAACAAGCGCATGCCGCTTTCCGGATATTCGCATTTAGCGAGGTCAGACGCTGGCTGTGACCAACATTGAACCATGTGCGGGCCCCGAGGGCGGAGTCGGTGGCACAATTATCCACATCTGCGGTACCATTGTTTGCACGCTCCGATTTTGATATAGGGCATTCATCGAATTTCGGATCATGGAGTATCCGCATGGGGACTGCAAAATCCGCAGATAAGTAAGCCGCAACAACCCTTCATGTTGTTGCGGCGTTCTGTCGAACCAATCTCAGTTTAAGCTCACAGGCAGACGCCGCCAAATGTACCTCATTTGAGCGGATGTTTTTCCATGCCTACAAACTCTCGTGTCTGGGCCTATTCCCTGCCAGCAACGCTGTTGCTGGTGGCCCCCTTCGATATTCTGGCCTCTCTGGCGATGGATATCTATCTTCCGGTCGTGCCTGCCATGCCCGGGATTCTCAATACCAGCCCGGCGGTCATTCAGCTGACACTGAGCCTTTACATGGTCATGCTCGGCGTTGGGCAGATCGTGTTCGGGCCGCTCTCCGATCGCATCGGCAGGCGCCCGGTGTTGATCGGCGGGGCGGCCCTGTTCGCCTCTGCATCGTTCTGCCTTGCGGCATCATCGACGGCAACCCTGTTCATCGTCTTCCGGTTTCTTCAGGCCGCCGGGGCGTCCGCGGCGCTGGTGGCCACGTTTGCGACCGTTCGCGATGTTTATGCGGACCGTCCGGAAAGCGCTGTGATCTATAGTCTTTTCAGCGCTATGCTGTCCTTCGTGCCGGCTTTTGGGCCGATTGCGGGTGCCTTGATCGCCGATGGATTGGGCTGGCGCGCGATCTTCACTGCTCTTGGCGCTATGGCGATTTTGGCGCTCGTCAATGCCTGGTTTGGCTGGCACGAAACGCGGCCGGCAGTTGCTGTAAACTCAAGCCGTTCGATCCTGCCTCTTTTCAAGAGCTTTGCGTTCTGGACCTATACGCTCGGATTCAGCACGGCGATGGGCACGTTTTTCGTGTTCTTCTCGACCGCTCCTCGTGTCCTGATCGATGGTGCGGGTTTCTCGGAGGTGACGTTCAGTCTGGCATTCGCCACTGCGGCGGGCGCGATGATCATCACCACGCGCTTTACCTGGCAGTTTGTCGCGAAATGGGGAATTCCCGGCAGTCTGGCGAGAGGCATGGCAATGCTGCTGCTGGGGGCTTTCCTGTTGAGCATCGGCCAAATCTTCGGTTCGGCCTCTTTCCTCACCTTCATCGTGCCGATGTGGGTGATGGCGATCGGTATCGTCTTTGCGGTTTCGGTGACCGCCAACGGAGCGTTGAAAGGCTTTGACGATATTGCCGGATCGGCGGTCGCCTTCTATTTCTGCATCCAGAGCCTGATCGTCGGCATTGTCGGGACGCTGGCGGTGGTCACCTTGCAGGGCGATACGGCATGGCCACTCGTGGTCTTTTCCTCCGTCATGGCAACCGTGGTCCTCGCGGCGTTGGCTTTGCTTGGCCGCCCGAAAATGCCGGGATAATCGACCCGGGCGGGGCAGCATCCGCTGTCCTGCCCGGTGCCCGGATGTTTGCATTGAGAAGGTCGCACAGGTTGATGTATTGAAACCATCTGTGTTCGTCGTCGCGACAAGGATCGAATGCAGCCTCGACATGGCGAGAAGGAGCCTGCCCCATTCATGGCCGAAAACAAGCTGGATACGATTGCCCTTCTCAAGGCGATTGCCGATAGCCCGAAGCGTGACAACAGTGCCTATCACCGGGCAATGGCGGAGGCGCGTCAGGCTTTCGAAGATGCGGAGATTGCGCTTGGTGGTCCGGTGCGGGTGCGCACCAAGACAAAGCTGAAGCGCAGCGGCGAGTTTACGGTCAAATGGACATTTAAGCGAATTTCCTGAAGAATGGCTCAAAAAGGGTGCTGATCGTGTACGGAACGATCACAAAATGATTATTTTTATTCGACCAGGGCACAAAACTGTCGTTTGAAGCGTTTCATAGGTTGAAAGGTAAAATGGTGACTCACATGAAAATGTTTGCAATCATCGGTCTGTCGCTGGCCACGGCCTTTTCGAGCGTTGTGCCGGCCCAGGCATTCCCATCCATCGAACGGCCGAGGCCTCAAGTTTCGGATGTTCAACAGGTCGAATCATACCGCAGTTCCTGGGGTATAGGCCGCTATGGCGGCAACCGCGGCCCTTACATCAGGCGCAACTATCGCAACGGTGGTTACTATCGCAATGGCGGCGGCTATCGCAACGGCGGCTACTATAACCATCGACGCTACGACCGTGGCTATGACGACAACTTCGGCGCGGCGTTTGGCGGCCTGGCTGCAGGCGCGATCATCGGTGGGCTCTTAGCACAGCCCAGATATTACGGCGGTGAGCGCCGCTATTATCGCACCGGCGGTTCGCATGCCGATTGGTGCTATGCGCGATATCGCTCGTACAGAGCCTATGACAATACATTCCAGCCGTATAACGGCCGCCGCCGTCAGTGCATTTCGCCTTACTGACGTCAGTTGCCGATGATCTTAAATCGTAAAGGGCAGGACATGATTGTCCTGCCCTGATTGAAGAGCGTCCGTATCCGGGTACGCCTCATTCCTTGATATACCAGCCCCAAGGCTCGTCGCTGTTGAAACGGGTGATCTGCTTGGTTTCCAGATAGTTCGACAGTCCCCAATGGCCGAGTTCGCGGCCGATGCCGGATTGTTTGTAGCCGCCCCACGGGGCCTCGACGAAGGTCGGCTGCGAGCAGTTGACCCAGACGATACCGGCGCGAAAGGCTTCGGCGACGCGTTCGGCGCGGATCACGTCCTTCGACATCACGGCGGCGGCGAGCCCAAAGCGGCTGTCATTGGCCATGCGGATGGCATCATCCTCGTCCTTGAACGGCTTCACGCAGACGACCGGGCCGAAAATTTCTTCCTTCCAGACATAGCTGTCTTCGCTTATCTCCGTCAGCACTGTCGGTTCCAGGAAATAGCCGCTGTTGAGGCCAACCGGACGGCCGCCGCCATAGGCGACCGTGGCGCCATCGATGCGGGCGCGGTCGATTGCCGAGGTGATCTTGTCATACTGGCCCTTCGAGACGATCGGCCCGAGCAGGGTGCCGTCCTCCATGCCGTTGCCGATCTTGATCCTGGCCGCTTCCTCGCACAGGCGCGAAACGACGGCATCGTAAATCCCGGCCTCGACCAGCACACGCGAGGTTGCCGAACAGACCTGGCCCTGGTTCCAGAAGATGCCGAACATGATCCATTCAACGGCTTTTTCGATATCGCTATCAGCGAAGATGACGAAGGGCGATTTGCCGCCCAATTCGAGGCTGACCGTCTTGATGTCCTGCGCGCCGGCCATCATCACCTTGCGGCCGGTGGAGACCGAGCCCGTAAAGGCGAGCTTGTCGACCAGCGGATGTTCGGTCAGCGGTTCGCCGGCCTGCATCCCGGTGCCGGTGACGATGTTGAGCACGCCGGCCGGAAGATCGACTTCCTCTGCAATGATGCCGAGTTCGAGCGCGGTGAGCGGCGTCAGTTCCGAGGGTTTCAGCACGATGGTGCAACCGGCGGCCAGGGCCGGTGCTACTTTCCAGGAGACCATCAGCAGCGGGTAGTTCCACGGCGTGATGGCACCGACGACCCCCAGCGGTTCGCGCACCACCCTTGAGGAAAACCGCGGCTCACTGAGCGGGATGGTCTCTTCCGGGTGTTGGTCGAGTTCTTCCGCCAGAGTGGCATAATAGTTGAAGCATCCGGCGACATCGTCGATATCCCAGAGCGCTTCCGGCAGGGGCTTGCCGTTGTCGGTCACTTCGAGCCTGGCGAGGAATTCCCGTTTTTCGGTGACCTTGGCGGCAATGGCGCGCAGATAGACGGCGCGCTGGGTGCCGGTGAATTTCGGCCAGGGGCCGGAATCGAAGGCATAGCGGGCAGCCTTGACGGCCTTGTCGATATCGCCGCTGGTGCCGGCCGGGGCCTTGTGAATGACCTGTTCTGTGGCGGGATCGATGACATCCAGCGTGCCGCCCTTCTCAGGCCTTACCCACGCACCGTCGATATAAAGCCTGTCCTGCATGCTGGCGTCCTTCTTTAAATCAGATCCAATATCGCCTTGGCGGCCACCGTCACGCCGGCAGCCTTTTTCATCGTCGCGGAATTGGCCGCAAGTGTATCGTTCAGCGTAGAATTGTCGAGCAGGCCGGTGATCGTTGCGGCCAGCTCGCCGTCCGTCCAGCGGTAACGGTCGATCCTCTTGCCGACGCCGACATCCTCGGCGCGGCGGGCGTTGTCGTGGCCATCCCAGCAGAACGGCATGACCAGCGATGGCACGCCGAAATAGAGCGCTTCGCAAAAGCTGTTATTGCCGCCGTGATGGATGAATAGGCGAGACTGTTCAACGATGGAAGGTTGCGGAAACCAGCTTTCGAGGAAGACGTTGTCGGGGATGCGGCTATACTCGTCACGCCATGGCCCGACATTGACGATGAAGCGGTAGGGCAGCGTTTCGAAGACACCGATCATCCGCTTGATCATCGAGACGTCCATGGCGCCGAGACTGCCGAAGCTCGCCAGCACCAGCGGTGCCTCCTGATGCGAAGCAAAATGCGGCAGCGTATAGGGCGCTTCCTGCCGGACGCAGCCATCGAGATAGACAAATCGTTTCGGATCGAGAGGGTTTTGGCGCTCGAAGCGCACGGCGTCCGGGGAGAGAAGCAGGTTGAGATATGGCGAGTTTTCCAGGAATTCGCTTGGTGGCAGCGGGTTGAGGCCGCATTCGGCGAGGAACGCATTCATACGTTTCTGCGCTGGCGCCACCGCCTTGGCATAGGCGCGTGAAAACGCCGACCAGTCCGCGCCGGGCTTGCCGCCGCAGCCGGAGAGATAGGGCGGAACCAGCGGATCGGGCAGCTCCGTCTCGGCGCAGGAGACGACCCTGACCCACGGGACGCCGGCATTGGCGATCGCTGGAAACATCACCACATTATCGAGCACGATGGCCGCCGGTTTGAGTTGCGCCAGCAACTGGCGCAGCGGTTCTTCCGCTGCAATTGCCGTATCGACGATCGCCTCCCAGGTCGGGGCGACATAACTTTTCACCTGCTCCAGCGGCGTTTGGCGAAAAGCGTCCTGATGCCGGTTGATGAAGTCGGTCCAGTCGGTCTGGCTTTCCGTTCCGGCTGACTGCAGCAAATATTCGGGAAAGCCATATTCGCTGAAGACGCCGCGAAATCCGGGGTGGCAGATGAAGACCGGGCGGGCACCGAGCCGGCGCAGTTCCTGGGCGATGCCGACACAGTTGAGTGCTGCGCCGTAACTGGCTTCCGGGAAAAAGGCGATCACCTTGGGCTGGCTCATGCGTGCACCAAATATCTAGCCCACGATCTTGAAGACAGGCGGAACGCCGCGCCCGGCAAGGCGTGGCCGCTGCGAATGGGAAAGCTGGATATGCACGCGCATCAGGTCGGCCGCAAGCTCAAGCTGGCCGCGCTCGATCTGTTCCAGCATCTGGATATGCTCCATGTTGGACTGCATTAGCCGGAAGGCGTTGACATGCACCGGCGGCTGGCTGGAACGGCGGCGGCGGTGGTGGCTTGAAAGCGCCTCCGACATGAAGGGATTGCCGCAGCTTTTGGCAATCAGCATGTGAAAGTCGAAATCGGTGCGTTCGAACAGCTTTTGGTCAAAACCGCTCTCCGTCATCGAGCGCAAAATCTCCATCGATTGCCGGAGCGAGGTGATTGCCGCAGCGTCGCGGCGGAAGCCGGGCATGGTGAGCGCAAGCGGTTCGCACGACAGGCGGTATTCGAAACTCTTGGCAACGGCATCGCCGCTGATGGCGAATTGCTTGATCAGCCATTGCTGGCCTGCCGCGCGTTCCGCCAGATTGTCCTCGGCCAGCCGCGTCAGCGCGTTTTGAACCGCGTTGCGCGATGCATCGTAGCGTCGCTGCAGGCTGGCAACGGTCTGGGAATCGCTGATGCGTCCGGCCGAGACGTCGCGCAGGATGGCGTTGTAAAGCTCGGTTTCCTCGGCCGGTTGTGCTGTGTCCTCAAAACCGGGGAACGACGCGGGATCGATGGCAAGCAGATAACCGCCCTCGGCCTCGGCCGTGACGATCGACTTTTCGGCCAGAAACTGCAGAGCTTTGCGGATCGGGGTGCGCGAAACGTTGCAGCGGGAGGCAAGCGCCTGTTCCGGCAGCCGTTCGCCACGGCTCATGCCGCGTTCTGTGGCGATGTCGAGTATTTTTTGCGCCAGTTCAACATGGCGATGATTGACCTTTTTCGCCTCTGCTTGCATCGCCCGTACCTTTGAATGCCATAGAGTAAAGCGCATGCTGCATCTTCTACAAAGGGTCTGCAAGAGCGTTTGTTAAATTTTCGTCGCCGGTACGATTTCGTATTGACGTATTTTTTTTATAAATAATACTGCCTGACGAAGCGAGACATAGACCGGATAACCGGCGCGCCGCTTTGGGAACAGAGGTTGAACCCTTGGGTGAGGCATCGCGTATTACCGCGATACCTTCCGGGATGATGTATTTGCGCATGCGGTTATGGCCAAAGATCTGCTTGGCATCCGGGCTGCGCCAGCAACGGGAGACTACCCTTGAAAACGTCAGTGAAATTGCGCCTGGCCGGTCTCGCAGCGACAGCCATGATCCTTTCGTCCGGAACGGCGCTATCGGCCGATCTGGTAATTTCCAACTGGGCCGGATACATGGCACCGGACATCGCCGAGACCTTCAAGGCGGCGACCGGGCTGACGATCGAGGTGGTCAACCACGCCACCAATGAAGAGATCATGGGCAAGCTGATGGCGGGCCAGGGCAAAGGCTACGACGTCGTGTTCGTCTCCTCGCCGTTCGCCCATATCCTCAACGGCCAGGGTCTGCTTGAGCCGCTTGGGCCTGAGAAGGTGCCGAACCTCAAGAACCTTTATCCGCAGGCGACCAAGCTGGCCTTCGATCCGGGCAATACCTATGCCATTCCTTATGCCTGGGGCACCACGGGCCTCTGCTACCGCTCCGATCTGGTCGAAGGGACGCCGGACAGCTGGTCCTATCTGCTCAATCCGCCGGAAGCGCTGAAGGGCAAGATTACCATGCTCTCGACCGACCGCTGGCTGATGGCACCGGCCCTGCTTCTGAAAGGCTATTCTGTCAACGAGAAAGACCCGGCCAAGATCGAAGAGGCCAAGAACCTTTTGATTGAAGCGAAGAAGACGTTGCTCGCCTATGACGACACGACTTTCTTCTCCAAGCTCGTCTCCGGTGAAGCTTCGCTGGTTCAGGCCTGGGACGGCTGGTGCAATTACGGCATTGCCGAGAACGACAAGATCAAGTTCGTTGTGCCGAAGGAAGGCTCCGACCTTTGGATCGATACCATGGTCGTGATGAAGAATTCCGAGCACAAGGAAGCGGCGATGAAGTTCCTCGACTTCATCCTCGAGGCCAAGAATCACGCCTGGGCCGCGTCCAATATCTTCTACGAGGTGCCGAACAAGCCGGCCATGGAAAGCCTCGATCCGGAGCTGATCAAGAAATACCCGACCATGGGCGTCTCGCCGGAAACATTGGTGAAGTACGAGGAACTCCAGGACCTCGGCGAAGCCCAGCGCGAATATTCGCGTGCGGTGAGCGAGATCAAGGCGGCGAATTAAGGCGATCTCCTCTTCTCCCCGGGGAGAAGGTGCCCGAAGGGCGGAGGAGGGGGCGGTGTGGCAGAATTAGAGTTTGCGGAAAGACCCCCTCATCGCCTTGCATTCGCTCGACACTTCTCCCCGCTGGGGAGAAGAGGAAGCAAGCCAAGCAGCCCCGCACTCATGGCTCATTTAAGAGCGCGGCCATTCAAACCCGGAGTCTTTTCTTGTCCTCGCAGACGGTTCGTTCCAATCTCATGGCTCTGCCTGCCGTCGCGTGGCTCGTCCTGTTCATGGTCGTTCCGTGCCTGATCATTCTCGCCTACGCGTTCTTGACGCGCGGGCTCTACGGCGGCATCGAATACACGCTGACGGCGGAGAATTTTCAGCGCGTTATCGATCCGCTTTATGCAAAGATCTTTCTGACATCGGTGCGCATCGCGGGGCTTGCCACATTGCTGGCGATCCTGATCGCCTATCCGGCCGCCTATTCCATCTGTCTGGCGCCGAAGCGGACGCAACCATTGCTGCTGTTCTTTGCCGTCCTGCCATTCTGGAGCAATTACCTGATCCGCACCTATGCCTGGATCGTGCTCTTGAACCGCGAGGGCCTGATCAACAATCTGCTGCGCTGGTTCGGTTACGAGGGCGAGCCGCTGGCTCTGCTCTATAGTGAGGGCGCCGTGATCACCGGCCTCGTCTATAACTATCTGCCCTTCGTCATCCTCGCCATCTATTCCAGCCTGTCGCGGCTGAACGGCGAACTGATCGAAGCCTCTCGCGATCTCGGTGCGTCGCGGGTGCGGACATTCTTCCGTGTGACCCTGCCGCTGACCATGCCTGGCGTGGCTGCCGGTGGCGTGTTCGTCTTCGTGCTGTCGATCGGCAATTTCGTCACCCCGGCGCTGCTCGGTGGAGGCCGGTTCCAGATGATCGGCAATCTCGTTTATGACCAGTTCCTTACCGCCAATGACTGGCCGTTTGGTGCCGCACTCGGCATGGTGCTGATCGCCATCATGATCGGGTTGCTGCTTCTGCAGGCGCGCGCTTCGGCGCGGTTCAGCGGCGAAAAGCAGGAGACGGCCAATGGCTGATGCCCTGCGCACCAAACTGACCGGACTGACCATACTCGTGCTGGTTTTCGGCTTCCTCTATCTGCCGATCGCGGTTCTCGTGCTGTTGTCGTTCAACGCCAGCGGCCTGCCGACGACTTGGTCGGGCTTTTCGCTGCGCTGGTACGTCTCGCTCGCCAACAACAGCGATATCCTGCATGCCGCCTGGAACACGCTGGTCGTGGCGATCTTCGCCACGCTGATCGCTACCGTTCTCGGCACCATGCTGGCGATCGGCATGGAAACGCGCAAGCGCAAGAGCACGGCTCTCGAAGCGCTGGCGTTCGCGCCGATGGTCATTCCCGATATCGTTCTGGCCGTGGCACTGCTCACCCTGTTTTCGCGCCTGAATGTGACGATGGGCCTCCCGACGATCATCATCAGCCACGTGATCTTCGATCTCGCCTTCGTCTGTTCGGTGGTGCGCGCCCGCTTGAAGAATTTCGACTTCTCGATTGTCGAAGCATCCCGCGATCTGGGAGCCTCGCCGTTCACCACCTTCTGGCGGATCACCTTTCCGGTTCTGCTGCCGGCCATCATCGCCGGTGCGCTGCTCGCCTTCACCCTGTCGGTCGATGAATTCATCATTGCCTTCTTCACCTCGGGTGCCGGGCGCTCCTCTATCACTTTACCGATGCAGATCTATTCGATGATCCGTTTCGGCGTGACGCCGGAAATCAATGCGCTCGCCACCATCGTCATGGGCGTCAGCGCCGCCGCCCTTCTCCTTTCGCAATGGCTGAACAAAGAACAGATGACCCGATGAACACTTCTTTCAAAGCCCCGGTTCTGGCGGTCGATAATGTCGTCAAACGCTTCGGCAAGACCATCGCGGTCAACGGCCTGTCGCTGGATATAAGAGAGAACGAATTTTTCGCGCTGCTCGGCCCGTCCGGCTGCGGCAAGACGACGTTGTTGCGGATGATCGCCGGGTTCGAAGTGCCGGACGAAGGCCGCATCCGGCTGGCAGGGAACGATATCACCGGGCAGGCGCCGGAAAAGCGGCCGCTCAACCTGATGTTCCAGTCCTACGCCCTGTTTCCGCATATGACGGTTCGGCAGAACCTGGCTTACGGCCTCGAAATGGAACGGCTCGCCAAGCCGGAAATTTCAGCGCGCGTCGAGGAGATGTTGAAGACGACGGACCTGCAGGCACTGGCCGAGCGCAAACCGGCCGAGCTTTCCGGCGGCCAGAAACAGCGTGTTGCTCTCGCCCGCGCGCTGATCAAACGGCCGAAGGTGCTTTTGCTCGATGAGCCGCTCGGCGCACTCGACAAGAAGCTGCGCGAGAAGATGCAGCTCGAATTGAAGCGGCTGCAGCATGAGGTGGGCATCACCTTCATCATCGTCACGCACGATCAGGAGGAAGCGCTGGTCATGGCCGATCGCGTCGCCGTGCTGAAGGATGGTTGCATCCTGCAATGCGGTACGCCGGAGGAAGTCTATGAGCGGCCGGCCAACCGCTTCGTTGCAGGCTTTATCGGTGTGATGAATTTCATCGAGGGCGAGATCGGCGATGATGCGATTTTCCGCGCCGCGGGCGAAACGCTGGCCTGCGATACCGCAGGCCTGAAAAGCAATGCCAAAGCGGTGCTGGCAGTCCGGCCGGAGAACATCACCCTGAAACCGTCGGGCTCAGGGATCGCCGGAACCGTGGTCGATGCCGCCTATCACGGTCTCGACCGGCAACTCTACGTCAAGACGGCTCTGTCGGCGGTGCCCCTTCAGGTTCGCGTGGCAGCAAGCGGGGCAGCCGTTGTGCAGACGGGTGCTGCAGTAACGCTTGGGTTCGACGCTGCAGCCTGCCGGATTTTCCAGGACTAAAGAAAATAAGAGGGAACTGATGTCCAAGACGATTGCATTCTTTCCGGAAGCGGCCTTCGGCCCGGCGCTCAATTCCGTCGGTATCGCGCAGGCTGTCGAGGCGCTTGGCCACAAGGCCGTCTTCCTGTCTGACCCCGGTTTCGTCGATGTCTACAAGGGCTATGGGTTCGAGGCCTATCCGGTGAACCTTTCGGCGCCGATGCCGCCGGAGCAGATGGCGAAATTCTGGGAGGACTTTATCAACGGCCATATCCCGAATTTCCGCAAAAGCCCCTACGACCAGATCGGCAATTACGTGCGCGACTGCTGGGAGGCGATCGTCGACAGTGCCAAGTGGGCGCAGAAGGATTTGCCGGGCGTGCTCGCCAGGATCAAGCCGGACCTGATCTGCGTTGATAACGTCATCCTGTTTCCGGCCATCAAGCAGTTCGGCAAGCCTTGGGTGCGGATCATCTCCTGCTCGGAAAACGAAATTGAGGACGACAACATCCCGCCGCATCTGTCCGGTTGCCGCCAGGACGATCTGGCCGGTCATGCGGCATACCGCGAAAAGTTCAACGCGGTGATCAAACCGATCCACGACGATTTCAACACCTTCCTCGCCTCGACCGGGGAGGAGGCCTATCCGATCGGCCAGTTCTTCGAGGCATCGCCCTTCATGAACCTGCTGCTCTATCCGGAATCGGTGAAGTTCGACCGTGAACATCCGCTCGATCCGAAACAGTTCCAATATCTCGAAGGCTGCGTGCGCAAGGAAAAGCCCTATGACGTCCCGGTCTTTGCCGAGAACAACGACAAGCCTCTTCTTTATATATCATTCGGCAGTCTTGGTGCCGGCGATACCGATCTTCTGAAACGGCTGATCACCACAATTGGAAAACTGCCCTATCGCGCGCTTGTCAATGTCGGAGACTATAAGGAGCAGTATAGTGGCCTGCCTGGTAATATCATTGTCGACAGCTGGTTCCCGCAGCCGTCCGTCATTCCGCAGATCGATGCGGCCATCCATCACGGCGGCAACAACTCGTTCACCGAGTGCCTGTATTTCGGCAAGCCGGCAATCATCATGCCCTATGTCTGGGATGGCCACGACAATGCGACGCGGGTCGATGAAACCGGCCACGGTTTCAAGATGCTACGCTACGACTGGACGGACGAGGAACTGGCCGCCAAGCTCGACGGCTGCATCAACGACCCGAAGATGAGGGCGAAACTGGCAGCGACCAGCGCCCATATGCAGTCGCAGAACGGACCGAAAAAGGCGGCCGCCATTCTTGATCAGTTGGCGATGACGGGGAAGTTCGATGGGTGAGGCAGGGCAAGTTTCGACGGTGCGCGGGTACCCCCCTCTGGCAGCTTTGCTGACATCTCCCCCACAAGGAGGAAGATTATTCTTTTCCCTTATCGATTTCGAGCCTCATGGTAATCTCCCCCCTTGTGGGGGAGATGTCGGCGTCGCCTACAGAGGGGGGTATCTCCATGGTTGAATCCAAGTCATCCTCTGCCCCCCATATCTACAACGCCACCACCACTGACGATCTCGTCGACTGGGGCCTGCAGCCCGATAGTGTCGAGGGGCAGTCGAAATCGACTGGCCGGCTCGTGCACAAGGGGCCGAGCAACCAGCCGGAATCCGGCATCTGGGTCTGCACGCCCGGCCGCTGGCGGCTGTCGATTCCGCGCGACGAGTTCTGCCATTTCGTCGCCGGCCGTGCCGTCTATCGCTCCGATGATGGGGAGGTGATCGAGGTCGAGGCGGGAACCGTGGTGATGTTTCCCGGCGGCTGGACCGGCGAGTGCCACGTGATCGAGACCATACGCAATATCTACATGCTGGTCTGACTGGCCGGACTTGGCACTACTGCAGCGGCTCATTCGCGTTTCTCCAAACGCGGCCGCTTTCCAAAGAAAAGACGAAAGGAAATACGCCATGACCGCCACGCCACTGATGCGCAAGCCGCTCGACGAAACCGACCTCAAGGACTGGGGCGTCATCTCGACGATGATCGAGGGGGAAAGCCGCACGTCCGGCAAGCTGATCCACAAGGGGCCGAACGGCCAGTCCGAATGCGGGCTCTGGGTCTGCACGCCCGGCAAGTGGGATTGCCACGTGACGCGCGACGAGTTCTGCCACTTCCTCGAAGGCCGCTGCACCTATGTGCATGAAAGCGGCGAAGTGATCGAGATCACCCCGGATACGGCTGCGTTCTTCCCGCAGGACTGGAAGGGCGTCTGCACCGTCCATGAGACGATCAAGAAGGTTTACATGATCCGCTGAGGTTTTGGGGGGGCAGATCGCGTTAGCGGCAGACCCCCTCATCCGCCCTTCGGGCACCTTCTCGCCGATGGGGAGAAGAGGGGGCGGCGAATTCAGTTCTTCCTCTCCCCACCCGGGGAGAGGGCAGGGTGAGGGGACTTCACCTCTCGACATTGAGCGACAAGGAAAACACCATGTTCAATCCAGCCGAGCCCGTTTTCTACCGGCACCCGGACTACATCAAGGCGACGGGCGTGCGTCACGCGGTGGTCAACCCCGCGACGCTTGGAAACGAGGGCATGTTTGCCGAAGCGACGGTTGCCGAACTTGATGCTGTGCTGTTTGCGGCCAAGCGGGCGCAGGCGGAGTGGAAACGTCTCGACGCCAAGAGCCGCGCCACCATTCTGCACCGGATCGCCAACCGGATTGAGGCGACCGACATGCGGACCTGCGCCGAACTGATGTCGCGCGAGATGGGCAAACCCTATCCGGAAGCGATCGGCGAGGTTGCCAATTGCGCCGGCGTCTTCCGTTATTTCGCCGAAATGGCCCGCGACGAGGCGGGCAAGGTGGCGGGCACGACGCAGGCCGGGTCGTTCCAATATGCCCGCTATGAAGCGCTCGGTACCAGCGTCCACATCATGCCGTTCAATTTCCCGATCCTGTTAATGTGCTGGACGGTGGCGGCGTCGCTGGCGTCGGGCAATGCCTGCATCATCAAGCCGGCGCTGGCGACAACCTTGTCGACGCTGGAATTCATGACTGTCTTCGAGGCCTTGCCGGAGGGGTTGATCGCCTGCGTACCGGGTGGTGCCGAGGTCGGGCAATATCTGATTGCCTCGCCGCTTACCCACGCCGTCGCCTTCACCGGTTCGGTCGCCGCCGGCCGGGCCGTGGCCTCGGCGGCCGCCGGCCAGATGAAGCCGGCGGTGATCGAGGCGGGCGGCAGCGATCCGATGATCATCACCGCGCACGCGCCGCTCGACGTCGCCGCCGCCGGTGCGGTGACCGCCGCATTCCATCTCTCCGGCCAGGTTTGCACGTCGGCGGAACGTTTATTCGTGGTCGATGGCGTCCACGATGCGTTCATCGAGAAATTTGTTGCGCAAGCCCGCCGCCTGCGTGTCGGTAACGGCCTGACCAGAGCCGAGATCGGTCCGCTGGTCAGCGAAGCCGCGCGCAAAAAAGTGATGCGGCTTGTCGAGGATGCCAGGGCCAAAGGCGCAACCGTTGTTCTCGGCGGCAAAATCCCGGAAAGCGAGCCGGTCGGCTGGTTCTATGAACCGACCATCCTGACTGGCTGCACGCCGGATATGGCGATCATGCAGGAGGAATGTTTCGGTCCGGTCGCCGCCGTCGCCCGCGTCGCGGATTTCGACGAAGCGGTTCGCCTTGCCAATGACAGCCCCTTCGGTCTCGGCGCTTCGGTGTTTACCACCAGCCTGGAGGAGGCGATGGAGGCGGCTGAGCGGCTGGAATCCGGCATGGTCTGGGTCAACAACCCGATGATCGACAATGATGCGCTACCCTTCGGCGGCTGGAAGGCATCCGGCATGGGCCGCGAACTCGGCCGCCAGGGGCTCGATGCCTTCCGCCGCTCGAAAATGGTCATCATCGACCACAAGCCGGTCATTCACGCGTGGTGGTACCCCTATCCCGACAGCTGGTTTTACGAAGAAGGCGGGCGCAAGCACGTCTGAGAGGCACCTTCTCCCCAGCGGGGAGAAGGTGGCGCAAAGCACCGGATGAGGGGGCTTCGCTCTCTGAAGACATTGATGCCCACGGGGCAAGAATTCGAAAAGGACGCTTAGCACATGAAAATCTCCATTCTGGGTGGCGCCGGCCTGATGGGCGCCGGTATCGTCCGCGACCTGGTTTCCGACCGCGCCATCGTCGATATCGCGGCGATCCGCATCTGCGATACGTCGCGCGAGCGTATGGAAAGCCTTGTTGCCGATCTGGGCGATCCGCGGCTTCAGCTGTTCGATCTCGATGTCACCGATCCGGCCCGGCTGGCGGAAGCGATCGAAGGGGCCGATCTCTGCATCAACTGCGTGCCCACCCTCTTGGGTTTCCAGATGACCATCTTCGAGGCGGCACTATCAGCCGAGGTCGCCTATATGGATCTTGGCGGGCTCGGCACGTTCACCGTCAAGCAGATCGCCGAACATGAGCGGTTCAAGGCGGCGGGCGTCACCGCCGTGGTCGGCGTCGGTGCCGATCCCGGTATGTCCAACGTCATCTGCCGGGCGGTGGCCGACGAGCTCGATACGATCGAGAAGATCAACCTCTATTGGGCGGCCGAACTGACCGGCGATGAAAACCCGATCCTGATGCCGCCCTACAGTGTTTCGACGGTGCTCGCCGAATACGCCCATCCCAGTACGCAGTTCTTTGGTGGCAAGCATGTCGAATGCGCGCCGATGACGGGCAGGGAAGTGCTCGACCTGCCGGAACCGTGGGGGCGCTGCGAATTCATGTATTCGCCGCATTCCGAACAGCTGACCGTGCCGCTCGCCGATGGCATTCGCGATAAGGGCATTCAGGAGTTCACCTGGAAACTGCATCTGCCGCACCGCGAGCATGAGGCGTGGGTCGGTCTGGTGAAGGCAGGATTCGGCGATTTCAATGATCCTGTCGAGGTCGGCGGCGTGTCGGTCAAGCCGCTGGATGTGCTCAACGCGGTCATTCAGCGCAATATTGCGCGCAACCCGCACCGCATTCCGCAACAGGAAAGTTCCGAGATCCATTTTGCCATCGGCCGGGGCCTGAAGAATGGCAAGCCGGTCGAGGTCCGCTACGAGGTGATCGTCACGCCGGATGAGATGTATGCGCCCTATGTCGATGCCGGCACGTCGATGAGCGCCTCGATCGCAGCCCAGCTGGTCTTGAAGAATCCGAAGCGGCCCGGTGTCTGGGCGCCGGAGGAGTACTTTACAGCGGCGGATTTCTTCCCTGAACTGGAGAAGCGCAAGTTCAAGGTGAGCCATAGTGTGACGGCGCTTTAGGGCGCCTTTTACCTCGTCGATGCCGCATTCGTGATTTTGACCATTTGGACAACATTCCGGTTTGTGGATTTGGTGTGATTTGGTGGATTCTGGGGTGTGTTTTCGGTGAATTCGAAATACACTAAAGATAACAGCATCTTATAAGAAACTTCATTTTCTTTCAAACTCTGTGTTGACTTGTTTCGGGTGTGTCGCCTATAAACCGCTCACCAAC